>NZ_JAGGOO010000077.1 GCF_018614415.1 Streptomyces sp. ISL-12
CACCCGAGAGACTCTCTCAGGGTTTCCTCCGGGCGCTTCCCTTCGGTCTTGCGTTTCCGACTCTATCAGATCCTTTTCCGATCCGATTTCCTCGGTGCTTTTCAGGTTCCCGCTTCCGCGTTTCCCTTTCCGGCGGTTCCGACTTTATCAGAAGTTCTGAGTCGGAATTCCCGCTCCCGGGGCTCCGGACCGTGAGTTGGTCGGGTGCCCGCCTGAGCGGAGTTGTAAACGTACTGGAGCGGGGCGCCTCGATGCAAATCGAGGCGCCCCGCTCCGGGTTGGCGCGGACGGATGTCCGACGGTCCGTCAGACCTCCACCACCACGGGGAGGATCATCGGACGGCGCCGGTAGGTGTCCGAGACCCACTTGCCCAGGGTGCGGCGGATCAGCTGCTGGAGCTGGTGCGGTTCGACGACACCGTCCTGGGCCGAACGCTCCAGTGCCTCGACGACCTTGGGCAGGACTACGGCGAAGGCCGAGTCCTCGATGCCCGAACCGCGGGCCTGGACGTGCGGGCCGCCGGTGATCTTTCCGGTGGACGAGTCCATCACCACGAAGACCGAGATGATGCCCTCGTCGCCGAGGATCTTGCGGTCCTTCAGGGCCGGCTCGCCCACGTCACCGACGGAGAGCCCGTCGACGTAGACGTATCCGGCCTGGACCTTGCCCGAGATCTTCGCCTTGCCCTCGACCAGGTCGACGGCGACGCCGTCCTCGGCGATGACGATGCGGTCGTGCGGGACGCCGGTCAGGGCGCCGAGTTCGGCGTTGGCGCGCAGGTGGCGCCATTCGCCGTGGACCGGCATCAGGTTCTTCGGGCGGCAGATGTTGTAGAAGTACAGCAGCTCGCCGGCCGAGGCGTGGCCCGAGACGTGGACCTTGGCGTTGCCCTTGTGGACGACGTTGGCGCCCCAGCGGGTCAGGCCGTTGATCACGCGGTAGACCGCGTTCTCGTTGCCGGGGATGAGGGACGACGCCAGGATGACCGTGTCGCCCTGGACGATGCGGATCTGGTGGTCGCGGTTGGCCATGCGGGAGAGGGCGGCCATCGGTTCGCCCTGCGAGCCCGTGCAGACCAGGACCACCTCGTGGTCGGGGAGGTCGTCGAGGGTCTTGACGTCCACCACCAGGCCCGGGGGGACCTTCAGGTAGCCGAGGTCTCTCGCGATGCCCATGTTGCGGACCATCGAGCGGCCGACGAAGGCGACCCGGCGGCCGTACTCGTAGGCGGCGTCCAGGATCTGCTGGATGCGGTGGACGTGGCTGGCGAAGCTGGCCACGATGATGCGCTTGCGGGCGTTGGCGAAAACCGTGCGCAGGACGTTGGAGATGTCCCGCTCGGGCGGGACGAAGCCCGGGACCTCGGCGTTCGTGGAGTCGGAGAGGAGGAGGTCGATGCCCTCCTCGCTGAGACGCGCGAACGCGTGCAGGTCGGTGAGGCGGCCGTCCAGCGGGAGCTGGTCCATCTTGAAGTCGCCGGTGTGCACCGCCATGCCCGCGGGGGTGCGGATGGCGACGGCCAGGGCGTCCGGGATGGAGTGGTTGACCGCGACGAACTCGCAGTCGAAGGGGCCGATGCGCTCCCGGTGCCCCTCCGCCACCTGCAGGGTGTAGGGGCGGATGCGGTGCTCCTGGAGCTTGGCCTCGATGAGGGCCAGGGTCAGCTTGGAGCCGATGAGGGGGATGTCCGGCTTCTCGCGGAGGAGATAGGGGACGCCGCCGATGTGGTCCTCGTGGCCGTGGGTGAGGACGATGCCCTCGATGTCGTCGAGGCGGTCCCGGATCGACGAGAAGTCCGGCAGGATCAGGTCGATTCCGGGCTGCTCCTCCTCGGGGAAGAGCACTCCGCAGTCGACGATCAGCAGACGGCCGCCGTACTCGAAGACCGTCATGTTGCGGCCGATCTCGCCGAGGCCGCCGAGCGGGGTGACCCGCAGGCCGCCTTCGGGGAGCGGCGGGGGCGAGCCCAGTTCAGGATGCGGATGACTCAAAAGACTCTCCTCACCACGCACGCCACGTACCGGTGGGGCACGTGGCGCGCATGACGTTCGTGCAGATGCGATGGATGGTGTGGGACGCGGGCACCGGTGGCCCGCTTGTTCAGTTGTGGGGTCTTGCGAAGTCTGTTGTCAGAGCTGTACCCCGCCGGCGGCAAGATCGATCTTGAGCTGTTCGGTCTCCTCGGGCGTCAGCTCGACCATGGGCGCGCGCAGCGGTCCGGCGGGCAGGCCCTGGAGGGCGAGCGCTGCCTTGGAGGTCATGACGCCCTGGGTGCGGAACATGCCGGTGAAGACCGGGAGCAGCTTCTGGTGGATCTCCAGTGCCTTCTGCACGTCGCCCGCGACGTACGCGTCGACCAGGGAGCGCAGCTCGGGGGTGACGACGTGGCCGACGACCGAGACGAAGCCGACCGCGCCGACCGAGAGCAGGGGCAGGTTCAGCATGTCGTCGCCGGAGTACCAGGCGAGACCGGAGTGCGCGATGGTCCAGCTGGCGCGGCCGAGGTCGCCCTTGGCGTCCTTGTTGGCGACGATCCTCGGGTGCTCGGCGAGCCGGACGATGGTCTCCGTGTTGATCGGGACGCCGCTGCGGCCGGGGATGTCGTAGAGCATGACCGGCAGCTCGGCGGCGTCGGCGACGGCCTTGAAGTGCCGGTAGAGCCCCTCCTGCGGGGGCTTGTTGTAGTACGGGGTGACGACGAGCAGGCCCGTGGCGCCGGCCTTCTCGGCGGCGTGGGTCAGCTCGACGCTGTGGTGGGTGTCGTTCGTGCCGACGCCGGCGACGACGTGGGCGCGGTCACCGACCGCCTCCACGACGGCCCGTACGAGATCCGCCTTCTCCGCATCGCTGGTGGTGGGGGACTCGCCCGTGGTGCCGTTGACGATCAGGCCGTCGTTGCCTGCGTCCACCAGGTGGGCGGCGAGCCGCTGCGCGCCGTCGAGGTCGAGTGCGCCGTCCGCCGTGAAGGGCGTGACCATGGCGGTGAGGACCCGCCCGAAGGGGGTCTGCGGAGTGGAGGTCGGAGCCATGGGTTACACGCTACTCGTTGCTCGGGGCAGGGTCTGCCCTCGGGGGATGCACCCGCGGGAGGCGGAGGCGGAGCCCGGCACTGCCTGCTCGGGGGTTCAAGCAGTGCCGGGTCCGTTCGATCAGGCTAGATGAACTTCATGAAATGCCGCAATACGGACACTTCGCGCGGTTGATCGCACATGCGTACCTGTGGAGAAGGTGTTACGGGGCCACGCGGCCGTTGGCGTTGAAGGCCGCGTGAGTCAGGGGCATCAGGCGCTGCCACTCCGCCTCCATCTTCTCGCCGACCATCTCGATCTCCCGCTGCGGGAAGGACGGGACCTTGGCCAGCTCGTGCTGGGTGCGCAGGCCGAGGAAGTGCATCAGGGAGCGGGCGTTGCAGGTGGCGTACATCGAGGAGTACAGGCCGACGGGGAGCACGGCGCGGGCGACCTCGCGGGCGACGCCGGCGGCGAGCATCTCGCGGTAGGTCTCGTACGCCTGGCGGTAGGAGTCGGCCATCGCGCGGCCGACCAGCTCCTGCTGGGCCTCGGTGCCCTCGACGAAGCGGTACTTGCCCGGGCGGCCCTCCTGGACCAGCTTGCGGGAGGCGTCGGGGACGTAGAAGACCGGCTGCAGCTCGCGGTAGCGGCCGGACTCCTCGTTGTAGGACCAGCCGACGCGGTGGCGCATGAACTCGCGGAAGACGAAGATCGGGGCGCTGATGAAGAAGGTCATCGAGTTGTGCTCGAACGGGCTGCCGTGCCGGTCCCGCATGAGGTAGTTGATCAGGCCCTTGGAGCGCTCCGGGTCCTTGTCCAGCTCGGCCAGGGACTGCTCACCGACCGTCGAGACCCGGGCGGCGAAGAGCACGTCGGCGTCGGAGGCGGTGTGCTTCACCAGCTCGACGGTGACGTCGCTGCGCAGGTCGATCTTGAAGTCGTCTTCGGGCGTGTCGGGGGTCACGGTGGGGAGGGCCTTCCGGTCTCGGCAGCTTGCGGACGCCACTCTACGGCGGACACCAAACGGGGCGTTCACGGCCGTGCCGCGATGAAGTCGGTGAAACGGGGCACCTTCGGTGGTGTCCGTTCGTCTGTACAGACAGGTGTTCTTCGAGTTCTGGAAGGAGACGTTCTCATGATGCGCCGGCGTGAACCCGTCCCGTTCGCCTTCGTCGCCGAGGCCGACAGGTTCCGCAGCAATGTCACTCCCCCGCCCCCTGAGCGCATGTCGTTCGGCCAGCTGGCCGGGCGCTGGCTGCTCGGGACGACCATAGTGGCGGGACTCGTGGGGTCCCTGGTGATCGGGATGCCCGCGCTGTCCCTCGACCACTCCTCGCAGCAGACGCAGCAGTCACAGGCGTCGTCCGGCAAGCGCTGAGCCGTCACCGGGCCGCCGGGGCGTCGACGACTCCATCCGGGCCCCCGAGGGTGGTGACCGGGGACACAGGTCGATAACCTCACCGGGCACAGCCCACGCATGGAGCGAGTGAGGACCAGCCGTGCCCCTGACCTTCCTGACGGCCGACCGTGCCTTCGACACGGCCGACGACGTCGCGTTGCCGTACGACGACCGGGACCGGTGGCGGCGGCCCTACCGCCCCGGCCCCTGGCGCGTCGGCGCGTCCGCGCTGATGCTGCTGCTGGCGTCGTTCGTGCTGTTCTCGACGGTGGCCATCGCCGCGACGGGAACCGTGGCCTCGGCCGGCGTGGTCTTCGGCGTAGCCGTGGTCGTCATCGTCTGCGCGCTGCGGCTGCTGCGGATGGGCACGTGGGTGAGCGCGCGGGGCGTGCGCCGGGTGGGCTTCCTGGTCAGCCGTACGGTGCCGTGGGAGCGGATCGTCGAGGTGCGGACGGTGCAGCAGCCGGTGCGCTGGCTCGGGCTGCCCCGGACGGTGCAGGGACAGGCGCTGGTCATGTCCTGCCGGGGGCGGGACGCCGGCACGCTGCCGCCACTGCTGACCACGCACAACGCCGACTTCCTCGCCCGGCCGGAAGGGTTCGACCGGGCCGCCGACGCCGTGGAGGCGTGGGGCGCGGAGTACCGGATCGGCTGAGCGGCGTACGACGACATGCCGGTGGCCCGGCCCCGCGGAGGCGGGGGCCGGGCCACCGGCATGTCGTGGGCCTGGTTCAGGCCGTCTCGGTGTGCGGCTCGGCCGTGCCGTCGTGCAGTCTGATCGCGCGCTGCATCGCCTTGCGGGCGCGCGGGGTGTCCCGGGCGTCCTGGTAGGCGACGGCCAGGCGGAACCAGCTGCGCCAGTCGTCGGGGGCGTCCTCGGTCTCGGCCTTGCGGCGGGCGAAGACCTCGTCGGCCGAGTCGCGGTCGATCCGGCCGCTCGGGGTGCGCTTCAGCTCGTCGACGGGGAGGGCGCCCTCGGCGTCCAGTTCGGCGGCGAGCCGGTTGGCCTTGCGGACGAACTGGGTGTTCTTCCACAGGAACCACACCCCGATCACCGGCAGCACCAGCACCGAGACGCCGAGAACGACGGTGACGGGGGTGCCGGCCTCGATGAGCAGCACGCCGCGGCTGCCGACCAGGACGAAGTAGAAGACCAGGACGGCGGCGGTGACGGCGTAGGTGATCTTGGCGCGCATGTGAATCAGGGGCTCAGTTCAGGTCCAGGAAGTGTTCCAGGCCGAAGGTGAGGCCGGGAGTGGTGACCACGCGGCGGGCGCCCAGCAGGATGCCCGGCATGAAGCTGCTGTGGTGCAGGGAGTCGTGCCGGACGGTGAGGGTCTCGCCCTCGGCGCCCAGCAGGACCTCCTGGTGCGCGAGGAGCCCGCGCAGCCGGACCGCGTGCACCGGGACGCCGTCGACGTCCGCGCCGCGGGCGCCGTCCAGGGCGGTGGCAGTGGCGTCGGGCGCCGGAGCGGTGCCTGCCTTCTGCCGCGCCTCGGCGATGAGCTGGGCGGTGCGGGTGGCCGTGCCGCTGGGGGCGTCGACCTTGTTGGGGTGGTGCAGCTCGACGACCTCGACGGACTCGAAGTACGGGGCGGCGATCTGCGCGAACTTCATGGTGAGGACGGCGCCGATGGAGAAGTTGGGCGCGATGAGGACGCCCGTCCCCGGCGACGCGTCGAGCCAGGCCCTGAGCTGCGTGAGGCGGTCGTCGGTCCAGCCCGTGGTGCCGACGACGGCGTGGATGCCGTGGCGCAGGCAGTGGTCGAGGTTGTCCATGACCGAGGCGGGGGTGGTCAGCTCGACGGCGACCTGGGCGCCGGTCTCGGTCAGCGTCTCCAGGGAGTCGCCCCGGCCGAGGGCGGCCACCAGCTCCATGTCCTCGGCGGCCTCGACCGCCCGGACCGCCTCGGAGCCGATCCGGCCCTTGGCGCCGAGGACGGCCACACGCAGCTTGCTCATGTCTGTTGCTTCCTTACCGACGGGTGGGTCAGGCGACGGCGTCGTGCAGCCGGGATGCCTGCTTGTCCTTGAGCGGGCCGATGACCGACAGCGAGGGCCGCCGTCCCAGGATGTCGCGAGCGACCTCGCGGACGTCGTCCGGGGTGACCGAGGCTATCCGGGCCAGCATGTCGTCGACCGACAGCTGCTCGCCCCAGCACAGTTCGCTCTTGCCGATACGGTTCATCAGCGCGCCCGTGTCCTCCAGGCCGAGGACCGTGGAGCCGCGGAGCTGGCCGATGGCGCGGTCGATCTCCTCGTCGGGCAGGCCGTGCTCGGCGACCCGGTCGAGTTCGTCGCGGCAGATCTTCAGCACGTCGTGCACCTGGGAGGGGCGGCAGCCCGCGTAGACGCCGAAGAGGCCGCAGTCGGCGAAGCCCGAGGTGTACGAGTACACGCTGTAGGCCAGGCCGCGCTTCTCACGGACCTCCTGGAAGAGGCGGGAGGACATGCCGCCGCCGAGGGCGGTGTTCAGTACGCCGAGCGCCCAGCGGCGCTCGTCGGTGCGGGCCAGGCCCGGCATGCCGAGGACGACGTGGGCCTGCTCGGTCTTGCGGCCGATCAGCTCGACGCGGCCCGCGGTGCGGAGGGCGCGGCGGCCGTCGCGCGGGGCGATCGGCTGGGCTGCCGGGTCCTTGAGGGCGCCGGCCTTCTCGAAGGCGGCGCGGACCTGGCGTACGACCTTGTTGTGGTCGACGTTGCCGGCGCAGGCGACCACCAGGTGGGTGGGGTCGTAGTGCCGCTTGTAGAAGCGGCGGATGCGGTCGGCGGTGAGGGCGTTGACCGTGTCGACGGTGCCGAGGACCGGGCGGCCCAGGGCGGTGTCGCCGAACATGGTGTGCGCGAACAGGTCGTGCACGCAGTCGCCCGGGTCGTCCTCGGTCATCGCGATCTCTTCGAGGATGGCGCCGCGCTCGACGTCGACGTCCTCTTCGAGGATGAGCGAGCCGGTCAGCATGTCGCAGACGACGTCGATGGCGAGCGGCAGGTCGGCGTCAAGCACGCGCGCGTAGTAGCACGTGTACTCCTTCGCCGTGAACGCGTTCATCTCGCCGCCGACCGCGTCGAGCGCGGCGGAGATGTCGAGTGCGCTGCGCCGGGCGGTGCCCTTGAAGAGCAGGTGCTCCAGGTAGTGCGTGGCGCCGTTCAGGGACGGGGTCTCGTCGCGGGAGCCGACGTGCGCCCAGATGCCGAAGGTGGCGGAGCGGACCGAGGGGAGGGTTTCGGTGACGATGCGCAGGCCGCCCGGGAGGGTGGTCCGGCGGACGGTGCCGATGCCGTTCTCACCCTTGATCAGGGTTTGGGTACGGGCGACGGCCCGCGCCTCCGGGGAGGTGCGGGCCGTCGCCTTGGAGCTGTGGGACGTCACTGGTCGGCGTCGTCCTTCTTCGTCTCGTCGGCGGACTCTTCGCCCTCGACCACGGGGATCAGGGAGAGCTTGCCGCGGGAGTCGATCTCGGCGATCTCGACCTGGACCTTGGCGCCCACGCCGAGGACGTCCTCGACGTTCTCCACGCGCTTGCCGCCGGCGAGCTTGCGGATCTGCGAGATGTGCAGCAGACCGTCCTTGCCGGGGAGCAGGGAGACGAACGCGCCGAAGGTCGTGGTCTTGACGACCGTGCCCAGGTAGCGCTCGCCGACCTCGGGCATCGTCGGGTTGGCGATGCCGTTGATCGTCGTACGGGCGGCCTCGGCGGAGGGGCCGTCGGCGGCACCGATGTAGATGGTGCCGTCGTCCTCGATGGTGATCTCGGCGCCGGTGTCCTCCTGGATCTGGTTGATCATCTTGCCCTTGGGGCCGATGACCTCACCGATCTTGTCCACCGGGATCTTGACGGTGATGATCCGCGGGGCGTTGGGGGACATCTCGTCCGGCGTGTCGATCGCTTCCATCATCACGTCGAGGATGTGGAGGCGGGCGTCACGGGCCTGCTTGAGGGCGGCGGCCAGGACGGAGGCGGGGATGCCGTCCAGCTTGGTGTCGAGCTGGAGGGCGGTGACGAACTCCTTGGTGCCGGCGACCTTGAAGTCCATGTCGCCGAAGGCGTCCTCCGCACCGAGGATGTCGGTGAGGGTGACGTAGTGGGTCTCTCCCTCGATCTCCTGGGAGATCAGGCCCATGGCGATACCGGCGACGGGGGCCTTCAGCGGCACACCGGCGTTCAGCAGCGACATGGTGGAGGCGCAGACCGAGCCCATGGACGTCGAGCCGTTGGAGCTCAGCGCCTCGGAGACCTGGCGGATCGCGTACGGGAACTCCTCGCGCGTCGGCAGCACCGGCACGAGGGCGCGCTCGGCGAGGGCGCCGTGGCCGATCTCGCGGCGCTTCGGGGAGCCGACGCGGCCGGTCTCGCCGGTGGAGTACGGCGGGAAGTTGTAGTTGTGCATGTAGCGCTTGCGGGTCACCGGGGAAAGGGTGTCCAGCTGCTGCTCCATGCGGAGCATGTTGAGGGTGGTGACGCCCAGGATCTGGGTCTCGCCACGCTCGAACACCGCGGAGCCGTGCACGCGCGGGATGGCCTCGACCTCGGCGGCGAGCGTACGGATGTCCGTGACACCGCGGCCGTCGATGCGCTTCTTCTCCTTGATGACGCGCTCGCGGACCAGGGTCTTGGTCAGCGAGCGGTACGCGGCGGAGATCTCCTTCTCGCGGCCCTCGAACTCCGGCAGGAGCTTCTCGGCGGCGAGCGCCTTGACGCGGTCCAGCTCGGCCTCGCGCTCCTGCTTGCCGGCGATGGTGAGCGCCTGGGCCAGCTCGGGCTTGACGGCGACGGTGAGCGCCTCCAGGACGTCGTCCTGGTAGTCGAGGAAGACCGGGAACTCGCCGGTGGGCTTGGCGGCCTTGGCGGCGAGGTCGGCCTGGGCGCGGCAGAGCACCTTGATGAACGGCTTCGCGGCCTCGAGACCGGCGGCGACGACCTCCTCGGTGGGGGCCTCGGCGCCGCCCTCGACCAGCTTGATGGTCTTCTCGGTGGCCTCGGCCTCGACCATCATGATCGCGACGTCGCCGTCCTCCAGGGCGCGGCCCGCGACGACCATGTCGAAGACGGCGTCCTCGAGCTCGGTGTGGGTCGGGAACGCCACCCACTGGCCGCGGATCAGCGCGACGCGGACGCCGCCGATCGGGCCGGAGAAGGGCAGGCCGGCCAGCTGGGTGGACGCGGACGCGGCGTTGATCGCGACGACGTCGTACAGGTGGTCGGGGTTGAGCGCCATGACCGTGCAGACGACCTGGATCTCGTTGCGCAGGCCCTTCTTGAAGGACGGGCGCAGCGGGCGGTCGATCAGGCGGCAGGTGAGGATGGCGTCCTCGGAGGGACGGCCCTCACGCCGGAAGAAGCTGCCGGGGATCTTGCCGGCGGCGTACATCCGCTCCTCGACGTCCACCGTGAGGGGGAAGAAGTCAAGCTGGTCCTTGGGGTTCTTCGAGGCGGTGGTGGCCGACAGCACCATGGTGTCGTCGTCCAGGTAGGCCACGGCGGAACCGGCGGCCTGCTTGGCGAGGCGGCCGGTCTCGAAGCGGATGGTGCGGGTGCCGAAGGGGCCGTTGTCGATGACGGCCTCGGCGTAGTGGGTCTCGTTCTCCACTATGGTCTTCTCCATTACGTTCAGTTACATGTCGTCTTCCGTCCCGCCTCGCCCGTGTGGCGGGGGGACGGTGATGGAGAAGCGTCCGGTGCGGGCCGGTCTTCGATCGAAGCCCCCGGCGTTCTTTTCCCCGAGGGCCACTACCGAGGACCGGCGGCGGCGCGGTGACGCTTCTCCTCGTCTCTTCGTCTCGTCGGTGTGGTGCGGTCGCGTTCTCTACCACACTACAAAGTGGCGGTGACACCGCGCACGTACAGCAAAGGGAGCGGCTCCCGATCGTGGGGAACCGCTCCCTTCACGGCGTCTTACTTGGCGCCCGCCGCACCGCGGCGGATGCCGAGGCGGTCGACCAGGGCGCGGAAGCGCTGGATGTCCTTCTTGGCCAGGTACTGCAGCAGCCGGCGGCGCTGACCGACCAGGATCAGCAGACCACGACGGGAGTGGTGGTCGTGCTTGTGGGTCTTGAGGTGCTCGGTCAGGTCGGAGATCCGACGGGACAGCAGGGCGACCTGGACCTCGGGGGAGCCGGTGTCGCCCTCCTTGGTACCGAACTCGGAGATGATCTGCTTCTTCACTGCGGCGTCGAGAGACACGCGTGCTCCTTCAAGGTCTTCATGAGCCTTCGAGCGCCCCCGGTCTGCTTCTCGGGGGAACTTCCGTGAACTCGGAAGGCGGGGTCCGCTGGGCGCGGCCTCCAGGCACGTGAGGTGGTCCGGGGGCGCGTACACAAACGGCCGTCAGCCAGCCTACCAGTCTCCTCGCGGGCCTCAGACGCCGCCGCGGACCTTGTTGTAGACGTCGAGGACGGCCAGGCAGATCGGGACCAGGGACAGCAGCACCAGGGAGTCCGCGAGGTCCAGCATGCGGCCCCAGAAGGGGGACAGGCCCTTCTTCGGCACGATCAGGGCGATCGCGATCAGCAGCAGCACGCCCGCCGCGACCGAGGCGCCGAGCCACAGGGTGCGTACGTCGACCGGGCCGGAGTTGCCCTTGAGCAGTTCCATGACGATGTCGGCCGGCGGCGAGATCGCGAGGCCCAGGACCAGCAGGGCGAGCGTGACGACACCCGCCACGAACAGGCAGGTGACCTGCGCGGTGTAGCGGAACAGGCGGGCCCGCAGCATGGCGGCGAGGCCGGTGCACAGGGCGAGCAGCTGGGCCCAGCCGCTGTCGCTGAAGCCGAGCACCGCGCCGCCCGCGCCGATGATGACCGCGGCGCAGCCGCCGACGAGGCCGAGCAGCAGTTCGTGCCCCCGGCTGGTCTGGGCGACGATGAGCTGGACGTCGACGGCCTCCATGTCGCCCTCGCGGCCCTCGCGCCGGGCCCTGGCCAGGTCCTCGGGGTTGCGGAAACCGATCGGCAGCTTGGCGAAGCGGGCCGACCAGCCGGGCAGGAAACCGACGACCGCGAGCGCGACGACCGCGGTGCCGGCGGCGATCTCCCGCGGCTCGGCCTCGGTGAGGATGCCGCAGAACGCGGCGAGCGTACCGATCGCGGCGGCCAGGGCCGCGGCGACGAACGGGGCGTCTCCCTGCGGCAGCAGCATGATCAGTACGATGGAGCACAGCAGTACGGCGACGCAGCCGACGAGGAACTGGATGCGTCCGGGCCCTTCACCGGCGTCCTGGGCGATGATGCCGGAGCCCCCGATGAGCGCGTGCGGCAGTGCGGAGATGCCGAGGGCGACGGCGGAGGCGCGGTCGTCGTAGACCCGGGCCCGGACGCCGGCGAGGGCGGTCAGGGTGAGCGCGGTCGCTCCGGCCAGGATGCCCTGGAGACCGGCCATGTCGTGCCGGACCGGATCGGCGAACCAGAAGACGAAGCCCAGCATGATCAGCAGCAGCGCGCCGGAGACGAGACCGGCCACCCGCATCAGGTTGTCGTTCCAGCTGCGGATGTCCTGCTTGACCGCGGCGGCGATCGCGTCGACCACGTCGTCGTGGACGGCCGGCGGCAGGGAGTCGGCGAAGGTCCGCAGCAGGAGCACCTCGCCGTCCCTGACCCGGTGCTCCAGCAGCGAACGGCTGGCGTCGAGGACCTGGCCCTCACGGCTCACCAAGTGGTAGCCGGCGGGGCTGGTGTCCGACTGGGTCAGTCCCGAGAGCCTGACGATCTCGGGGAAGAGGTCCTGGATCGGCAGGTCCTCCGGCAGTGCGACATCGACTCGGCTGTCCGGCGCCGCGATGGTGATTCGGCAGAAACCTGTCGAAGTCCCCGTGCTCACCTGGTGTTCCCCCTGCTAGACACGACTGCTGCGCGCCGCTCGTACGACGCGGAGCGCCACCCTATCCGCTGCGCCGCAAGGGAAAGGGGCTGCCTCCCTCAATTCTCCCCTTACCCCCTCGGCTTCTCCATCCTCCTGGCTCTTCTGCGCACCGCGCGCATCAGTAGGATCGTCCCTCTACGCGGACGACGCCTAAGCGAACGGGAACACGTCGCGCACACGGGGGCGTCGGTGCAGGACGTATCAACCACGAAGGATGAGTGCATCGGTGAGCGTCGTCATCATCAAACGGCCGCCGCGGATACCGCCTCCGGTCGTACCGGACGGCGAGGTCAAGCTGGAGACGCCCCCCGAGATCCCTCGTGAGGGCGACGAGAGCATGCTGATGAACCTGCTGCCCATGATGGGCATGCTGGGTTCCGTCGGCTTCTTCTTCATGCCCAACCTGCCCTCGTACATGCGGGTGGTCGGCGGGCTGATGCTGGCCTCGACCCTGGCCATGGCCATCGCCCAGTTCGCCAAGTCCCGGCAGGGCGGCGGCGCGGGGATGGCGCAGGACCGGCGTGACTACTTCCGCTATCTGGAGCAGGTCCGCAAGGACGTCAACAAGACGGCGGAACTGCAGCGCCGCAGCCAGCTGTTCCAGCACCCCGAGCCGGACCACCTGTGGGCGGTGGCGGCCGACGGCAAGCGCCTGTGGGAGCGGCGCCCGAGCGACGCCGACTTCGCCTCGGTACGGATGGGACGCGGCATCCAGCAGCTGAACACTCCGCTGGTGGCTCCGGTGACGGCTCCGAAGGACGAGTTGGAGCCGCTGACCGCGGCGGCCATGAAGGCCTTCCTCGATGCCCACGGCAGCCTGTCCGACCTGCCCTTGTCCGTGTCGTTGCGTGCCTTCTACCACGTGACGATCAGCGGGGAGACGGACACGGTCTACGGCAACGCCCGCGCGACGCTCGCCCAGTTGGTCACCCTGCATTCCCCGGAGGACCTGGTGGTCGCCGTGGTGGCGCATCCGTCCACCGCGGCGGAGTGGGACTGGATCAAGTGGCTGCCGCACAGCCAGCACCCGAAGGTCAAGGACGGCGCGGGTTCGGCCCGGCTGCTCTTCGACGACCTCGGGGAGCTGGAGGAGGCGCTGGCGGACCAGCTGGACGACCGGCCGCGCTGGAACCGGGACGCGAACCCGCTGTACGACCAGCCGCACCTGATCGTGGTGCTGGACGGCGGCACGGTGCCACCGGATTCCGAGCTGGCCAGTGCCGAGGGACTCCAGGGCGTCACCTTCCTCGAACTCGCCCCCGGCGATCTCGAAGAGGAGCTGCGCGCGGGTCTGACGGCCTATGTGAAGCCGGACCGGATGCAGTTGTTCGTCGGGCACGAGTCCGCGTACAGCGGCAAGCCCGATGTGCTGAACCAGGCGCAGGCCGAGTCCCTGGCCCGGCAGCTCGCCCCGTTCCGGGTGGGCTCCGCGGAAGAGGGCGAACCCCTGCTGTCCAACCTGGACTTCACCGACCTGATGGGGATCGGTGACGCGGGTTCCGTCGATGTCTCCCGTACCTGGCGTCCGCGCACCCTGCACGAGCGGCTGCGGGTGCCGATCGGTGTCGGCGAGAACGGCGAACCCGTCATGCTCGACCTGAAGGAGGCCTCGCAGGAGGGCATGGGCCCGCACGGCCTGTGCGTCGGCGCGACCGGCTCCGGCAAGTCCGAGCTGCTGCGCACCCTGGTGCTCGGGCTCGCGGTCACCCACTCCTCGGAGACGCTGAACTTCATCCTCGCGGACTTCAAGGGCGGCGCGACCTTCGCGGGCATGGCGGACATGCCGCACACCGCGGCCGTGATCACCAACCTCGCCGACGACCTCACCCTCGTCGACCGCATGCGGGACGCGATCACGGGCGAGATGCAGCGCCGGCAGGAGCTGCTGCGCACGGCGGGCAACTACGCCAACCTGCACGACTACGAGAAGGCGCGGGCCGCGGGTGCCGCGCTGGAGCCGATGGCCTCGCTGGTGATCGTGCTGGACGAGTTCTCCGAGCTCCTCACGGCCAAGCCCGACTTCATCGACATGTTCATCCAGATCGGCCGTATCGGCCGTTCGCTGGGTGTGCACCTGCTGCTCGCCTCGCAGCGCCTGGAGGAGGGCAAGCTGCGCGGTCTGGACACCTATCTGTCGTACCGGATCGGCCTGCGCACCTTCTCCGCCGCGGAGTCCCGTACGGCGATCGGCGTGCCCGACGCCTACCACCTGCCGTCGATCCCGGGCTCCGGTTACCTGCGCTACGACACCGACACGATGGTCCGTTTCAAGGCGGCGTACGTGTCGGGTCCGTACCACGGCGAGGGCCCCGCCCGGGTGCACCGCTCCACGCAGCTGCGGCCCGCGCTGTTCACGGCTGAGCAGGTGGCGCTGCCACCGCAGCCGGTGGTGGAGGAGCCCGAGGTCGACAACCGGGTCGACGACGCGCTCGCCGACACCGTCCTCGACGTCATCGTGGGCAAGATGGTCAACCAGGGGCCGCCCGCCCACCAGGTGTGGCTGCCCCCGCTGGAGGAGGCGCCCTCGCTGGAGCAGCTCCTGCCCCAGCTCGCCGTCACCCCGGAGCGCGGCCTGACCGCACCGGAGTACACGGCGCTCGGCCGGCTCAACGTGCCGGTCGGCATGGTGGACAAGCCGTTCGAGCAGCGGCGTGACGTGCTGTACCGGGACTTCTCCGGCGGCGCGGGCCACGGTCTGTTCGTCGGTGGTCCGCAGTCCGGCAAGTCGACACTGCTGCGCACGCTCATCTCGTCGTTCGCGCTGACCCACACACCGGCCGAAGTGCAGTTCTACTGCCTGGACTTCGGCGGTGGAGGTCTGATCACGATGGAGGAGCTGGCGCACGTCGGCGGGGTCGCCAACCGGCTCGACGCCGAGAAGGTGCGCCGCACGGTCAGCGAGGTCTCGGGCATCCTCGACACCCGCGAGGAGTACTTCCGGGCCCACAACATCGACTCCGTCCAGACCTACCGGCAGCGCCGGGCCGCGGGGCAGCTGCCCGACCAGCCCTGGGGTGACGTCTTCCTCGTCATCGACGGCTGGGCCACCTTCAAGACGGACTACGAGCTGCTCGAGTCGACCGTCACGGACATCGCCACCCGCGGTCTCGGTTTCGGCGTGCACGTGATCCTGACCGCGAGCCGGTACACCGAGGTGCGGCCCGCGCTCAAGGACATGCTGCAGAACCGCATCGAGCTGCGGCTCGGCGATCCGACGGAGTCGGAGATCGACCGCAAGGTCGCGCAGAACGTGCCGGCCACCGTGCCGGGCCGCGGTCTGACCCCGGACAAGCTGCACTTCATGACCGCGCTGCCCAGGGTCGACGGCTCCTCGGCCACGGAGGACCTGGCGGAGGCCACGACGATCCTCGTCCGGGGCGTCAACGACAACTGGCAGGGCGCGCACGCGCCGGTGGTCCGGCTGCTGCCGACGATGCTGCCGGCGGACCGGCTGCCGAAGGGCTTCGAGCACCCGGACCGCGGTGTGGCCATCGGTATCGACGAGTCGACGCTGTCCCCGGTCTTCGTCGACTTCGAGACCGACCCGCACTTCATCGTGTTCGGCGAGAGCGAGTCCGGTAAGTCCGCGGTGCTGCGGCTGCTCATCAAGCAGATCACCGAGCGCTACACGCCGGACCAGGCGAAGATCGTCCTGGGTGACTACCGGCGTGCCCACATGCAGGGCGTGCCCGAGTCCCATCTGTCGCGCTACTGCCCGTCGGCCCCCTCGCTCACCGAGACGCTGGAGGGGCTGGCCGGGTCCATGGGCCGCCGTATGCCGGGCCCGGACATCACGCCCGAGCAGCTGCGCAACCGCAGCTGGTACAGCAGCCCGGACGCGTTCGTCATCATCGACGACTACGACCTGGTGGCGACGGGCATGAACCCGCTGGCCCCGCTCCTGGAGTACCTGCCGTTCGCCCGTGACATCGGTCTGCGCGTCATCATCGCGCGCGCCTCGGGCGGTGCCAGCCGGTCGCTGTACGAGCCGGTGATGCAGCGCATGCGCGAGCTGGGGGCGCAGGGTCTGGTGCTCTCCGGCGACCGGTCGGAGGGCGCGCTGCTCGGCAACATCACGGCGACGCAGCTGCCGCCGGGGCGCGGGTCCTTCCACACGCGGCGGCGCAGCGGACAGCTGGTGCAGACGGGCTGGCTGCCGGCGCGGTACTGACCGATCCGCTTCCCGTGGGAGAGGGGCGGCGTCCTGACGGGCGCCGCCCCTCTGTCGTACCCGCCCGTTAGAGTGATGTGACGACGGAAAAGCCGAGCAACGGGGGGCAGTTGTGGCGAGCGACGGCCTGCAGGCGGATCCCGCGGTCCTCAAGACCGAGGGCTTCAACATGTTCACGGTGGGCCAGGACTTCGGCAAGGCCGTACAGAGCCTGCAGCAGGGACTGTCCGCGCTGGAGGGCGGTAACAGCGCCACTCCGCCGTGGGGCGACGACGACATCGGCGAGAAGTTCGGCGTCGTCTACGAGGGTCTGCGCGACGGCATGTACGAGTCGATGGGGAGCCTGGCGGAACGCATCGCGGGGATGGGACTGGCCTTCACCGAGATGGGCGTCCGGCACGAGCAGAACGAGGGTAACGAGGACGCGGCCTGGAAGGAACTGACGTCCGAGTACGACGGTCAGGTGGAGCCGCCGGCGACGGTGCACGCGACGTTGCGTCCCCGGCAGGAGTTGTGGTGATCGTGCGGGTGACCCACCGGTTCCGGAGCGTGAGCACCGGGTGCGCAAGTAATGTGGTCCCGCACGTGATTCGTACGGTGGGGAGAGGCGCAGCGACATGACCGAGGCACACCAGGACGAGGCCGCGACTCAGTCCGAGGACGTCAGGGCGCGCAAGGAGCGGGAGCGGGACGAGCTGTACGCCCTCGACATCTCCGGGGTCGAGTGGCACAGCGCGCCGGGGACCGAGGAGCACGAGGAGCGGGTGGAGATCGCGTACCTGCCCGAAGGCGCCGTGGCGATGCGGTCGTCCCTCGATCCGGACACGGTCCTGCGGTACACCGAGGCGGAGTGGACGGCGTTCGTGCTCGGGGCGCGGGACGGGGAGTTCGACCTGGAGCCGGCGCCGCACAACGGTGGGGCGGCGAGCGAGTAACGGTTCCGGGCGGGGTCCTTCAGCGAGGATCTCGTGCGGGCTTCCCGCCCGGGCCGGGCCGCGGAGACGGACGGCGTCCTGAGCGGCCCGTCCGGGCGGGCCTGCCGGCCCCGGGCGCTCTCCGCCTCGGGTGCAGGGGTCGCTGGTACGTTCCGCCCTGTTCCGCGCCGCTGCCTCACGGACCGACGGTGGAACGTTCCGCCTCCGGTGAAGCGTGCACGATCCGCTCCCTCGGCAGAGCTGAGCGACGTGCCGATCTCGCCGCTGCGGGACTCCGGGGCCGCGCACGTCGGTGGAGTCATCACGTCGGGCCCCCGGCCGAGGCCCGCCTCGCCGGCGACCGCGGTCTCACCGCCGAGGTGGAGTCCGGCTGTCTTCCACCTGCTCCCCGATGAGAGACGAGAAGGGCACCATGACATCCGACGTTCCCGCGCCGCCCCCCGGCACCCCTCCCACCAGCCCGGAAGAGGCCGTGCGGATCGTGCGCGGCCGTTTCGCCCAGCCGACGGCCCCCGACGGCTCGCCCGCCGAGCTGAGCGTGCACGAGTTCGACCTCGGGTACCTCGTGTACCCCACGCCCCGCCCCGTCGAGCCCGGCTCCGGCCGGCCCGCCGCGCCCGCCCCGCCCGGCGGAGCCAAGGTCGTCGTCTCCAAGGAGACCGGTGAGGCCGTGACCGTCCCCAACTACCCGACGGAACAGGCGATCGCCCTGTACCGCGAGATCCGTGGACGCGGCGACTGACGGCGGCGAGATCCCCACGGCGGTCCAGCGCACCACCCCGTCCACCACGAGGACGTCCACGACAAGGACTGGAGCCCATGTCCCGCGCAAGCGACGGCTACGCACCGCATCCCTACACCGGCGGTCGCAGTGCGGTGCTGCGTGCCCTGGCCGCATGGCGGATGGAGTGGCCGGGTACCCCGAGCGTGCTGGTCCTGACCGGGAACCCGGGCAGCGGCCGGTCGCGCCTGATCACCGGGTTCCTGATGCTCTGCGACCCGGAGTACCGCAAGCGGCTGCCCCTCGACGACCTCGACCCGACGACCGTGCCGCCCGACCTGCCCGCCCCCGCCGTCCCCGCGGTCGCCGGGCTGACCGCGGCCCAGGCTCTGTGGCTGCTCGCCGACCACTACGGTCTGGACGCCGGCAGCACCGAGGAGGTGTACGCCGAGCTGGCCGCCCTCGACCGGCCGGTGACCGTCGTCGTACCGGACACCGACCGCGCCGGTCCGGTGCGTGCCGCGGGCGAGCCCGCCCGGCTGGTACGGGAGGTACTCACCCCGCTGGCCGCCACCGGCAACGTCCGCCTGCTCGCCGAGGCGGATCGCGCCGCGGCCGGGGAGCTGGCCGCGAGCCTGCCGCCCGGCACCGTACGGATCGTCGACCTCGACGATCCGGAATGGGCCGACCCCGACGGTCTGGTGCTGCACGCCCAGGCGGCGCTGAGCCCGGACGCGGGCGCGCCCGAGCTGCCGTTCACCACGGATTCCGCCGTCCGTCTCGCGCTCGGCGCGGCCATCGGGCGCCGGGCCGGCGGCAGTCCGCTGGTCGTCGAGCTGGCCGTGAACTGCCTGCTGATGGCTCCGGAGGGTTTCGACCCCGCCGATGACGCCTGGCTCCCGTCCTCTGTGGGAGAGGCCCTGGATCTGCACGCCCGGCGGCTGGGTGCGGACCCCGGGACGCTGCGGTCGATACTGGCGCCGCTCGCCCTGGCCGAGGGCGACGGTCTGCCGGTCCAGCTCTGGCCGCGTCTGGTGAGCGCCGTCGCGGAACAGGACATGAGCCGGGCCGTCGCGGACGGGATGCGGCTGGCCGGACCGTTTCTGCGGCCTCTGGAAGAGGGGGCGGGCGGTGACGGCGAGCGCACGCTGCTGCGGCTGCTGCACCCTGCCGTCGGCGACGAGATCCGGGCCGGCCTGCCGGACGTCCGCGCCGCCCAGACCAGGATCGCGATGGCGCTGCTGGAGGCGGTACCGGACCAGGACTGGAGCAAGGCCGACCCGTACGTGCGCGACCACCTCGCCGGCCACACCCTCGAAGCCGGCCTGCTGCCCCAGCTCCTCACCGACCCGGCGCTGTTCGTGCACGCCGACCCGGTTCCGCTGCGCGCCGCCGTCGAGGCCGTACCCGCCGAGTCGCTCGGCGCCCCCGCCCGCACCTACCTGCGGACGGCTCCCCTGCTGACCCGTACCGAGGCGCCCGCCGTACTGCGCGCCGCCCTGCTGGAGACCGCCTTCGTTGAGGACGGTCTGCCCGAGTACGCCGAAGCCCTGCACCGGCTCGGCCTCGGCCTGCCCTGGCAGACGTTGTGGAGTCTGCCCGTGCCCGGTGTCAGCGCCGTGACCGTCGGCAGTCTGCCGGGCGCCGGGGGCCCGGCCGTCCCCGTGGCCGTCCTCGTCGTCCCGGCGGGCACACCCGGCGCGCTCCCGGTCGGCGGTCCCGGCACGGAGTCCGGTTCCGCGGCGCTCGTCCAGGGTCTGGTGCGGCCGGACGACCTCGGTGGGGCGGGGCCCGGTCTCGATCTCGGGCTGGTCCGGCGGCCGTCCGAACAGGAGCGGGCCGAGGCTCCGCTGGGGCTTAGCCGTGGCGCCGACTACCTGCGCGTCTGGGACCGGGCGAGTGGGGAGGTCGTGGCCGCGCTGATCTCCGACACACCCTTCACCGCCGCCGACCTGTCGCCCGACGGCATCCTCCTCGTCGCCTCCGGGCGCGGGGTGAAGGCTCTGCGCATCCTCCCCGCTGGACCGGCGCTAGCCTCTTAGGCGCGCACGGCGGCCTGATGCCCCGCGACGGTGCCCCCCTTCATTCCCCCGACCTTTCCCCCGACCGATCCGCTCTCGAAGGAGCCTTCTCGTGACCAGCCAGGAGCAGGCGCTCGCCATCGCCGACCGGTGGCTCAATCCGGAGGGCTCGGCCGAGCCCCGCCGCGAGGTGCGGATGCGGGAGTTCGAGCTCGGCTGGGTCGTGTGGGCCGCGCCCGCGGCGCCCGAGACCGCCCCGGAGACCGGTGAGCGACGGCCGCCCGCCGAGGTCGGCGACGCCTGTGGGGTCGTGGACCGCCGTACCGGCGAGCTGACGGTGTGGCCCTCGGTGCCGGCCGAGGAGGTCGTCCGGATGTACCGGCGCAAGCACGGCGGTGACGCCCAGGGCAGCGCCCGGGCGGAGGACGCGCCCCCGGTCACCGGTCCCGGCAACACCGCGGTCTTCACGTACACCGACCCGGCCACCGGCGAGGAGACCACGCTCTTCCGCACCTCCGGCCCCGGGCTGCCCCCCGCCGAGTACCAGGCATGGGACGAGCTGCGACGCCTGGACGTGCCCGCCGGTGACGTCCTCGCGATCCACACCGACCTGCGCCCCAGCCTGCTGCCCGGCGGCTACCCGGCCGAACTCCTCAACGCCTTCCCCAACGCCCGGCTCTCCTGCTCACAGGAGTACGGGGCGCGGCCCGAAACCCGCGCCGAGGGCATCGCGGCCCTGGTCGAGCAGGTGGAGACCATGCACCGGATCGCGGGCCGGCAGCCACCGCCCCGCCCGCACCGGCTTCCGGTTCCGGACCGGGTGACGCCCGCGGAGGCGATGGACGACGCGGCCCTGGGACGGCACCTCGCCGAGGTCTTCGGCGAGGACGGCGTACGCCGTTACGACGCCGGGACGCTCGCGGGCACCCCGCTGCCGGAGGCCACCAAGGCCACGCTCCACACGGCCGGGCTGCCCGCCGGCCTTCCGCTCTTCTTCACGGCCGACCGGCCCGAGGCGCCTCCGGCGGGCGGCCTGTTCACCGATGTCGCCACGAACCTGCGCGCCCGGCACAGCCCGGCCGGCGAGGAGAAGATCGGCGCGCTGGCGCACCTGGTCCGCATCGGCTTCGACGGGGTCTCGGTCATCACGGTGCAGTGCCCGCCGGGTGTCGGGCGGCCGGACGGGTACGGCACGGTCTGGGCGGTGGACCCGGTCACCGCCACCGCGCGGTACGTGAACGGGTCGGCCGCCGCCTTCGCGCGCTGCCTGGCCCTGCTCGCCACCGCGCGGCAGGGGATGCGGGGCCTGGACCCGGTCGCGGCCGGGTCGGAAGTCGCCGCGTTCCAGGAGCGGTTGGTGGCCGTCGACCCTTCCGCGCTGGGCGACGCGGACGCCTGGTGGTCGTTGATCGTCGAGCAGATGTGGCACGGGCTGTTCTGAGCAGGCGGCTTCTGCTGGATCGCGACGCTACGGAGGTCCGTCACAAGCCTTCCAGTGATCAGTACAGCGAGAATCCGCCGCTGTGCCGTCCCTGGGTGCCCTTCCTCGGCTGGGACAAGTCCCGCTGAGGCTTCCTCGGTTCGGACGGCGCCCCGGCAGGGCCGCCGCCCGTAGGTGTCTCCCCACGCCTGATCCGCTCGCGCTCCTCCTCGGAGAGCGACTCCCACCGCCCCCGCAGCGACTCCATGCCCCCGCCGCCCAGGGCACGGGCCATCGCGGGGTCGTCCAAAGCGTCGCGCAGGGCCAGCCGGCCGGTGAGCAGCCGCTTCGCCGCGTCCTGGAGGTCCTTGCTCGCGCCGTCGGACTGGGAGAGTCTGCGCAAGGCGGAGTTCAGCGAGCGGATCTGGGCCGGTTCCAGTGCCTCGTCCAGTACACCCCGCTCCGGTGAGGGGTCGTGCCGGTCCGGTGTCCTCCCGGGTTGCCCTGTCATGTCGGCGCCTCCTCGCTGGTCCCCGTTTCTCGGCACCTGAAGTATCTCCCGTCACTCACGAGTGTCATGCTGACCTCTTCGGCGGCCGAGGAGAAGGGTGGCGGTGTCATGGCGCGAACGCACAGCACGGGAAAGGGCCGTCCTTCCTCCGGGCCGTCCGGAGCCTCCGGTCTGGTGGCCGGCGCCCTCGGCCGCCTCGGCCGGGCAGGTGGCCTGGTCTTCCTGCTGGCGGGACTGCTGCTGAGCGGCTGGGGCGCGTACGAGGGGGCGTACCTGGCGGGGTGGGCGGGCACGCACGGCACGCTGACGGTCGAGCGGTGCGACATCAGCTACCTGAACAACGCCTCCCGGAGCAGCCGCAAGAACCGCCGGCCCGTGCGCTGTGCGGGCACCTTCGTGTCCGATGACGGCAGGAGCCGGGACGCCGGGGCCGCGGTGCAGGTGCGGCAACGGTTCGCCGCCGGCACCGAACTGTCGGTGCAGCAGACGGATCCGCCGTCGGCGTCCGGGGCGGCGGACGCCGACTACGTCCAGAGCAGCGCGGGCCGCGCCTGGCGCTGGTTCGGCGTCTTCTTCGGGGGCTGGGTCCTGACCGGGCTGGGCGTCTTCTGCCTCGCCACGGGGTACGCCCCGTTCGGCCGGAGCCGCGTCTCGTACGACGCGGCGTGGGAGGCGTCCGGGCGGGGTGTCACCCGGCCGGTCGTGATCGGGATGCTCGGGGTGGGCCTCGTAGGGGCCGGAGTATGCCTGTTGGTCAGCTACTTCGTCTGACCGTGCGGCGCGGCGCGGCACCGCCCGGTGTCCAGGGTGGCGCGGAGCGCGCTGCAGCGAATCTGTGACAGCAGGGGCCTGAAGTCCTCGACCCGCACTCCGTACACTTCTGCGGACGGCTGTACTCCTGTGTGACTCCTTTTGCCGATCGGGGGAGTTGGGCAGCCGTGAGGTGCGACGGGGGTTGCTGCTGTGTCGATGATGCTGCCGGACGAGCTCGAGTGGGTCCTCGAAATGCTCGGCTACCGCTGGCCGACCGCCGACGAGGACAAACTGCGGGAGTCCGCACAGCTGTGGCGGAAGTTCGGCGACGACGTCACCCGACTGCACAGCGCCGCCAACACCAGTGCCCGCACCGTCACCGCTCACAACGCCGGCGAGTCCATCGACGCCTTCACCAAGACCTACGCCAAGTTCGACGGCGGCAGCGGTGGTGACGGCTACCTCAGCAACGCGGCCCAGGCCGCCCACATCATCGCCAATGTGATGGACGCCTGCGCCTACCTCGTCGAGTTCGCCAAGTGGGCCGTCATCGCCCAGCTCATCGCCCTCGCCATCGAGATCGCCGCCGCCCAGGTAGCCGCCCCCTTCACCTTCGGCCTCTCCGAAGTCGCCGCCCTCGGCGCCACCCAGGCCACCCGCCTCATCGTCCGCCGCCTCCTCGACGAACTCAAAGACGCCCTGATGGAAGCCATCGTCGAGGCGATGAAGGAGCCCGCGGTCTCGGCGATCGAGGCGATCATCACCGACCTGGTACGCCAGTCCGTCAACGTCGGCTTCGGCGCCCAGCAGGGCTTCGATCTGTCGCAGACGGTCAAGGCCGGCGCTCAGGGCGGCTGGGAGGCCATCAAACAGACCCCGCAGACCCTCGCCGAGGGCGTCCGCGACAGCCTGGGCTCCAAAGCGGGCAACCGCGCCCACCACGCCATCGACAGCCGCATCGACGGCTACGGCAACACGTCCTCGGAGGCGCCGGGCAGTGGCGGCTCGGGCAGTGACGGCTCGGACTCCGGTTCGTCGGGCTCTTCCCGCTCGTCCGACTCATCAAGCTCGTCCGGCTCATCCAGCTCGTCCGACTCATCCAGCTCATCCGGCTCGTCCGGCTCGTCCGGCTCGGACTCCTCCTCGTCATCGACCCGTTCGGGCATCGGCAGCGGCATATCCGCCGAGACCGGCGGCGCCACCGTGGGAGCGCCGGACATCGGCTCCGGGCCCGGCTCCGGTTCCACCACCGATTCCGGACCGAGTTCGTCCTCCTCGGACACGTCCTATCCGAGACCCGCTCCCTCATCGACCGGACCGACCCTGTCCGACTTCGACGACCCCTCCCCCGTCGCGGCAACGACCAGCACCCCGGACACCGGCACCGCGGCAGGCTCCTCCGGCACCTCCCACACCGGCGGCGGCTCCTCCGTCTCCGGCCTCTCCTCGCCGACCCCGCACTCCGCGCCCACCACCTCCTCCGGCGGCTCCGTCTCGTCCTCGTCGGGCAACGGCGGCATCAGCACCAACATCGACAGCCTCGCCGCCAGCGTCCCCACCCAGAGCGCCGCGACCCCGACCCCGGCAGCGGAGCCGGCCCCCGGCAGCAGCGGAGGCCGCCCGGACAGCGGCTCGGCCATGCCGACCTCCCCCACCGCGCCCACCACAGGCGCCGGGACGACAGGCGCCCGCCCTGCCACACACGCTCCCGGCGCCTCCTCGACGACCGGCCCCACCAGCCCGACCACCCAGACCGGCCCGGCACGCACCCCCTCCGCCTCCGCACCCGCCACCGGTTCGGTCCCCGGAAACACCACCGCCACCGGCCCCAACACGTCCGCCTCGGGCCCGGCACGCACTCCTGGCGCCCACAACGGGGCCGCCACTGGCCCCGCCTCCACCCCGCAGTCCACACCGGCCAGCACCCCGCGCACCTCGCCGAGCACACCGAGCACACCGAACGCACCCAGTACGCCGTCCACTTCCACCCCTTCGACACACACCCGGACGCCGGGTGCTGACGGCCGTACACCGGGAACCCCGGACAACCGCACCCCGGGTACGACGGACAACCGCACCCCGGGAAGTACGGACAGCCGCACTCCGCACCAGACCGCTCCCCCCACCACACCGACCGGCCGCACCCCGGCACCCAGCACCCCGGACGGGACCGGCACCCACACCCCCGCCGGACGCCAGAACCCGAGCACGGTCACCCCCCAGACTCCGCGCACATCCCCGGTCACCGAACAGAACCCGGGGCAGAACACCCCGGCCCAGTCGTCTCCCCCCAGGACCGCACCACCGTCCACCGGCACTCGAACGACGACACCCCCCACCAACCCCGACCGAACCTCAGCGCCGTCCGGCAGGACAGCAGCCCACTCTCCCCAGCCCGGCCCGGTCACGAACGCCCCCACCGGCACCCACAACCAGCCCAGCGCCACCCCCACACGACCGCCCCACCAGCCCGCCGGCAACGCCACCAGCGCCCCCGGAACTCCCGGCACGCCCCGCACACCGAACACCCCTCAGCAGCCCGCCGCTCAGCCGACTCCCCCGCAGAGCACGCCCCCCACCCAGCAGCAACCACGGGACAACCAGGTCACGGCGGTCCCGATCCCGACCGCCCTGCGCACCCCGGCCCCCGCTGCCTCCCCCACCCAGGCGACCCCCACCGCACCCCAGGCACCGGGCTCCCCCACCACGCCCGGCAGCCCCACGCCCGCGCAGCAGCCCCAGCAGGACAGCCTCCAGGACATCCGCGCCGACCTGGACCACTCCCCCGGCGGCCTCACCCCACCCGACCCCGCCGACCAACAAGCCCTCACCGACGCCGTCCCCCACAACGAAGACGGCACCCCGCAGCGCTTCCCCGACCCCTTCGGCCCCTGGACCGGGCTCCAGAACGACGGCGGCCCCACCGTCCCCGGCCGCAGCAACAACTGCGCCGACTGCTCCCGCTCCTTCCTCGAAACCTGGTACGGCAACCCCCAAGTCAGCGCCCCCCGCACCCCCGACACCGACCCCAACGGCAACCCCGACACCTGGTCCCCCGAAACCGACGCCAACGACAACCAGATCCGCTGGACCGGCAGCACGCACACCTACGCCGGTCCAGGCGGCGATCCCGGCACCGCCGCGGCCATCGCCGACACCCTCCAGCAAGCCGGCCCCGGCTCAGCCGCCATCGTCCAGGTCGACTGGCCCGGCGGAGGCGGCCACGCCTACAACGCCGTCAACCACAACGGCACCATCGTCTGGATCGACACCCAGAGCGGCCAGGTCAGCCACCAGCCCCTCCACATCGACCAAGCCGCCCACGTCTGGCACATCCCGCTCGATCCCGACCGCAACCCCATCGACACCACCCAGCCCGAAGCACAGGACACCGCCGGCACTACTGAGACCACACACGGCGCTGCGGGCCACGCGGAGTCCACGCCCTCCCACACAGCACAGGACGACCTGGCGAACGACACCCTGGAACAGGGCGGTGAATCGTCTCCCTCCGAGACCGGCGTGGAGGACTCGAGCACCGGACGATCACTGCCTGGGCGAGGCGTCGCACCCGCCGAGCCCTCCGGAGGGACACTCACCACGTCCGCGGACTTCCCCGACCCACACGACCGGGGTGTCAGCGATACCTCGGCACAGAGCCGTGATGTGACTGCGGACGGGCCGGAAAGCGACACATCACGTACTCATGAGTCGCCCGAAAGCCCGCAGTCCAGGGAATACGGCATCGAGCCGGACACGCTGCAGGGGAGACTTCGAGAAGAGCGGGACGTACACCGGGTCGAGCTGGACCGCGTTCATCACCAACTCGACAGGTGGACCCAATCTGGTGAGCTGGCGCGCGTACTGCATGTCACTGCCGGCACGCAGCCACACCCTGACGGCCCGAGCGGCATGCGCAGTTTTACGCAAGCCCAGCTCAGCGCCAACTTGACAGGCTTCGATCGGCTTTCCCCCGGCGAGCAGCAGGCTGTTGTCGCCTCTCTCGCACGGCTCAGCCTCTCTTTCCACCAGCAGCACGGTGTCGGCCGCAGCCCCGAAGTGGTGACACACCCTTACCGGCAGCCAGACGAGCCGGCTCCGGAGCCCGGAACCAAGGACCGTGGCGCGAAGTTGTCGAAGCAGTCCCTGGGCCTTCGCCTGCATCGTATGGCCGTGAACACGCTGTTCCGTGGAGCTGAGTTCAAGAAACTTCCCGAGGACGAAGCGAAGACGCTCAAAAAAAATGGCCCCGACTTCACCGACAAGAACTTCGCGGTTCTCGAAGTGCAAGGGCCGCCGCCGGATCACGAGGTCATGTACGTCGCTGATTCCTCCGTACCGGCCAACACGCCGGGCGTCAGCCCTCGTCACTCCGAGAGACACTTGATGCAGTGGCTGGAACGCATCGATCCCCAAGGTGACCGGTATACCCCCGTCGGCCTCTATACGGAGCGAGAACCGTGCGGAGAGGGAAAGGGGCACGCCAGGTGCTCAGAGGTGCTGCAGGACAAACGGCTCGAAGGAGTTCCTGTCCACTACAGCGCCACCTACCGCCAGGACCCGGAAGGCGTCGCGATACGAGCGGCCATGCTCCCGCAGAAGGCAGCGGCGGTATCCGCCGTCGACAACTTGTCGGACCAACAAGTAAAAGAGACACTGGAGGACCGGGTACGTAACCGGCTGGTTCCGAATTCCCCCGCACTGCCGAAGAACCTCGCCACGATAGAGAGCTTGTCTCCGGGCGAGGCACGGGCGCGACTGAAGAGCGAGATCAGCAATGAACAGGACTCCATACGAAAGGCGACCAAAACAGACGCAGAGAAGGCGATGGCCGCCGAAATGACGCGCCATATGGAGAAACTGGGACAAGTGTGGGAGGCGCTGCGGCCTCAACTCGTCAACTGAGACCTGCCGACGATCCGCACCCGTTCCTCCCGGTCCGCATCCTGTCGTTCTGGCAGCCGAACTAGGCTGTGCGTCATGACCGACACCATCGATTCCCTCCTGAGAGATCTCGGCGACCGAGATCGCGGGCGCCGGGCTGCCGCCGAGGACTCCCTGGTGGCTCTCGGAGGCGAAGCTGTGGACCATCTGCTGCCACTCCTGGCCGCTCCGCGCGGGGGCAGTCGCGCCCTGCGCGCGCAGTCGGCTCTCAGCCGTATCGGTGACGCGGCGGTGACGCGCCTGAGGGAGATTCGCGCCCATGGCCCGGGCAACCTACGGCGTGTGGCCCTGCGTCTCCTCGCCGACCTACGCGGTGAGGAGGGGTTCATTCCCGCGGACCGACGTGCTCTGGACCGGCTGGTGCGCCTCAAACTGCGTTCCGAGCGCCCTGTGACACTGCCGCCGGACAGCCACTGGCTGGCCTTTCCGGCTGACGGACTCGCCGGTGTCGTGTCGGCTCTGACACTGCACGACCTCCGCCCGGTGACCACCGTGATGGGACTGTCCGCCGCCGAAGGCGCCAGTGCCCGCGACGCGGTGGAGGTCACCGTCGCTCCGGGGCGGCAGGAAACCGCCCATCGTGTCTTCATCACTCCCCAGTTCGGCGCATGGCGCCTCCTGTACGGGAACTCCTACCTGGACGCCTACAGTGGCGAACGGATCGCGCAGACCGTCAGCGCGACGTGCGGAGAAGCCCACTTCTACCGTGTAGACGTCTACCACGACCTGCACGCCTGGTGTGTGGCGCGGGACGGCGACGTGATACGCCGTCATTCCGGGGGCACACCTGCCACGTGGCACGGCGACCCGCTGCCCTTCGAGCTCGATTACATCGAGGGCCGTGCCTGGATCGACCCGTCCCAATGCGGCCCGCTGGGGGTGACGGACGCCAACGTCGCCGCCCATCATCTCTCGGTGGATGTGGGCTACATGCCCGCGGACATCACGCAGGAGCACGGCTGGCTGGCCACCACCCATCCGGAGGCGCCCAACTCCCGCTTCCCGGGCGCCCTGCCGGTGTGACCGGTCCTTCCCGGACGCACCGACGCGCGTCCTCAGTTCCCCGCACTCCGTCATGACGGCGGGATTCCGCCGGCTGTCGCCGCCCGGATGGCAGCAGCGGTGAAACCGTACGCGCGGATCGCCTTGTCCAGGCGCTCCACCTGGACCCGCGGCTGGGCCGACCAGCTGGAGAGCCTCAGCCCCGTACCGCTGCCCTGGCGCACCGCGTGGTCGCGGTGGCACCCATACGGCGTCCTGGGACGCCGGCCCGGCCTGCCCGGGCCGGTTCAGGGCGTGGAGGCCGGAACATGATCGGGCACACAGGTCGTGGCCAGCGAGCACGCCGATCTCCTCGGCCGAGAGGGATCGCAGGATGTCGTCCCTGACACCGGCCTCGACGACCAGGGCGACCTCCAGGTACGGCAACGGATCTGGAGGTTGTCGGACGGGGCCGAGGCGGCCCCGGCGAGAGTGGTGCGGCAGTTCATCGACGAGCGGGGCAACGTGACGCGGACCGTCGGGAGCGCACTGGACAGCCGTCCGGCGACCGCCTCCGGTCCCGGTCACCGGTCCCGTGCCGACCGCCCGGCACCCCTGCCGGTACGCAGTGCCGCGGTGGCCGCAGGCGATGACCGCTGGGTGGCGTACGGCCGCAGGGGGCTGTATGCCCTCGACGCCCCGCGTCCCACACGCTCATCAGCCGAGCCGGAATCCTGGCAGCGTCCCCTCCTGCCGTCGGCCCGCTCCACTGCCGTATGGCCGATGCCCGCCCCCGCCCACCGCCGCCGAGCGCGGCCAGGCCCTCGGTCCGTGGCTGAGCACCGACCTCGGTGACCGCACACTGCGCTGCCTCTCCCCTGACGCTCTCCCGTCCGGACTGGCCGATCACCGGGCGGCCGCCGTCCTCACCGGCGCCCCGCCTCCGTTCGTGACGACCGTCGCCCTGGACGACACCGGCCTGCGACCCGTCAGGGGCCCGGTTTCCCCGCGGCCGCACCCCGCCTACCTGCTGGTCCATCACACCGCGCGGCGACCGGCCCCTGCACGAAATGCCCTGGCCCGGTCAGGGACGGGACGTTCCCCGCCGTCTCCGCGCGCGCAGCGAGGCACCTGGCGACGGCCCGTTCTACGCACACGTACGACGTGTACGAGCCGGTACGGGCCTCGGTGGAGAGGTGTGCCCTCACCGAGGAGCCGCGTACTGCGCCGCACACGACCCGGGGCAGTCGACTCCGACGGCCCCGGCGATCCGGTCTCGGCGGCGCGGATCTGCCGGCCGAACTCATCCCATGGCTCAGCACGATCGCCCCGCGGCCGCGGTCACCGGGAATCGGGGCCACGTCCTGGAGGAGGACGACCTCCACCATCTGTGAGCCACCGGCGAGCCGCGGTTCCGACACCTCGGGACCTCCCGGCATGCCGCCCCAGGACAGAGAGGAGGCCGGATGTGAGCCGGAAGCGGAGTGGTCGCCGAGGACTCGGACCCAGGCGAGCGTGAGCCGGCCGGCCGATCCGCCTCGGCGACACGCCGCAACTTACGTCGCACGACCGGAACTCACGCAGCGATCGCGGCGATGAACTCGACGTACGCCTCTCTGACTATCATCATTCCCGACAGCAACGCTGAACAGTTGACGCAGACAGCGATCACGGGGGACCCCATGGGTCAGGGATTTGACGTCCAGAGCGACGCCTTGCGGACTTACGCCCGCCGAACCGAACCCGACGTCGAGCGGATCCTACGCATACGCAACCGCATCCAGCAGCTTGAATTGTCCGCCGGGACCTTCGGCAAGCTGCCCGAGTCGGACGAACTGAAGGCCGACTACGACACGAAGCAGCAGGACGGGATCAAGGACCTGGGCGACGCGGCGGACGTGCTCCAGCAGATCGTCGACGCGGCGCGTTCGACCGCGGACCGCTACGACGGCAACGAACAGGACACGACGGCCGGCTTCGGGGGTGCGTGAGCGTGGACATCCTCAGCCGCCTCGGCGTCAGCTTCAGCGGACCGTTCTCCGACACCATGGACCAGATCGTCCGGGGCATCATCAAACAGTTCGGTCTCGAAGACGACCTGGAGAAAGTCAGCGGCGACAACGAGAAACTCACGGAGACGGCCGCCGACTACCGCCAGGCCGCCCGTGACCTGCGCGGTGTCGTCCAGGACCTGCAGGCCGAGCGGAACGCGCTCCTCACCCGGTGGAGCGGTGACGCGGCCGACGCGTTCAGCAAGAAGTCCCTGGCGTTCGAGAAGGCCTTGGGCGGCGAGGCCGACGACATGGACACCGTCGCCACGCTCCTCGAAACCGCCGCGGAGGCCTGCGCCACCGCCGAGCAGCTGTTGATCGACCTCATCGTCGAGATCATCGAGACGGTGGTGGCCGCGGCGGCCACCACGGCGATCCTCTCCCTGCTCACGGCCGGCGCCGCGGCCGCGATCGGACCGCTGATCACAGCGGCCGGCGTTGCCCAGAAGGCGCTGAAGGCCGTCAAGATCACCGCGAATCTGGCCGACAAGCTGAGCGACCTGGCCAAGAGGCTCAAGGCCATCAAGCGGGCCGAGAAACTCGCGACCGAGCTGAAGAAGCTGGGCGCCGGCAAGAAGCAGGCCGAGGACGCCTACCGCATGGGCCTGGCCCGCTACCGCGGCAAGGTGGACGGCGTCGAGGCCGGCAACCAGGCCGACCTGGCCCAGTACGCGGCATACCAAGCAGCCAAACGCGGTGTGAAGCAGGGCATCGTCACCCCGATCGTCGGACAGGACGTGGGCGAGCCCCTCGGCCAGGCCTACGCCGCATACGCGCCCGAGGGCGCACCCGGTACCTCGCCGAAGGAACCGACTGCCTACGACCAGCGTCCGCAGTCGCAGAGCTTCGACCAGCGGATGACCGCCGCGGAGACGAGCACCCAGCAGAAAATACGGGAGGATTTCGGGTGACCAGCGCAAGGGTGGGCACAGCACGAGACACGGGAGAGTCCGCATGACATCGGCCGGGGTGGAAGCGGCGGTCCGGACCATGGTGACGACGGCGCTCCGGGGCGACCCCGTGACGCACCTCCAACCCGTGGTCCGCCACTCCCAGGCACCCAAGCCTCCGAAACAGCGACGGCCGCGCTCCCGCGTACTGCCCGGCGCCGGCTCACAACTGTCCGGCGGGCAGCGGGCGCTGGCGGGTGTCACCGGGTTCTTCGCTTGGCTGACCGACCCCCTGCACTTCCTCGGTGAACTGCTCCTGGCGCCCTTCAGGGGACTCAGGTGGCTCTGCCGGGGCAAGGAGAAGCGTCGCCGGAACAAGCGGTTCGCGGGGGGATGGGACAGCACGGCGGGCGGGCTCGGTACAGCCATGTATCTCCAGGGCACCCGCGTGCTCGCCCTCGGACAGCGCCAGGTCTCCCTGCTGTACGTCGGTGAACACGAGGCCGAGGTCGCCTGGTCCACGCCCCGCGAAGAGGTGACCGGGGTGGAGTTCGCCGACTGGGACCCGTACAACGAGCAACGGGCCACACTGCGCTGGCACTTCCGGGACGGTTCCTGGTACGACGTGACGGCCCGGGGCGCCGGATGGCAGCAGCTGCCGGACGCCCTGCCCTCACCCTCACGCTGAGGCAGCTCCGCCGCGGCTCAGCTCACCAGCACGGACATCACCGCGAACCAGGCCCCCTCGACGGCGAGGGCCGCGATCGACCGGGACCAGGCACGGTTCCGGTACCCCATCGCCGCGGCCCCGCCGGTTCAGTTGTCCCTGGAAGGCGGCGCCCTCAGCACAGAAGGTCCAGCTATGGCGTACAGGGTGCCGAGGGCGTCTGATCATGGTGCAGCTTATGAGGCTCGCCGTGGGCCCGGCGGACACCTACCGGAGCATCCTGCTCGGCGTCGCCCGCGCCTTCTCCCTCACCGGTCCGAACAAGGCCGCCGAGCGCAACCGGCTCGGACGCAACGTCCGAACCCAGTACTGCCGCGGCAGCAATGAGCAGTGACTTCGGGTGACTCAGCAGCCCGCACCGCCGGATTTCGGTCAGGTCATCCGGCGTAGCAGGAACACGCTGGCACAAGCACATCATGGCCCGGCTTGTCATCGGCATTCGCCCTCGTCGCCGTTCCGTTCGTGTTGCAGCTCGTGGGCGCCCCGGTGTCCCTGCTCACCGTGCTGCCCATCGTGCCCGGCCTGTTCCTCCTGCTGTTCCTCTGTCTCCGGGTACGCCTCGGCCGACGACTCGAAGTGAGTGAGAAGGTGCTGCGAACGTGTCCGGAGCTGCGGGAACGTCACGGTGCCGGCCGTCACCGCGACCGCCGATCTCCCCTTGCCCGGTGGCTCTACGGCACGCCGGCACGTTCAAGGTGACGTCCTGGCATGACACCAACGACAGCCGCAAGAAGTCCGACAACGACCGCTACGGAGACCTCACACGGACGCCGCACCTCTTCCGACGGCGTGACAAAGTGGCTGACCGGCTGCTCGGCGGCCTGGTCGTCGGCACCCATCTGTGCGTCCTGGGCTTCATCGCCGACCTCGGTGAGTCGTTCACCGCCTGGCGTGCGCCCGGAGTACGCGGGCGTACTGAAGCGGCGCTCCTACGCCCCTGATAACTTGCTGGCGCCGCCGCCCGTTCACGCCATGGGGGAAACATGAGTCAGCCGCCACCGTTCCCACCGCCGCCCTCCCAGCCGCCGCACGCTCCGCAGAACTGGCCGGCTCCACCACAGCAGCCCGGCTTCGGCCCGCCACCGGCACAGCCTCCGGGCCCCGGGCCCGCAGCCCCGGCCGTCCCCGGACAGCCACCGGCCTACTACGGTGCACCGCCCGTCACACCACAGCCACCGACGCCGCCGGTCCACCCTGCGCAACCGATGTACCCGGCACAGCAGCACCCGCCCTACCAAGGGCCGCCGTACCAGGGACCGGCCTACCAGGGACCGGCCTACGGACAGCCGCCACGGACGACGACGGGGCACCCCGTGGGCGCGGTCCTCCTCGCCCTGTGCGTGTCGTTCATCGTGTCCCTGCTCTACAGCGGCCTGATCCTGGCCACGTACAAGGACCAGTCGGTCACGGCGGCCAACACGCTCTACATCGCCCACGCTGCCATCAACGCGCTGATCGTCGGGGCTCTGGTCGGCATGGTGGGACACCGCAACGCGGGCGCACACATGTGCGGCGCCGTGGTCGCCGCGCTCGGCGCCTTCTTCGGCTACACCAACTCCCTGCCCCTCGTCCTGGCCGAGAGCCAGTCGCCCGCGGCCATCGGCGACATGATGGAAGCGGACCCCTTCCTCCCTGCCAAGGTCTGGTGGAACGACGAGATGAGCGGCGGAGTCGACTGGTTCTCCCCGCTCGGCGTCGTGATCGCCGCGGTCCTTGCCTGGAGTCTCGCCCACGTCATCGGCAAGAGCCGCACGCGAGCATGACATCGGCATCACCGGGGCTGTCATGGCCGCTGTCCGCGTCGACGCACTGCCGCGCGGCTACCGCCCGACTCAGCCGAAGTCGTTCGTGCCCGGCGTGGGACGGGTACTGACGGTCTCGTCGTACGTCGGCATGTTGGTGCCGTAGGAGGCACGGGGGTCGGGGGCGGCGCCGGGGCCGTCCCCGACGGAGTGCCCGGTGGGGTGCCCGACGGGGTGCTGGGTGCCCGCGCTCGGGCGCAGCACCGCCGGCATCACACCGGGGGTGGCCTGGACCGAGGTGTCGCCGCCGGTGCCCTCGAAGTCCCGCGAGGTCCGCTCGTCGTTCCACTCGTGCCCGTCCGCGGACGAGCGGAGGTTGTCGCCACCGGCCTGGATGCGGGCGTGCAGGCCGTCGAGCGCGGGCTTCCAACTGTTCGCGATCTCCGTCAGGGCGGCCCCGACCGACCAACCGGTGAGCGAGCCTCCCGCGGTCCCGGCCTCCTTCACCGCCTTGTCGGCGGGGCTCTTCAGGTCACGGGCGATACTGTCGCACGCTCCGCCGGAGGCACGCAGCTCGGCGGGGACGACGTCGATGGTCCGGGGCATGTCGGATCCTCTCCGGTGGACAGATGCTCGTTTCGGGCCGTCAGAACTGCTGCTGGGTCACGCCGGGAGGCAACAGGCAGGGCGTACGGACGGAGAAGGAGAGCCGTTGCGGCTTGTCCTTGCCGGAACCGACGGTGTCGGCCATGACCCGGTAGGAACTCTTCTTGTCCCGTGCGCTGAACACGGCCGACTTGTAGGCGCTCTGGAACTCCCGGTACGAGGTCACCTCGTACCCCTGCCCGGTCAGCTCCCGGCGGAGCGTCCGCACGACCCGCGAGTGCTCCGTGACAGGGGCGTCCGAGTAGACGTAGTAGAAGAGGCTGTACCGACCGTCCTGGGCGACTTCGTCGTCCTTCCCGACGCACGCTTCGAAGTTCACTTCCGCCGTCGACGGCGTGAGCTCCACATCGGTGATCCGGGCCATGTACGCCGTGTAGTCCTCCGCCCACTTCACCGCGGCGTCCTTGTCCACGCGGGGCAGCGGAACGTTCTTCTGGTCGTCGTCGCTCTGAGACACACAGGCTCCAGTCGAAAGCAGGATCGCGCAGACAGCGATGACCGCGCCGAGTGAGGGACTACAGTCCCGGAACGATGTAGCCCTCCGGCGGGAGGTCGCCGCCCTCCTTGGGAACCTCATCGGGCGCCTTCCCCGCGATGATCCTTCCCTGGTTGTCGAGGGAGTCGCTGCCCTCGTCCCAATAGCCGCTGTGCCCGTGGGTGTCGACTGCGAAGTTGTTGCCACCGAAGCCTCCGAGCATCGGGTCACGGCCGAGGGTGTAGTCGGACAGGTGGTTGATGACGGGGTCGTCCTCGGCTCCGCCGATCCACACGTGCTCCGGGTCCATCTGGAGGTCTGCCGCCTCGTCCACCGTCATCCCCGGACTGCCCACCACCACGACGTCGTCGGCGCCCAGGCCGGCACCTCCCGCCGCGGCCGCGCCGACGACGGTCGAGCCGTAGCTGTGCCCGAGCACGGTCGTGTGACTGGGCGACCCGTCGTGAGCGGCCCGCGTACCGGCCACGAACTGACGGAGATCCGGAGCCGCGTCCTCGGCCCGCCCCGTTCCGCCCACGCTGTTGAAGTCGGTCGCCGAAGCCTCGGGAGCGTCGTAGCCGAGCCAGGTGACCATCGCCACGCTCTCCCCGTCGGACCTGGCCTCCGCCGCCGACTGCAGGGTGCCGATGCGCGCGACCTGCCCGGGCACACTCTCCATGTTCGTGTTCGTCCCCGGCACCAGGATTCCCGTGTGCGCGGCGGTGTCCGGGTTGCCCATGGCGATGATGGCCCGGCCGTCGTCCTTCGAGTCGTAACCGAGGAGGTACAGCTCCTTCCCCTTGGGCGCGCTGTCGGACTCCTCGAGCCGGTCGTTGAGCACCGTGAGGTTGTTCAGCCGTCGGTTGACCGTCTCGGTGCTCTCTCCCGGGAAGTTCTCCGCGTAATTCCCCTCCCGGAGAGCGTTGAGCTCCTGGGCGACGGCCGTGCGGTTCGCGTCGTCGCGCACGTCCGTCGGCAGACCGTCGGTCGCGCCGATCTCCTTCGGATAGAGCGTGGTGTAGGTCTGACGCTCCTCAGGGCTGAGCGCGTCCCACCACTTTGCCGCCGCCTTCGGATCGTCGTCCGGTATCTGCGGGGGCTGCACACCGATCGCGTTCATCGCGTTCTTGGCGTCCTGTGCGGACTCCGCTGCCGCGTCATGGCTGAACGGGTCGGTGAGGATGTCACCGTTCAGCTCACCGAGGGCCTTCGCCCCGTCGTTGCTGGCCTTGTGCGCGTCGGCCAGCGCCTCGTCGATGGCCGCCCGGTACTCCCCGAGCAGACCGCTGCGGTCGGCGATGATCGCCTGCGCGTCAGGGTCCTGGCGCGGCAGGTCATCGGTCGTCGGATCGCTGACCCAGCCGTCGTCGTCCACGCGGAAGTGGTCCTGCTCCGCCCGCCGCACCGCGGAGCGCAACTTCGTCCGGGCCTGCTCCATCCAGAACTTGGTGGTCTCGAGCACGGAGGCGATGGCCATGGCTTCCGTCTCGACCACACCGATCCGCGACTCGACGTCCTCGAGATAGAACAGCGCCGCGTCGGCGTCGTCGCCCTTCCAGGACTGGTGCAGCGGCCCGGTGACCTGCCGGCGGTGGCGGTCGGTGAGCGAGTCCGTGGTCGTCGACAGCGTACGCCACGACTTGGCCGCGGCCTCCAGATCGGAGAAGTCCTGCTTCATCAGCCGACTGAAGTCAGAGGCCATGGCGGCGCCCCCTACCCGACCAGCCGAGACGCCCCGCACGGCATGCCGAGCCAACACACACAGACATCAGGCAACCCCCGTTGCTATGAATCAGCCATGCATTCGAGGGATCACCCTAGCCGACGTCACACTTCTTGGATCAAGGCTGTGGAAGGCGGTCCCTCCACTTGAGACACCGCAGCACGTCACCACTGGCAACGGCCAGTGCCCCCGCACCAGTTGGGCCCACTCCGACCCAGACCCCTTCCCCTCGCTTCACTGCCCCTGATACGGCGGCTGCTGGACGTACGGATTCCCGCCCTGCGGACCCTGCCCCGGCGTCTGCGGGTAGCCCTGCGGAGGAGCGGCAGGGTACGGGGGCTGCCCAGCCGCGTGCGGGGCTTGCGGAGACGGGTACCCGGCCTGGGGAGCCGTGTAGCCGCCCATGTTCTGTGGATACGGCACGCCACCGGGGCCGGCCGGGCCCACACCGGAGTCACGGCGCCGCCGCAGCACCGCGAGGACGACGACGGTGGCAACCACGGCGCAGAGGGCGAGCAAGCCCACCACAAGGACGATCCCTCCCATGAGGGCATCCCCTTCCTACGTTCGACATCGGGGTCAATTCACACTCGCATGCACGACCGCACCGCACGTACACCTCGGCGCGACCGCGCCCAAGTATCCACGTCGCGCGAACCCCCGTCCGGGACACCGCCCCTGACGCCCTGCTTCGAGGACCACGTCACACCTTGAGCGTCTTCCCGTCCACTCGCCGGGCGGACATCACCACGCGTCCACCAGAGCGCGCGAGGACTCCTCCGCGCTCCAACCGGCCCGCGAACCAGTCCGCCCCCGTCAGCGCCTTGGACCGTGGCCTGCGCAGGCGCCACGTACTCACGGTCATGGCAGACGTTGCGAGTGCCTCTCCGTCATCACCGACCACACGGAGAACCACGGCCGTCCCCTGAGCGGTTCTGGTCTCGTCATCAGGGTCAACATGACAGCGCTGCCACGGGTACGACTCCAGCACACGTCCGACCGAGATCGTCCACCTCAACCGCCTCGCCGGGGCGACGAGCAGAAACGCTCCAGGAATCGTCAGAAACGACGCGAGACCCTCCACCAACTGCTCATCGGTCTCGACCGTGGTCGCCACCACCACCAGGGCCAACCACACACCGACCCGCCAGCACACACTGAGCACCGCCAGCCGACGCGAACGCTGATACGTACGCCGCGTCACCGGGTCATCGAGCGCACAGGCACCCACAGGAGCAGTGACGTCCGCCTTCACATCCAACCCTTCTCGTCCATCCCGGCTCCCGCCTTTCCTCGGGCTGCGACTCGCGCGCCGAGACCGACCTTCGCAAAGGGCGAGCGATCCGTCATGTCACTCCGCGGCGCGGTACCACACTCCATCGAAGAGCCGCGATGAGCACACTGCTGAGTTCTATCCCCCAACCGACAGTCCATAGTTGAGGAATCCAACTCGCAGGGATGGTCCGCTGCACCAAGAGTGACTCCTCGGTGGGAGCGGACCACACCGCCCGCTTGGGCACAGGCCGCCTCTCCGATCTCCTTAACGGTCCCTTGTCTCGAAACGACTGTCAAGACCGGCAACACAACTGAACCCACATTCCACCAAGCTGGGCAGATACTTCAGCAGCTTTATTGAGTCATGAACCCAAGTCCTTACGGATCCCAATCGTAGCATTCTCAGTGTCTACGGTAGCACTCCTTTTAGCTCTATGCGAACTCATTAATCAGGCCTCGCGGGGGTGTCTGTATTCAAGCCATAGCCGGGAGTCGCACTTTCCAGGTTTCGCCGCACGCGAAGTCTCCCTCGCCTCCGCCCCACCATAACTGACATTACGGACGCGCCGGCGAGAACAACCGTCGCGACGTCACTCACCCCGAAGGAGACGGTACTCAGAAGTACGATGCCAAGTAGAAGCGCCGCCAGAAAAGTGGAATTAGCACTCGCCTCCACTGAGGAAGCAGGGTGTAGGGCGCGGGGCACGCCGACTACTGGGAGCTCCTGGTCTGTTGAGACACGTGCGCTGACCGGCAGATCGATTGAAGCGTCCGAAGACTCAACCCATCCGGCCACATAACGCTGTCCATCCAGAAGCAGTACGGCATGACCGACTGAATTCGCATACGGGAGCTGCCGAGTGGGCCGCCGCCAGTAGACGTGGCCACAGGCACCCGCGAGCTGGTGCACCAAGGGGAGCGGGTCGATGATGTCATCCAGATACAGGCGCAGGCCACCGAACTCCGCGCTCGTCAGGCTGATACAGGGCTTGGGGTGCTGGGCCACCGACGCAGACGCCGGCCGCTCATCGCGGGCCGTCCCCACACCAGTAACGGAGACGGGCAGTGCATGGAGCGTTCCTTGTTGCAGAGAACGACGGAGGCCTGCCACGGGATCAGAACGCCAGCGACCGAACAGAGTAAAGAACCAGCAGGCTGCAAGACATGCCAGGCTCAAGAAGATGGTCCAAAAGTCTGCCCGCCCACCGATCATTTCATCGATCGACTGGCGATCCCCGACAAATACCCCCAAGTCAGGAGATGAAGGAGAATAGAGTATCCAGATCTCTTCTCCCGCTTTTGGCTTTTCGTTCGAGGTCAATTCGACCTCAGTGACTTGGGGCCCTCGGTCAAACGGCACAGACACCAACACGGTGGAAGTGTAATGCCCGGTTCGCTGGCTCCTTACGTACTCCGAGGAGATGACTTTCTCGATCTCGGACGTACGCATCGCCGAACCCGCGTCAACAATCTCCCAAGCAGCGGGCCTCAAAGACAGCGACGCATAAGCAACCATGAACGTGAGTACCACCCAGGCCCAGGACAGAAATCTGACCCATCCGTTACGTTGGCTCACCCACCAATATCTACCCCCCAAACCAGAGCCGCCAGCGGAACGGCCGCGGAGCGTGAGGATCCCACCGCCAGCAGCTACTGCTGCCATCGTAAAGCAGGTAATGAGATCCCACCTGGGCGGCCGAGCGGAGGGCTGGATCAGAACAGCGGCACCCACAGCCGCAAGACTAAGGCCCAGCAGAACCAAGCAGCGGACCAGGGTGCTGGACCGTGTCATCATCCGAACTCTTCCTCAAGGCTGCGCTGATTACGGCCGAACGACGTCTTAGGCTCGACCGTGCCTTTCTGTTCGTCGTTCCCGTCGCTCGCAGCTAGCTCTCCTCCTGCGCCCGCCAATCCGGCGCCCACACCACCAGCGGGCACCTCAATTGCAAAATCAGGATTCTGGCCACGCTCCCCATATCGGGACGCATCCCAACCTTCCGAAACGGGGATGCTATCCCGGTAGTGTCCAGCACCGCCGACCACTGCTCCCCCGAGCGCCCCACCTGCCGCGTTGATCAGAGCATTTTTACCCCACTCGGGATCCTCGTTTGTGGTGAGTGCCGTATTGCCATCCACAGCAAGCCCACCGGCCACATTACCGACCATCCCACCGGATACGTTCTCGGTAAGGCTCTTGGAAACTTGACTCGGTGGAGTTTCCAGGTTGTCCATGAACTTGCCGACTCTGCCAGCTGCTGTGGCACCCGAAGGGGTGCCGACGGCTGCGGCAAGCCCTCCCTGCCAAGTCGCTTCCCACACCGTTGCCCCATCGACGTCCTGACCGGAGAGCCCGGCTCCGAGCAGCGTTCCACCGGTATTGCCAGCCCAGTTGACGAAAAAGCTTGCAGCCAGCTTCGTCATCTTTCCAGCCTGCTGATACGCACGGATTGCTGTAGCGATACGCCGGAGCAGCGTACCAAGGCGGGCTGAAATACGGACCGCCTGCGCAGCTAGCCGAGTAACATTGGCGGCGGCAGCACCGCCTGCGACGCCGAAGCTCACAAAAGAAAGAGCCACGCCCACGCCGATCGAGACACCAATTTCGGCGTAAATTGCATGAATCTCGTCGTTGACGGTCTCGATTTCATCGGCTACTTCATCCAGTTGCTTAGCAATGTCGTCGTACTCTTCGACTCCTTCCTCAACTGCGGCTTTGACTTTACGCCAATGATCTCTAAACGCTTCCGCTGCTTCGCCGCGCCAAGTGTGGCCGACTGTGTTCTCGACATTTCTGTCGAGGGCGTTAAGCAGTCCGCTCGGGCCAGCCACATCGGCTTTGAGTTGCCGCCAAGCCTTCGCGGCCTGCCTCAACTCGTCCGGCCGACCACCGGGGTTCACGATTTCAAGCCCGAGCTCAATGATTTCCTCTGCGCCGGACTCCTTGCCACTCATGCGCCACCTCCGGAGCCCCTACCGAAGAGCACAGCGGTCTCGCCGTCATTCACTTCGGTATTTTGGCTGACCTTCCTCAGGGCGTCAGCAATGACATCCAGATGCTCGTACACTGCCTTCATGGCAGAAGCTGCGGTCGTCGAGTACTCGATATACGCGTTTCTGATCTCGTCCGATTCCGTAAGAAGCCCAAAGCCATCAGAGATCGCCTCTTCCCCGGTCTCGTTTTCGAACTTCTTAAGATAGGCCCGCAGATCGTAAGCCTGAAGCTCAAAGTCTTTGGCGAGACCTTTGCCTGCTCCATCTGCGTAGTACGACACACTGTCCGTCATTGACTTCCCCATTCATCAACTATTCTCCCGCATCAGCCAATGCAAATTGTCGATTAAGACCAGATGCGGGAGCGCTGCGCCCAATGGAAGAGCTGCTCAACGATCCTGCGAAGGCGGTTGTTGTGCGTGAGGATTCGGATACTGCGCGGACTGGCCTGGCGCCATCGGGTACTGCTGGTAGCTACTGCCATAAGACGGCATCCCGCCTCCGGGCCCCGGGCCTCCGCCATTACGACCGCGACGGCTCCGGACCACCGCGAAGACGATGACAGAGACGATCACAACTGTTGCGATACCACCGCCGATGACGACGACTTTGCTGGTAAAAGAGTCACCTTCCTGGGCCTGAGAGGAATTCTCGTTCTCGGACGCCCCGCTGGCGGCAGGGTCCTCCTCAAGCTGGCCGAGAGGGTTATTTTTGGGACCAACCGGGATATCCATAGTGAGTGCGGAGTAGGGTCGGACGATGCCGTAACCGTACTCTTCATTGGGGGCCGTTAGTCCCTCGTGTTGCTTCAAGGTGGCCGACTTGATCAGGCGGTTGATTACTTGGCCTGCGGAGAGTTCGGGGAATTTGGATCGAACTAGGGCAGCAGCGGCAGAAACATAAGCCGTAGCTTCCGACGTCCCGCTGGATACGCCGTACCCGTTGGACATCGTGTTGTTCGCGCCAACGATGTCGACACCGGGTGCTGTGAGTGCCAGTCCCTTTCCGGTGTTCGAGTCTGTCCAGACATTGGCATCCTGATCAACGGCCCCAACAGATACAACCCCGGGCAGTGCCGCTGGTTCAATCACAGCAATCGACGCTTCATTGCCTGCCGCTGCAACAACTACTACGTCATGCGCCTGCGCATAGGCGATCGCTTCACGACCATCACTCGTGGTCTTACTGCCACCGTCTGAACCGAATGACAGATTGATCACCTTAGCGCCTTGATCTACTGCATACCGAACTGCAGGTCCCCAAGTCTCTTCTAGGTTCTTGTCCTTCCGTGTCTGCAGGGTACGCAGAGGCAAGATTTTGGCTTTCGGTGCCATCCCCATGACGCCGGAAGTACCTCCGGAGCCGTGCCCATGGCCCGCGATGATACTCGCCATCTTAGTGCCATGACCGACGAGATCCTCGTGAGCGTCCCTGCCATCGGTGAAGTCCTTTCCCTCCAGGACCTGACCAGTTAGATCGGGGTGTGTGGCATCGACTCCAGAGTCAACTACTGCCACGGTGACGCCCGCTCCCTGTGATTTAGCCCAAACATCCTCCGCCGCAAAAGCGCTTAGGGCCCACTGCCGATCTCTGATGTAGTCTGCGGACGCAGTTGGAGCTGTAGTGAGGAGCAAAGCTCCTGTCAGTGCCACGACTCCCGTCGCAGACCAGACTTTTCTGAAACTCATTGCCCTGCTCCTCACTCAATCACAGCTGGAGTATCCAGCCTCAACACAGGCGAGCCGCACGACTGATGCGTGCGGCTCGCCTGTGCGTCTATTCGATGGTCCGCGGTACGTTCCGATTACGGTCTTCCTCGGAGATCCAGGTCTCCTCGTCCTCGACCAAATAGTCCGGACGGTCACCAGTGCTGTTCTCGTCCTCGGGACGACGGCCCTTACGGCCCAGACCGCCCGCTCCTGCGCCTGCGGCGGCTCCGCGTTGCGTTCCACCGCGGCTGCCGTGCAGGCCGGCGCCTCCGCCAGTTCCCTTGCCGCTGATGCCCTTGGCCGCGCCCACTACACCACCACGGGACTTCGCGAGAGCTCCGCGACCGCCCGCACCGGCACCGGCACGACCCGCGGCGCCCGCTCCGGTGCCCGCGCCACCCATACCGGCACGGGCGCCGGCACCACGTCCCGCCACGCCGCCGGTCACGCTTCCGCGGCCACCGGTGATTCCAACACCTCGCCCGGTTCCGCCGCTTCGACCGACTCCGACCCCCACGCCAGGTGTCGCGATGCCCAGCCCTTGAGTGCCACCGGTGCTACCGCTGCTGCTGCCGCCTACAGAACCCCCAGTCACACTGGCACTGGGTCCCGACAGTCCGGGAGTGATGCCGTCCACCTTCGTCTTCGACGTAGGCAGTTGAGTACCTCCTGTGACAGTGCGGTCAGCAGACACGGAGGGGGCGGGCTTGATGGTACTGGTGGAACCTGCGCTCCATGGCTTGCTAGTTGCACCCGAGCCACTGGGCCGTGATGCGCTTCCGCTAGGCACTGTGACAGCCGGAGGATATTCCACATCACGGCTTGGTTCTCCGATGTGGCCGTCACCAGAGTCTCTGATCGAGTTGTTCTTCAGATTCCGTGTGACGCGCATGTACTGAGCGCCCAGGTTCTCCATGACGGCAACGCCATTGAGCTGAGCCTCTCGACTCGCACCAATCTTACCTTCATTGATCTCTGCGACTTCCGCAGCTGTCAACTTGCGGTCTTTGAGATCACCAGCGACTGCTTCACCGTTGTCCCACTTCCAGTCGCTGAGAGCGTCACCGATCTTTGCCCATCCACTGGGCTCTTCGATGTCGTCCAACTGCGTCTTGAACCGACGCAACTGTGCGCCCGCATCAGCCATCTGGCTACTATTGAGATCGGCATGCCAAGCCGTGTTCCGAAGGCTCTGCGCGATCTTGCGTGCTTCCTTCTCGAAGGCCTGCGCCGCTTCTCCTTCCCAATGCTCCAGGACGTTGTCGACCGACTTGTCGAGCAAGCCTGCGATACCACCTCCCTCGCCTCCGGCAAGAAGCTCGTTCACCGTGCCCCAGTGACGGCCTACCTCTTCGATCAGATCGGGATTGGTTCCCTCAAGCATCTGCTTGAGTTCTTTGAGGGAGTAGTTGATGAACGAGGTCTTCGTCTGCGGTCGATCTGGGTCCGCAACACAGACGTCACTCTCAATCACGGGGGCGGGCAGTTCTTTGTCACCGGCCACTTGCATTCCTCCTTAATGTGTACTTACTGGACCGATTACTTGAAGCTGCCCTCGCCACCACCCATTTGATTCTTGTTCGCGTACTCCTGCTCGGTGTACTTGTCTTTCACCTTGGAGGTACTGCTGCCGAACTTGTCGATCAGGTCGTGCAGTCCACTGATCGCACTCTCGAGGTCAGTCTTCGCCGTCTTATGAGCGTCGAACAGCTCTTTCGCCTCCTGGAACGCTCCACCGTTCCCGAACGCGCTCGCCGGGATTTCCGTGTTGTATCGAGACGTCTGCCCCGCTTTGTCCATGTCATCGAGCAACGACCAAAGCCTCCGGATCACCTCATCCAGAGCGCTGAGATCAACCCGCATTCCGTTACTCATACCCCGTTGTCCTCTCCCCTGTTTCTCAAGTCTTCCGCGCGCCCGGTAGCCACGGCAGCCAGGTCAGCCAGGTCATCGCCCAGCCCGGCCGACCCCGTCGTCCCGCCGACTGCGCCAGTCCCGCACAGCCACCCCGCTCCCCGCAACCACCAGGGCCAAGATCAACCCCGTGCCCAGCACGTAGATGGCTGTCCGGCGTTCCCGTTCCGCCTCGCTCTCGCCCATGGTCACCGCCATGGGGACGACCCCGCCGGAGCCGGCCTCGACCGGTGGGTCCGGGGTCGGGGTGGTGGCCGGGGTGGAGTCGGCCGAGAGGGCGGCGACCGGGTCGATGACGCCCCAGCCGAGGAAGCGGTTCGGGCCGCGGCCCGGGCGTTGGGCCGTTTCCTCGATGCGGGTGGCGATCTGGGCAGCGCTCCACTTCGGGTTCTTTTCCTTCAGGAGGGCCGCGACGCCCGCGACGTACGGAGCCGCGAAGCTCGTTCCGTCGGCGGTGCACTGGCCGCCCTTGGGCACCGTGGAGACCATGCCGACGCCCGGTGCCGCGATGTCGACGAATTCGCCCGCCTGTGAGAAGTAGGCGCGCTCGTCATTGCGGTCGGAGGCCGCCACCGCCAGGACTCCCGGGTAGGAGGCCGGGTAGGTGTCGGCGGACTTGCCGTCGGCCCCGTCGTTGCCGGCGGCTGCCACGACCAGGACGCCCGCGTCCACGGCCGCCGCGACGGCGGACCGCAGTTCGAGGTTGTCTTCCTTCGCCGCGGTGTCCGAGGAGATGTTGATGATCTCCGCGCCCTTGGCGACCGCGTCCCGGATCGCCTGCGACATCGTCTTGGAGTTGCCCTCCTTCTCCTCTCCGCCGGTGTAGCGGAAGGAGAGGATCTTGGCGTCCGGCGCGATGCCGACGAAGCCGGTGCCCTTCATCTGGCGGGCGGCGATGATGCCCGCGACCCGGGTGCCGTGGCCCTCGATGTCCTCGGTTCCGTCGGTGGAGCCGACGTAGTCCTTGCCGCCGGAGGCCATGGCGTTGCGCAGTTGCGCGTTGGAGTCGTCGACTCCCGTGTCGATCACCGCAACGGTGACGCCCTTGCCCGTCGCCTCCCCCCACAGCTGGTCCAGGAGGAGTCGCTGGAGTGACCACGGCGTGGACTTGATGACGTCGCCGCCGAACACGCACTCCGTGCTGGCCGACAGGCCGAAGTCCGTGCTGCCGGCGTCGGTGGGGTGTGTCGGCGTGGTCGCGTCCGCTAGTGCCGGTGGCGCCGAGGCCAGGCAGATGCCGGTCACCGCGAGCACGCCGAATGTCCGCCGCAGTGCGCGGGTCCCACGGGCACGGCTGCGCGTACGGGCTGTCCGGACCTTCACGTGCAGGCCCTCCATCTCCAGGCTCCCAAGGCGTACTTGCTTTCCTCGGGGTACATCCCTGAAGCAGAGTTCGGCCCAGCCGACGACATCGCGTCCGCTGGGCCGATCTGCTTCATGTCACATCCCCCGGGTCGTGACGGGCTCAGCCCCAGGTCGCGGCGTTGCTCTTCTCCGTGGCCTGGTAGTTGTCAGCGGCGCTCTGCAGCGCCGTGGAGATCTTCAGCAGGGTCGCGTGCAGGTCCTGGGCGGTCTGGTCCCACTCACGCTGCTTGCGCTGGTAGCCCTCCTGCGCCTCACCCTCCCAGGTGTTGGCGACACGCTTGACCGCGGCCTCGAGGTCGTCGAGCTGCTGCTTGATGCGACCGGCGGTCGTCTTCACGTCCGTGGACGCGTTGGTGATGGTTGCGTAATTGACGAGAATCGACATCGTCGCTTCCTTTCAGGAAGAGTCGTGGAGAGAAAGTCAGTAGAGACCGACCCAGACCGGTATGGATCGACCTGGATCGGTCGCTCACGGTCAGGATCGGGAAGAACAGCTCAGTTCCGCTCGGCTCGGTCAGCCGAAGTCGGACATGATCTTGCTGATCTCGGAGTTCTGCTGCTCCTCCGACGCGGAGTAGTTGCTCCGCGTGGAGTCCACGGCTTCCTTGATGTCGGCGAGGATGTCGCTCATCTTCTTCGCGTCCGAGTTCCAGCGGTCCTGCAGCTGGCGGTAGGACTGCGCCGCCTGGCCCTGCCAGCCGCCGGCGATCTGGTCGATCACTCCGTTGAGGCGGCGGATCTCGCCCTGCAGCTGGCCGTTGACGGTGCTGATGTCACCGGAGAGCTTGGTGAGTTCGTCCTCTGTTACCCGGAACTGGCCGGCCATGGTGAAACCTTCCCCGTTGTCGTCGTTGTTCCGGGAAACCTGCACGGTCGGCCCGGAAAGTTTCGCAGCGTTGCACGCTGGTGACACTCTATCGTCAGCCTGTCACTCATCCACAGACATGACCAATCAGTTACACGGCTCACACACTTGAGCGATCGGTCCGTTATCCGCGCCCGGTCCAGCCGCCGGAACCGGTCACTGGCTCTGCGGCTGCGCGGCGCTGCCCGTGTCCAGCGTGGGCCCCTTGGGGATGAACGTCGCCCAGGTCTGCGGCACGATCGCGGGGCTGGAGACGTCCTCGTAGCCGAGCCGGGTGCGCGCCTTGTCCGTCTCGCTCGCCTCGCCCGAGGCGGAATCCGCGGAAGAGGCACTCCCGCCGTCCGACGCCTCGCTGTCGTTGTTCGCCGGCAACGAGTACCGCAGGCCCGTGTCGGTCAGCAAGTACGTCGCCCCGCCACCGCCGGCCGCACCGGTGACCTCCTGGAAGAGCAGGCCCGAGCCGGACGAGACGGAGGCGCTCAGCGAATCGGCGATGGCCTTCTTCGGGTACGTCGTCCCGGCCCAGGCGGCCAGCTCCGGCTTCTTGTCCTCGCCGATGGTGCCCTTGTACACGCTGCACGAGGTGGTGTACGCCTCGTCGGTCGCCGTCGCGGCCGGGTTGGCCTGCCCCGGAACCGACTGGGGCCAGCCCTTGTCGGCGTAGAACTTGTCGGCGGCACCGCCGTTGGCCTCGATGATGGTCTGGGTGTCGACCCTGATGTCGTCGATGCTGTCCGTCCCGTAGGCCTGCTGCGCGGCGGGCGACGCCTTGAGCAGGTCGGCGACGAACGGCGTGACGGCGGCGACCTTGTCCTCGAGGACGATGTAGTACTGCTCGCCCTGCGCGTCCTTCGCCCGCAGTACCCGGCCCACCGTGGCGGCTTCGGCGGGGAGTCCCCGGACCGAGGTCGGCTGCCCGACGGACGGGACCTCCGGGAAGGTGATGTCCCCGCCGTCGTTGAGGGTGCTCAGCCACTCCTGGCTCACCGGCTGCGGCTCGGCCGAGGTGCCGATGACGGCGGCCCGCAACTGCTCCATGGTCGTGCTGTTCAGGCCCGACTCACCGCCCAGCAGGAAGCGGTTGCCCTCGCCGTCGACCAGGTACTGCGCACCGGTCTTGGAGTCGACTACGTACAGGGCCTCACGGGCGTCGACCTTGCCCGTGTCGTCGAGCGACTTGGCGTCGGCGGCGTCAAGCACGAAGACCGCGCGGTCGATGGCGTCCTGCGAGCCCGGAGCCGGACGCTCGCATACCGCCCAGGTCTTCGGCTTCTCCGCGTCCTCCTTGGAGGGCAGCCGGTCCGGCGCGTAGGGGATGCCGAGGGTCGCGCCGTGCGGGATGTCGCTCTTGTCGATCTCCTTGCCGGCGACCTCGATGACGCTGCCCTTGCCCTTGTCGAGGAGGAGCTTGGCGGAGGCGTAGTTGAGTACGGGGTGCAGGGTCGGCGTCTTCTTGCCGTTGGACGCCTCGTCGTTGAGGACGACGTAGCGCGTCGTGGAGTCGCTGTCGACGATGATGTACTCGCCCGGCTTGTCCCAGCCCTGGGGTGCCGTCGGCTTGATCACGCCCCAGGCGATGAAGCCCACCACCAGTACGACACCGACCGCCAGGCTGGGCATCACCGTGCGGACGGGGCGCGGTGCGCCCTCCTCCGAGCCTCCCGGTGACGGCGCCAGGAACGCCGCGACGGTGCGCTTGCGAGCGAACGTGTAGGCGGCGAGCTCGTCCTGACGCTTTGCCATGGTCCCCGTATCTCCCGTTTGGTCATGCTCGATCGTGTGGTGTTGTTCGATCGTGGTGTGACGTCCGGCCGTGTTCGTGGTGCTCGATCGGGCTTCGTGATGCCCGATCGGGCTTCGTGGCGCCCGGTCGTGCCTCACGGTGCCCGATCGTGCCTCGTGGTGCCCGGTCACGCTCGGGCCGCGCGGCCCCCGCGCGGGACTCGTCACCCCTCGCGCTCACGGCCCGTCGCACTCGAAGGCCGCTCCGCCCGCGCAGGCACCTACTATGCCCTGCGTCGCGGAACGGTGATCCACCAGGTATACAGCCGTCCCCGCATCTTCACAGAGCTTCCCCGCAACACCGCGCCGCGCACGGCCGGTCCATGACAGGCTGGACGGCCGGGGTCCGGTGTCCCCTGTGTCGCCTCGCGTTCCGCAACGGGTACCGTGAGCCACTCGCATGGATGATGGGGCCATCGGCGCTCCTGGCCCGTCGCCGGGACCTCTGCGGAGGCTCTCGCCGACGATCGGCCGCACACTTCGCGAAAGGGATGTCCGGGGGATGACCAGCGGTACGAGCACTCGGCGCGGACGCCGCGCACAGCAGCGACAGGGGGGTCCGGCCAGCGGCGGACGCGCCCCGGCCGCACCGCCCCCTTCCGCCGCCGCGTCGCCGCGCACACTGCCTCGTCCCGGCGGCCTGGGTCCGGTGCGGCTGCAGCAGCTCATCCTCGTGGAACTCGCGGCAGCGATCATGCTGGCCGCCTGGGTCGCCGACGTGTCCTGGCTGCTGATCCCGGCCGGAGTGGTGGCCGCGCTGCTGCTGCTCCTGGCGGTGCTGCGCCGGGGCAGCCGTCCGCTGCCCGAGTGGTACGAGACGGCGCGCGCGCTCAGGCACCGCCGCCGCGAGGCCAAGCTGCCCGTCCCCCCGGGCACGGACCCGATGCTGGCTGCCGCCGTGGAGTGCGATCCCGCCCTGCGGACGTACGACTTCGTGTCCCGTGACGACCGTTCGATCGGCATGATCGGTGACGGCACCTTCCTGACCACCGTGCTCTTCGTGCAGCCGGCGGACCAGCCGCTGCGCCCGGAGGCGGCCGGACGGCAGTTGCCGCTGCGGCTGATCCAGGAGGCCCTGGAGGTCGACGGTATCCGTCTCGCCTCCGCCCAGGTCGTGCAGCACACCCAGCCGGCTCCCGCGCCGCATCTGCCCGCGCAGTCGCTCGCCGCCCGGTCGTACGGTCCCCTTCAGGCGCAGACCGGTTCTCCCGCGCTCCGGTTGACCTGGGTCGCCCTCAAGCTCGACCCGGAGCTGTGCCCGGAGGCGGTGCAGGCCCGCGGGGACGGCGTCCCGGGGGCCCAGCGTGCCCTGCTGCGCGTGGCGGACCAGCTGGCGAGCAGACTGGCCGGGGCCGGCTTCAAGGCGACGATCCTGGACGAGACCGAACTGCTCCAGGCGCTGGCGACCTCCAGCTGCCTCAACCCCCGGGTCAACGCGCAGCACGCGCAGGACGGACGGTCGTCCCAGCGGCGTACGGTCGAGTCGGTGCGGACCTGGCGGGTCGACGACCGCTGGCACACGACGTACTGGGTCTCCCGCTGGCCCCAGTTGGGGAACGGCGGTGTGGCGCTGCCCCAGCTGGTCACGCAGTTCACCTCGCTGCCGGTGCTCGCCACGACGTTCAGCATGACCCTGAGCAAGGCCGGCAACCGGGGTGTCGCGCTCACCGGGCACGTCCGGATCACCGCCCGCGGTGACGACGAACTCGGTCAGGTGGGACGCGAGTTGGAACGGGCCGCGAGCGCCGCGAAGGTCGGCCTCGTCCGTCTCGACCGGGAACAGGTTCCCGGAGCCCTCGCCACTCTGCCGCTCGGAGGTACGAGCTGATGTCCCACCCCGCGTCGACCATGCCTCCCGGCCGGCAGAACCAGGCCGCCCCGGTGCGCACGCCCGCGCACGTGGCCTCGCCGACCGACACCGGCATGATCCCCATCATCCGGCAGCCGCAGACACCGCAGCAGCAGCGCCGCATCGTCAGCCCGGGTTTCGGGCTGCGCGGTCCGCGCCGCAACCGCCATGTCGTCACCGCCGAGGAACTGGCGGCGATCAGCATGCCGATCGGTGACGACGGCGTACTGATCGGCAAGGACCAGGACGGACAGCCGGCGGTGCTCGGGCTGTCCCGGCCGACCGCCTTCGACGTCGTACTGGTGGGCGGTCTGTGGCTCGCCCAGGTGCTGGCGTTGCGCGCCGCCGCGACGGGTGCGCGCGTGGGGGTCGAGACGGGCCGCCCGCAGGCCTGGCAGCAGCTCGCCCAGGCAGCGGGCGGCGGGCAGCAGTGCATGACGGTCTATCCGGTGGGCCGGGTGCCCGCGCAGGGGCCCTCCGTGTCGAGTCCTGTGGTGCTGATCCGGGACTGCGGCATCCGTCCGCCGCGGGGACGGGTCAACACCGCGCCGTGGCAGGCCGTGGTGACGGTGCTTCCCTTCGTCAGCGAGCACGCGCCGCGCTGGCTGGCCCAGGCCCACCTCGTCGGTATCCAGCGCATCTCCCCTTACGAGACCGAGGTCGTACGTGACACCCTGGGCGTCTCCAGCGAGCACCTCGAACACCTCCCGAACCTTCACGACGGCGTGGCCCTGTGGTGCACTCGCAAGCACCACAAGTTCGTCATGACCGAACCCACTGATGCGGAGACGGGCCTGCTCGGCGCGGCACGCCGGATGGATTGACGCGTCGTCGTCCGCGAGGGCGGTGGGAACGGCCGCCCCCACGAGGCATCTCCCTCGGCGCCCGTGGGGGCTTTTCCGTCCCGCCATCCGAGTGATTAGGCTTCTGGTGGTGCGGTGACGATCGCAGTCGCGTGGGACTCGCCACTCGGTCCGCCCGGCCGAGACGACGACCAGCTCAGCAGCAGTGGCTGACCAGGAGGCAAGCAGTGAACAGGGATCGGTCCGAGTACAACGGCGGCAGCCCTTCCTCGGACGGGGACGATCACGACGTGGATCTCACCGGCGAGTTCGAAATCGTCTACACGCCTCCTGCCTGGTACGCACAGAGTACGCAGAGCGGGTCGCCCGCCGAAGCGCAGCGGCCGTCCGCACCCACTCCACCGCCGCCCTCGGCCGGGCCGCCGGTCGGGCCGCCCAACGGTCCGCCGGGCGGTCCGGCGCCTCAGGGCGCGCGGCCGGCGCAGCCGCAGGCCCCGGGCGCCCCGCACCAACCCGCGCGGCAACAGCAGCCCGCCCAGGCTCAAGGCGCCCCTGACGCCGCTCAGCCGGGTGCCTCCACGGGCGGCTACGGGTTCCCGCAGCAGTCCGCGCCCGGCGGGTACGGCTACCCCCAGCAGAACGGGCCCGGTACGCCCCAGCCGGGTCAGAACACGTCGGGCGGCTACCCGGCCCCCCAGCCGCCCGCGCAGCAGCCGGCGGCCCCTGGTTTCCCCGTACTGCGGCCGGTCGACCAGGACGGCGCCGGCGCGCCCTCCCCGAACGCCGCTCCCGCGCCGGGAGTGCCCGCGCCGCCCGTTCCGGAACAGCCGGCCGCGCCCGTGCCGACGGAGGCCGAACTCAACCACGCCGCGGCCGACGCGGAGGCGGCGCGGCTGTTCGGCGGTGCCGACGACCACGTGGAGGAGGCGGAGCCGGAGGAGCCCCGGAGCGACGCGGCGGAGTCCGCCGGTCCCTCCGAACCCGAGTCCGACCCGGACGCCGGGGCCGCACCGGCGGTGGAAGCGGGTCCGGAGGCGGACGCGGGTCAGGTGCCCGCCGCCGGACCGCCTCCCGCCGTACCCGCGGCCCCGCCGGCCGCCGCCGACGCCGCCGACGCCGCCGACGCCGCCCCCGTCGTACCCGGCCCTCCGCCGCCCGCGCCCGGCACCCCGCCCGTCGCGCCGGGACCTGCGCCCGCCGCTCCCGGGCCGATGCCCGCGGCCCAGGGACAGCAGCCGCAGCCACAACAGCCCCCCGGGCAGGCCCCCGTGCCTGCCCCGCCCGGCCAGCCGCTGCCGCCGCTGCCGCAGGGATTCGCGCCCGCGCACCCCGGCCAGGGCGTACCGCAGCAGCCGGACCCGCAGGCGGCCGGCCCCGGCTACCCCCAGGTTCCCGGCCAGCCGATGCCCGGGCAGCCCGGTCACCAGGTGCCTCCGCAAGGGGCGTTCGGCCCGCCCCCGCAGCCCGCGTACCCCGCGGCGGCGGCCGGGCAGCCCGCACCGGCGGATCCTCCTCACCCGCCCCAGCCGCAGGCCGACGGGTACGGCTACCCGCAGCAGGCTCCTCAGCCGCCCGTACCGCCCGGTTACGGTTATCCGCCCCAGCAGCCGGGTTACGGCTACCCGCAGCCGGGCCAGCCGCCCCAGCCCGCACCCCAGCAACAGCCCCAACCGCAGCCGCAGCCGCAACAGCAGCCGCAACAGCAGCCCGCCGCCTACGGCAACCAGGGCTGGAGCGCTCCGCCCGGCCCGCAGCCCGGGGGGCCTGGGGCCCACCCGCAGCAGGCCGCGCCCGGTACCCCGCTCGGCTACAACGCCGCCGTGGAGCTCACCTCCGACCGACTGCTGCGCAACCAGCCCAAGGCGCGCAAGAACAACGCGGGCCCGTCCCGCTTCAAGTTCGGTGCCAAGAAGGAGGAAGCGGAGCGGCAGCGCAAGCTCGGGCTGATCCGTACGCCGGTGATGTCCTGCTACCGCATCGCGGTGATCAGCCTCAAGGGCGGTGTCGGCAAGACCACGACGACGATGGCTCTGGGCGCGACCCTCGCCTCCGAGCGGCAGGACAAGATCCTGGCGATCGACGCCAACCCCGACGCCGGCACGCTGGGGCGACGGGTCCGGCGCGAGACGGGTGCCACCATCCGCGACCTGGTACAGGCGATCCCGCAGCTGCACAGCTACATGGACATCCGCCGCTTCACCTCGCAGGCGCCGTCGGGTCTCGAGATCATCGCCAATGACGTGGACCCGGCGGTGTCGACCACGTTCAACGACCAGGACTACCGGGCCGCGCTCGACATGCTGGGCAGGCAGTACCCGATCATCCTCACCGACTCGGGAACCGGTCTGCTCTACAGCGCGATGCGTGGGGTCCTCGACCTCGCCGACCAGTTGATCATCATCTCCACCCCGTCGGTGGACGGTGCGAGCAGCGCGTCGACCACCCTGGACTGGCTGTCCGCGAACGGGTTCGCCGATCTCGTCCAGCGGTCGATCACCGTGATCTCCGGTGTCCGCGAGACAGGCAAGATGATCAAGGTGGAGGACATCGTCGCGCACTTCGAGACCCGCTGCCGCGGTGTCGTCGTGGTGCCCTTCGACGAGCACCTCGCCGCCGGCGCGGAGGTCGACCTGGAGATGATGCGTCCCAAGACCCGTGAGGCGTACTTCGATCTCGCCGCCCTCATCGCCGAGGACATCGCCCGGACCCAGCAGGGTTTCGGCAACCCGAACATGCAGTACCCGCAGCAGCCCCAGCAGGGGTACGCGCCCGGGCCGCAGCAGCAGCCGTACCCCCATCCCGGTGGTACCCCCCAGCCGGGGCAGGGCTGGCAGCAGCCTCCCCAGCAGCAGCACCCCGCGCCGGGCCAGGGCTGGCAGCAGCCTCCCCAGCAGCAGCACCCCGCGCCGGGCCAGGGCTGGCAGCAGCCTCCCCAGAACCCTCAGCAGGGCACCGTACCGCCCGGCTGGACCCAGCAGTAGCGCACACAGGCCAGGGCCCGTACC
>NZ_JAGGOO010000078.1 GCF_018614415.1 Streptomyces sp. ISL-12
GCCCCCACCCCCGCCGCCGCACCGCCCTCCTCACCACCACCGCGGCAGCGGCCACCACCGGCGCCGTCACAGCGGCCGTCCTGGTGACGGACACCGGCGGCGAGGGCGGCCGGGCCGGCAAGAGCGGCGAGGGCAGCCACGCGGGAGTCACCGCGTCCACCGCCTCCACTCCCACCGCCGAAGGCACCTCCCGCCCGCCCAGCCCGCCGCCCGGCGCGCGAGCGGAGGCCGGCGGCTTCGCCTGGGCGCCGCCCGGCGGCCGGCGGCGGGATGTGAGGACGGGCTCGGAGGCGCACTACACCGCGCCGGACGGACGGCAGGAACTGGTCGCCAAGTCCGCCCTCGCCCGGCGACCTGCTGGAGACCTGGCAGACCTCCGAGCGCAACGCCCACCAGGGCGAGAACTACCGCAAGATCCGCCCGGCGGAGACGACGTTCCGCGAACACCCGGCGGTGATCCGGGAGTACACCTTCACCCTCAAGGACGTCCCCTGGCACGCCCGGCTGCCCGGCTTCACCGCCGACGGCACGGCGTACCAGGTCAACACCTGGTACCAGCCCAAGACCGAGGAGGACGCCCTGAAGGTCTACGAGAAGGTCGAGGCCGGCTTCACTCTGCTCTGACCCCGTGCTCGCGCTCGCGCCCGCGCCCGACCCGTTCCCGGACCAGCGCGACCACCAGCACCACCGCCGCCACCAGCAGCGACAGCAGGATCGTCGTCCGTCCGTCGTGCTCGGTGTCGGTCAGCATGTAGCCCAGCACGAAGACGATCAGCGCCGCCGTCGCCCAGGTCAGATACGGGTACAGCCACATCCGCACGACCAGCTTCTCCGGCGCCTCCGCCTCGATGATCCGCCGCATCCGCAGCTGCGAGAAGCAGATCACCAGCCAGACGAACAGGGCCACCGCGCCCGAGGAGTTGACGAGGAAGAGGAAGACGGAGTCGGGCCACTTGTAGTTGAAGAAGACGGCGAGGAAGCCGAACGCCACCGAGGTGAGGATCGCCGTCCGCGGCACCCCGCCCGGGGTGGTCCGCGCGAACGACCGCGGCGCGTCCCCGCGCTCACCCAGCGAGAAGGCCATCCGGGACGCGGTGTAGAGCCCCGAGTTGAGGCAGGACAGTACGGCGGACAGCACGATGACGTTCATGATCTGCCCGGCGTGCGGGATGCCCAGCGAGTCCAGCGCGGCGACGTAGGAGCCCTCCTCGGTGATCGACGCGCTGTCCCAGGGGAGCAGGGACACCACCACGAGGATCGACCCCAGGTAGAAGACGGCGATCCGCCAGATGACGCTGTTGGTCGCCTTGGCCACCGCCCGCTGCGGATCGTCGGACTCGCCGGCCGCCAGCGTCGGGATCTCACTGCCCATGAACGAGAAGACGACGAGCAGGACGCCGGTGAGGATGGCGCCGGGCCCGTTGGGCAGGAAGCCGCCGTGCTCCGTCAGGTTGGACAGCCCCGCCTGATCGGTGTCGGCCCCGGGCAGCACGCCGAACACGGCCAGCCCGCCGACGACGATGAACGCCGCGATGGCGACGACCTTGATCCCGGCGAACCAGAACTCGAACTCCCCGTAGGAGCCGACGGAGACGAGGTTGGTGGCGGTCAGCACGATCATCACGATCAGCGCCCACCCCCACTGGGGCACGGCCGGGACCCACTCCTCCAGGATCGACGCCCCGGCGGTCGCCTCGACCGCCAGCACCACCACCCAGAAGAACCAGTACAGCCAGCCGATGGAGAAACCGGCCCACCGCCCCAGCGCCCGGTCGGCGTGCGCGGAGAACGAACCGGAGGTCGGATTGGCCACGGACATCTCGCCCAGCATCCGCATCACCAGCACCACCAGCGTGCCGACGAGCGCGTACGACAGCAGGATGCCGGGACCGGCGGCGGCGATACCGGTGCCGGAGCCCACGAACAGGCCGGCGCCGATGACACCGCCGATGGCGATCATGGTCAGATGGCGGTTCTTGAGGCCGGGCTTGAGCCCGGTCCCGGACGCGGCGCCGGCCTCGGGGCCGGGCGCGGCTTCGGTACGAGTCGGCTGAGAGGTCATAGTCGGACCAGTGAAACCGAGGCTGTCAATTTCCTGAACCTTTGATTCCGATACGTTATGCAAAGATTCTCTGTCGCTTCTGTGGCCCTGTTCACTTTTCCGCACGTGCCACCCGACGCCGCCTCCCCCTGCCCCGCGTGTCACACTCGACGCATGCGCGTGTATCTCGGCTCCGACCATGCGGGCTACGAACTCAAGAACCACCTCGTCGAGTGGCTGAAGGCCGCGGGCCACGAGCCCGTCGACTGCGGGCCCCACATCTACGACGCCCAGGACGACTACCCGCCCTTCTGCCTCCGCGCCGCCGAGCGGACGGCCGCGGACGAGGGCGCCCTCGGCGTCGTCATCGGCGGCAGCGGCAACGGCGAGCAGATCGCCGCCAACAAGGTCAAGGGCGTACGCGCCGCACTGGCCTGGAGCGAGGAGACGGCCTCGCTCGGCCGTCAGCACAACGACGCCAACGTCGTCGCGGTCGGCTCCCGCATGCACTCCCAGGAGGAGGCGACGAAGTTCGTCGAGACCTTCCTCAACACCCCCTTCTCGGGTGACGAGCGGCACAGCCGCCGCATCGAGATGCTCGCCGGGTACGAGACGACCGGGGACCTCCCGCCGATCCCGGCCCACCACCCGCAGCAGTAGACCGGCAGGCCCGTACCCGCCCCGCCGCAGGACACGGCAGGGCGGGACGTGAGGAAAAGGACGACAGCAGGTGCCAGAAGGGCACACGATCCACCGGCTGGCCCAGGACTACGACGCCGCCTTCGCCGGCCGGGCCGTCCGGGTGACCAGCCCCCAGGGCAAGTTCTCCGACGCCGCGGCCCTCCTCGACGGCGCGGAGCTGACCGCCACCGAGGCGCACGGCAAGCACCTCTTCCTCGGTTTCCGCGACAGCGACTGGGTCCACATCCACCTCGGCCTCTTCGGCAAGGTCACCTTCGGCCCGGCCCCCGCGCCCCCGCCCACGGACACCGTGCGGTTGCGCCTGCTGAACGACACCGCCCACGTCGACCTGCGCGGCCCCACCGCCTGCGCGCTGATCACCCCCGCCGAGAAGCAGGCGATACACGACCGCCTCGGCCCCGACCCGCTGCGCGCGGACGCCGACCCGGCCGCCGCCTACGCCCGGATCTCCCGCAGCCGTACGACGATCGCCGCGCTGCTCATGGACCAGAAGGTCATCGCCGGCGTCGGCAACGTGTACCGCGCCGAGGTCCTCTTCCGGCACGGCGTCGACCCGTACCGCCCGGGCCGGGACATCGGCCCCGCCCTCTGGGACGCGCTCTGGCACGACCTCGTCGGCCTGATGCGCGAGGGCGTCCGCAACAACCGCATCGACACGGTCCGCCCCGAGCACACCCCGGAGGCGATGGGCCGCCCGCCCCGCGTCGACGACCACGGCGGCGAGGTCTACGTCTACCGCCGGGCGAACCGGCCCTGCCACATCTGCGGCGGCGAGATCCGCACCGCCGACCTCGCCGCCCGCAACCTCTTCTGGTGCCCGGCCTGCCAGCGCCCCTGACCCGCGGCCCCCGGCCCGGTGACGCTCCGCGCTCAGAAGCCGTGCGGCAGCCACGGAGCGACATCGGAGGAGAAGCCCAGCGACGCCTCCGCCAGGGCCCCCGGCCGCAGCTCCCGCACCCGCCCGGCCAGGCCCAGCGCGGTCAGCGACACACCGCCGAGATAGGCCGAGCCCAGGTCCCGCACGGACAGGGCGAGGTCCGCCGGATCGGACGTCCGGGTGCAGGACGCCCCCTTCTCGTTGCCCGCCAGCCGCCAGCGCCCCGCGTTCCACGGGCAGAAGGCGTCCTCGACCTCGAAGACCACGTCCACCGGCGTCCGGTACGTCCGCGCCTCCAGCGCGGCTCCCACGTCCACCAGCCGTACGTACAGCATGTCCCGCAGCTGCGGCAGGCACCGCCGTATGTCGGAGACCTGGTACTGCCACCCGTCGTCGGCCGGCCGGCCCCGCACGCTGAGCGTCGTCGTCAGGTCGATGTCGAACAGGAACCGCCACAGCGCCGCCCGGGTCGCCGGGTCGAGCCCCTCCAGGTCGGCCAGGACCACCGTGCCCTCGTGCCCGGCCTTCCCCCACCCCGGCCGCACCCGGAACCGCGCGTACCCCGTGACCTCGCCGTCCCGGGACGCGACCACGCACTGCAGCGGCGACGCCCCGTCCCGCCCGCTCTCCGGGTCCAGCAGCCCCAGCCGCTCCCACCCCGGCTGCCGGGCCAGCATCCCCGGCCGCCCCGGCACCAGCCGGGCGTACACCGCCTCGCACGCGTCGAGGACGTCCGCGGGCTCCGCGTACCGCAGCCGTACGTCATCCGTCCCGGCCGGGACGGACAGCCGTACGTGACTGGTGTCGATCTCCGCGCTGACCTGGACGGTCGCCGCGCCGTAGCCGAACCGGCCGTAGATCGCGGGCTCGGACGCCGTCAGCACCGCCAGCGGCTCGCCCCAGGAACGTATGTCGTCCAGCTGCCGGCGCATCATCGACGTCAGCACGCCCCGGCGCCGGTGCGTCGCGGCGACGCCGACCATCGTGACCCCCGCGGTCGGCACCAGCGCGCCGCCCGGCACGCTCATCCGGAAACCGAACGCCCCCGCCGTCCCGACGCACTCGTCCCCCTCCCAGACACCGAGCGAACGGTCGGCCTCGGTCAGGGAGTTGTACAGCGCCCGCTCCTCGGGCGCCTCCGGCACCCCGCCGAAGGCACGCAGCAGGGTGTTGTACCACCTGTCCCATTCGTCCTGCCGCAATACCCGCAGGGTCGTCGTCCGCTCCGTGCTGTCCATGCTCATGGACCATGCCTATCAGGGACGATGCGGGGTGAGCCAGGGAAATTTCTCCCGGTGGCCCACACGACGGCCCCGCTTGCAGTTCACTGTGAACTCCGGCCTCGGACGGGGGACAAGTGGTACCTCCCGTGCCAAGCGCCCGCTCCGATGGATAGGGTCCCGAACTGATGGCAGCAGGACGACAGCGGCGCGCGGAAGCCGACACGTTCCCGGCCCGGTTGAAGAAGCAGTGGCACCGGGCCCGCGTCGCGCTGCGCAAATCCGCCGTCGACTACTTCCGCGGCGACGGCTCGGACTGGATCGCGCTGGCCGGGCTGCTGCTCACCGTGCCCGTCATCGCGGTCACCACCATGGTCAACTCCGTGTGGGTCTCCCCGGCCGCGCTGGTCCTGCCGATCGTCGCCGGCGGCCTGCTGCTGCGCCCCTCCAGCCTGCTCGGCCTGTACGCGGCGGCGGCCACCGCGCTGATCGTGGAGTCCGTCCGGCTCGGCCCGTACACCGAGGGCCCCTCCCGGGTCACCCCGGGCGTGGTCCTGGTCGTCGCCGCCTGCGGGTTCGTCGGCCTGCTGATCGCCCAGTTCCGCAGCCGGGTCGGCGTGCCCTGGCGGCGCGGCGGCACCATGCTCTTCGACCTGCGCGAACGCATCCGGGTGCAGAGCAAGCTGCCCAAGCTGCCCCCGGGCTGGCACCGCGAGATGGCGCTGCGCCCGGCCGGCGGCCAGTCCTTCTCCGGCGACTTCGTGGTCGCCGCCCGCACCAACGGCGGCCGGACCCTGGAGGTCGTCCTCACCGACGTCTCCGGCAAGGGCATGGACGCCGGCTCCCGCGCCCTGCTGCTCTCCGGCGCCTTCGGCGGCCTGCTGGGCAGCCTGCCCCCGCACGCCTTCCTGCCCGCCGCCAACGGCTACCTGCTCCGCCAGGACTGGGACGAGGGCTTCGCCACCTCCACCCACCTCGTCCTGGACCTCGACTCCGGCGACTACGAGCTGTACACCGCCGGGCACCCGCCGGGCCTCCAGCTCAGCGCCGGCACCGGCCGCTGGGAGGAGAAGGCGGCGGAGGGGCCGCTGCTGGGCGTGTACGACGGCGCCCAGTTCGACCCCGTGAAGGGCTCGCTGCGCCCCGGCGACGTGCTGATGCTGTTCACGGACGGCCTGGTGGAGACCTCCGAGCGCGACATCGTCGAGGGCATCGACCGCCTCACCGGCGAGGCCGACCGCTATGTCGCCGGCGGTTTCCACGGCGCCGCCTGGCACCTGATCGAGGCCGTCGCGAAGGACGTCAACGACGACCGGGCCCTCCTGCTGATCTGCCGGGAGGGACCGACCACGGCCCAGGCACTGTCCCAGGCCGCGGACGCCTGACATGAGCGCACCCGTCCTGTCCCTGGCCGCCGTCGAGGCCACCGCCCGCGCCGCCCACGCGGGCCGGACCGACAAGGCGGGCCGCCCGTACGCCGAGCACCTGGCCGCCGTCGCCGAGGGCGTACGGCGCCGGGGCGGCGACGAGGAGCAGATCGCGGCGGCCTGGCTGCACGACGCCGTCGAGGACGACGCCCTGCCGGGCACCTGGCTGGCCGAGGCCCCGCTGAGCCGCCGTACCAAGGACATCGTGCTCGCGGTCACCAAGCGGGCGGGGGAGCCCCCCGAGGCGTACGCCGCCCGCATCCGCGCCACCCCCGGCGCGCTGCTGGTCAAGGAGGCCGACCTCGCGCACAACGCCGACCCGGCCCGGCTCGCGCTCCTCGACGAGGCGACCCGCGCACGGCTGACCGAGAAGTACACGCGGATGCGCGCACTCCTCGGTCTGCCGGGCTGAGCGAACGGCGGCCCGCCGGCGGCGGCCGGTCGACGGCGGACCGCTGACGGCGTTCCGCTGACGGTGTTCCGCTAGGCGGAGACCTTCTCCCGGCTGTCCTCGCCCCGCGCCCGGCTCGGCTCCGCCCGCTCGCGCTCACGGGCCGCCTGGGCCGCGTCCGGCCGGAAGGCCCACGCCATCGTCGGCTCCGTCGCGAACCGGAAGACCCGCCGCACCGGAGCGGTGCACAGCAGCGTGACGGCCGCCGCGGCCAGGACGGTCACGAAGACCTCCCCGAGCGGCGCGTGCAGCCAGGCGGGGTCGAACAGGCCCAGGGAGTCGGCGCCCTTGATCACGAAGCCGTGCAGCAGGTAGCCGTAGAGCGTGCCCGCGCCCAGGGCCGTGCACCACAGGTGCCGGCGCGGCACCCAGGCGAAGAAGCAGGCGGTCAGCAGCAGCGAGCAGCCGAACAGCGCCAGCGTCATGACCGGCCCGGTCCACCAGGGCGCGCCCAGTTCCTGGGCGGAGTCACGGTGGTAGAACCAGGCGGTGTCCATGCGCGGCACCGCCCACCAGCCGGCCACCACGGCCGCCGCGAACACCGGCACCGACGCGATCCGCACCCACCGGCGGCGCACCCACTGGAAGTGCTCGGCCTGCATCCGCAGCCCCAGCACGAAGAACGGCAGGAACTGCAGCACCCGCTGGAGGTCGAGGTCGTCGCCGATCTCCGGCGAGACGGACGCCAGCGCGGCGATGACCAGGGCGACGGGCAGCGGGTACCGGATCAGCTTCCAGACCGGCGTGGTCAGCCGCCACACGAACAGCGCGATCAGGAACCACGTCAGGTACCAGGGGTCCAGGAGGCTGATCTCCTGGTCCGGCGTGTCGCCGGCGTAGCGGTTGAAGAGCGAGTACGCCGTCTCGAAGAGGACGTACGGCACGACGACCCCGGTGATCAGCCGCCGCAGCCGGTCCGGGCGCATGTCGAAGCTGCGGGAGAAGAAGCCGGAGATGATGATGAACGCCGGCATGTGGAAGGCGTACACCACCTGGTACAGGCCCTCCAGGACGCGGCTGTCGCCCTTGAGCGGCTCCCAGGAGTGGCCCATGGCGACCAGCACGATCGCCAGGTACTTGGCGTTGTCGAAGAACGCGTCGCGCTGTTTGCCGGGAGGGGGCGGCGTCCTGCGGTCGCCGTGCGGGGACGGGGCAGCGTGAAACATTCGAGGCACCCTAGCGTTGTCTGTGGGGCTCCGTAAAACGCCCGGTGCCATTCCTGTGCCATTCCCGCATATGAGCCGCCAAAAGGCCGTGACGCGCAACGATCCACCACACCCCGAGCGGAGGCCACCCGCCCGCCCTCGCCCCCCTTGTCCCGAATCATCATGACAAGGGGGGCGAGGAATCGGGCACTTGACGACAGCTCGATGTGCCCGCCGCAACAATTCGAAATGCCTGCGAACGCATGGTGGGGAAGTTGAGGCGAACCGGTCGGACTTTCTCCCCGAGCGCTCCTTCGCATTACTGTGCGGACCACGGGTGTCGGGGTGCCGGAGGCGTCATGGTGCCCGGCGGACCCGTGAGGCGCCGGCCAGACGTTGCGTCACCGGCCGCATGAGGTGGCCGGGTTGGTGGCACGATGGTTCCTGGCGGGGGTGCGCGAGATCGTACTCCCGGGCCGGGAGAGCGGACCGACCTAGGGTGTGATCAGTTGTGGCCATTTCACTGTCTGTGGTGCTGCTGTTGGCGATCATCCTGGTGGTGCTCATCCGCGGGGGATCCCTCAAGGCCGGCCCCGCGATCGTCGCGGTGCTCTTCGGCTTCTTCCTCGCCTCCACCGGCATGGCGCCGTCGATCAACCGCTTTATGAACTCGATAGCGGAGACGATCAACTCGATCAGCTTCTGACACCACCAGGGTCCCGGTTCACGGAAGCCGGGGTGCGCCGCCGCTCGGGGCGTGCTGCGCGGGGTGGCTGCCGCCGGAGCCGTAACGCTCGGCGAGCAGTCGCCTGCGGGGTCCCCGACGGCGTACCGGGACGGCCCTTCGGAGGTGCAGGCGACCCTCGTACTCACCCGCCGGCGACACGTCGATGTCGTAGAGCGCGTTCCGGGTCTGGCCGCGGGTGAGGAACACGTCGATCCCCGGACCGGTGAGAGCGGGGTCGCCCGGACCGGTGAGGGCACACGCCTCCTCGGACACACCGATGGCCGCGCCCAGCGCGATCAGCGCGACGGTGATCGCGACTGCCGTCGCGTACCAGTGACGGCCGGGCCGGAGTTCGTTCGGCGGTATCCGCGGAGACGGGAGAGGCCGCATCGGCACAAGCTGGATCACTCGCGACGCCCGGGACCGGACGGTGCCCGGGATACGACCGGGGCCAGGCCGGAGGAATGATCCTCCGACCTGGCCCCGAGTCCTGTGGAGCGGGCGACGGGAATCGAACCCGCGTAGCCAGTTTGGAAGACTGGGGCTCTACCATTGAGCTACGCCCGCACAGCGCGCGCCGCGGATCACCGGCCGCGGCACTGAAGGCATCGTAGCGGGTCGTCCCCCTTCGCCGCACACCCCGTCGCCGTCACCACCCGGCCTTCACGGCAGCCCGTGGAATGCGCGGGTCCGAGAGGCCGTCGGCATGTACCCTACGTGTCGCACCAGACGGGGTGTGGCGCAGCTTGGTAGCGCGTCCGCTTTGGGAGCGGAAGGCCGTGGGTTCAAATCCCGCCACCCCGACCATCCACCGGCCGTCCGTCCGGACGTCCGAGAGCCGTCCGGCTGCCATTCATGGCTGTCCGCCGGTCGCCACGAGGCCGTCCACCGGCCGTCCACCGGCCGTCCGGCCGATCACCTCGCATGATCGTGCCGCGATCGACATGATCGCCTTTTGGGCCGTGTACCCGCTGCCGTTACTATGCAAGCTGCACGCCCGTGTGTCTCATCCTGTGCAGTCTCCCGGGCGGCGAACATCGGCCGGGCCGCTCTGGCTCCGGCAGAACCCAAGAAGTCAGCCACAAGGAGACCGAACCGTGAAGAGCGCCGTGGAGACCCTGAACCCGACTCGGGTTCGGCTCACTGTCGAGGTGCCCTTCGAGGAGCTCAAGGACAGCCTCGACGCGGCGTACAAGAAGATCAACCAGCAGGTCACGGTGAAGGGCTTCCGCAAGGGCAAGATCCCGGCCCGCGTCATCGACCAGCGGTTCGGCCGCGGTGCGGTGCTGGAGGAGGCCGTCAACGACGCCCTCCCGAAGTTCTACACCGACGCCGTCAACGAGGCCGAGGTGGACCCGCTGGGCCAGCCCGAGGTCGACATCACGGAGCTGAAGGACGGCGAGACGCTGAACTTCACCGCCGAGGTCGACATCCGCCCGTCGATCGAGATCCCGGACTTCTCCGGCATCGAGGTCGAGGTCGACGCGGTCGAGGTCAGCGACGAGGACGTGGAGAAGTCGGTCGAGCAGCTCCGTGAGCGCTTCGCCTCCACCTCCCCGGTCGAGCGGGCCGCCGAGGACGGCGACGTCGTCACCATCGACCTGGAGGCCAAGGTCGGCGGCGAGGTCCTGGAGGACGGCGTCGCCAGCGGCGTCTCCTACACCATCGGCTCCGGCGAGCTGCTCGACGGCATCGACGAGGCCGTCAAGGGCCTGGAGGCCGGCGGCGAGGCCACCTTCACCTCCGAGCTGAAGGGCGGCTCGGCGGCCGGCCAGGAGGCCGAGGTCACCGTCAAGGTCAGCCAGGTCGCCGCGCGTGAGCTGCCCGAGCTGGACGACGACTTCGCCCAGCTCGCCTCCGAGTTCGACACCCTCGACGAGCTGAAGGCCGACAGCCGCAAGCGCCTCGAGAACATGAAGCAGTACGACCAGGCCACCCAGGCCCAGGAGCGCGTCCTGGACAAGCTCCTGGAGCTGGTCGAGGTCCCCGTCCCCGAGAAGCTCCTCGAGGACGAGGTCAACACCCGCAAGCACAACCTGGAGCACCACCAGCTCGGCCAGATGGGCCTCGACCTCGCGAAGTACCTGGAGATCCAGGGCAAGACCGAGGAGGAGTTCGAGACCGAGACCCGTGAGGCCGCGGTCAAGGGCATCAAGACCCAGTTCGTCCTCGACGAGCTGGTCAAGCAGGAGAAGCTCAACGTCAACCAGGAGGAGCTCACCGAGCACCTCATGCGCCGCGCCGCTTCCTCCGGCATGTCCCCCGACCAGTTCGCCCAGGCCGTCGTCGAGCAGGGCCAGGTCCCGCTCCTCGTCGGCGAGGTCGCCCGCGGCAAGGCCCTGGCCGTCGTGGTCGAGAAGGCCACGGTCAAGGACACCAACGGCGAGATCGTCGACCTGAGCGACGACGAGGAGGAGGAGACGGAGGCCCCGGCCGAGGCCGCCGCCGACGCCGCCGACACCGCCGAGGAGAAGACCGAGGGCTGACCCTCGGCACCTCGCAGACCGTAGGGAGGGCCCTGGGGATCACCCCGGGGCCCTCCTCGTCGTGCGGCGGGGCAGCGCCCCAGGGGCGCGGGGCTGTGTCCATATGCGGCTCCGCCGCGGGGCGCGAGCGGCCCCACCGCACCCGCAGCCGCCCGCGACGACAAGTCACCACGGCGCTACGCCCCCGGCGAACACCCCACTTCGCGGGATTCCCCGAAGGGACCCGCGCGTTAGGGTCCATGAATACGAGGGCAGTGGAGTCCCCGAATACGGCTCCAGCCCCGCAGGGAAACGTGAGACGGCCCGGCGCCGTCGTAAGACGAGCAGGTGGATACGTGACGAATCTGATGCCCTCAGCCGCCGGCGAGCCCTCCATCGGTGGTGGCCTCGGCGACCAGGTCTACAACCGGCTGCTCGGCGAGCGGATCATCTTCCTCGGCCAGCCGGTCGACGACGACATCGCCAACAAGATCACCGCACAGCTGCTGCTCCTTGCCTCCGACCCGGACAAGGACATTTACCTGTACATCAACAGCCCGGGCGGTTCGATCACGGCCGGTATGGCGATCTACGACACCATGCAGTACATCAAGAACGACGTGGTGACCATCGCCATGGGCCTCGCGGCCTCGATGGGTCAGTTCCTGCTCAGCGCGGGCACGCCCGGCAAGCGCTTCGCGCTCCCGAACGCCGAGATCCTGATCCACCAGCCCTCCGCCGGCCTGGCCGGCTCCGCCTCGGACATCAAGATCCACGCGGAGCGGCTGCTGCACACGAAGAAGCGCATGGCCGAGCTCACGGCTCAGCACACCGGCCAGACGGTCGAGCAGATCACCCGCGACTCGGACCGCGACCGCTGGTTCGACGCCTTCGAGGCCAAGGAGTACGGCCTCATCGACGACGTCATCGCCACGGCCGCGGGCATGCCGGGCGGCGGCGGCACGGGCGCCTGAGCCCCCTCTTTCGCCCCCAGCCGACCGCCCCAGCCTCTTTCCAGGAGACACTGTGAACGACATCCCCGGCAGCGGCCTGTACGACCGCACCCGCGCCGAGTACACCGGCCCCACGGCCGAGTCCCGCTACGTCATCCCCCGCTTCGTCGAGCGCACCTCCCAGGGCGTGCGCGAGTACGACCCGTACGCCAAGCTCTTCGAGGAGCGGGTGATCTTCCTCGGCGTCCAGATCGACGACGCCTCCGCCAACGACGTCATGGCGCAGCTGCTGTGCCTGGAGTCGATGGACCCCGACCGGGACATCTCGGTCTACATCAACAGCCCCGGTGGCTCGTTCACGGCCCTCACGGCCATCTACGACACGATGCAGTACGTGAAGCCGGACATCCAGACGGTCTGCATGGGCCAGGCGGCCTCCGCCGCCGCCGTCCTGCTCGCCGCCGGCACCCCGGGCAAGCGCATGGCGCTGCCCAACGCCCGCGTGCTGATCCACCAGCCCTACAGCGAGACCGGCCGCGGCCAGGTCTCCGACCTGGAGATCGCCGCCAACGAGATCCTGCGGATGCGTACGCAGCTGGAGGAGATGCTGGCCAAGCACTCCACCCAGGAGATCGACAAGATCCGCGAGGACATCGAGCGCGACAAGATCCTCACGGCCGAGGACGCGCTCTCCTACGGTCTGATCGACCAGATCATCACCACCCGGAAGATGGACAACTCCTCCCTCCGCTGAGACGAGCTGAGGCGAGAGGCTGTATCGTCTGCCGCCCCTTGGCATGGTTCCGCACGGTTCACGTCAACGCGAACCGTGCCAAGGGGGGCCCGGACGGGGGTCCAGGCAAGGTACCGTCGACATAAGGCAGCACCAGGAGTCCGCTGGACCTCGGCGTCCAGGAGTCTCCCAGGCGAAGGGGAAGCACACCGTGGCACGCATCGGTGACGGCGGCGATCTGCTCAAGTGCTCGTTCTGCGGCAAGAGCCAGAAGCAGGTCAAGAAGCTCATCGCAGGGCCCGGTGTCTACATCTGCGACGAGTGCATCGACCTCTGCAACGAGATCATCGAGGAGGAGCTGGCCGAGACCAGCGAGGTCCGCTGGGAGGAGCTCCCCAAGCCCCGCGAGATCTACGAGTTCCTCGAGGGGTACGTGGTCGGCCAGGAGGCCGCCAAGAAGGCGCTCTCCGTCGCGGTGTACAACCACTACAAGCGGGTCCAGGCCGGTGAGAACGGCGGCGCCCAAAGCCGCGAGGACGCCATCGAGTTGGCGAAGTCCAACATCCTCCTGCTGGGCCCCACGGGCTCCGGCAAGACCCTGCTGGCCCAGACGCTGGCCCGCATGCTGAACGTCCCGTTCGCGATCGCCGACGCCACGGCGCTCACCGAGGCGGGGTACGTCGGCGAGGACGTCGAGAACATCCTGCTGAAGCTGATCCAGGCGGCCGACTACGACGTCAAGAAGGCCGAGACCGGGATCATCTACATCGACGAGATCGACAAGGTCGCGCGCAAGAGCGAGAACCCGTCGATCACGCGCGACGTGAGCGGCGAGGGCGTCCAGCAGGCGCTGCTCAAGATCCTTGAGGGCACCACGGCCTCGGTGCCGCCGCAGGGGGGCCGCAAACACCCCCACCAGGAGTTCATCCAGATCGACACGACGAACGTGCTGTTCATCGTGGGCGGCGCCTTCGCGGGCCTGGAGAAGATCATCGAGGCCCGGGCCGGCGCCAAGGGCATCGGCTTCGGCGCGCAGATCCGCTCCAAGCGCGAGCGCGAGTCGCAGGACCACTTCCAGGAGGTCATGCCGGAGGACCTGGTCAAGTTCGGCATGATCCCCGAGTTCATCGGCCGGCTGCCGGTGCTCACCTCCGTGCACAACCTCGACCGCGAGGCCCTGCTCCAGATCCTCGTCGAGCCGCGCAACGCGCTGGTCAAGCAGTACCAGCGCCTGTTCGAACTCGACGGCGTCGAGCTGGACTTCGAGCGCGAGGCGCTGGAGGCCATCGCCGACCAGGCGATCCTGCGCCAGACCGGCGCGCGCGGCCTGCGCGCCATCATGGAGGAGGTCCTCCAGGGCGTGATGTACGAGGTGCCGTCCCGCAAGGACGTCGCCCGGGTCGTCATCACGGCCGACGTGGTCCTCTCCAACGTCAACCCGACGCTGATCCCCCGCGACTCGCGCGGCGGACGCGGCCCCGGCGAGCAGAAGTCGGCGTAGCACCTAGTGAGAGGGGCCCCGGTCGGACGACCGGGGCCCCTCGTCACATCCGGGTGCGGGTCACGACGCGACGCGGACCTCCGCGCGGAGCCTCTTGGTGAGGTCCACGGCCTTGTCCTTGCTCATGTCGGCCTCCGCCGAGCCCGGCGACACCATGGCGATGGTGCTGTGGTCCGCCCAGGCGCAGAACCAGTCGGACGTCTTCTTCTCGCTGATCGGGTTGAGGCCCGTGGCCTGCTGGCACTTCATGAGGGCGCCGTCGATGTCCACGGACTCGGGCTCGCCGACGAGTTCGAGCGTGGTGGTGCCGCTGCCGGAGGAGCCCTCCGACGACGACGTCTGCGCCTTCGAGAAGAAGTTGTCCAGGGCGGCCTCGGGGTCGTCGATCTCCCCGTAGACACCGATCATCATGAGTGTCGAGAAGTCGGTCGACAGCGAACCGGGGTCGCTCGGGTCGTAGCTGTCCAGGTCCATGGTCGAGTACACACCGACCACGGACGTCCCGTTCTTGACGCCGCTCGCGAAATCCTTCGTGGAGTCGGAGTTCTCGGTACCGCTGTCGGACAGGATCTTGTACTCGCCGTCCAGCACGGTCTTCGGCGTCGCCAGCTTGTGCGCGCCGTCATCCTCCACCGAGCCGGCACCGCCACCCGCGCCGAGCACGTAGTACGCGCCCACCCCGATCGCCGCGACCACCGCGACCGCGCCGGTGATCAGCCCGGCCTTCTTCTTGCCGCCGGCCGGCGGCGGGGGCTGGGGGACGCCGTAGGGGGCCTGTCCGTACGGCGGCTGCTGGCCGTACGGTCCGGGCTGCTGTCCGTACGGCGGCGGCTGCTGGCCGTAGGGGCCGCCCTGCTGACCGTAGGGGGCCTGCTGCCCGTAGGGCGGTGGCGGCTGCTGCGGGGGCACGCCCTGCGGGGGCTGCTGGGGGTAGCCGTAACCGGGCTGCGGCTGGGGCGGGCCCGGCGGGGTCTGCGGAGGGGCGGCCGGCTGCTGGGGGTAGCCGTAGCCGGGCTGCGGTGCCTGGGGTGGCTGCGGCGGCTGTCCGTACGGGCCCGGCTGCCCGTACGGACCGGGCTGCTGACCGGGGTGCGGGGGCTGCTGCCCGCCGTACGGGCCCGGCTGGTTCTGACTCATCTCTGGGTTCCCCTCCAGATGTTCACGCGTACCCGACATCCTGGCTCAGGAGCCGTCCGCGCAGGGCACCGGGGATCGCACCGTTACAAAGGAAACGGGTTTCGGGACTCGGTCGCGGCACCTCTAAACTGGCCCGGTGACCGAGAAGACTCAGCAGCCGCAAGCAGCGCCCACGACCGATCTGCCGACCCAGTACACGCCGGCCGACGTAGAGGGGAAGCTGTACGAGCGCTGGGTAGAACGGGGTTGGTTCACCGCCGACGCGACCAGCGAGAAGCCCCCGTACACCATCGTCATCCCGCCGCCGAACGTCACCGGCTCGCTCCACCTGGGCCACGCCTTCCAGCACACGCTGATGGACGCGCTGACCCGCCGCAAGCGGATGCAGGGCTTCGAGGCGCTGTGGCTGCCCGGCATGGACCACGCCGGCATCGCCACCCAGAACAAGGTCGAGCAGCAGCTCGCCGAGGAGGGCAAGTCCCGGCACGACCTCGGCCGCGAGGAGTTCGTCCGGCGCGTCTGGCAGTGGAAGGAGGAGTACGGCGGCAAGATCCTCGGCCAGATGCGGCGCCTCGGCGACGGCGTCGACTGGTCCCGGGAGCGCTTCACCATGGACGAGGGCCTGTCCCGGGCCGTCGGCACCATCTTCAAGCGCCTCTACGACGACGAGCTGATCTACCGCGCCGAGCGCATCATCAACTGGTGCCCGCGCTGTCTGACCGCCATCTCCGACATCGAGGTCAACTACCAGGAGGACGACGGCGAGCTGGTCTCCATCCGGTACGGCGAGGGCGACGAGACGCTCGTCGTCGCCACCACCCGCGCGGAGACGATGCTCGGTGACACCGCCGTCGCCGTCCACCCCGACGACGAGCGGTACCGGCACCTGGTCGGCAAGAAGATCAAGCTGCCGCTGACCGACCGGTTCATCCCGGTCGTCGCCGACAGCCACGTCGACCCGGAGTTCGGCACCGGAGCGGTCAAGGTCACCCCGGCCCACGACCCGAACGACTTCGCGATCGGCCAGCGCCACGGCCTGGAGTCGATCACCGTCATGGACGAGCGGGCCGTCATCACCGCGCACGGCCCCTTCCAGGGCCTGGACCGCTTCGAGGCGCGCTCCACCATCGTCGCCGCCCTGCGTGAGCAGGGCCGGATCGTCGCCGAGAAGCGCCCGTACGTCCACTCCGTCGGCCACTGCTCGCGCTGCGGCACGACCGTCGAGCCGCGGCTGTCGATGCAGTGGTGGGTCAAGGTCGCCCCGCTGGCGCAGGCGGCCGGCGACGCGGTCCGCGACGGGCGCGTCGCGATCCACCCCGAGGACATGTCGAAGCGCTACTTCGACTGGGTCGACAACATGCACGACTGGTGCATCTCGCGCCAGCTGTGGTGGGGCCACCGCATCCCCGTCTGGTACGGCCCGGACGGCGAGATCGTCTGCGTCGGCCCCGACGAGGAGCCGCCGACCGGCGAGGGCTGGCACCAGGAGACCGACGTCCTCGACACCTGGTTCTCGTCGGGCCTGTGGCCGTTCTCGACGCTGGGCTGGCCGGAGCGGACCCCGGACCTCGCGAAGTTCTACCCGACCGACGTCCTGCTCACCGGCCACGACATCATCTTCTTCTGGGTCGCCCGGATGATGATGTTCGGCCTGTACGCCATGGACGGCGAGGTCCCCTTCAAGACCATCGCCCTGACCGGCCTGGTCCGCGACGAGCGCGGCAAGAAGATGTCGAAGTCGTTCGGCAACGTCGTCGACCCGCTGGACTGGATGGACAAGTACGGCTCCGACGCCGTCCGCTTCACCCTGGCCCGCGGCGCCAACCCCGGCACCGACGTGCCCATCGGCGAGGACTGGGTCCAGGCGTCCCGCAACTTCGCCAACAAGATCTGGAACGCCACGCGCTTCGCGCTGATGAACGGCGCCACGGTCGAGGGCCCGCTGCCGGACGCGTCCGAGATGTCGTCCACGGACCGCTGGATCCTCTCCCGGCTGAACCGCACGGTCGCCGCCGTGGACGCGTACTACGAGGACTTCCAGTTCGCGAAGCTCTCCGACGCCCTCTACCACTTCGCGTGGGACGAGGTCTTCGACTGGTACGTCGAGCTGTCGAAGACCACGTTCCAGGCGGGCGGGGCCGCGGCCGAGGTCAGCAAGCGCGTCCTCGGCGAGGTCCTGGACGTCGCGCTGCGGCTGCTGCACCCGGTCGTCCCGTTCGTCACCGAGGAGCTGTGGACCACGCTGACCGGCGGCGAGTCGGTCGTCGTCGCCCCGTGGCCGTCGGCTGTGCTGGTTCCTGGGGCTGACGCCCCGGGCGGCTTCCGCGACGAGGCCGCCGAGCGCGAGATCGAGCTGGTCCAGTCCGTCATCACCGAGGTCCGCCGCTTCCGCGCCGACCAGGGCCTCCAGCCCGGCCAGCGCGTCCCGGCCCGCCTCACCCTGGACGGCACGGCCCTCGCCCCGCACGAGCCGGCCGTCCGCCAGCTGCTGCGCCTCCAGCCGGAGGGCGAGTCCTTCACGGCGACGGCGACCCTGCCGGTGGCGGGCGTGGAGGTCGCCCTCGACCTCTCCGGCGCGATCGACGTGGCGGCCGAGCGCAAGCGCCTGGCCAAGGACCTCGCCGCCGCCGAGAAGGAGAAGGCCCAGGCCACGGCCAAGCTCGGCAATGAGGCGTTCCTGGCCAAGGCCCCGGACCACGTGGTCGACAAGATCCGCGGCCGCCTGGCCAAGGCGGACGAGGACATGGCCCGCATCCAGGCCCAGCTGGACCGGCTGCCGCAGGCGTAAGGCGTTTCCGCTCGGACGAGTCCCCGGTGCCTCATGGGCGCCGGGGACTTCCGCAGGGGCGCGGGGCTGTGCCGATATGCGGCTCCGCCGCGTGGGCGCGACCAGCCCCCGTGTACCCGCACCCGACCGACGGCACAAGCCTCCCCCCACCTTTGTCGGCGCCCCTCCGTAGACTGGGCCCCGTGAGCGACCAGAACGAGTCCGACGCCTTCGACGAGCTGATCGCGGAGCAGACCACCCGCGACCCCGACCTCGCCGTCATCGAGGCCGGCAGCCGCACCCTGCGCACCCAGGGCGGCCCCCCGCAGGCCGACGTGCCGGCCCGCCCCGAGGACCCCGAGGTCGACAAGGCCCTGCGCGAGGTCGAGGCCGAGCTGGCCACCCGCTGGGGCGAGACCAAACTGGAGCCGTCCGTCACCCGGATCGCCGCCCTGATGGACGTCCTGGGGGAGCCCCAGCGCTCGTACCCCTCCATCCACATCACCGGCACCAACGGCAAGACCTCCACCGCCCGCATGGTCGAGGCCCTGCTCGGCGCCTTCGAGCTGCGCACCGGCCGGTACACCTCACCGCACGTCCAGTCGATCACCGAGCGGATCAGCCTGGACGGCGCCCCGATCAGCGCCGAGCGCTTCATCGAGACGTACCAGGACGTCAAGCCGTACGTCGAGATGGTCGACGGGCAGCAGGAGTACCGGCTGTCGTTCTTCGAGGTGCTCACCGGCATGGCGTACGCCGCCTTCGCGGACGCCCCCGTCGACGTCGCCGTCGTCGAGGTCGGCATGGGCGGCAGCTGGGACGCCACCAACGTCATCGACGGGGACGTGGCCGTCGTCACCCCGATCGACCTCGACCACACCGACCGGCTCGGGAACACCACGGCCGAGATCGCCGGTGAGAAGTCCGGGATCATCAAGCAGGACGCCACCGTGATCCTGGCCCAGCAGCCGGTGGACGCGGCCCAGGTGCTGCTGAAGAAGGCCGTGGACGTGGACGCCACGGTGGCCCGCGAGGGCCTGGAGTTCGGCGTCGTCGCCCGCCAGGTCGCCGTCGGCGGACAGCTGCTCACCCTGCGCGGCCTGGGCGGCGAGTACCCCGAGGTCTACCTGCCGCTGCACGGCGCCTACCAGGCGCACAACGCGGCCGTCGCGCTCGCCGCCGTCGAGGCGTTCTTCGGAGTCGGCGCCCAGCGGCCCGACCCGCTGGACATCGACACCGTCCGCAAGGCGTTCGCCGCCGTCGCCTCGCCGGGCCGTCTGGAGGTCGTACGGACCTCCCCGACCGTCGTGCTGGACGCCGCGCACAACCCGGCCGGCGCCCGCGCCACCGCCGAGGCGGTGGGGGAGGCCTTCGACTTCAGCCGGCTGATCGGCGTGGTCGGCGCGAGCGGCGACAAGAACGTCCGGGGGCTCCTGGAGGCCTTCGAGCCGATCTTCGCGGAGGTCGTCGTCACCCAGAACTCCAGTCACCGGGCGATGGACGCCGACGCGCTGGCGGCCATCGCCGTCGAGGTGTTCGGCGACGACCGCGTCCAGGTCGAGCCCCGGCTGCCGGACGCCCTGGAGGCCGCGATCACGCTGGCCGAGGAGGAGGGCGAGTTCGCCGGCGGCGGGGTCCTCGTCACCGGGTCCGTCATCACCGTCGGCGAGGCCCGACTGCTGCTGGGAAGGGGCTGACATCCCGTGCGTACCCTCTGCTCCTCGACGCTGATCGGCGAGTTCTTCGTGATCGGCTTCGCCGGGCTGGTCGCCATGAAGGACCCCGACCTCACCATGGGCACGGTGTGGACGGTCAGCGGCATCGCGATGTTCCTGTGCGTGGTGCTGTGCGGCGTGGTCACCCGCCCCGGCGGGGTCGTCCTCGGCTGGGTGCTGCAGATCGCCCTGATCGCGTCCGGGGTGGTCGTCCCGATGATGTACGTCCTCGGGGTCGTCTTCGCCGGCCTGTGGTGGGCGTCGGTGCACTACGGCAAGAAGATCGACGAGGCGAAGGCGAGGTTCGCGGCGCAGGCGGACGCCGCCTGACGGCCGGACCCCAGCTGTGGGGCTGACGCTGCGTGACCGGGGCCACGACACGCCCGGTAGTGTCAGTCACCACATGGCCCGTCCTCACCTTCCAAGGAGCCCGCAGTGACCCAGCGCACCCTCGTCCTCCTCAAGCCCGACGCCGTCCGTCGTGGCCTGACCGGCGAGATCATCAGCCGTATCGAGCGCAAGGCCGGCTGGCGGATCACCGCGCTGGAACTGCGGACCCTGGACCAGGAGACCCTGGAGCAGCACTACGGCGAGCACAAGGGCAAGCCGTTCTACGAGCCGCTCGTGGAGTTCATGGCCTCCGGCCCGGTCGTCGCGATGGTCGTCGAGGGCGAGCGGGTCATCCAGGGCGTGCGCGCCCTGGCCGGCCCCACCGACCCGATCGCCGCGGCGCCCGGCTCCATCCGCGGCGACTACGGCGTGATCGTGCGGGAGAACCTGATCCACGCCTCCGACTCCGAGGAGTCCGCCGAGCGCGAGCTGAAGATCTTCTTCCCGGGCCGCGACTGAATCGGCGAGCCTCGTTTTCCTGACGGTATGTCAGCCGAATGGCCCAGCTGACCAGGGCGGTCGCGCAAAAGCGGCCGCCCTGTGACATATGCGTGCCGATCGGGGGAACGTTTGCCTCCGTCGGCCCGTCTCCACAAGCGAGGCAGGACGTGATCTGCTGACAATGGCGAAGACCCTCGCGCAGTGTTCGCGAAAGCGCGTCTACGATGGAAGCCTTCACGCCACTGCACCCACTTCGCCGACCTGAAAAGCCCTCAAAAGCTCCTGGGAAGGCCAGTCGAATCCTGATGGGGAACTCAATGTCGTTCATCGGCCGTGACATGGCTGTCGACCTCGGGACCGCCAACACGCTGGTGTACGTCAGGGGTCGCGGGATCGTACTCAACGAGCCGTCCGTCGTCGCCATCAACACCAACACCGGTGGCATTCTCGCGGTCGGCGCCGAAGCGAAGAAGATGATCGGGCGCACGCCCGGCAACATCGTTGCCGTGCGACCTCTGAAGGACGGTGTGATCGCCGACTTCGAGATCACCGAGCGCATGCTCCGCTACTTCATCCTGAAGATCCACAAGCGGCGGTATCTGGCTCGTCCGCGCGTCGTCGTCTGTGTGCCCTCGGGCATCACCGGCGTCGAGCGCCGTGCCGTCATCGAGGCGTCGTCCCAGGCCGGCGCCCGCCAGGTGCACATCATCGAGGAGCCCATGGCCGCGGCCATCGGCTCCGGCCTGCCGGTCCACGAGGCCACGGGCAACATGGTGGTCGACATCGGCGGCGGCACCACGGAGGTCGCGGTCATCTCCCTCGGCGGCATCGTCACCGCCCAGTCCATCCGCGTCGCGGGCGACGAACTGGACAACGCCATCATCCAGCACATCAAGAAGGAGTACTCCCTCCTGCTGGGTGAGCGGACGGCCGAACAGATCAAGATCACGATCGGTTCGGCGTACGACCTCGACACCGACGAGCACACCGAAATCCGCGGCCGGGACCTGGTCTCCGGGCTGCCCAAGACCGTCGTCATCTCCGCCGCCGAAGTACGCAAGGCGATCGAGGAACCGGTCAACGCCATCGTCGACGCCGTCAAGACCACCCTCGACAAGTGCCCGCCGGAGCTGTCCGGCGACATCATGGACCGGGGCATCGTCCTGACCGGCGGCGGCGCGCTGCTGCGCGGACTCGACGAGCGGCTGCGCCGGGAGACCGGCATGCCGATCCACATCGCCGAGGACCCGCTGGACAGCGTGGCGCTCGGCTCCGGCAAGTGCGTCGAGGAGTTCGAGGCGCTCCAGCAGGTGCTGGACGCCCAGCCCCGCAGATGACGTAAGGCTCGGGTCCGCCGTACGAGACGATCTCCTCTCGTGCGGCGGATCGTTGATATAGAGACATGAGAACACCCATTGCGCGCGCCGTCGGGCGGGCCGGGTGTCATCGCCGCACAACAGAAGAACCACTGACGTACCGGATGCGTATCGCCCAGGTATCACCTACGTACCGCCTACGCACCACCGACGAATTCCCGAATTCCGACGAGGAAGGCACGGCCGCCGCACGTGAGGGACACGAAAGAGAGCCGGCTGCTCCTGGTGCTGCTGATCGCCGTAGCGTTCGCGCTGATCACGGTGGACATCCGCGGCGGGGAGGAATCCCCGGTCGACGGTGCCCGGCAGGCCGCGGCCACCGTCTTCGGCCCGATCGAGAACGGGGTGTCGTCCGCCGTCGACCCCGTCGGCAACGCGATCTCCGCGATCCGCGACTCCGGGGACCGGCACGACCGGCTCGCCCGGCTGGAGCAGGAGAACGCGGCCCTGAAGGCGAAGCTCGGCAGCGACGACCGCGGCCGCAGCCGGCTCGCGCAGCTCGACAAGATGCTCAAGATCGCCGGGGAGGGCCAGTACGGCATCAAGGGCGCCCAGGTCATCGGCATAGGGGCGGCCCAGGGCTTCTCCTGGACCGTCACCCTGGACGTCGGCGCCGACGACGGCATCGAGCGGGACATGACCGTCCTCAACGGCGACGGCCTGGTCGGCCGCGTCACCACCGTCGGCCCCAGTTCCTCCACCGTGCTGCTGGCCAGTGACCCCGACTTCACCGTCGGCACCCGCATGGAGAACGGCGACGAACTCGGCTTCGCCTCCGGCCAGGGCGACCGCCCGCTCCGCGTCGAACTGCTCAACGGCAAGGCCGAGGTGAAGAAGGGCGACCGCCTGGTCACCTTCGGCTCCCAGGGCGACAAGCCCTTCGTGCCCGGCGTCCCCGTCGGCGTCGTCTCCCGGGTCGACCCCTCCGGCGGCGACCTGACCCGCACCCTCTACGTCACGCCGTACGTCAGCTTCACCAAGCTCGACATCGTCGGTGTCGTCGTCCAGGCCCCGAAGAAGGACCCCCGCGACACCGTGCTCCCCGACAAGCCGAAGCCGACGCCCACGCCCACCGTGACGGTGACCGTGACGCCGTCCGGACAGGCACCCGCCGACGGCCAGTTCCAGCCCGAGCAGTAGGAGCCACGAGTCCCATGCGCGTCAACCGCATCCTGCTGTCCGCCGTCCTGGTCGTCGTCGCCCTGGTGATCCAGGTCAGCGTCCTGGCCCGGCTCCACCTGCCCGGCGCCGTCCCCGACCTGCTGCTGCTCACCGTCCTCGGCCTCGCCCTGGTCTACGGCCACACCGGCGGTGCCCTGGTCGGCTTCGGCGCCGGCCTGCTCGCCGACCTGGCCCCGCCCGCCGACCACGCCGCCGGGCGCTACGCCCTCGTGCTGTGCGTCATCGGCTACCTGGCCGGCCTCGCCCGGCCCGACAACGGCCGCCTGAAGTCCGCCACCGGCCCGATGGCCGTCGTGGTCGTCGCCGCCCTCGGCTCCACCCTGCTCTACGCCGGGGTGGGCGCCCTGGTCGGCGACACCGCCGCCCGCCATGTGGGCCTGGGCGGACTGCTGTTCACCGCCGCCCTCTACGACCTGCTGCTCGCCCCGTTCGTGGTCCCCGGGATCATGGCCCTGGCCCGGCGCGCGGAGAACGACCCGCTCGCCGACACCAACTCCGCCGCCCAGAGCACCGACATCTCCTCCGGCTGGCTCTCCGGCGGCACCGGCCTGCGCGTCGGCGGCCAGAAGAACGGCCTGCGGGTGAAGGCGGCCCGGGCCCGGGTCGCCCGCGCCGGACGCATCAAGGGGGTCAAGCGGCTGTGAGGCGGACGGATCACCGGACGGATCACCGGACGGATCAGGGACACGGGGCTGTGAGCCGGACGCATCAGAAACATCAGAGGCCAGGGGCGGTGAGCCGGACGCGTCAGGGGCAAGCGGCGGCGAGAACGGTCGAGTTCACTCGAACGGGTGTGCCGGGGTGGAACGCGGCCGCACAGCCCGACCGTTCATCATTCGTACGCGCACACACGTCGGCGCACTGAGAGGGGGCGGCAACCGCAGTGACCAACATCCCCGAGACCGGTCGGAGCACACGCGTCCAGACCCGGCTCATCGTCATCCAAGTCCTCGTGCTGTCCCTCCTGTGCACCCTCGGCGGCCGGCTCTGGTACCTCCAGATCCGCGAGGGCGACGCCTACGCCAAGGAAGCCTCCGGCAACCACGTGCAGCAGGTCGTCCAGCCCGCCGTCCGCGGCTCCATCCTGGACGCCCGCGGCGTGGCCCTCGCGGACAACGAGACCCGCCTGGTCGTCTCCGCCTCCCGCACCGACCTGCTGAAGATGAAGGACGACGGCGAGGCCGTCCTCACCAAGCTCGCCGGGGTCCTGGGCATGAAGCCCGAGGACGTCATGGAGAAGGTCCGCCTCTGCGACGCCGAGACCCCCCAGCCCTGCTGGAACGGCTCGCCCTACCAGCCCATCCCCATCACCGACGAGGCCACCGCCAAGCAGGCCCTCCAGATCCGCGAGCGCTCCGAGGAGTTCCCCGGCATCACCGCCGAGCCCGAGGCCGTACGCCGCTACACCGCGCCGGGCCAGGCCAACACCGCCCAGGTCCTCGGCTACCTCTCCCCGGTCACCGACGACGAGATCCAGCAGGCCCAGGACACCGACTCGCCCTTCCTGCGCTCCGACCAGGTCGGCCGCAGCGGCCTGGAGCGCCAGTACGACAAGGCACTGCGCGGCAAGGCCGGCGTCACCCGCTACGAGGTCGACAACCTCGGCCGGGTCATCGGCGAGGCCGAGTCCGACGCCGCCCAGCCCGGCGACAACCTGGTCACCAGCATCGACGCCCGCGTCCAGCGCATCGCCGAGTACGAGCTGAACGAGGCGATGAAGGCCGCCCGCAAGGAGCACGACCGCAACACCGGCACCAACTACAAGGCGGACTCCGGCGCGGTCGTCGTGATGGAGGCCAAGACCGGCCGCGTCGTCGCCATGGCCTCCAACCCGACCTACGACCCCAACGCCTGGGTCGGCGGCATCTCCGCCGCCGACTACAAGAAGCTCACCGGGAAGAACTCCAACTACCCGCTCCTCAACCGGGCCATCCAGGGCCAGGCCGCCCCCGGCTCCATCTTCAAGGTGGTCTCCACCTCCGCCGCCGTCGAGGCCGGCTACGACTTCGACGGCAGCTACGACTGCTCCAGCTCGTACTCGGTCGGCGGCCAGGTCTTCAAGAACTTCGAGTCCGCCAACTACGGCCCCATCGACCTCGGCCGCGCCCTCGAAGTCTCCTGCGACACCGTCTTCTACCGCCTCGCGCACCAGGAGTGGAAGAAGGACGGCGGCATGGAGGGCAAGAACGCCAACGACTACTTCTACAAGGCAGCCCACCAGTTCGGCCTCGGCGAGGAGACCGGCATCGACCTCCCCAACGAGGTCACCGGCCGCGTGCCCGACCGCCAGTGGAAGCAGGACTACTGGGAGGCCAACAAGGACGCCTGGTGCAAGACCGGCAAGAAGGACGGCAGTTACGTCGAGAAGATCGCGTACGAGAACTGCATCGAGGGCAACAAGATGCGCGCCGGTGACGCCATCAACTACTCCATCGGCCAGGGCGACACCCTCGTCACCCCCATCCAGATGGCCACCATCTACTCCGCCATCTCCAACGGCGGCACCCTCTACGACCCCTCCGTCGGCAAGGCCATCATCAGCGCCGACGGCAAGGACGTCGACGAGATCGAGCCCGAGTCCCACGGCAAGCTGCCGATAAGCAAGGACACGCTCGACAAGATGGACGCCGCCCTCGCGGGCGTCGCCACCGAGGGAACGGCCGCCTGGCGGTTCCAGGGCTGGCCGCAGGACGATATCCCGATGCACGCCAAGACCGGTACGGCCGAGGTCTACGGCAAGCAGACCACGTCCTGGTTCGCCACGTACACCGAGGACTACGCGATCGTCATGACGATCTCCCAGGGCGGCACCGGCTCCGGCGCCTCCGGCCCGGCCGTCCGCAACATCTACGACGCCCTGTACGGCGTCTCCGACGACGGCGACATCGACCAGAAGAAGGCGCTGCTCCCCACGCCGCAGAAGTCCCTGCCGAAGGTCAAGACGGACGGCACCATCGCCGCGCCGAAGATCTCCGACGACCCGGTCAAGGACCAGCAGGCCACCGAGAAGGACGAGTACGCCCCGCTCGACGGCACGGAGCAGGGCGCGACCGTCGCCAACCAGGACACCGGCAACCGCCAGACCCGCCGCCGACGGCACGGCGGCTGCCCCGGCGACCGCAGGCGCAGGACGCGGAGGATGCTCACATGACCGGGGCCAACAGCTTCCAGGTCTCCGGCTACGGACCCGAGCGCGCGGGCTGGACCCGGATCTTCGCCCGTGATTCGGTGGCCCGCCGGCTGGACTGGCCGATACTGCTGGCCGCCGGCGCCCTGTCGCTGCTCGGCACCCTGCTGGTCTACTCGGCCACCCGCAACCGCACCGAGCTGAACCAGGGCGACCCGTACTACTTCCTGCTCCGCCACCTGCTCAACACCGGCATCGGCCTCGCCCTGATGGTCGCCATAGTGTGGATCGGCCACCGCACGCTGCGCACGGCCGTGCCGCTGCTGTACGGCGCCTCCGTGTTCCTGATCCTGCTGGTGCTCACACCACTGGGCTCGACCATCAACGGCGCCCACTCCTGGATCCAGCTCCCCGGCGGCTTCTCCCTGCAGCCCTCGGAGTTCGTCAAGCTCACCATCATCCTGGGCATGGCGATGCTGCTGGCCACCCGCGTGGACGCGGGCGACAAGCAGCACCCCGACCACCGCACGGTGCTCCAGGCGCTCGGCCTCGCCGTCGTCCCCATGCTGATCGTGATGCTCATGCCCGACCTCGGGTCGGTCATGGTCATGGTCATCATCGTGCTGGGCGTGCTGCTCGCCTCCGGCGCCTCCAACCGCTGGGTGTTCGGCCTGATCGGCGCGGGCACCGCAGGCGCCCTCGCGGTGTGGCAGCTCGGCATCCTGGACGAGTACCAGATCAACCGCTTCGCCGCCTTCGCCAACCCCGAGCTGGACCCCGCGGGCGTCGGCTACAACACCAACCAGGCCCGCATCGCCATCGGCTCCGGCGGCCTCACCGGCTCCGGCCTCTTCCACGGTTCGCAGACCACCGGCCAGTTCGTCCCCGAGCAGCAGACGGACTTCGTCTTCACCGTCGCCGGCGAGGAACTGGGCTTCGTCGGCGCCGGACTCATCATCCTGCTGCTGGGCGTCATCCTGTGGCGCGCCTGCCGCATCGCCCGCGACACCCCCGACCTCTACGGCACGATCGTCGCCGCCGGGATCGTCGCCTGGTTCGCCTTCCAGTCGTTCGAGAACATCGGGATGACCCTCGGCATCATGCCGGTGACCGGCCTGCCCCTCCCGTTCGTCTCCTACGGCGGCTCGTCCATGTTCTCGGTGTGGATGGCCGTCGGCCTGCTCCAGTCGATCACCGTGCAACGGCCCATGTCGGCGTAGCGGCGCCGGTCGCCCCCGGCCAGGGAGGTGATCGGCGTCCGATGCCGGGTACGTACGCCCCATGGCGGACATCAAGCGTGAGATCGAGCGGAAGTACGAGTCCGACGACGACAGCGGCGGCCTGCCCGACCTGACCGGTGTGGCAGGCGTCGCGACCGTCGCCGACCGGGGCGTCGCCCACCTCGACGCCACCTACTACGACACCGCCGACGAGCGCCTCGCCGCCCGGGGCATCACCCTGCGCCGCCGCACCGGAGGCTCGGACGCCGGCTGGCACCTCAAACTCCCCGTCGCCCCGGGCGAGCGCGAGGAGATCCACGCCCCGCTCTCCGACACCGTCCCCGACGAGCTGGCCGCTCTGGTCCGCTCCCGGGTCCGCCACGCCGAACTGCTGCCCGTGGTCCGGCTGCGCTCGGCCCGGGACGTACGCGACCTCCTCGACGCGCGGGGCCGGCCGCTCGCCGAGGTCGGCCTGGACACGGTGCGGGCCGAACGGCTCAGCGGCGGTGTCGGCGACGTCCGCTGGACCGAGATCGAGGTGGAGCTGGCGGACGGCGGCGACCCGGCCTTCCTCGACAAGGTGGAGAAACGGCTGCGCAAGACCGGCCTGCGCCCCGCCGCCCACTCCTCCAAGCTGGCCCGCGCCCTCGCCGAGACGGCCCCCGAGCGGACCCGCGGCCCCGCGCCCGCCACGGAACCGGTGAGCGCCGGCGACCACGTCCTGGCCTATGTGCGGGAGCAGCGGGACGCGATCGTCGCCCTCGACCCGGCCGTCCGCCGGGACGCGGAGGACTCCGTGCACGGCATGCGGGTGGCGACGCGCAGGCTGCGCAGCACCCTCAAGTCGTTCCGCGCGGTACTGGACCGCGCCGTCACCGACCCCGTCGGGGACGAGCTGAAGTGGCTGGCGGGCGTCCTCGGCGAGGACCGCGACCGCGAGGTGCTGACCGCACGGCTGACGGCCACCCTCGACGACGTACCGCGCGACCTGGTGCACGGCCCGGTCGCCGAGCGGCTGCGCAAGTGGTCCGGAGCCGAGCACGGCGGTGCCCGCGGCCGGCTCCTCGCCGTCCTCGACTCCGACCGCTACCTCTCCCTGCTCGACACCGTGGACACCCTGCTCACCGACCCGCCCCTGCGCGAGGCCGCCGGGAAGAAACCCGACAAGGTGCTCGCCAAGGCGGTCCGCAAGGACTTCCGCAAGGTCTCCGCCCTGGTCGCACAGGCCCTGGACGCCGACCCCGGCACCGACCGCGACGTGGCGCTGCACGAGGCCCGCAAGAAGGCCAAGCGCACCCGGTACGCGGCGGAGGCGGCCGTACCGGCCCTCGGCGAACCGGCGAAAGCCGTGGTCAAGTCCATGAAGGCGCTGCAGTCCCGGCTCGGCGAGCACCAGGACAGCGTGATGGCCCGCGGCGCCCTGCGCGAACTGTCCGCGGTCGCCCACGCCGCCGGGGAGGACACCTTCACCTACGGCCTGCTCCACGAACGCGAGCGGTGCCGGGCGGCGGACCTGGAGGCCGCGCTGCCCGCCTTCTGGGACGGCGTGAAGGACGCGGCGACCGCCCTGTGACCTGTCCGGCGTGCGGGTGGCCCTTCCGAGCCGCGTTAGGCTAGATGGTCACCCCTGTCAGTTCAGTCCAGCTCACGAAGGTGCGCGAGATGTCTGCCGAAGTCGCTGCGGCCGCGGAGTCCGTTTTCCCGCAGCTCGAAGCTCTGCTCCCGCATGTGCAGAAGCCGATCCAGTACGTCGGCGGAGAACTCAACTCGACCGTCAAGGAGTGGGACTCCTGCGACGTCCGCTGGGCGCTGATGTACCCGGACGCCTACGAGGTCGGCCTGCCCAACCAGGGCGTCATGATCCTCTACGAGGTGCTCAACGAGCAGCAGGGCGTCCTCGCCGAGCGCACCTACAGCGTGTGGCCGGACCTGGAGGCCCTGATGCGGGAGCACAAGGTCCCGCAGTTCACGGTGGACAGCCACCGTCCGGTGAAGGCCTTCGACGTCTTCGGCCTGTCCTTCTCCACGGAGCTGGGCTACACCAACATGCTCGCCGCGCTCGACCTGGCCGGCATCCCCCTGGAGGCCAAGGACCGCGGCCTGGACGACCCGATCGTCCTGGCCGGCGGCCACGCGGCGTTCAACCCCGAGCCGATCGCCGACTTCATCGACTGCGCCGTGATCGGCGACGGCGAGCAGGCGGTCCTGGAGATCACCGCGATCGTCCGCGCCTGGAAGGCCGAGGGCCGCCCCGGCGGCCGCGAGGAACTCCTCTTCCGCCTGGCCCGCACCGGCGGCGTCTACGTCCCCGGCTTCTACGACGTCGAGTACCTCCCCGACGGCCGTATCGCCCGCGTCGTACCGAACAAGTCGGGCGTCCCGTGGCGCGTGTCGAAGCACACCGTCATGGACCTCGACGAGTGGCCCTACCCCAAGCAGCCGCTGGTTCCGCTCGCCGAGACCGTCCACGAGCGCATGTCGGTCGAGATCTTCCGCGGCTGCACCCGCGGCTGCCGCTTCTGCCAGGCCGGCATGATCACCCGCCCGGTGCGCGAGCGTTCCATCACCGGCATCGGCGAGATGGTCGACAAGGGCCTGAAGGCGACGGGCTTCGAGGAGGTCGGCCTCCTCTCCCTGTCGTCCGCGGACCACTCGGAGATCGGCGACATCGCCAAGGGCCTGGCCGACCGCTACACCGAGGACAAGATCGGCCTCTCCCTCCCCTCCACCCGCGTCGACGCCTTCAACATCGACCTGGCCAACGAACTGACCCGCAACGGCCGCCGCTCCGGCCTCACCTTCGCCCCCGAGGGCGGCTCGGAGCGCATCCGCAAGGTCATCAACAAGATGGTCTCGGAAGACGACCTGATCAGGACGGTCGCGACGGCTTACGGCAACGGCTGGCGCCAGGTCAAGCTGTACTTCATGTGCGGCCTGCCCACGGAGACGGACGACGACGTCCTCCAGATCGCCGACATGGCGATGAACGTCATCCAGAAGGGCCGCGAGGTCTCCGGCTCCGGCGACATCCGCTGCACCGTCTCCATCGGCGGCTTCGTCCCCAAGCCCCACACCCCCTTCCAGTGGGCCCCGCAGCTGTCGGCGGAGGAGACCGACGCCCGGCTGCAGAAGCTGCGCGACAAGATCCGCGGCGACAAGAAGTACGGCCGCTCCATCGGCTTCCGCTACCACGACGGCAAGCCCGGCATCGTCGAGGGCCTCCTGTCCCGCGGCGACCGCCGTGTCGGTGCCGTCATCCGCGCCGTCTACGACGACGGCGGCCGCTTCGACGGCTGGCGCGAGCACTTCTCCTACGACCGCTGGATGGCCTGCGCCGACAAGGCGCTCGCCCCCTTCGGCGTGGACGTCGACTGGTACACCACCCGCGAGCGCTCCTACGAGGAGGTCCTGCCCTGGGACCACCTGGACTCGGGCCTCGACAAGGACTGGCTCTGGGAGGACTGGCAGGACGCCCTCGACGAGACGGAGGTCGAGGACTGCCGGTGGACGCCCTGCTTCGACTGCGGGGTGTGTCCTCAGTTCGATACATGGCCACAACTGAGTGACAGCGGTAAGAAGCTGCTCCCGCTGACGGTCAAGAAGGGGTCGTGACCAGCGGCGATACGGTCCGGCAGGTGGCTGAGACACTCGCTGGCCTGACCGAGGCGGAGCGTACCGAGATGCTTCGCACGCTCGGCGCGAAGGGGCGTGAGCAGGCGCCCCGTAAGGTGCGGCGTACGCCGCTGCCTGCTCCCCGGCGAGCCGAGAGCATCGTCTCTTCGGTCGAGTGGGTGTGATCGATGAGAGGCGTTCGGACAGTGACAGTCCGGCGCCTCTCACTCGTTGTCTGGTGCGGTTCCCGCACAGATGAACGGCTTTCCTGTTCTGGAAAGCCGAGGATCTTGACCCCGCTGCCCGCAGGTCGGAAGCATCGATCGGGACACTGACTGTCGACGTGAGGGGGGAGCCGTGGGCGCACCGCTACGGAAGCTGTCGGGAGACCCGGACTGCAAGAACGGCACGTGCCCGACGCTGTGGGGTACGGACGACGGCAAGGACTACGTGGTGCAGGGATACGTGATCACGGACCCTGAGCGGCTGGCCCAGCTCGACCTGCCCGAGGGGGAGACGGCTGTCATGATCCCGGCCGCAGTTCTTGAGGGGTACTTCAGTGCTCGCGGGTGAGGAGTTCGGTCGCCTCTTCGAGACCTTCGAGCGCACGGCCTTCCGGTTGGAAACCCTTGCCGTCTACGACGTTGACGAAGAGCGCGAAGAGATCGCGCGGTTCCTCGCGGGCGAGGACATGGGGCCGGACTGGGACGACAACCCTTGGGTGCGCTCGATGACGAACGAGGGCAAGAGTGTGTCCCGTGTGCACGTCCTGCGCTCTCCGCTCACGGACTACCTCCGGTACGAACTGGCCGCATACCCCGGCAACATCAAGGCGGGCGAGTCCATCGGGATCATCGATCTCGCCGAGCAGGAAGTGACGGGCCTTCCGGATCACGACTTCTGGCTCTTCGACGACCGCGACGTGTACCGGATGCACTACACCCCCGAAGGCAAGTTCGTCGGCGGTGAGCTGTTGCCCGCTGACCGGCTCGCGGAGTACCAGGGTTACCGAGACGTGGCGCTCACCCACGCCGTGCCGTTCGCGTCCTACTGGGAGCGGCACCACTGACCACGGACTCGATCGGGAAAGCCCTGCGGGCGCTGCGAGAGGCATCGGGACTGACCGGTGACGCGGTGGCCCGCAGGGCTTCCATGTCTGCGGGGAAGCTCTCGAAGATCGAGAACGGCAGGACCCTGCCCACTGTCCAGGACGTCGACCTGATCCTTTCGGCACTCGATGTCTCGGGCGACGTGAAGGAGCAGTTCCTCGCGACTGCCCGAGCAGAGGCTACGGAGGCCACAGCGTGGCGCCTGCTGCGCCGCATGGGACCGTGGAAGCACCAGAACACCATCAAGGCCATCGAGAGCAGTACAGCCCTGCTCAGGCTGTTTCAGGGGCAGCTCATCCCCGGACTTCTCCAGACTCCGGAGTACGCCACAGCGGTGTTCTCCTTGCCGCCCGCGCTACCGGAGGAGACCAAGGCTCGAACAGTGGCTGCCAGGCTGGAGCGGCAGACGACGCTCTACGAGGACGGCCGATCGTTCCACTTCGTCATCTGCGAACACGTCCTGCGGTGGCTGATCTGCGAGCCGGCCGTCATGGCTACCCAACTGGACCGGGTTGTGTCCCTCTCCAGGCTCCCCAACGTGAGCATCGGCGTCGTGCCGCTGACTGGCCGGATGCCCGACTTCCCCATGACGTGCTTCAGCATCCACGATGACAGGCTTGTGATCGTCGAGACGTTCCACTCGGAGATCACGACACGGGATCCCAGGGACATACAGACGTACGTCGACACCTTCGAGCGGTTCGCCGACGTGGCGCTCTTCGGCGATGACATGCGCGCCCTGGTCGAGAGCATCCGAGACGAGTTCTTGCCTCAACAGGAAAGAACGTAGGGCCGCTTCGCTGGAGCCCCAAGGATGGATCGCAGAGATCCAGGCGGGGAGGCCGTACAGGATGAGCACACCCAAGACGACGATGGCGGAGCCAGTGCACCTGACAGCTCCAGCCCGGGAGCCGGACCCCGTGGCAGGCTGCCGCGAGTGCCTCGGCATCGCGGTGACTCGAACCAACGCCCGATCGGTTGGGGACTACTCGAAGGCGTCAGATGCGAACGTCGTACTCCGTACGCATCTGCGGGAAAACCACGGGGCCGAGTGATGGTGCGCTCCGTCATGCGGTACGTGGAGCATCGGATCACGCAGCACCCGGACACTGACGTGACCTTCGAAGCGGAGTGCCTTCACTGCAAGTGGACGGCGACGCCTGCCACGGACGGTGCGGCGGTCGATGTGGAGTGCATGAGCCACACAGGCCGGAGCGGGCACAGGGGCTTCCGTCGTGTCTGTACGTCGTTCGCGATGGTGGTCCGGGACGAGTGACTGACAGACCCCCCGGCGTGCTGAGGGATGGCGAGCACCACGACCGAGGTGCGCCGGAAGGGGGGTTCGAGCGACGCGCGCCCCTGTCGGCTCTCCCCCGTGGTCGGCAGGGGCAGGCATCGTGACGCCTGTCAGACGGCGTCACACGTCGTGCATGACAACGGCCCCCGGCGTGAGCCGAGGGCCTGTCGCAAGCCGTTGTGCGCCTGTCTCAGGCGCTCTCTCCAAGGTGGCGGTACAAGGTGGCACGGGAGACCCCGAGTGCCTTGGCAATGGCGCTTACGCTCTCGCCCTTCGCCTTCCTGGTACGGGCCACCGTGAGCACGTCCTCACTCACGACGGACGGCCGTCCGCCGGTACGCCCCTGCGCCTTGGCTGCGTCGAGTCCGGCACGGGGCGCTCCTTGATCAGGCTGCGCTCAAACTCCGCCATGGCCCCGACCACCTGAAGCATGAGACGGCCGTCCGCTGTACCGGGGTCGATGTTGGCCAGTGCCCCCGTGAGCACCTTGAACCCGATGCCCCGCTCTCGAAGGGTGTCGACCATGGTCACAAGGTCGATGAGGGACCGAGCGAACCGGTCGAGCTTCCACACGCACAGGGTGTCGCCGGGTCTGGCGTAGTCCAGTGCGGCCGTGAGCTCTGGCCTGTCGGTGTTCCTGCCCGATGCCTTGTCCTCGAAGATCCGGGCGCAGCCTGCGGCCGTCAGTGCGTCGCGCTGCAACTGCGCTTCCTGGTCATCGGTCGAGACGCGGGCGTATCCGATGAGCTGACCGGTGATCGTGGTCGTCGTCATGGCCGGGAATGTCTCAGAACCCGTCTCAATACGTCAAGCCTGAGGCGGAAGTTTCGAGACGGGTTTTGAACGGCGCTACGCCACCTTCGAGGGTGCTTGCCGTCTCGTCTCACAAACCTTGGTTTTCGAGACGCCCGTTTCTGGTCACGCTGCGTCGGCCAGCGCTGCGCTCTCGCCTGCCTGCCCGAGACGCAGCCTGGCAGCGGCTGACGCAGGCGCACGGCCGTTCGCCTACCACGGGCAGGGGCCAGCCTGTCGACGGCGAAGGGGACGGCCGAGACGACGTGAGAGGCAACGGCGGAAGGGGGGTGGGGTATGACCCCCTGAAGGGGTCTTGCTCGACCGCCGTGTCTTACCGGCTCAAATCCTGCCACGGTTTCAGGGCCTTTCAGGCTGGCCTGTGCTCCAGCCGGCTGCGGCGTAACGCCTGTTCAACGGCTTGTGCTGCCTCCTTGGCGACGGCGAAGGAGTGCACAGAACGAAGCCTTACTTCCTTGCCTGTGGGGCGCGGCAGCGCCCCCCTTGGGCTTGCTCCTGTCGGCCCCTGCGGGGCCGCACTGTCGTAGAGGCTTCGGGCTGTGGCGGCCATCCGGCCGCCCATGCTGCCTACTACTTCGCCGATGCCTGTCTCTTGGGGCGCTGCCGCGCCCCCACTCCGCTTGTCGTTGGGCGAAGCCGCTTCCTTCTGTCGGCCCCTGCGGGGCCGCAACTGTGAGGACAAAAAGAAGAGAGAGGGAGCGAACGTTTTCGCAGGTCACCACCCATGCCGTTACACGTGCCGCGTGTGCTGGCTACACGCGCGGCGTGTGGTCACCGGTCCTGGTGGATGCGGCAGGGTTTCGGTGCGCCCTTCCCCTTCTGGAACAGGTGAGGGGGCAGCACGAGGCAAGCGGCCCCGGACCGAGGCGATACGAGGTCCCACTTCTTGGCGCGGCTGATCGCGTTGTTCGTGCTCTGGTCGGACAGGGGCTTGCCGTCCTTGCCGAGCAGGGCAGCCAGCTTCCCAGGGTCGAACGCTGCGTGCCCTTGCCGGTCGGCCCATCCAAGGGCAGCGAAGAGAACACGGTAGGCAAGCGGGTGCCACGGTTCTTGCGCCTTGCGCTGGAACTCGCGCTGGGAGACTCCGCCCCACGGGCGGTCAGGGCCGAAGTTGATGGAGCTTGAACTCATCGGCCGGACTCCTCCCCGTCGTGGCAGGTGTGGGTCTCTCCGTCGATGAGAGGCGATGCACATGCCTCGCAGGTCCAGACGACTTCGATCGTGATGTTCAACGGGGACGCGACCTCCTGTCGGCCTCCGAGGGCAGCGCGTAGCCGCGCCTCGGCGAGTGGATGGAAGTCGCGCAGTACCGTCCTGCGCTTCGGGATGCCCTCGGCTTTCCCTGCGAGCCCCTTGGGATCGCGGCCCCTCACGGAGTGGCCAGCTCTACCGCTGCTGAACAGCGGGAGCTACGGTGTCCACTCTTCGAAAGAGCGGGAGTGGCTTTCTTGCATGGCGGGGTGCTTGGTCGTCAACCTGGCTGGCCGAGCCCCCTGCTCTGCGCGTCGCAGCAGGCGAGCCAAGGCAGGGGGCGCGGCTCGGTCAGAGCTTGGCGGCGAAGTCGTCGCTCTTGATGACGAGGCGCTCGCGCACATCGCGAGGGATCTTCAACCGCAGGTGCACGGACGGAGCGCGCACTCCCTTGACCTTTGTCCGGGTCACCTCGCACGTGATGCCGACTCGGCGCAGGTCCTCCGCCATGGCTTCCATACCACCCTCTTCCCACACTTCGCGGAACGTCTTCCCGTTGTGGACGAGGGTCCACCGGTCCTGTGTGGTCTCGGGGTCGATGGCGTTGAGTTCGTCCGTGAGCTTGTCGAGCGCCTTCTCCGCCTGCTCCCGCGTGAACCGCGTCTTCGTGTAGCGGCCTCCCGGTTCGAGCTCGGTCATGTAGTAGGCGATGGCCTCTTCGAGGCGCTGCACCTCGGCGCGGGCCTCCGCCCCTCGTGCGTACTCCCGGACTTGTACGGGGAAATCCCCGAGGACTCGGAGGACATCGCTCACCAGGACGTCGTACACGCCCTGTGGGTTGGGGGCGCCGAGCCCTCCGCTCTTGCAGTTGCCGCACCGCAAGTAGGCGTAGTCCCGTCCCTTGTGGCTCGTCTTCTGCACGGTCATGTTGGTCGAGCAGTCGACGCAGAGCAGCACGCCGAGGAACTGTGTGGCTCCGCCTGTCTGCCGGGCAGGCTGGTTCTTGCTTCGGCGGTCGAGTGCCGCTTGAAGGGTCTCGAACTCCTCCACGGTGAAGATCGGGGGAGCGACCCGGACCGGCTTGCCGTCGTTGCCGAGGATGGTCCTGCTGCGACGCTTCCCGCCCTGCTTGTTCTCCTCGACCCGGTACCCCATGAGCGCCGGATTACGAAGGCGCCGGAGGAGCGTCGACGGGGTGAGCCCGGCGGACATGAGCCCGGAGCGGACGATGCACAGGACCATGCGTCGGGCGGACACACCTCGCAGAGCCATGCGGCGAGCCCAGTGCAGCGCTTTGTGCGCGTCGGGCTCGATGGCAAGGGCAGGCTTTCCGTTGATCCTCGTCGTGACGTAGCCGTACGCAGGCTTACCGACAAGCCATGCGTCCTGAGTCCGCGTGTAGTCCCACAGTGAGGTCACACGGGTCGACGTGTTCGCTGCCTCGATCTCAGCGATGCCACCGATGAGCGTGACCATGATCCGGCCGACGGTCGTGCCGAGGTCGATCGCGTCGTTCTTCGAGACCAGGTTCTTCCCGTACCTCTCGCACCACTCGATCATGGTCGAGAGATCCGTCATGCGACGGATGAAGCGGTCGAGCTTCCAGAAGAGGAGAGCGTCGAACTCGGGGGCTCGGTTGTTGAGCCACTCGCCGAGAGACTTCCGTTTCCACGGCGGGACCTTCGTTGCCGACACGTTGAGATCCGAAGCGACACCGACGACGCGGTACCCCTTGTCTCTCGCCAGCAGGCGGAGGTCGAGTTCCTGTCGCACCGGCGACGTAGTGTCGTCCGTCAGTACAGACAGGCGGATGGAGAGCAGGGCTCGGGGAGCGTCCTCGGGGAGCAGGGCCTCCGCCCTCTTCAGCTCCTCCAGCAGCGCCAGGTCTGAGGCGGTCCACTCAATCTCTACGTCGTACGTCTTCACGTCGCCGGACACTACCTGATGGATTTGGGTCCGTGTCTTTGTGGCCTCAGATGGACACGTCCATCCAGATCGGCCCGACCGGCAAGAAGCTGCTGCCGCTGACGGTCAAGAAGTCCGGCTGACCTGCGCCGCGACGGGCCCGCGTCGGCTGCCGGCGCGGGCTATGCGGCGGGGGCCGATCCGGCGGGGGACGGGCTCTGCCCGGAATCGGCGATGGGGAACCGCACCCCCGTGAGGTCTTCGGAGACGGCCCACAGCCGCTGCTGGACGGCCGCCTCGTACGACTGCGGGCTGGAGGTGACCAGCCGGGGGTGGCCCTTGACCTCGTAGCGTCCGCCGGGGCCGTAGTACTGGCCGCCGAGCGCGGCGGGGTCGGTGGCGGCGCGCAGGGTGGGCAGCGCGCCCATCGCCGGCGTCTGGGTGATCAGCGGCGCGAGCCAGGTGACGGGCAGGCGGAGGGCTGTGGGGGTGTTGCGGATGAGCTCGGTGTTGGACACGCCGGGATGGGCGGCGACCGCGACGGTGGTGCCGTGCGCGGCGAGCCGGCGCTGCAGTTCGTAGGTGAACATGAGGTTGGCCAGTTTGGACTGGCCGTAGGCGGCGGTCCGGCTGTACGACCGCTGCCAGTGCAGGTCGTCGAAGCGGATCGCGGCCCGGATGCGGTGGCCGGTGCTGCTGACCGTCACCACGCGTGAGCCGGGCACCGGCAGCATCAGGTCCAGCAGCAGTCCGGTGAGGGCGAAGTGGCCGAGGTGGTTGGTGCCGAACTGCATCTCGAAGCCGTCCCGGGTGGTCTGCTTCGGGGTGTACATCACGCCGGCGTTGTTGACGAGCAGGTCGAGCCGGCCGAGCCGGGACCGCAGCGTCGCCGCCGCGGTCCGGACGGAGTCGAGCGAGGTCAGGTCCAGCGCTTGTACGGTCACGTCGCCGGTCATGCGGGCCGCGGCCTGCTCGCCCTTCTCGACGTCGCGCACGGCGAGCACCACGGAGGCCCCGCGCTCGGCGAGTGCCTTGGCGGTCTCGTACCCCAGGCCGGTGTTGGCCCCGGTCACCACGGCCACCCGTCCGCGCTGGTCCGGGATGTTCGCCGTCGTCCACTGTTCCCTCATGCCGGGCTCCGCTCCAGTTACGTACCGAAGGTATCTTGGGTCTGCGACGTTAAAGTACTCTCGGTACGTTGTCAACGTACCGGAGGTACCTAAGTTAGGGTGGTGATCGTGACTTTCCAGCGGGCGCGAACCGAAGAGCAGCGGGAGATCCGCCGACGGGCGATCCTCGACACGGCGTCGGCGATGCTCGACGAGATGCCCGTGGCCGCGGTCACCCTGAACGAGCTCAGCCGCCGCGTGGGACTGGCGAAGCCGAACGTGCTGCGCTACTTCGAGTCGCGCGAGGCGGTGCTGCTGGAACTGCTGGACCGCCTCCTGCGGGAGTGGCTGACGGAACTGGAAGGCGAGTTGGCCGCCGGCGTCGACGAGAATCTGCCCATGGCCGGGCGGGCGGCGGCGGTGGCCGAGGTTCTCAGCCGCTCCCTCTCCGGCCGGGTGGTGCTGTGCGACCTCTTCGGCGCACAGAGCAGCGTCCTGGAACGCAACGTCTCCGTCGAGGTCGTCGCACGCTACAAGCGCGCCTCCCTGGAGCGCCTGGCCACCATGACCGCCCTGCTCCTGAAGTGCCTGCCGGAACTGGGCGAGAACGCGACGCTGTTCAGCCTGCAGACCATGCTCATGGCCGGCGCGCTGCCGGCGTACAGCACACCCCCGCCCAGCCTGCGGGCGGCCTACCAGGCCGAACCCGGCCTGGCCCGCTTCCACCTGGAGCTGGAGGACTCCTTGAAGCTGGCCCTGACCGCCACCCTCCTGGGTGTGCTCCCCCGCGGCTGACCCGCGGCGCACCGGAACAGGCGAAACACCATGTCCACGGCCACCGGCAGGAAGCCGCCGCCGCCGACGGTCGAGTGACCCGCATCCACAGGGGCCGGTCCGGCGTCTACCCCGGTATGGATCTCGAGAAGCCGCCCCGGGACGCGCGGGACGTGGCGCCCGGGGCGGGGCAGTCCGCCGAAGGGTGCCTCACCGTCGCCGTCCGCGTTCCGGTGCGGATCGTGGTGCTCGTGCTGGTACTGCCCGTGCGGATGGCGTGGGACGCGCTGGTGGTCGCCGGGCGGTTCCTGGGGCGCACGGTGCTGCGGCCGCTGGGGCGGGCGGTGCTGTGGCTGGCGCGGGCGGTGTTCTTCTGGCCGGTGGTGGGGCTGTGGCGGTACGTCCTCGTTCCCCTGGCCAAGGGGGTCGGGTGGCTCGGTGTGGTGCTGGTCGTCCGGCCGGTCCAGTGGGTGTACCGGTGGGTGCTGACGCCGGTCGGGCACGCGCTGGGGTGGGTGTACGCGCGGCTGATCGTGCCGGTCGGGCTGGGACTGTGGGCGGCCCTGGTGTGGCTGGCGCGGTATCTGGTCGTGCTCCCGGTGGGCTGGCTCCACCGGTGGGTGCTGGCGCCCGTCGGACGCGCGCTCGCCTGGTGCGGCAGGGGAGTGGCGTGGTGTGTGCGCATGGTCGTCACCGGGGTCGGTACGGCGCTGTACTGGACCGGGCGGGTGCTGCTGGTGCTGCCCGTCCTCGCCCTGTGGCGGTGGGTGCTGGCGCCTGTCGGCCGGGTCCTCGCCGTGATCGGGCGGGAGGTCGGGGCCGCCCTCGGCCATGCCTGGCGGGTCGCCGGGTACATCTCCCTGGCGGTCGGACGGTTCCTCGGGACGCTGCTGCGGTGGATCTTCGTCGAGCCGGTGCGCTGGGTGTACCGGACGGTGCTGGCACCCGTGGGGCACCTGGTGCGGGACTACGTCCTGCGGCCGGTCGCCGAGGCGGCGCGCGGTGCCGGGCGGGCCGTGCGGCAGGGCCTCGCCTCCGTGCGGGCCTCGGTGCGGCAGGCGCGGGCCGATGTGCGGCGCGCGCTGTTCGGGGCACCCCGGCAGGCGCGGCCGGTGGACCGGCGGGAACCTTCCGGTGCCGAGGCACGTACTCTTGGTAGTAGTACGACCGCTCTCACGAAGGACTGAACGACACTGGGCAAGCGACAGCCCGAAGGCCCGCCGCCGGTACCCGCGGTGCAGCGCATCCGACTGCGCTACACCAAGCGCGGCCGCCTCCGGTTCACCAGCCACCGTGACTTCCAGCGCGCCTTCGAGCGTGCGCTGCGCCGCGCCGAGGTGCCGATGGCGTACTCGGCGGGGTTCACCCCGCACCCGAAGGTGTCGTACGCCAATGCCGCACCCACCGGCACGGGCAGTGAGGCGGAGTACCTGGAGATCGCGCTCACCTCGGCGCGTGACCCGGAGCAGCTGAGAACCCTCCTTGACGCGTCCCTGCCCGCCGGGCTGGACATCGTCGAGGCGGTCGAGGCCCGGACCTCCGGGCTCGCCGACCGGCTGACGGCTTCCGAGTGGGAGCTGCGGCTGGACGGGGTGGACCCGGCCGACGCCGGCCGCGCGGTGGACGCCTTCAACGAGGCGCCCGCCGTGGAGGTGCAGCGCCGTACCAAGAACGGTGTGCGCACCTTCGACGCCCGCTCCGCGGTCGTGCGCCTGGAGAGTGTTCAGACGCACGGTTCCCCGGCTGATAGGCCGAGTGACCAGCCCTGTGCGATACTGCGGCTGGTTGTTCGGCACGTGACGCCTGCCGTGCGACCCGACGACGTCCTGTCCGGTCTCCGCGCCGTGGCCGACCTGGCGCCGCCGGTCCCCGTAGCGGTGACCAGGCTGGCGCAGGGGCTGCTCGATGAAGAGACCGGCACGGTGACCGACCCGCTCGCGCCCGACCGCGAGGCAGTAGCGACCGAGCCGCAGACGGCCGCCGCGACTGCCGCCGCGACGGCGCCCGCGTAGGGAAGGTCCCGCGAAGGGACGGACGTCGTAAGCGCCGCCGTCGAACTCGGGAGCCACCTGGGTCGGGCAGCGCCACCGACCACAAGACTTTCGCCAGGCCGTACGCGACAAGGTTGTACGGAACCGGTGAGACAGGACACAGCGAGCTCCCGAGCGGCGCCCGCGCCAACGGACGGCGGCATCCGCGCAGAGCGCGAGCCGCGGACGTCACCGGAGGTCGACCAGATCGACGCCGGACCAGGCGCGGCGCCCGGGAGCCTGACGGGAGATACGCCCGCATGCTCGAACCGACCGAATCCACGGAGTCCGTGACCGGCTCCGCATCCGACAACACCCCCAGCGACACCCTGCCGCCGCGCCGCCGGCGCCGGGCGGCGTCCCGGCCGGCGGGTCCGCCGGCCGGTTCCTCCGGTACTCCGGCGGAGACCGTGGAACCGGCCGTTCCGGCCGCCGGTAGGGACCTCGCCGAAGACCTCCCGGACGACCTCGCCGACGAGGTCGTGGAGGAGGCGGAGGAGACCAAGCCGGCCGAGAAGCCGGTGGAGGAGCCCGCCGCCCGTCCGCGCCGCCGCGCGGTGCGCCGTGCCTCCGCACCCGCCGGAGCCCCCTCGTCCGTGACGGACGCCGAGACCGTGGTCCCCGCGACGCCCGCCGCCGACGCGGCACCGGCCCAGCCCGCGGCGGCCGAGCCCGCCGGGTCCACCACGTCCACCGCCTCCGACGACAGCGCCGCCGCTCCGCGCCGGACCCGTCGGCGTGCCACCCGTAGCGTGTCGGCGCCTGTGGCGGCGGCTGGGAGCGCCGGGGCGTCCGTGACGTCCGAGGTGACCTCTGAGGCGGCGTCCAGGACTCCTGAGACGCCGGCTGCCGAGAGCGCCCCGGCCGCCGAGGAGGCCGCTCCGCGTCGCACCCGTCGGCGTGCCACTCGTAGCGTGTCCGCGCCCGCGGCGACCGCTGAGGCGCCCGAGGCTGCCGAGACTGCCGCGACCCCTGTGCCGGCCGAAGCGGCGCCCGAGACTTCTGTGAGTTCCGAGGCACCCGCTGCCGAGAGCGCCCCGGCCTCCGAGGACGCCGCCCCGCGCCGCGGCCGTAGGCGGGCGACCCGTCGGGTGACCGCCCCGGTCGAGACGCCGGAGAGCACCGACACGCCGGAGACCGTCGACACGCCGGAGAGCGCCAGGACCGCGGACAGCGCGGCGGCGGAGCCCGCCGCGCCGACCGAGGACGCCGAGACGGCCTCCGCCGCCGAGGCCCCCGCCGAAGAGGCTGCCCCGCGTCGTTCGCGCCGCCGGGCCGTCCGCAAGGCCGCCACCGGTTTCGCCGAGCCCGCGCGGAAGGCCGGGACCGGCTCGGCGGGCGAGGAGAGGACGGCCCGCCCGGCCCGCCCCGCCGTCGCACTGTTCCAGCCGCCGGTCTTCACCGAACCCCAGTTCCAGACGCCCGAGCGGGCCGCGGCTGAGGCGGCCGCGGTGGCCGCCGGAGCGCAGTTGCCCGAGGACGAGCCGGAGCGCACGCCGGTCGCGGAGCCCGTGGAGACCACGGAGGCCGTGGAGGAGCAGCCCACCGGGTCGCGCCGCCGCCGCCGTCGCCGGGGCGCCGCCGACGAGGCCGCCGAGGAGCGGCCCGTCGAGACCGCCGCCGACGTGGACGAGCCGGAGGCCGAGGCGGACGCCGAGGAGCCGGACGAGGACGCGGACGGGGCCGACGCCGAGGAGGGCGGCTCGCGCCGCCGTCGTCGCCGGGGCGGCCGTCGCCGTCGCCGGGGCGACCTGACCGACGGCGACGCCGACCACGACACCGACGGCACGGACGCCGACACCGAGCACCTCGCCGCCGAGCAGGCCGCGCAGGACGCCGAGGACACGGCCGAGCAGGCCGACGAGGACGACGAGGACGACGACACCGACACGCGGGGCGGCGAGGGGACCGGCGGGTCCGGCTCCAGCAGCAGCCGTCGCCGCCGTCGCCGTCGCCGCCGGGCCGGTGACGGTTCCGGTGAGGCCGAACAGTCCTCCGACGACCCCGAGCGGACCGTCGTCAAGGTCCGCGAGCCCCGGCCCCCGCGGGAAAAGGGTGCGGAGCCGTCCGACGAGGTGCAGTCCATCAAGGGCTCGACCCGTCTGGAGGCCAAGAAGCAGCGCCGCCGCGAAGGCCGTGAGCAGGGCCGCCGACGCGTCCCGATCATCACCGAGGCCGAGTTCCTGGCCCGCCGCGAGGCCGTCGAGCGCGTGATGGTCGTGCGCCAGCACGGCGAGCGCACGCAGATCGGCGTCCTGGAGGACGGCGTGCTCGTCGAGCACTACGTCAACAAGGAACAGGCCACCTCCTACGTCGGCAACGTCTACCTCGGCAAGGTGCAGAACGTGCTGCCGTCGATGGAGGCCGCCTTCATCGACATCGGCAAGGGCCGCAACGCCGTGCTCTACGCCGGTGAGGTCAACTTCGAGGCGCTCGGCATGGCGAACGGCCCGCGCCGCATCGAGTCGGCCCTGAAGTCCGGCCAGTCGGTCCTGGTCCAGGTGACCAAGGACCCGATCGGCCACAAGGGCGCGCGTCTGACCAGCCAGGTCTCCCTCCCGGGCCGTTACCTCGTGTACGTGCCCGAGGGTTCGATGACCGGCATCAGCCGCAAGCTGCCCGACACCGAGCGGGCGCGGCTGAAGACCATCCTCAAGAAGATCGTCCCCGAGGACGCGGGCGTCATCGTGCGCACCGCCGCCGAGGGCGCCAGCGAGGACGAGCTGCGCCGCGACGTCGAGCGGCTCCAGCAGCAGTGGGCGGAGATCCAGAAGAAGGCCAAGAACGGCGGCAACGCTCCGACGCTGCTGTACGGCGAGCCGGACATGACCGTCCGGGTCGTCCGCGACATCTTCAACGAGGACTTCACCAAGGTCGTCGTCAGCGGCGAGGACGCCTGGGAGACCGTCCACGGGTACGTGTCGCACGTCGCGCCCGACCTGGCCGACCGGCTGTCCAAGTGGACCAGCGAGGTCGACGTCTTCGCCACGTACCGGATCGACGAGCAGCTCGCCAAGGCGCTGGACCGCAAGGTCTGGCTGCCGAGCGGCGGTTCGCTGGTGATCGACCGGACCGAGGCGATGGTCGTCATCGACGTCAACACCGGCAAGTTCACCGGCCAGGGCGGCAACCTGGAGGAGACGGTCACCAGGAACAACCTGGAGGCGGCCGAGGAGATCGTGCGCCAGCTGCGGCTGCGCGACCTCGGCGGCATCATCGTGATCGACTTCATCGACATGGTGCTGGAGTCCAACCGGGACCTGGTGCTGCGGCGCCTGCTCGAATGCCTGGGCCGGGACCGTACGAAGCACCAGGTCGCCGAGGTGACCTCGCTGGGGCTGGTGCAGATGACCCGCAAGCGGGTCGGACAGGGCCTGCTGGAGTCGTTCTCCGAGACCTGCGTGCACTGCAACGGGCGCGGGGTCATCGTCCACCTCGACCAGCCGTCCGCCGGCGGGAACGGCGGCGGCAAGCGCCGCAAGCGGGCCCGCGCGGGCGGCGCCGAGCAGCCGCACGAGCACGAGCACGAGGCCGCGCTCACCGTCGAGACGCCGACGGCGGAGCAGGAGGCGGAGGCCGAGGCCGAGCAGACCGCGGAGCGCGTCACCGAGCCGATCGCCCTGCCGTCGCCGGACTTCGCGCCCGACGAGGAGCTGTACAGCAGCGTCTACGAGGCGGAGGCCGCGGCCAAGCGCGGCCGGAGCCGGCGCCGGGCCAACCGGCGCGCGTCGGCCCCGGCGAGCGCGCCGAAGCCGGAGACCGCGGAGGTTTCCCCGGCCGCCGAGTCCGCCGAGCCCGCCCAGGCTCCGCGGGCCGCCCAGGCTCCGCAGGCCGAGGTGCCGACGGCGCGGGACGTGACGGCGCGGGAGGAGGCCGAGCGTCCGGTGCGGCCGGAGCCGGCCGCCGAGGCGCTGGCCGAGCCCGCGGCCGTGGAGGACGCGGTGGTCGGCACGCCGGAGGAGCAGGCGGCCCCGGCCGTCGCCGAGGCGCCCGCCGCGGAGGCCGCGCCCAAGGGCCGTACGCGCCGCAGGGCGACCCGCAAGGCGTCCGCCCCCGCCGGTTCGCCGGCCGGCGCGGAGGCCGCCGTGGTGACGGTTCCGGAAGCCGCCGCCCCGGTGGAGCGGGCCGAGCCGCAGGCGGCTCAGGCCGAGCAGCAGCCCGAGCCGGTGGCCGCCGAGCCCGCGCCCCCGGCCCGTCCGCGGCGCCGTGCCGTGCGCAAGGCCACCGCGCCCACCGCCGACGCGGAGGCGGCCGTCGTGGTCGTCCCGGCCGCCGAGGCCCCGGCCGCGGAGGCTCCGGCCGCCACGGAGGCTCCGGCCGCCGCGGAGGCTCCGGCCGTCGAGGAGGCCGCCCCGGCCAAGAAGACCGCCCGCAAGGCGGCCAAGAAGGCCCCGGCGAAGAAGACGGCCGCCAAGAAGACGGCCGCCACCAAGACCGCCGCCAAGAAGACGGCCGCCAAGAAGACGACGGCCAAGAAGGCGGCGTCCGAGGCGGCGTCCGAGGCGGCGACGTCCGAGGCGGCGCCCGAGAAGGCGACGGCCACCAAGACCGCCGCCCGGAAGACGACGGCGAGGACGACGGCGAAGAAGGCGGCGAAGACCACCAAGTCGGCCGCCAAGAAGACCACGTCGAAGAAGACCGCGGCGGCCGAGCAGTCGGCGCCGTCGGTGTCGGCCACGACGGAGGACTGAGCCGGACGGAACGGCGCGGGGCGCCGCCGGACCCGAGGAGGGCCGGGCGGCGCCCCGTCGCGTTCCCGCCCGCCTACGGCCGGGGCCCCCGGGCGAGCCGATCGACCGGACCCGGTTTGACCGGCGGATGCGGTCCCCGTAACCTTGACCGTCGGCGTGTCCATAGACGCGCCACATCCCCGTAAACCTCATCCTCCCGGGTGCCCGGCACTCTGGAGAGGCCGTCCGTTGCGTCGGGCGGCTGGCCTGCGGGGGTGCCGTTCTCCGAGCGAAAGAGAGATCCGCGTGTACGCCATCGTGCGCAGCGGTGGCCGTCAGCACAAGGTTGCTGTCGGTGACATCGTCGAGGTTGACAAGATTTCCACTGCCAAGGTTGGCGACACGGTCGAGCTCTCGACCCTGCTCGTTGTCGACGGCGACGCTGTGACCAGCGACCCGTGGGTGCTGGCCGGCATCAAGGTCCAGGCCGAGGTCGTGGACCACCACAAGGGGCAGAAGATCGACATTCTGCGCTACAAGAACAAGACCGGCTACCGCCGTCGTCAGGGCCACCGCCAGCAGTACACGGCGATCAAGGTCACTGAGATCCCCGCGGCTGCGAAGTAAGGGACTGAGGAGAGATGGCACACAAGAAGGGCGCATCGTCCACCCGGAACGGTCGCGACTCCAACGCCCAGCGGCTCGGCGTGAAGCGCTTCGGCGGTCAGGTCGTCAACGCGGGTGAGATCATCGTCCGCCAGCGCGGCACCCACTTCCACCCGGGCGCCGGTGTCGGCCGCGGTGGCGACGACACGCTGTTCGCGCTGCAGGCCGGTTCGGTGCAGTTCGGCACCGCGCGTGGCCGCAAGGTCGTGAACATCGTCCCGGTCGCCTGACCGGAGACTTTCGCGAGGCGGACCTCACTTCCCTCCGGGGAAGTGGGTCCGCCTTTCGCTTGTTGGATCAGGAAACACCCGTACGTAACTGGAGGCACATCCCATGACCACCTTCGTGGACCGCGTCGAGCTGCATGTCGCCGCGGGTAGCGGAGGCCACGGCTGTGCCTCCGTGCACCGGGAGAAGTTCAAGCCGCTGGGCGGCCCGGACGGCGGCAACGGCGGCCGGGGCGGGGACGTCATCCTCACCGTCGACCAGTCCGTGACCACCCTGCTCGACTACCACCACTCCCCGCACCGCAAGGCCACCAACGGCAAGCCCGGCGAGGGCGGCAACCGCTCCGGCAAGGACGGCCAGGACCTGGTACTGCCGGTCCCGGACGGCACCGTCGTCCTGGACAAGGCGGGCAACGTCCTCGCCGACCTGGTCGGCCACGGCACCTCCTTCGTCGCCGCGCAGGGCGGGCGCGGCGGGCTCGGCAACGCGGCGCTGGCCTCCGCGCGGCGCAAGGCCCCCGGCTTCGCGCTGCTCGGTGAGCCCGGTGACCTCCAGGACGTCGTACTGGAGCTGAAGACCGTCGCCGACGTGGCGCTCGTCGGGTACCCGAGCGCGGGCAAGTCCTCGCTGATCTCGGTGCTGAGCGCCGCCAAGCCGAAGATCGCGGACTATCCCTTCACCACGCTGGTGCCGAACCTCGGTGTCGTCACCGCCGGGTCGACCGTCTACACGATCGCGGACGTGCCGGGGCTGATCCCGGGCGCCAGCCAGGGCCGCGGGCTCGGCCTGGAGTTCCTGCGGCACGTGGAGCGGTGCAGCGTACTGGTGCACGTGCTGGACACGGCCACCCTGGAGTCCGACCGCGACCCCCTCTCCGACCTCGACATCATCGAGGAGGAGCTGCGGCAGTACGGCGGGCTCGGGGACCGGCCGCGGGTCGTCGTCCTCAACAAGATCGACGTCCCGGACGGCAAGGACCTCGCCGAGATGGTGCGGCCCGAGCTGGAGGAGCGCGGCTACCGCGTCTTCGAGGCGTCGGCCGTGGCCCACCTCGGGCTGCGCGAGCTGTCGTTCGCGCTCGCCGAGCTGGTGGCCGGGGCGCGTGCCGCCCGGCCCAAGGAGGAGGCGACGCGGATCGTCATCCGGCCCAAGGCCGTGGACGACACGGGCTTCACGGTCACCCGCGAGGAGGACGGGCTGTTCCGGGTGCGGGGCGAGAAGCCCGAGCGCTGGGTGCGGCAGACCGACTTCAACAACGACGAGGCCGTCGGCTACCTCGCGGACCGGCTGGGCCGGCTCGGTGTCGAGGAGCAGTTGGTGAAGGCCGGGGCCCGGTCGGGCGACGGCGTCGCCATCGGTCCCGAGGACAACGCCGTCGTCTTCGACTGGGAGCCGTCGATGATGGCCGGGGCGGAGATGCTCGGCCGGCGCGGCGAGGACCACCGCTTCGAGGCGCCCCGGCCCGCGGCCCAGCGCCGCCGGGACCGGCAGGCCGAGCGGGACGAGGCGGACGAGGAGTTCGAGGGCTTCGACCCGTTCTAGAGGTGTACGTGGCGGGTGTACGTGGCGGACGTGGTGAACCAGGGGTGAACTCGCTTCACCTTCCAGGACAACCACCTCGCCGGCCGGTGAGTCGTACCGGGCAGCGTGGGACGGCTTTCTGATCCGTCCCGCGGCCGACTGCCGTACGACTCACCGGAGAAGACGTGTCCAGACGCCTCGATGCAGCACAGTCCGGCCGGGCCCTGACGATCGCCGTCGCGCTCGTAGCAGCGACCTCGGCCATGTCACCGCTCGCCCAGGCCCGGCCCGCCGGGGCGGTGGAGCTGCGGCAGGACTTCAACGGCGACGGGTACGAGGACCTGGCCGTCGGTGCCCCGTTCGGCGCCGTGAACGGCGTCGCCAGGGCCGGTTACGTCGCCGTCCTGTACGGATCGGCGTCGGGGACGTCGACCTCGGCGAAGAAGATCTACTCGCAGGCCACCGCCGGCATACCCGGATCCCCCGAGCAGGGCGACGAGTTCGGGTACGCCCTGGACACCGCCGACCTCGACGGCGACGGATACACCGATCTGCTGGTGCTGACGGCGGAGGAGGAGTGGACCTCCGGCGGCAGGGAGCGGCTGGCCAGCCGGACCGTGCTGTGGGGCGGCGCCGGGGGCCTCACCTCGGCGACCACCCTGCCGGCCGCCGGTGACGGCGCCTACCAGGACGGTCCGTTCGCCACCGGTGACTTCGACGGTGACGGCCAGGACGACCTGATCCGTGAGGGAGTTCTGGAGACCGGCCCCTTCGGACGGGACGGCAGCCCGGCCGCCACCCGGCAGACGGCGCTCTCCTCCGTCCCCTTCAACGAGAGCGTGACCGACCTCGCCGCCGGTGACGCCGACGGTGACGGCCGCACCGATCTCGTCGCGCGCGTGACGGTGTACGAAGAGGGCGAGGAAGAGGCCGGCTACCAGGAACTGCGCTACCTGCGCGGTGGCGACGACCCCCTCGCGTCGGCCACCGTCCTCACCAACGGGGACGGCGACCCCGCCAACGCGACCGGCATCGCGCTCACCCTCGGCGACGTCGACGGCGACGGCCGGGCCGATCTCCTCCTGGGCTACCGCGACATCCGGATCTCCTACGGCACCGCGAACGGCCCGGACACCGCCCACATCCAGGTCATCGACCAGGACACCCCCGGCGTGCCCGGCAGCCAGGAGCCCGAGGACACCTTCGGCAGCCACCTCACCGTGGGCGACGTGAACGGCGACGGCTACGGCGACATCCTGGCGGGCAACCCCTCCGAGGGCGTCGGCACCGTCCAGCCGACCGGCTCCGTCGCCGTGATCCCCGGCGGACCGGACGGACCCACGGGCGCCGGCGGCCAGGTCTTCCACCAGGACACCGCGGGCGTGCCCGGCACGGCCGAGAAGGGCGACGCGTTCGGCTCCGCCCTCGACCTGGTCGACGGCGACGGCGACGGCCGCGCGGAGCCGGTCGTGGGGGCGTACGGGGAGAACAGCGGGACCGGCGCGGTGTGGGTCCTCCCCGCCACCGCCTCCGGCGCCACCGCCACCGGCTCCTTCGTCTTCGGCCCCGGCAGCCTCGGCAGGCCGGCGGGCATGGACTGGCTCGGTCACAACTTCCCGGGCTGAGGCGCCGTGCGGCCCGGCCCCCCGGGCCGGCGGTGACGGCCGGGGCCGCGGCGGGAGCGTGACCCCCCGTCGCGACCGGCTCCGTTCACCGTGAGGTTCCCGTGTCGCAACGGGACCCCTGCCGTCCACGTATTTGTCATGCACGCGAACGACTTGGTTCAGCGGCCCGACCACCCCGGAGCGTGAGCTTCCTGGGTGTCCACGAGGCCTGCGACACCAGGGAGTTCACCCATGACCGGAGCAACATCCACCGACCGTCGCCGCTTCCTGGCCGGCGGCGCCGCCCTGCTCGGCGCCGCGGCCACCCACCAGCTGTGGCTGCCCGCCTCCGCCCAGGCGGCCGAGACCCCGCTGCCCGAGGACGTGTTCAGCCTCGGCGTCGCCTCCGGCGACCCGCTCCCGGACGGCGTCGTGCTGTGGACCCGCCTCGCCCCCGACCCGCTGGCCGGCGGCGGCATGCCGGCCCGGAACGTGTCGGTGCAGTGGCAGGTGTCCTCGGACGTGAAGTTCCGCAAGGTGGTCCGCAGCGGCTTCACCGTGGCCCGGCCCGCCTACGGACACAGCGTCCACGTGGACGTCCGCGGCCTGCGGCCGGGACGTACGTACTGGTTCCGCTTCCGGGCCGGCGGCCGGCTCTCGCCCACCGGCCGCACCCGCACCGCCCCGGCGGCGAACTCGACCGGCACCGGCGGCCTGCGGGTCGCCCTGGCCTCCTGCCAGAACTGGCAGCACGGCTGGTTCACCCCGTACGCCGACATGCTCGAACAGGACCCGGACGTCGTGCTGTTCGTCGGGGACTACATCTACGAGTCCTCGCCGTCCGCGACCGCCGTGCGCACGCACGAGGGCACCGGCGAGCCCTACTCCCTCACCCAGTACCGCAACCGCTACGCCCAGTACCGCAGCGACCCCGACCTCGCGGCGATGCACGCGAACGCCCCCTTCGTCGTCACCTTCGACGACCACGAGGTCGACAACGACTACGCCGGCCAGGTCCCGCAGGACCCCGCCAAGCAGACGCCCGAAGACTTCGTGGACCGCATCACCGCCGCCTACCAGGCCTACTACGAGCACATGCCGGTCCGCGCCACCGCCATCCCGAACGGCCCGCACATCCGGATGTACCGGCGCCTGGAGTTCGGCCGGCTGGCCCGGCTGAACGTGCTGGACACCCGTCAGTTCCGCAGCGACCAGGCCACCAGCCAGGCCGGTGCCCAGGACCCGGAGCTGACGATGCTCGGCGCCGCGCAGAAGAGGTGGCTGCTGAAGGGGCTGCACGGCTCATTCGCCCGCTGGAACCTGATCGCCTCCCAGATCATGATGGCCGAGACCGACCTCAAGGTCGGCGAGGGCAAGCTCTGGTACTACGACGCCTGGGACGGCTACCAGGTGGAACGCAACGCCCTGCTGAAGGAGTTCCGGAAGGTCAGCAACCCGGTCGTGCTCACCGGCGACCGCCACCTCACCATGGTCAGCGACCTGAGGACCGACTACGCCGACCCGAAGTCGCAGGTCGTCGGCGCCGAGTTCGTCGGCACCTCCATCTCCAGCAACGGCGACCAGGACCAGGCCGCCTTCCACGCCCAGTTCGACCCGCTCAAGGCCGACAACCCGCACTGGAAGCTGATCGACGCCCACCGCGGCTACCACCTCTTCGACATCCGCCCGGACGGCATCGACGCCCGGGTGCGGACGGTGGACACGGTGCTCAAGCCCACCGCGACGGCCTCCACCCTGGCCCGGCTGCGGGTCGAGGCGGGCGACCCCGGGGTCTCCCTGGTGTGACCCCGTGACATGACCCCGTGGTGTGATCGCGCGGTGTGAGCCGCGCCACCGTCGGCCGCGCTTCTCAGCACTTCTCAGCCAACCCTCAGGAAGACCTCTTACCGTCTTCTGACCATGGAGACGGACTGTACGAGAGATGACGTCCCGGCCAACAGCGGGGTGTCCCCGTTCCCCGCCGGGACCCGACTGCTGCACATAGGCCCGCACAAGACCGGGACCACCTCGATCCAGGGCGCGCTGTTCGCCGCCAAGGACGCCATGGCGGCGCACGGCGTGGACTTCCCGGCCGACAGCCGGCACCCGATGTCGGCCGCCCTGGCGGTCTGCGCCCGCCCCGGGATGCTGGGCAACAGCAGACCCACCGAGCGGCACTGGGAGACCCTGGTCTCCCAGGTCGCCGCCACCGGCAAGCGGACCTCGGTGGTCAGCAGCGAGTTCTTCGCCGACGCCCCCGACGACGAGACCGTCGAGCGGATCGTCCGGGAGCTGGGCGGCGACCGGGTGCACGTCATGGTCACCCTGCGTCCGCTGGCCAAGATCATGCCCTCGCAGTGGCAGCAGTACGTGCAGAACGGCCTGCGCATGGGCTACGAGAGCTGGCTGGAGCACATGCTCCGGAAGCCGCCGTACGAGAAGCCCAACCCCAGCTTCTGGCGCCGGCACCGGCACGACCGGCTCGTCGAGCGGTGGGTCCGGGCGGTCGGCCCCGAGCGGCTCACCGTCGTCGTGGTCGACGACCGCGACCGCGGCGGCCTGATGCGCACCTTCGAGTCGCTGCTCGGCCTGCCCGACGGGCTGCTCCAGCCCGTCCCGGACACGGCGAACCGGTCGCTGACCCTCGCCGAGACCGAAATGCTGCGCAGACTCAATGTGGAATTCCGCGGCAACGAACTCCCCGAGGAGCTGTATTCCTCGCTCGTCCGCTACGGCGCCGTCATGCATATGAAGAACGCGTGCGCCCCGGGCCCGGACGACGTGAAGATACACACGCCGCGCTGGGCCGCCGAGGCCGCCGCGGAGATCGGCGCCGAGATGGCGGACCGGATCGCCGCCATGGGCGTACGCGTGCTGGGCGACCCGGCGCTGCTGTCCGCCGTGCCCGCGCTCCCCGACGCGGCCGGGACCAAGCCGCGCATCGACCCGGAGGTGGCCGCTCAGGCGTTGTACGGGGCGCTCGCCGCGGCCGCCGCCGCGCCCGTGCGCAACACCGCTCCGGTCAAGTCGCGTACGGTGCACCAGACGTCCTCCAAGGATCTCGTCAAGGTGCTCGGTCACCGCGCCCTGAAGAAGCTGCGCCGGCACTGAGGCGTCACGCAGCGCGACGCCGGGCTCCTGTGGAGTTACTCACAGCGATTCCACAGGAGTTCGCGTCGCCGCCGTGAACGTTTCGCCCGTCACCAGGAGCGCCAGGTGAATGACAGGTTGCGCGCACATATGCGGCAGAGGTCGCTCACCTTGCACTGCGGTAACCACAAGTGGGACCATTTCGAAGTTCCCTGTCGCCCCAAGGTAGGTCACCTGTGTCCCAGCACATAGCCAAGCCCCGTACCACCGCAGTGATCCTGGCCGGTGGCACCGGTCAGCGGGTGGGTCTGTCGATCCCCAAGCAGTTGCTGAAGATCGCCGGCAAGGCAGTCATCGAGCACACCCTGACCACCTTCGAGAACGCCGACTCCGTCGACGACATCATCGTGCTGATGGCCCCCGGCTACGTGCCCGACATCGAGAAGATCGTCGCCAAGGCCGGCTTCACCAAGGTGAAGAAGGTCATCGAGGGCGGCTCGACCCGGAACGAGACCACCGAGCGCGCCATCGCCGCCCTCGGCGAGGGGCTGGGCGAAGGGGAGGACCTCAACGTCCTCTTCCACGACGCGGTGCGCCCCCTGCTGTCGCAGCGGGTCATCGACGACTGCGTGAGCGCGCTGGAGCGCTACGACGCCGTCGACGTGGCCATCCCGTCCGCGGACACCATCATCGTGACCCGCACCCACGGCTCGGACGGCGAGTTCATCACCGACGTCCCGGACCGCTCCCGGCTGCGCCGCGGCCAGACGCCCCAGGCGTTCAAGCTGTCCACGATCAAGCGGGCCTACGAGGTCGCGGCCGGCGACCCGAACTTCCAGGCCACCGACGACTGCTCGGTCGTGCTCAAGTACCTGCCCGACGTGCCGATCCACGTCGTGGCGGGCGACGAGTACAACATGAAGGTCACCCAGCCCGTCGACGTCTTCATCGCCGACAAGCTCTTCCAGCTCGCCTCCAGCGCCGCCCCCGAGCAGGTCGGTGAGGACGCCTACCGCGAACTGCTGACCGGCAAGACCATGGTCGTCTTCGGCGGCTCCTACGGCATCGGCAAGGACATCGCGGAACTCGCCGAGTCCTACGGCGCCACGGTCTACGCGCTCGGCCGCTCCACCACCGGCACCCACGTGGAGAACCCGGAGGAGGTCGACGACGCCCTGTCCAAGGCGTACGCCGAGACCGGGCGGATCGACTACGTCGTCAACACCGCCGGCGTGCTGCGCATAGGCAAGCTCGCCGAGACCGACAACGCCACCATCGAGGAGGCGCTGAAGGTCAACTACCTGGCCCCGGTGCAGATCGCCCGGTCCTCGTACAAGTACCTGGCCGAGACCAAGGGCCAGCTGCTGCTCTACACCTCCAGCAGCTACACGCGCGGGCGTGCCGAGTACAGCCTGTACTCCTCCACCAAGGCCGCGATGGTCAACCTCACCCAGGCGCTCTCCGACGAGTGGGCCGGCGACGGTGTCCGCGTCAACTGCGTCAACCCCGAGCGGACCGCGACGCCGATGCGCACCAAGGCGTTCGGCCAGGAGCCCGCGGGCAGCCTGCTCTCCTCCGACGCGGTGGCCCGTGCCTCGCTCGACGTGCTGCTGTCCGAGCTGACCGGCCACGTCATCGACGTACGCCAGCAGGACCCGACCGCCGGTGCGGCCAAGGCGTCCGGCTTCGAGCAGGCGCTGGCCGCGGTGCTGGACCGTCAGGACGGCGTGTAATAATCGTCGGCAAATAGACTTCTGCAATTCAGGCCTCTGCTTCCGCTCGTCAATGTCGTGATTGTCATTGACAGGGCGAAAGCAGGGGCCTGAATCAGTACCTTCACCGATCGCTCACAATCCGCAGCAGAGCAGAGCAGGTTCTCCGTGATATCCACCGCTATTCGCGTCGCCCGGGTGGGCAGCGCGGCCGAGCTGGCCGCGGCGGTCCTCATGATGCTGGGCTACCCCGGCCTCATGGTGGCCGCGCTCGTCCCGAGCGTCCCCGCCTTCGCGGCCGCGGCCGCCGTGACGTACCTGGCGGACCACTTCCTGCACCGCAGGAACAGCTACCTGATCAACCGGCTCAGCAAGGTCCGGGCCGGCCTGTCGATCCGCTTCCTGATCCGGCAGCTGCTGCTGGTCCTCCTGCTGGCCCGGCTGTCCCTCGCGGACAACCTGATCTACTACGGCGCGATCGCCTGCTTCATCGCCTTCTTCGGCCTCCAGGCCCCGCACGGTGCCCTGGTCACCCTGATCCGCAACCGCCGCCGGCTGCCGGTCGCCACCCGCAACGTCGACCTGGCCTCGCGCGTCCGCATCCCCGACGCCCCGCCCCGCGGTCTGCTGCACCGCTCCGCCGAGAAGATCCTCCACCTCGACCTGTTCGCCGTCGTCGGCATACTGGCCGCCGCGCAGCTGGACAGCTCCGCGGTCGGTTTCGCCGGCATCGGTCTCACGCTGGTCCTGGGCGCCTTGTACGTGCTGGCTCTGCTGCGCTACGTCCGCGGCCGCCGGGTCCCGCCCAACGCCGAGACGGTGCTGGCCGCCGTCGACGACTGGCTGGGCGAGTACCGGCCGGAGACGGTGCTGTACTTCTCCGGCTCCAAGGACTCCGCGTACCAGGTCAACATGTGGCTGGAGACCATGGAGCAGCTGGAGACCCGGCCGCTGGTCATCCTGCGCGAGCGGGTCATCCTGCAGAACCTGGCGCCCACCACCGTCCCGGTGATCTGCGTGCCCGGCGGTGTGCACCTGATGAACATGGACCTGTCCACGGTCCGCGTCGCGCTCTACGCCGCCAACGTCGGCAAGAACATCCACATGCTGCGCGTCCCGACCATGAAGCACGTCTTCATCGGCCACGGGGACAGCGACAAGCTGGCCAGCGTCAACCCGTTCAGCAAGGTCTACGACGAGGTGTGGACCGCCGGACGCGCGGGCCGCGACCGCTACGCCATCGCCGACGTCGGCGTCCGCGACGACGACATCGTCGAGGTCGGCCGCCCCCAGCTCGCCCCGATCCGCACCTGGCAGGGCGTTCCCGAGGGACGTATGCCGACCGTGCTGTACGCGCCCACCTGGGAGGGCTGGGACGGCAACCCCGGCAACACCTCGATCGTGCTGGCCGGCGAGAACATCGTGCGGCGACTGGTGACCGCCGACCCGCCGGTCCGCGTCCTGTACAAGCCGCACCCGTTCACCGGCACCGTCAGCAAGGAGGCCGGCGCCGCCCACCGGCGGATCACCGCCCTGGTGGAGAAGGCCGCCGCCGAGCGCGCCGCCGACGCCCGCTTCGCCGCCGACGCCTCCGCGCAGGCGAAGGCCAAGGCGGAACTCGCCCGCGTCGAGGCCCGGCTCGCCGCGCTGTCCGGCGGCTCCGACAAGGGTGACGAGGCCGAGGCCAGCCGCGACGGCGTGGTCGACGTCCGCAGGCACGAGGAGATCGCCCGGCTGCGCGCCGAGTGGAACGACGCCTACTGGGCGGCCGTCCCGGCCTGGGAGCACCGGGTCATCACGGGCGCCGAGCCGCGCCTGTACGACTGCTTCAACGTCTCCGACGCGATGGTCTCCGACATCTCCAGCGTGGTCTCCGACTTCATCGCCAGCGGCAAGCCGTACGCGGTCACCGACTCGGGGGAGCTGGGCGAGGAGGAGTTCAAGCGGCAGAACACGGCGGTGCGTGCCGCGGTGATCCTCGACAACACCGCCGCCGGGCTCGTCGAGTTGCTGGCCGCGGTCCGCGACCCGGCCCGGGACGCGCTGGCCGAGGACCGCAAGGATCTCAAGCGCTATCTGCTCGGTCCCGACGAGCCGACCTCCATCGAGCAGTTCAACGACGCCGTCGCGGACCTCGCGGTGAAGGCCGAGGCGCGCAACGTCGGCCAGGAGTCCCGGATCGTGGCCGGCGGCCCCGACGTGGAACTGGCGGACGCGCTGCCCGTGCAGCGGGCGAGCGGCGCCGGTGAGGCGGACGGCGCGGGCGCCGCCTGACCGCGCACGCCCCGCACCGGACGGCTCGGCCCTTGAGGGCCGGGCCGTTTTCGCTGCGGAAACCGTGATGTCGATCACAAGTTCGGAGGGGTTGAGCAACCTGCTGCCCCGGACACCCGTCTAACACATAGCCAAAGAGGTAATACGGGGAGAATTTCCCATGACCAGGGTGACTAGGGAGTAGACGTGACCGGGACGCAACCTGATGTCAGCGTGATCATCGGGGCGTACGAGGCGATGCCGTATCTGGTCGCGTGCCTGGCCTCCGTCGAGGCGCAGACCATCGACCCGGCGCGTGTCGAGGTCATCGCGGTGGACGACGGCTCCACCGACGGCACCGGGGACTGCCTGGAGCAGTTCGCCGCCCGTGCCCCCATGCCGGTCACGGTGATCCGGCAGGAGAACTCCGGCGGCCCCAGCGGCCCGCGCAACGTGGGCCTGGGCAAGGCCACCGGACGCTACGTGTTCTTCCTCGACGCCGACGACCGGCTCGGCCCCGAGGCCCTGGAGCGGATGGTCGCGATGGCCGACCGGGCCGGCACGGACGTGGTCGTCGGCCGCATCGAGGGGATCAACCGCAAGGCCCCCAGGTCGGTGTGGCGCACGTCGCTGGAGCGCACGGACGTCTTCTCCTCCAACATCAAGTACACGCTCACCGCCCAGAAGCTGTTCCGCCGCGCGCTGCTGGAACGTCACGGCATGCGCTTCGACGAGTCCCTGTTCAGCGGCGAGGACGCGCTGTTCACGATGGAGGCGTACCTGCGGGCCGACGGCGTCTCCGTGCTCGCCGACTACACCTGCTACTACCTGGTGGGCCGCGACGACGGCAAGCACGTGACGAAGACCTCCACCTACCCCGGGCGCTTCGGCCACGCGCGCGCCCTGATGGAGCTGATCGCCGAGCTGGTGCCCGCCGGCGACCGGCGCGACCAGCTCATGGTCCGTCCCTTCGGCGTCACGGTGCTGGCCCAGTTCGGCCCGCGCTGGCTGAAGGACAGCGAGGAGGTCCGGCGGCACAAGCTCGACCTGGCGAAGCCCCTGCTGGACGCCTACTGGACCCCGGGCGTCGCCGATCTGCTGAAGGTCAACGAGCGGCTGCGCATGCACCTGGTGGCGACCCGGCAGACCGGACTTCTGGACGACGTCCTGGAATTCATCCGGGCCAAGAAGCAGGCGGCCGCCCTCCTGGAGAAGGGCGGCCGTCGGCTGTACCTCGTCTACCCGCACTTCCGGGACCGGAAGGCGGGCATACCCGACGAGATCTACCGCGCCCGGGGCCGCGAGGCGCGTCCCTTCCTGGGCTATGTGGAGCAGGCGCCGGGCTCCCTGCTGCGCCGTGCCGTCCGCCGCGCCCTTCCGCACTCCCGCCTCAGTGGAAGGGGCCGGACGGCGGCGTGATGGACACCTCGGCTTGCCGGGAGCGGCGGACGCTCACCCGCGACCTCACCGGTGGCGTCCGGCCCGCGGTGGTGTGAGGGACGCCGACCCGGCCGTCCGCTCCTGCCGCTGACCGGGCAGTTCGGTCGTGCGGCGCCCGGCCGTCCGGGCCCGGTGGTCGCGGGCCGACGCGCACAGTGCCCGCACGGCCGCGGCGAACCGCTCCTGCGCGGGCGGCTCGGCCGGGCCGAGCAGCCGCAGCGCCAGCGCGGCCCGGGCCTCGGCGAACATGTCCTTCTCCGGGCATCGCACCGCCTCCAGCAGCGCCGGCACTCCGGCGGCGTCCGGCGTCAGCACGGTCGCCGCCGCCACCGTCGGGAACGCCACCCGGAACGCCTCCTCGGCGAGCCCGCTGGTGTTGGCCACCGCGTACGGCTTGCCGCTGGCCAGGAAGTCGCTGATCACGCTCGACACATCGCTGATCAGCAGGTCGGCCCGGTCGAAGCAGGAGTACAGCGCGGGCCGGGCCTCGGTGACGACCCGGTGCTCGCCCTCGGGCAGCGACGCCCAGTACGCCTCGTCCCAGCCGGCCGCGGCCGCCGCCACCGCCGCGGCCCGTCCCGGCTCCGGCGCCGACTGCGTCAGCATCCGCTCCACCTGGTCCGCCCCGGCCCGTGGCGCGGACGTCGTCAGCCGGTGCATCTCGGCCGCGTACCGGGCCAGTTCCTCCGAGGCGGCCGGATGCACCGCTGTCCGCCGCCCCTGGTTCGCCGCCCGGATCAGCTCCCGGATGCGCAGATCGGCGGCCCCGGCCCGCGGGTCCACCGTCCCGGTCAGCGGATGCGGCTTGTACAGCAGCCGTACGCCCGGGTCGGCGAGCAGCGCCCGGACCAGGTTCTCCCCGGCCGCGATCACCGAGGTGTTGCCGGGGTTGCCGTCCCAGCCCTCCCAGGTCGGCGCGTACAGCACGGTCGTGTACGGGCCGGTCGGCGGCCCCGCGTACGGGCGTACCGCGTCCAGTTGCGGGCGGCCGATCTCGACGACGTCCTTGTCCTCGACGCCGACCTCGGCCAGCGCGTACCGCTCGCGCGCCGCCGGACCGGCCACCCACACCTCGTCGTACGCCTTGGCGTAGGGGTTGCAGGAGGACAGCTTGTCGCTCTCGCCGTGGTTGACGAAGGCGTGCTTGATGGTGGGGATGCGCAGCACCTGGGAGGTCTTGCCGGAGTTCGAGGGGTGGATGAGCACCTGGAGCGTGGAGTGCTCAAGCCGCATCAGCGTGGACACCTTCGGCAGGCACACCACCGGCAGGTCGGTCGCCGCGAGTTTCTGCACCATGAACCGCTCCCGCAGCACGACCACCGGTCGTTCACCGAGCCGGGCCAGCGGCTCCAGCCACATGTTGGCCTGGTACGCCGAGGAGGCGCCGCCGGAGAAGTACAGCCCGACCGTCGGCTCGTACTCCGCCAGCCACGCGTCGAACCAGTCGAGCACCTCCTGCTCACCGGCGGGCCGGCGGCCCGGCAGCAGCCGCAGCAGCAGGGCGCCCAGACCGGCCACCGAGAACGCCAGGGACACGGCCAGGCCCACCGCCCCGCACAGCGGCGCGTCGGCCGCCACCGTGGCCAGCAGCCCGCCGGTCGCGGGCAGCCCGAGGACCAGCAGCCGGTGGCCGGGGCGGCGCAGCAGCACCGGCGGCGCCGGGGTCAGCCGCAGCGCCGAGGCGTCGATGTTCCGGGTCACCACCGGCAGCGTGCGGCTGCGGCGGACCAGTACGGAGACCGCCTGGATCGCGCAGTGCAGCGCGTAGCAGGCGAGCAGGCCGGCGACGAGCGGGGCGTACACCGTCTCGCGGTGCTGTTCGCCGAGCCGCAGCAGGCCCACCACGAGCAGCAGGTCGCGCAGGACGTGCCGCACGGTGACGTCCGCGTGCGACTTGGTCAGCAGCGACAGCATGCCGCGCTGCCACCGGTACACCGCGCCCTCGGCGGCCAGTGACGAGGCGGTGGCCGCCAGCAGCAGCGGCACGTTCGGCAGCAGCGCGCCGACGGCCTGCGCGGTGAAGGCCGTCGCCAAGGCGGCCAGTACGAGCAGCTTGGCGGTGATCCGGCGGTGGCGGGGCCGCGCCATCTGCCACCGGCGGGACGAGGGTTCGGGCACTGCGGTCACTCCAGGGTCGTCGCGAAACGGACTCCCGGGTTAACGCGCGCCGACCTTCCGACGACACGCGCGTGTCGCCGGAACCCTGGGGTGAGGGCTCGTGCTATGCACCCCGCCGACGGTCCGGCGGGGTGCGTCGCACGCGGACTAACGGCCCGACTGGAAGGCGCGGCCCACCACGCGGCGGGCCCTGCGGATCACCGAACTGTCGGACGCTGCGGGCTTCTTCGCCGCGGCGGTCGTCGCGGCCTTCGCCTGGGCCTTGGCCTTGCTCTTCGCCTGGCTCAGCTCCCGCTTCAGCTTGTTGTTCTCGGAGGTGAGCGCGGAGACCCGGCCGTACAGGAAGCCGATCCGCTCGGTGACGGAGGCGGGCTCGCCGAGCCACGGCCGGACGCCGGGCGGGAAGGACAGCGAGCGCAGCTTCTTCTCGAAGGCCGCGCCGCCGTCGCCGTGCGTGAAGGTGTTCTCCAGGCCGTTCTTGTCGAGGAACCCGGTGAACCGGTCGAAGCGCTCGGCGTGGTTGCCGACCAGGCCGCTGAAGTCGGCCTGCTCGTACAGCCGGGCGGGGTCGAGGTCGTCGGGGAGCTGGTCTATCCGCTGGTGCGGTATCTCGAAGTACCGGCACAGCTCCAGCGTCCGCGAGTCGGCGGTCAGCACGGTCGCGGGCGTCCCGGCGAGCAGGGCGGCGATGTTGCCGTGGATGCGGGAGCCGAAGGAGAAGTCGTAGCCGCGCAGGTCGTCGATCCAGGTGACCGGGTCGATGTAGACCCGGACCTTGTCCTCGGCGTACATCGGGTGGTCCGGGTGCGACGGCATCCCGGTGACCTTGGCGTTCGGGTCGGACATGTCCCGCCAGTGCAACTGCCGCGCGTCGCTGAGGTTCTGGCAGATGAACGTCAGGTTCGGGTAGCGCTCGTGGGTGCGCCGGATGATCTGGTCCAGGCCCTGGCCCTTGACCGCGGAGTGCGAGCCGTTGATGGCGATGCGGGAGGCGGGGGTCACCTCGGACACCCGCTTCTCCACGCGCAGTTCCCGGCCGTGCATGAACAGCGAGGGACAGCCGATCACCTCGACGTCCCGGAAGCCCATGTCCCGCAGGTACTGCTCGGTGAACTCGCCCCGCACGCCGATCGACGCGCTCCGGTCGAGCACCGCCGAGACGAACGAGCGGACGCTCGCCTCCAGGGGCTTCAGCCGGGCCGGGTCGTTGTCGAGGCCGGCCTGGGCGCCGACGCCCAGCACCACCACGGGGATCCGCAGCTTGCGGATGAACTGGGTCATCCGCTGGAGCACTGGCTCGAACGACGGGCGGAAGGCGTTGGCGAGGGGCACCACGAAGGCGTCGTACTCCTCGTTGATCCGGGCCGCCGCGTTCACGTCGATCTTGTTCTTGTTGGAGACCACCTCGACGCCGGGCGTCTGGAGGATCTTGTGCGAGGCGTCGCTGAAGATCAGGTTGCCTGCGTTGGTGAGGATGACGTCCCGGTGCAGGGCTTGCTCTACGGGGACGACGTCGAAGGGGCTCTTGCCGGAACGAAGCAGGATGCGTTTCGTGCGGGGCGCCGCGGAGTCTGATGGTGACACAGTGTTCACAGTATGTTTGTCAGCCTTTTGATTTCTACTGGCATTCGGCACAACTTTCCGGCCGAACGCGTTGCGTGAGCGAACGGTCACGGGGTGTCCGTTCCGCAGCGTGGACCGCCGCACGGCGTCGGACCGGGTTCGCGTAGATTGCTGGAAAGGTCGGACGCGAGGGGAAAGAGTACAGGTGACAGGGGCAAGGCAGGCCGTGGGTGAGGCCCGCAGGATCGTCGTCAAGGTCGGCTCCTCGTCGCTGACCACGGCGGCCGGCGGTCTGGACGCCGACCGGGTCGACGCGCTCGTCGACGTACTCGCCAAGGTGCGCGGCGCGGCGGGGGAGCGGGAGATCGTGCTGGTCTCCTCCGGCGCCATCGCCGCCGGCCTCGCGCCGCTGGGCCTGAGCCGGCGCCCCAAGGACCTGGCCCGCCAGCAGGCCGCCGCCAGCGTCGGCCAGGGCCTGCTCGTCGCCCGCTACACCGCCTCCTTCGCCCGCTACGGCGTCCGCGTCGGACAGGTCCTGCTCACCTCGTACGACATGAGCCGCCGCTCCCACCACCGCAACGCCTCGCGGACCCTGGACCAGCTCCTCGCGATGGGCGCCTTCCCGGTCGTCAACGAGAACGACACCGTCGCCACCGACGAGATCCGCTTCGGCGACAACGACCGGCTCGCCGCCCTCGTGGCCCACCTCGTCCGCGCCGACCTGCTCGTCCTCCTCTCCGACGTCGACGGCGTCTACGACGGCGACCCGAGCCGCCCCGGCACCTCCCGCATCGCCGAGGTCAGCGGCCCCGCCGACCTCGCCGGCATCGAGATCGGCAGCGCGGGGAAGGCCGGGGTCGGCACCGGCGGCATGGTCACCAAGGTCGAGGCGGCCCGGATCGCCGCCGCCGCCGGCATCCCCGTGGTGCTCACCAGCGCGGTCCACGCCGCCGACGCCCTCACCGGCCAGGACACCGGCACCTACTTCCACCCCACCGGCAAGCGCTCCACCAACCGCCTGCTCTGGCTCCAGCACGCCTCCGCGCCGCAGGGCGCGCTCACCCTCGACGACGGGGCGGTGCGCGCCGTGGTCGAGGGCCGCAAGTCGCTGCTGCCCGCCGGGATCGCCGCCGTCGAGGGCGAGTTCGGGGCGGGCGACCCCGTCGAGCTGCGGGACGGCGCGGGGCGCGCGATCGCCCGTGGCCTGGTCTCCTTCGACGCCAAGGAGATCCCCCGGCTGATCGGCCGCTCCACCCGGGAGCTGGCCCGCGACCTCGGACCCGCGTACGAACGTGAGGTCGTACACAGGGACGATCTGGTGATCCTGTACCCGTAATGGGTCGAAACGTCCCCGCACCGGTGGTGGACGTTCCGCGAAACCGCCTCCGTGATCGCGCGGGGCCTGCTCCACTTTGTCGCAGGGACAACCGTCCGGGCCGACCGCGCCGGGACGACGCGCGAGCGAGAAGGAGGCCGTCGTGAGACGAGTGCGCCCGGGGGCGGCCGCGTCCCGCGGCGGTGCCGGCGCCCGCGCGGCCGGCGAGGAACGCGCCCTCACCAGCGTCGCGGCCGGTGACCGCTTCCCGGACCAGGGGCCCGAGGAGGTCCCGCGCCTGTGGCACGTCACCCTCAGCGTCTCCGGTGAGCGCACCCCCCTCGCCGAGGTCCGCCGCGCCCTCGAACAGCTCGCCCACGACCACCCCTTCCTGCTGACCAGCCGCTACGCCGGCGATCACGCCGAGATCCGGTACTGGGAAGAGGCCCGCGACCTGCACGACGCCGCCGCCGTCGCCCTGCGCCTGTGGGGCGAGCACCGGCAGACCGCGGGCCTGCCGCCCTGGGAGATCGTCGGCCTGGAGGTCATCGACCGCGTCACCTACCACCAGCGCATCGCCGCGGGCTACGGCCCCGCCCCGGCGACGCCGGTCGGAGTGCACCCCTTCTGAACGGAACCTTTCTGGGCGGAAACGACCCCGCTCGTCCACCTGCCGGAGTCCCGTCTCGGGGTGTGGGACGTACACGGACTGACGTCGCCCGGCGCACTACCCTTCCCCCATGACCACGCTCTCGCCGTACGACTCGATGTCCCCGGTCACCCAGGCCGCCTACCGGGCCAAGGCCGCCGCCGCCGACCTCGCGCCGCTGCCGCGGGCCGTCAAGGACGACGCCCTGCTCGCCGTCGCCGACGCGCTGGAGGTCCGTACGAGCGAGATCGTCGAGGCCAACGCCCAGGACGTGGCCAAGGCCCGCGAGGCCGGGACCGCCGAGGCACTCATCGACCGGCTGACCCTCACCCCGGAGCGGGTGCGGGCCATCGCCTCCGACGTACGGGACGTCGCCGCCCTGCCCGACCCCGTCGGCGAGGTGGTCCGCGGCAACACCCTCCCCAACGGCATCGACCTGCGCCAGGTCCGCGTCCCGCTCGGCGTGGTCGGCATCATCTACGAGGGCCGGCCCAACGTCACCGTCGACGCCGCCGCCCTCTGCCTGAAGTCCGGCAACGCGGTCCTGCTGCGCGGCTCGTCGTCCGCGTACCGGTCGAACACCGCCCTGGTCCGGGTGATCCGCGACGCGGTCGGCGGCGCCGGGCTGCCCGCCGACGCCGTCCAGCTCGTCCCCGGCGAGAACCGCGACAGCGTCCGCGAGCTGATGCGTGCCCGCGGCCTGGTCGACGTCCTCATCCCGCGCGGCGGCGCCTCCCTGATCAACACGGTCGTCCAGGAGTCCACCGTCCCCGTCATCGAGACCGGCACCGGCAACTGCCACGTCTACGTCGACGCGCAGGCCGACCTCGACATGGCCGTCGACATCCTGATCAACTCCAAGGCCCAGCGGGTCGGCGTCTGCAACGCCGCCGAGACCCTCCTGGTCCACCAGGACATCGCCGCCGGCTTCCTGCCCCGCGCCCTCGACGCCCTCGCCGACGCCGGCGTCACCGTGCACGCCGACGAGCGGGTGATGGCGTACGCCAAGGACTCCCGCGCCACCGTCGTCGAGGCCACCCCGGAGGACTGGGAGACCGAATACCTCTCCTACGACATCGCCGCCGCTGTCGTCGACTCCCTCGACCGGGCCGTCGAGCACATCCGGCTGTGGACCTCCGGCCACACCGAGGCGATCGTCACCACCTCGCAGCAGGCGGCCCGCCGCTTCACCCAGCTGGTCGACTCCACGACGGTCGCCGTGAACGCCTCCACCCGCTTCACCGACGGCGGCCAGTTCGGCTTCGGCGCCGAGATCGGCATCTCCACCCAGAAGCTGCACGCCCGCGGCCCGATGGGCCTGCCGGAACTGACCAGCACCAAGTACATCGTCACCGGCGACGGACACGTACGGCGCTGAACCGGCCCCCGGCGCGCGGCCGGGCACACGCCCCCGCGCAGCGCCTCGCGCCCGTCTCACCCACCGGATGAATTTCCATACCGTCTGCCCAAAATGACCCCCCAGGTCTACTCTGGATGCGTGCCGGAGGACGTGGGGGGCACGCCGTTCCCTGACGGCTGGGAGCCCGACGACGACCACGACCGCGGGGTGTCGGACGAAGAGTTCGCCTCCGTGGTCTTCGACGAGGACTTCGTGGGCGCGGCCACGGTCCACGAGCCGACCGCCGTCGAACGTCTGCTGGCCGCCGCCGAAGCCAGAGCGGAGGCATCCGAGGCCGAGGCCGCCCGCCGCGCCCGCACCAGGGGCGAGCGCTACGACGACGGGTACGGCGACCTGGGCCCCGACCCGGCCGACCCCGACTACGACGACCCGGACGACGACGCCGACCCGCTCGACCGCCCCTACGGCGCCCCCGCGAGCTACGGCAAGCAGGTCCGCTGGCACCGCCCCGTCGCCTGGATGCTCGCCCTCGTGATGGGCATCGGCATGGTCGCGCTGGCCTTCAGCGCCGTCTACCGGGGCGCGTCCTCGGACAGCGACCGGGACCAGGTGCCGCCGCCCGCCTCCACCGGCCCCGAGCAGGGCGGCGCCGCCACCCCCTCGGCCTCCGCCGACTACTCCCAGCCGGCCGTTCCGGTGATCCCGCGCAGCCCCTGAGCGACGCCCGCGACCTCGCTGCGAAGCAGTCCGAACTTGTCGTGTACCTGGGCGTTTATCCGGGGGGCCGGCGACCTACTCTGAAGATATGGGAGGGCCTCCAGACCCGCCTGAAGGGACACCCGAGGGCGCCCCCGGAGGCGGCGACGACGAGTACCGGTCCGTCGTCTTCGACGAATCGTTCGTCCGCGCTGCCCACCTCCAGGAGTTCTCCGCCCAGGAGCGCATCGCCGACCACACGCCCGCCGTGCGCCGCCGCCCGCCGCTGCGCCGCGGCGGACTGTCCCGGCAGGCCCTGATCCTGGTCGTGCTGATCGCCGTGGCCTTCGGCACCGCCGTGTACATGGGCGTACGCCACCCCTACCAGAGCCCCGCCGCGCGGCAGGCCGCCGAGCAGGTGCGGATGACGGTCGTCCCGCTCGCCCCGCGCGGCAAGGTGCCCGGCGCCGCCGACGCCGAGCGGCTGTACGCGCGCAGTCCCGCCGCGCAGTTCCGGGCCGGCGCCGCGGGCGTCACGCTGCCGCCCTACCGCAGCACCGCCCACTTCGCGGACGAGCAGGTCAGGAACGCCCTGCTCACCGCCAAGGAGTACGTGGTGCGCTCGTCGCTCGACCGGGAGGTACTGGTCGGCGGGGAGACCCGCTCGGTGCGGGTGCTGCTCGACCCCGACCAGACCGGCCAGTTCGACGAGAGCTTCGAGGAGCCCGCCGCCGACGGCCGGCACGCGGCCACCGGATGGCTGGTGCGCTTCGACCCGGCCCGCGTCGAGCTGGCCGGCGCCGAGATCCGCGTCCGGGGCTCCCTGCGGGCCCTGGAGAGCGACTCCTCCACCCTGGAGGTCGTCGCCGCCCACACCGTCGTCTATCCGCTGCGGCCCACCGGCGACACCCGCGCCGAGGTGTCGCTGTTCACCGTCCGCCGCGAGCTGCACTTCCGCTTCGACCGGGACGACCTGCGGCTGCACCAGGCCCGGCTCACCCTCACCTCGCTCCAGGCGGGCCCGCTGTCCTGCGCCGAGGACGCGGCCGGGTACCTGCGCCCGCTGCTCGCCGGGCAGAGCGCCAAGGAGGGCGGCCCGGCCGGCACCGACCCGTACGCCACGGGCGAGGCCACGGCCCTGTGCGGCACCCTGGCCGAGAGCGCGCAGCCGAAGGTGTGACCGGTCCCGGTCAATCGCGGGGCCGGGGGCCCTCCGGCCCGCCGTCCGAGGCGTCCCCAGGGCCCTCGGGGCCACCGGGGCCCTCCGAGCCGTCCCGCCCGCCCTTCGGCCCCGGCTGCGGGGAGCCGAACCCGCCGAAGCCCCGCCGCACCCGCCCGCCGAGGTCCCCGGCCCCGCCGGCGATGTCGTTGACCAGCTTCATCAGCGGGTCCTTGGACGTGCGCACATGTGTGGCGTAGCTGGACGCCGACTCCCGCCAGGAGTCGCGTACCGAGGTGTCCTTGTCCTCGTCGCGCCGCGGGTAGTGGCCGTCCATGATCCGCTGGTAGTCGCGGGAGGCCGCCCACTTCTTCAGCTCGGCGGCCCGCACGGTGGTGAAGGGGTGGGAGCGCGGCAGCACGTTCATGATCTTCAGTACGGAGTCGCGCAGGTCGCCGCCGGCCTCGTACTCGTCGGCCTGCTCCAGGAACGCGTCCACGTTCATCTCGTGCAGGTGGTTGCCGCCCGCGATCTTCATCAGGCCGCGCATGGACGCCGTCAGGTCCTGGCCGACCAGCAGCCCCGCGCGGTCGGCGGACAGCTCCGACTTGCGGAACCACTCGCGCAGCGCGGTCACGATCGCCATGATCGCCAGATTGCCCAGCGGGATCCAGGCGACCCGGACGGCCAGCGAGGTCAGGAAGAGCAGGACGGTCCGGTAGACCGAGTGCCCGGACAGCGCGTGCCCGACCTCGTGCCCGACGACCGCCCGCATCTCCTCCTCGTCGAGCAGCTCGACCAGCCCCGTGGTGACCACGATGATCGGCTCGTCCAGGCCGATGCACATCGCGTTCGGGTTCGGGTCCTGGTTGACGTACATCGGGGGGACCTTCTCCAGGTCCAGGATGTAGCAGGCGTCCCGCAGCATGTCGTTGAGGTGGGCGAACTGCCGGTCCGAGACGCGCACCGAGTCGGAGAGGAACAGCAGCCTCAGGCTCCGCTCCGGCAGCAGCCCGCTGAGCGCCTTGAACACCGTGTCGAAGCCGCTCAGCTTGCGCAGCGCCACCAGGGCGCTGCGGTCGGCCGGGTGCTCGTACGCGCGCGAGGAGATCCCCGGGAAGCGCCTGCGTGACCTGCTGGGCACCTGCTCGTGCCCGTTGCTCTGATGGCCGTCGGCCATGACTTCCCCCAGGTGCGTCCTAGTGGCCCTTTGCGAACCCTTGTGCGGTCCTTTGTGCCCCCGAAGCAGAGCCCAGCCTAGGCGGAGTTACCGTGGACGGGCAGTACAGCTAAGGAGTCCGTGTCATGGAGCATGTCCCACACCCCGCCTGGCTCGCCGGGGCCGCGAACGCCGCCGAGCAGCCCGGGTCGGGCCACCTGCTCCAGATCGTGCTGATCGTGATGGTGCTGGGCTGTGTGCTCACCGCGTGGTTCCTGTTGCGGGGCTACAAATCGAAGGACGACTGAGGCGGCCGTAAGGTTCCCCGGGCGGCCCGGACCCGTCCCGCCGGCTTCCCGGCGGTTCCCCGACAGTCCCCAGGGGCTTCCCAACGGCGGAGTCGGCGTGATCGCGTGCGGGGGGCCCGCATACGATGAGCCCACGTCTTTATCCCGCCCACACGCGATAGGTCCTGCCGAAGATGAGCTTCCACAGCACCGCTGCCCAGTTGGTCACCCTTGCCGCCGAGGGCGAGGAGCACGGCGGCAACCACGAGAGCCTCAGCCCCTACGTCACCGGCATCGGCGCGTTCGTCATCCTGATGCTGCTGCTGTGGATCACCACGCGCTTCAACCGGGACCGCTGAGCGCGTCCTCGGGGGAACAGGCGGCCGAGACGTTCAGCCGGGGCCGGTAGGGTCTGCACGCATGGGAGAGCAGGACATGCCTACCGGCCCGGTGAACGGCCCGGCAAGCGGCACACGGCACCGCCCCGGTCCCGGCACCGCCCCGTCACGACCGGGCAAGCGCCGGCTCGGCGTCATGGGCGGCACCTTCGACCCGATCCACCACGGGCACCTCGTCGCGGCCAGTGAGGTCGCCACACAGTTCCACCTCGACGAAGTGGTGTTCGTGCCCACCGGGCAGCCCTGGCAGAAGAGCCACCGCGCGGTCTCCGCGGCCGAGGACCGGTATCTGATGACGGTCATCGCCACCGTCGAGAACCCGCAGTTCTCCGTGAGCCGCATCGACATCGACCGCGGCGGCCCCACCTACACCGTGGACACCCTGCGCGACCTGCGCTCGCTCAACCCGGACACGGACCTGTTCTTCATCACCGGCGCCGACGCCCTCGCCCAGATCCTCACCTGGCGCGACAGCGAGGAACTCTTCTCCCTGGCACACTTCATCGGCGTCACCCGCCCCGGCCACCACCTGACGGACGCGGGACTGCCCGAGGGAGGCGTCTCTCTCATCGAGGTCCCCGCCCTCGCCATCTCCTCCACGGACTGCCGGGCGAGAGTCGCCAAGGGCGACCCCGTCTGGTACCTGGTGCCCGACGGCGTCGTGCGCTACATCGACAAGCGTCAGCTGTACCGCGGCGAGTGAGCCGAGAGGGGCACCGGTGAACGACCGATACGACGCGGGACACGGCGGCGGCCAGGAGGGCCCGTACGAGATCGTCGGCTACGACGAGTACGGCCGGCCGGTCTACCGCCAGGCCCCGGCACAGCAGCAGACGTACGACCCGTACGCGCAGCCGGGGCAGCAGACGCAGCACGCACAGCAGGAGTACGGCTACGACCCGTACGGCACCGGCGGGCAGCAGCCCTCCGCCCCGTACGACCCCTACGCGAACTACGGCACCGGCCGGCAGGCGCCTGTTCCCCCGCAGGGCGCCTACGACACCGCTCAGCAGGCGCCCGTCCCCCCGCAGAGCCCGCAGAGTCCCTACGACCCCTACGCCGCCGCCGGCGGGCAGCCGCAGGCCCGGGTCGCCGAGCAGACGGCACGCATCCCGCAGCAGGCGGGCCCGCGCGAGGAGCCGGAGGGGCCCGGGGCGGCGGGCCCGGCGGAACCCGGGGCGGCGGGGCCGGAGTACCACACCGAGGAGTTCGCCTTCGTCGAGGAGCCGGACGGCGACTCCGAGGACGTCATCGACTGGATGAAGTTCACGGAGAACCGGACCGAGCGCCGGGAGGAGGCCCGGCGCCGGGCACGCGCGCGTGCCGTCGCCCTGGTGGTCGTCCTCGCCCTCGTCGCCGTCGGCGGCATCGGCTACCTCTGGTACGCCGGAAAGCTCCCCGGCATGTCCTCGTCGGACTCCACGACCGGCGGTACGACGGCGGCGGGCGCCCAGAAGCGCGACGTGATCGCCCTCCACCTGCACGACACCGACGGCGGCTCCACGTCCACGGCGCTGCTGGTGAACAACACCACCACCCAGCAGGCCACCACCGTGCTGCTGCCCAACTCGCTGGCGCTGACCGGCGACGACGGCAGCGTCACCACGCTGGCCAAGTCGGTCGACGACGACGGCCCCGACGCCACCCAGGACGCGCTCGACTCCGTGCTCGGCACCGCCATCGAGGGCACCTGGCGCCTGGACACGCCCTACCTGCAGAACCTCGTCGACCTGGTCGGCAACATCGAGGTCGACACGGACGCGGACGTGCCCGACCCGGACGCCGAGGACGACAAGGACGCCGCCGTTCTCGTCCACAAGGGCGAGAAACAGACCCTCAGCGGCAAGATGGCCGTCGCCTACGCCACCTACCAGGCCTCCGGGGAGGCGCAGGACGCCCAACTGGAGCGGTTCGGGCAGGTCGTGCACGGGGTGCTGCGCAAGCTGTCCTCCGACGCGCAGGCGGCGACGACCACCGTCCAGACGCTGGGCATGATCCTCGACCCGCCGCTGACCGACAAGGACCTCGGCTCCTTCCTCGCCTCCCTCGCCGACCTCGCCAAGGGCGGCGACCACAAGACGGCCCTGCTGCCCGTCCAGGACGACGGCACGCTCAGCACCGAGGACAGCTCCGGCGTCGTCAAGGACGTCCTCGGCGGCACCGCCAAGAGCCCCGACGAGGACGCCGCGGTCAGCGTCTCCGTGCAGAACGCCAGCGGTGACAAGAACAACACCGCCAAGGTCCGGATCACCCTGGTCAACGGCGGCTTCGCCTTCGTGGAGGGCGGCACCGCATCCGCTGCCCAGGCCACCTCCGAGGTGCTCTACGCGGACGCCGCCGACAAGGAGAACGCCACCGAGGTCGCCAAGACGCTCGGCCTGCCGACCAGCACGGTCGCCAAGGGCGACGTCTCCGCCAACGCGCGCGTGTCGGTGGTCCTCGGCCAGGACTACGAGCCCGCGTCGTGACCGGACGGTGACCGCATGGGCAGAGGTCGGCGGTCGTGAGACCCTTGGTGTCAAACGACCGTCGACCGAAAGCCTGGTAGTGACCGCGACCGACCGCTCCCTGGAGCTCATCAACACCGCCGCTCAGGCGGCCGCCGACAAGCTCGCCCACGACGTCATCGCCTACGACGTCAGCGACGTGCTGTCGATCACGGACGCCTTCCTGCTGGCCTCCGCACCCAACGACCGACAGGTCAAGTCGATCGTCGACGAGATCGAGGAACGGCTCAGCAAGGAGCTCGGCGTCAAGCCGGTGCGCCGCGAGGGCGACCGCGAGGCCCGCTGGGTCCTGCTCGACTACGTCGACATCGTCGTCCACGTCCAGCACAGCGAGGAGCGCGTCTTCTACGCCCTGGAGCGGCTCTGGAAGGACTGCCCCGAGCTGGAGCTGCCCGCCGACGCCAAGGCGACCCGCGGCAAGGGCGAGGAGCACGCCCGGGCGCAGGCCGCCGAGTCCCCCGCCCCGGACGGGGACGGGTGGTGAGCGCCACCGGCGAGGTGACGGACCGGGGGACCGGCCGGGGGCGCCGCGTCATTCTGTGGCGGCACGGGCAGACCTCGTGGAACGTGGAGCGCCGCTTCCAGGGCACCACCGACGTCGAGCTGACCGGGACCGGCGTCGCCCAGGCCCGCCGGGCCGCCCGGCTGCTGGCCGGTCTGCGGCCCGACGCGATCGTGGCCTCGGACCTGAAGCGGGCCGCCGACACGGCCGCCGAGCTGGCCGCGCTGACCGGCCTGGAGGTCGCCCACGACGAGGGCCTGCGGGAGACCTACGCGGGCGTCTGGCAGGGGCTGACGCACGACGAGATCATCGCCCGGTACGGCGAGGAGTACGCGGCGTGGAAGCGCGGCGAGCCGGTCCGCCGCGGCGGCGGCGAACTGGAGACCGAGGTCGCCGACCGCGCCGCCCCCGTGGTGCTGCGGTACGTGGACAAGCTGCCGCAGGACGGCACCCTCGTCGTGGTCAGCCACGGCGGCACCATCCGCACCACCATCGGACGTCTCCTCGGCCTGGACGCGCACAGCTGGGAGGCCCTGGGCGGCCTGACCAACTGCTGCTGGTCCGTCCTCGGCGAGGGCGTCCGTGGCTGGCGGCTGCTCGAGCACAACGCCGGCAGTCTGCCGGAGCCGGTGCTCGGCGACGACGACTGAGCCGTGTGCGGGACCCGGATTTCACTTTCCGGCAGGTCGCAGGCTAAAGTTCTTCTTGTTCGCCCCGCTGAGCGGGAAGAACACCGGCCCGGGGCTATAGCTCAGTTGGTAGAGCGCCTGCATGGCATGCAGGAGGTCAGGAGTTCAATTCTCCTTAGCTCCACAGAAGGACCAGAAGGTCCAGAAGCAACACGATGAATCCCGTCCCCTCGAGGGGCGGGATTTTTCGTTGCCTCACTTGAGCACCAGGGGTCCGCCGGACGTATGGCTCCATGGAGATCCGCGCCGGTCACCGTGTCCGTACTGGTACTGAGGCGTCGCTGACCGTGTCGGTCCGGGCGTGGCAGAATCAAACGGCCGGAAGGGGGCGCGGCCCGACGGGAGGGAGTACCGATGCCTGCGAGCATCCTCGGGGACAACGGCGGCGTCCCGTACGTGTGCACGGCCTGCGGCGACAGCTGGAGCTGATCGATGGGGGCACACAGGCGGAAGTGCGACTGGTGCGGCAGCGGCACTCCGATCGTCCGCGACATGGAACCGGTCAATCCCGAGTACCAGTACTGGTGCGAGGAGTGCGCGCGGGCGCTGATCATAAAAGGCGACCCCATCGAGACGTACCGGGAACTCGAAGGCGAGCCGATCTACGGCCGTCTCCTGGAGGAGCACTGCACGCTCAAGCGGTTCTACTCCTTCGTGGCCGCCTGACGGCCGACCATCCGGTGGGAAAAGTGGTCAAATCGGGCAGACCGGAAACGATTTGGTGTTGGACCCGGTCGACCGTGTAATGTTGGCGTCGCCGCCGGGGAAACCGGGCGGAGCGAAGCGGTAAAACGCGGGGCTATAGCTCAGTTGGTAGAGCGCCTGCATGGCATGCAGGAGGTCAGGAGTTCAATTCTCCTTAGCTCCACAGGGAAACCCCCCGGATCGATGATCCGGGGGGTTTTGTTCTGCTCAGCGGCCGAGCGCGCGCCGGCCGCGTCCCGGGGCGAGCACCGGCAGATTGGCCCGGGCCGGCGCCTGGGCCCGGGTGTCCTCCTCGATACGCAGGGCGAGCGCCGGGCAGCGGCGCACCGCGCGCAGCGCCTTGGCCTCCGCGTAGCGCGGCACCTGCGCCTGCGCCACGGTCGGGAAACCGTCGGCGCCGAGCTGGAAGACCTCCGGGAGGATGTCCGCGCATAGCCCGTGGCCGCGGCAGAGCGTCCAGTCGACGTAGATCTTCTGGCGGCTGGGGCCGTTCTCCGCGGCGGCGCCGCCGCCCGGGACGCCCGTCGGGGCCCTGCCCCCCTCGAAGAGCGGCAGCACGCCCTGCACGGGCCGTCCGCAGCCGTTGCCGAGGACATGGGCGGCCAGGTCGTCCGTGAACGCCTTGACGGTCGACTCCAGGAACATCGCCGAGCCGTCCGGATGCGAACACGCGCCGCGCCGCTTGACGTTCTTCGCGACCTGCTTGAGCGCCTCCAGGGCGGCCGGACCGCCGCCGTCCAGGATGTCCTGAAGGCCGCGCGCGGCGGCCGGCAGACCGAGGTAGCAGGGGCCGCACTGGCCCGCGCTCTCCTCCGCCAGCCACTGCGCCACCCTGAGCGACTCGCCCAGCGGGCATGTCTCCTGACCGATCGGCAGGATGGCGCCCGCGCCCAGTGAACCACCCACCGCGTCCAGCGAGTTGCGGGAGACGACCGCCTCGTCGACGGTGGCCGAGTCGATCCACTTGCCGTGGTAGCCGCCGGTCAGCACCCCCTGGGGCACCGGCGGTGCGCCGGCCAGCTGGAGGACGTAGCGCAGCGGTACGCCGGTGGGGACCTCGATGACCATGGGGCGGGCGACCGCGCCGGAGACGGTGAGCATGACGGTGCCCGGCTCGTCGTACAGGCCGGTGTTGCCGTAGCGCTCGGGGCCGATGCGGGCGGCGATGGCGAGCTGGGCGAAGGTCTCGGCGTTCGACAGGAGCGTCGGCGCTCCGCCCACGCCGCTCCTGGAGGCGCTGACCTTGCGGCCGGGCGGGATCGCCGGGCCGCCGTCGATGGAGCGGATCAGGGAGGCGGCGGCGCCGGTGACCATCCGTACGGGATTGCGCTGCACGCGCGCGCGGAGCGCCGAACGGCGGCCGTTGCTCAGGCCGCGTTCGGCGAGCGCGGCCTCCATGGAGCGCTGGGTGGACTCCCGGGTGACCCCGACGACGAGGGTGCGCGCGCCCATCGCCTCGGCGCACAGCAGCGCGCCGTCCAGGATCAGGTGCGGCGCGCGGTTGATGAGGACGGTGTCCTTGCGGCAGGCCGGTTCGTCCTCGCTGCCGTTGACGACGACGACCGGGCGGACGCCGCGCTTGATCGCCGCTTCGGCGACCGAGCGCAGCTTCTTGTGGAAGGGGAAGCCCGCGCCGCCGCGGCCCCTGAGATTGATCGCCTCGGCGAGTTTGGCGAGCTGTTCGCCGCCAAGGGGTTCGAGCGGGCCGTGCACCTTGAGGTGCATCGGGAGATCCAGCCGCTCGACAAGGTCGAAGCCCGACGTGAGCTGGGGAAGGCCGACGACGCGGACCTCGGGGACGTCGGGCAGGGCCTCGTTCACTTCATGCCTCCGGAAGGCGTGTTCCAGGGTTCACCCGGCCCCGGCGCGTCGAAGTCGTAGGACGCGCCGGGGGCCGGTTCGGGGGCGGGACCGCTCGGGTAGGTGTCGTCCGGGTAGTACGCGCCGGGGACGGTGTTCTGCTCACCGGTGTCGTACACATCACTCGGCCGGTAGCCGTAGCCGTCCGGATTGCCGTAGGCCGGGATGGTGTGTCCGGTGTCGGTGAGGGGGTCGTACGCCGACGGCGGGGCCTCGCCGAGCGGCGGCGGGGACGGGACCGGCCAGCCGCCGGGGGGCATCGCCGCGCCGGGGGCCGGGGGTGTCGTGGTGGGTGCCGCGGCGGGGCGGATGTCCGGCGGCAGGTCCATGGGGGCGGTCCGGTCGGGGGCGGCGGGCTGCTGCCAGGGGTGCTGCGGGGCGGAGACGGCGCGGTAGGCGGCGGCGAACCCGTTCACGGACTCCCGGGGCGCGGCGGCAGCGGGCTCGTACGGCGGCGGGGCGGCGGCGCTGCGCTGCCGGGGGACCCCCGCGGTCTCGTGGCCCGGCAGCGCGGAGCCCTGCGGGGTGGTGCCGGGCGCCGTGCGGGCGCCGTCCCGGACCGGCTCCTCGCGGTCCGGCCGGCCCCCCTGGTCGAGGAGGGCGGCCACGCGGTCGGCGATCCGGCGCTTGACGGGCCCCGGCGCCGCCCGCAGCGCCAGGGCCGCCATCACGCCGGCCACCGACAGGCCGTACAGGACCAGGAAGACCGGCTTGGCCGCGCGGCCCGCGTAGAGGCCGTGCAGCAGGGCCGAGCACCAGGCCGGGTAGGCCAGCATGTGCATGGCCCGCCAGCGGGCCGCGACGGGGGCGGGGGAGGCGAAGCGGTTGCGCAGGGCGCCGGTGACGCCCACGAAGACCATGAGCAGGCCGGCCAGGGTGCCGAGGCCGATGAGGAAGGCCCGGCCGCCGAACTGCTCGTCGTCCGTGAGGAGCAGGCCGAACGGGATCACCGCGGCGACCCAGGTGGTGTGCGCCAGCGCCAGCTTGACCCCGACGTGCACCAGCAGGAAGACGATCGAGGCGACGGCGGTGGTGCGGTGCACCGCCTGGGCGAGGATGCGCTGGCGGGCCACGAGCAGGATCCGGTCCTGGGCGACCAGTCCCCAGATCACCGAGCAGCTGAGGCAGACCAGCGCCAGGACGCCGGCGCCGAAATCGAGGAACTCCGCGAACGAGTCGTCCGCCGTGGCGGCGAGGGATGGGTTCATGGGGGCACTCCGAGCGGTTCGGGGAAGCGGTCCCGGTGCCGCACTCTAGGTGGCGCCATACCCGTGGGTACGAGGTTTGAGTTATTGCGCTGTTATCAAATGACTATGCGGTCGTTGTGATGCCCTTTAGTGGCTGTTACGCGAAGTAAACCTTGACCGCGGTTCAGGCGACGGAACCCCGTCGCGGCCCGCTCGGCGGCTGCGGTACCCTGACCCCATGCGTGCCGTACGCCTTCTGCTTAGCGGGCCGCGCTGATCAGTACCGACCGCCGGTGCTCCGGACGGTCGGCATCGGCGCGGCGTCCCCTCCTGTGCGAGGGGATTTTTCATTTCTGTCATGAGTGAGAGTCGCAGCCGCAGGCGAAGACGATCGATGGAGCTTTGAGGATCATGAGCGAGACGAACCCCGCCACCGCCGCCGAGGCGGTGGCGCCGCACCGCTACACGGCCGCCCTGGCGGCCGAGATCGAGGCACGCTGGCAGGACTTCTGGGACGCCGAGGACACCTACGCGGCGCCGAACCCGACCGGTGACCTGGCGGGCGACCCGGAGACGGTCGCCCGGCCCAAGAAGTTCATCATGGACATGTTCCCGTACCCGTCCGGTGCGGGCCTGCACGTCGGCCACCCCCTGGGCTACATCGCCACCGACGTCTTCGCCCGCTTCCAGCGGATGACCGGCCACAACGTCCTGCACACCCTGGGCTTCGACGCCTTCGGCCTGCCCGCCGAGCAGTACGCCGTGCAGACCGGCACGCACCCGCGCGTGTCCACCGAGGCCAACATGGAGAACATGAAGGCCCAGCTGCGCCGGCTGGGCCTGGGCCACGACAAGCGCCGGTCGTTCGCCACGATCGACCCGGAGTACTACAAGTGGACCCAGTGGATCTTCCTGCAGATCTTCAACTCCTGGTACGACGAGGAGGCGAGGAAGGCCCGGCCGATCGCCGAGCTGGTCGCCGCCTTCGAGTCCGGCGCGCGTGAGGTCCCCGGGGGACGGGCCTGGAGCGAGCTGACCGCCGCCGAGCGCGCCGACGTCCTGGGCGAGTACCGGCTGGCCTACGCCTCCGACGCGCCGGTCAACTGGTGCCCCGGGCTGGGTACCGTGCTGGCCAACGAGGAGGTCACCGCCGACGGCCGCTCCGAGCGCGGCAACTTCCCCGTCTTCAAGGCCAAGCTGCGCCAGTGGAACATGCGGATCACCGCCTACGCGGACCGGCTGCTGGAGGACCTGGACGAGCTGGACTGGCCCGAGGCCATCAAGCTGCAGCAGCGCAACTGGATCGGCCGCTCCGAGGGCGCCCGCGTCGACTTCCCCATCGACGGCGAGCACATCACCGTCTTCACCACCCGCCAGGACACCCTGTTCGGCGCCACCTACATGGTGCTGGCCCCCGAACACCCCCTGGTGGAGAAGTTCACGCCCGCCGCCTGGCCCGAGGGCACGCACCAGGTGTGGACCGGCGGTCACGCCACCCCCGCCGAGGCCGTCGCCGCCTACCGCGCGCAGGCCGCCGCCAAGTCCGACGTCGAGCGCCAGGCCGAGGCCAAGGACAAGACCGGCGTCTTCACCGGCGCGTACGCCACCAACCCTGTCAACGGCGAGAAGATCCCCGTCTTCATCGCCGACTACGTCCTGATGGGCTACGGCACCGGCGCGATCATGGCCGTACCGGCGCACGACAGCCGCGACTTCGCCTTCGCGCGCGCCTTCGAGCTGCCGATGCGCTGTGTCGTCGAGCCGTCCGACGGCCGCTCCACCGACCCCACGACCTGGGACGACGCCTTCGCCTCGTACGACGCGAAGATCGTGAACTCCACCGGCGCGGACGTCTCCCTGGACGGCCTGGGCGTGGTGGAGGCCAAGGCCCGCATCACCGAGTGGCTGACCGAGCGCGGCATCGGCGAGGGCACCGTCAACTTCCGCCTGCGTGACTGGCTGTTCAGCCGCCAGCGCTACTGGGGTGAGCCCTTCCCGATCGTCTACGACGAGGACGGCATCGCCCACCCGCTGCCCGAGTCGATGCTGCCGCTGGAACTGCCGGAGGTCGAGGACTACTCGCCGCGCACCTTCGACCCCGACGACGCCGACACCCAGCCCGAGACGCCGCTGTCCCGCAACGAGGACTGGGTCAACGTCACCCTGGACCTGGGCGACGGACGCGGACCGCGGAAGTACCGGCGCGAGACCAACACCATGCCCAACTGGGCCGGTTCCTGCTGGTACGAGCTGCGTTACCTGGACCCGCACAACTCCGAGCAGCTGGTCGACCCCGAGATCGAGCAGTACTGGATGGGCCCGCGCGAGGGACAGCCGCACGGGGGCGTCGACCTGTACGTCGGCGGCGCCGAACACGCCGTGCTGCACCTGCTGTACGCGCGCTTCTGGTCCAAGGTGCTGTTCGACCTGGGGCACATCTCCTCGGCCGAGCCGTTCCACAAGCTGTTCAACCAGGGCATGATCCAGGCGTACGTCTACCGGGACGCGCGCGGGATCGCCGTACCGGCCGCCGAGGTGGAGGAGCGCGACGGCGCGTACTTCTACCAGGGCGAGAAGGTGTCGCGACTGCTGGGCAAGATGGGCAAGTCGCTGAAGAACGCGGTCACTCCGGACGAGATCTGCGCCGAGTACGGCGCGGACACGCTGCGCCTGTACGAGATGGCCATGGGCCCGCTGGACGTCTCCCGGCCGTGGGACACCCGCGCGGTGGTCGGCCAGTTCCGGCTGCTGCAGCGGCTGTGGCGCAACGTCGTCGACGAGACGACCGGTGAGGTGACGGTGGTGGACACCGACCCCGCCGACATCGACGTGGACACGCTGCGGGCGCTGCACAAGGCGATCGACGGGGTGCGCGGCGACCTGGAGGGCATGCGGTTCAACACCGCCATCGCCAAGGTCACCGAGCTGAACAACCACCTGACCAAGGTGGGCGGCCCCCTCGCGCGGCCGGTCGCCGAGGCGCTGGTGCTGATGGTCGCGCCGCTGGCCCCGCACGTCGCCGAGGAACTGTGGCGCAAGCTGGGCCACACGGACTCCGTCGTGCACCAGGACTTCCCGGTCGCCGACCCGGCCTACGTCGTGGACGAGACCGTCACCTGCGTGGTCCAGATCAAGGGCAAGGTCAAGGCGCGGCTGGAGGTCGCCCCGGACATCTCCGAGGCGGACCTGGAGAAGGCGGCGCTGGCCGACGAGAAGGTCGTGGCCGCGCTGGGCGGCGCCGGGATCCGCAAGGTCATCGTGCGGGCGCCCAAGCTGGTCAACATCGTGCCGGCGTGAACCCGGCCTGAGTCCGGCGTGAGCGCGGCATGGGTTCGGCGTGAGCGCGGCATGGGTTAGGCATGAGCTTGGTATGACCGGCTGAGGGGCTCAGGGCGGTCCCCTACGGGCAGGTTCGGGGTTTTTCTGGAACTCCGGGCCTGCCCGTTGCGTTTACGGTGGAAGAGAGTGGCGCGGTGGGCGCCGCGAGCGCCCGCGGGGCGGGCCGGAGGAGGAGCACCGTGGAAGCAGTGATCGCAGTCGTCGCCCTGCTCTTCGTGCTCATGATCGCCCTTGGCGCCTATGTCACGGTGAAGGCCGTCGGCGCCGCCAAGCGGGGCGTGGACCGCGGCATCACCCAGGCCCGCCGCACGGTGGAGGAGCACACGCTGCGCGCCAAGTCCCTGGTCCAGCCGGGCTCGGCCGGTGAGGTCGCGCGGCTGCGGCTGTCGCTGCGGACGTCCATGCGGGCCACGCAGGACGCGCTGGACGCGGGCGTGGCCGAGGACGAGTCCCTCAAGGAGTCCCTGGACCTGTTCGCGAGGCTCAGCGCGCACGGGCACGAACTCGACGCCGAGCTGCGGCGGCTGGAGACCGAGCCGGACCGCGCCACCCTCGCGGAGCGCCTCCCCGGGCTGCGCGAGCGCACCGAGCGCATCACCCAGGCGGCCGACTCCCTGCGCTGGGCGGCCCGCGACCGGGCTCGCCGCTTCGCGGACGACGACCTGGACTCGCTGAGCGCCCAGATCGACGTAGAGGCGGGCGCCCTGCGGCACTGGACCCGGACGGAGCCCGCCTCCCCGCCGCCCCCGTGGCCCGAGGCCCAGGCCGCCACCGACGCGAGCGCCGGACCGGGGCGGCCGGCTTCCGCCGGGGAACCGGCGCGACCGGCGATCGACCAGGCCGGGCCGCGCCCGACGTACCCCTGGCAGAAGAAGGCCCGGCCGGAGAGCACGACCTGACGGCAGGACCTGAGGTACGACGTGACGGTACGACGTGACGGCAGGGCTGACGGCACGACGTGACAGCCTGGCCCGGCAACCTTGCTGGGCAGTACGGCTTGTTCGGTGCCGGTGCCGGTGCCGGTGCCGGTGCCGGTGACCGGGGCCGGACTGCCGTATGGGCGCTACGGCAGGTAACCTCCAGCTCATGTCCCGCCATGTCGCGATCGTCACCGATTCAACGGCCTACCTGCCGCCCCGGACGATGGAGCGTCACGGCATCACCGCGGTGCCCCTGACCGTGGTCCTGGGCGACCGGGCGCTGGAGGAGGGCACCGAGATCTCGACCCGCTCGCTGGCCCAGGCGTTGCAGAAGCGACGCCCGGTCACGACCTCCCGTCCCAGCCCGGAGACGTTCGCCGAGGCATACCGGAAGGCCGCCGGCTCCGGCGCCACCGGCATCGTCTCCCTGCACCTCTCCGCCGAGCTCTCGGGTACCTACGACGCGGCGGTGGTCGCGGCACGCGAGGCGCCCGTCCCGGTACGGGTCGTGGACACCGGCATGATCGCCATGGCGCTGGGTTTCTGCGCGGTCGCCGCGGCCGAGGCGGCGGAGAGCGGCGGCACGGTGGACGAGGCCGTCACGGCGGCGGAGAAGCGGGCGGCGGGCACGTCCGCCTACTTCTACGTCGACACCCTCGACTATCTGCGCCGCGGCGGCCGGATCGGGGCCGCGCAGGCCCTGTTCGGGTCCGCGCTGGCGGTGAAACCGCTGCTGCGGCTGGACGGGGGCCGGATCGAGCCGCTGGAGAAGGTGCGCACGGCATCCAAGGCCATCGCCCGCCTGGAGGAGATCGCCGCCGACCGGGCGGGCGGCGCCGAGGTCGACATCGCCGTCCACCATCTCGCCGCCCCCGACCGGGCCGCGGCCCTGGCGGACCGGCTGCGGACCAGGGTGCCGCTCCTGGCCGACCTGCACGTCAGCGAGGTCGGGGCGGTGATCGGGGCGCACACGGGACCCGGATTGCTGGGGGTCGTCGTCTCGTCCCGGTGAAGCCCGTCACCCGGGCGGGTGGCGGAGATATCCACAAGCGGGCGTCGGTCCCCAGAAACCGACCATGATCATCGCGAGTGTGCCGGGTCGTCCGATCCTCGGCGCATGGCACTTCGATCACGTTCTCGCGCAACGGCACCCACCAGCGGCCCGGGCCGCCGCCCCGCCTCCGACGGCCGCTTCCGCCACCGACGCCCACCACAGGTCCACGGGCGGGTACGGGACCCGGGCCGGGCGCGGCACCACGGCCGCCGGGCTTCGGCTTCGGCTTCGGCGGAGGAACTTCGAAAGCGGGCGGAGGCGCTGTTCGGCGAACGGCCGGGACGGGCCGGCTTCGGGGAAGGGGGCGTTCAGCGGCGGGAGCCGGGGAAGGCACCGCCCGGACGGCGGGCCGGGGGCCCGGACGCTGACGCCCTGCGGGCGGAGACCTGTGCGGACACCGGGGAGGCTGGGGGCGTCACGGATGCGGGGGCTGTTTCGGGTGTCGGGGGCGCCGTTGGTACGGGAGCCGTCCCGGATGGCGGGGCCGCCGTTGGTACGGGAGCCGTCCCGGACGTCGGGGCCGTCCGTGACGCCGGGTCCCGTTGGGAGCGGGTCCGGCTGGCGCTGCGGGAGCGGATGCCGCTGTGGCTCCAGACCAGGTGCGGGCTGGAACGGCGCGGTGTGCTGGCGCTGACCGTGGTGCTCGTCGCCGCCGCGGGTCTGGCGGTGCAGCACTTCTGGACCGGCCGGACCCAGTCCGTGCCCGCACCCGACCTGGTGCGGGCGGCGGCAACGCCGTACGGCGGGCGGAGCACGCCCGCGGGAGAGGCCGGGGCCACGGGCACGCCGGGCGGGACGGACCCGATGACGGCCGGCACGCCGGGGGCCACTCCGGGCGCCGAAATCGTGGTGGACGTCAGCGGCAAGGTCCGCGAACCCGGCGTCCACCGGCTGCCGCCGGGTTCGCGGGTGGCGGACGCCCTGCGCGCGGCCGGTGGCGTACGCCCCGGTACCGACACCGGCGCGCTCAACCGCGCGAGGTTCCTGGTGGACGGCGAACAGGTCATCGTCGGCCCGCCCCCGCAGGGTGCGGGTACGGCAGCCGGCTCCGTCGGCGCGTCCGGTGGCGGTACCGCCGGGGGACCCGGAGCGGGGCCCGCCGCCCCCGTCTCCCTCAACACGGCCACCGTCGACCAACTCGACACCCTGCCGGGCGTCGGCCCCGTGCTCGCCGGGCACATCGTCGAGTACCGCACTCAGCACGGCGGTTTCCGCTCCGTCGACGAACTGCGCGAGGTCAACGGCATCGGTGAGCGCCGCTTCGCCGACCTGCGCGACCTCGTACGGCCATGACACGCCGCACCGCGCCGGCCCACGCGCCGGACGACCGGCACGGCGCACACCCGCCGGCCGAGCCGGGGCAGGCGCCCGCCGCGGCGAGCCGGACGGCCGTCCACGCGGCCTCCGGGAAGCGGCTCGGCGCCGCCCGTCCCCGGCAGGAGGGGCCGGTGGACCTGCGCCTGGTGCCGCCCGCCCTCGGAGCCTGGGCCGCGGCGGCCCTGTTCCTGGACAAGTCCGCCGGGTGGACCGTCTGCGCGGTGGTCGGCTGCGCGGTCACCGCCGGGCTCCTGCTGGCGTGCCGGACAATCCGGGGGAGATTCCAGGGCGAACACCGGGGAGCACGCTGGGGGCGAGTGCAGGGGGAACACGAGGGAGCGCGCTGGGGGCGAGTGCAGGGGGAACACGAGGGAGCGCGCTGGGGACGAGTGCAGGGGGAACACGAGGGAGCGCGCTGGGGACGAAGCCAGGGTGGACGCTGGGGCCGACACCGGCCCGCCGTCGCCGCCCTGCTGCTCTGCGTCGCCGCGTCCGCCGCCTCGGCCGGACTGCACGGCGCCGACCTGCGCCGGGGCCCGGTACCGGAGCTGGCCCGGCGGTACGCCACCGTGACCGCCGAGGTGGAACTGACCTCCGGCCCGCGTCTCACCCGCCCCCGCGTCCAGGGCAACCACGAGACGCCGCCCGCCGTGCTGGTCGACGCCGACGTACGCCGCGTGGAGCAGGCGGACGGGACGGCGGTGACGACCCGGACACCGGTACGGATGATCGTCGACCTGGACGCGGGGGCGCAGGAACGGAATCCGGGGGCCCCGGTCCCGGGGACGTCGGCACGCGACCCCGAGGGCGCGGCCCCGGGCACGGCCGCCGACCGGGCCCGCGCCTCGCCCTGGCTCGGGCTGCTGCCGACCACGCGGGTGCGGGTCACCGCCCGCTCGGCGCCGCCGGCGGTGGGCGGGGACCGTATCGCCGCCCTGTGGCGGGTACGGGGCGGGGCGGCGCCGGACGTCGTGGCCGGACCGTCGGGGGCACAGCGGGTCGCGGGACGGCTGCGTGCCGGGCTGCGGGCGGCCACCGACGACCTCCCGGCGGACGCCCGGGCGCTGCTGCCCGGGCTGGTCGTCGGCGACACCTCGCGGATCACCCCGGACCTGGAGGAGGCGTTCAAGGAGACCGACCTCGCGCACACGCTCGCCGTGAGCGGGGCCAACTTCACCATCCTGCTCGCCTTGCTGCTGGGCCCGCCCGGTCTGGCCCAGCTCAGCGAGCGCCGGGGACTGGCACCCCGCCTCGGCGTCCCGCTGCGGGCGACGGCACTGCTCGGGGCGGCGCTGGCCCTCGGGTTCGCCGTCGTGTGCGGCCCCGATCCGAGCGTGTTGCGGGCCGCGGCCTGCGGAGGTGTCGCACTGCTCGCCCTGGCCACCGGCCGCCGCAGATCCCTCGTCCCGGCGCTGGCGACGGCGGTCCTGCTGCTGGTGCTCTACGACCCGTGGCTCGCCCGGAGTTACGGCTTCCTGCTCTCGGTGCTGGCCACCGGTGCCCTGCTCACGCTGGCGCCGCGCTGGAGCACCGCCCTGCGCGGCCGAGGGGTGCCGCCCCGGCTGGCCGAGGCGCTGGCCGCCGCTGCCGCCGCCCAGGCGGTGTGCGCGCCCGTCGTCACCGTGCTGTCGGCCCGGGTGAGTCTGGTGGGGGTGCCGTGCAATCTGCTGGCCGAGTTCGCCGTCGCGCCCGCCACGGTCCTGGGCTTCGGCGCGCTGGCCACCGCCCCGGTGGCGATGCCCGTGGCCGAGGTACTGGCGTGGTGCGCGAGCTGGCCGGCCGGTTGGCTCGCGCGGGTGGCCCGGACCGGGGCGGCGCTGCCCGGCGCGGGGGTGGACTGGCCCGGGAGCTGGACCGGGGCGGCGTCGCTCGCGCTGGTGACGGTCGGTGTACTGCTCGCGGGGCGGCGGCTGATACGGCATCCCTGGTGGTGCGGTGTCTGTGTGCTGGCGCTGGTGGTCGCGGTGCTGCGGCCGGCGCCGCTGACCCGGGTGATCACGGGCTGGCCGCCCCCGGACTGGCGGCTGGTGATGTGCGACGTCGGACAGGGTGACGCGATGGTGCTCGCGGCTGGCGAGGACACGGGCGTGGTGGTGGACGCCGGACCCGATCCGGTCCTCGCCGACCGCTGTCTGCGCTCGCTCGGGATCACCCGGGTCCCGCTCGTCGTGCTGACCCACTTCCACGCCGACCATGTGGCCGGGCTGCCCGGAGTGCTCCGGGGGCGTTCGGTGGGCGCCATCGAGACGACCGGCTTCGAGGAACCGGCGGACCAGGTGGACTTCGTCCGCGGACAGGCGGCGGCCCGGAAGATTCCGTTACGGCACGCGGTCGCCGGGGAGCGTCGGCGGACGGGGGCGCTGTCCTGGCAGGTGGTGTGGCCTCCGCCGCCCGCGTCGAGTCAGCGGCTCGCCGTGGAGGGCCCGAACGACGCCAGCGTCAGCCTGCTGGTCAGGACGGCCGGCCTCAGGCTGCTCCTGCTCGGTGACCTGGAACCGCCCGCCCAGCGGGCACTGGCCGGATCGCCGGTGGCCTCCGCGCTGGAAGGGGTGGACGTGCTCAAGGTGGCCCACCACGGCTCGGCCCACCAGGACCCGGGGCTGCTGCGCCGGGCGGCCCCGCGGGTGGCGTTGATCTCCTGCGGTGCGCACAACATGTACGGCCACCCCGCCCCCGGCACGCTCGCGGCGTTGCGTGCCCAGGGCGCCGCTGTCCTGCGGACCGACCGGGACGGCGCGCTGGCGGTCGCGGGTACGGAGGGGGAGGGGCTGCGGGTGACAGGAAGGTGAGAGCTGGGCGGGCAACAGGTGCCGGCTGTGCGCCAGTTGTGCAAACCGATACCGGAGCCGCCAATTCGGGCCACAGCGGGGCCACTCATACGCAGTGCCGTCACATGCGCCGCTTTGCTGTGATGTGGTTCCGTGTTGCCTGGAAAGCCTCAACGGTGATCGAATGCGTCTTCGATAGGGATGATTCGGCGTCGTGCAGAGGGTGTCGTAGATGATCGGCCGCTTGTTGGGGAGCCGCGCGAAGCGGGTACGACGGACGGGGCCCCTGGCGGCGGTGCGGGTTCCGCCGAACGCGGGAGTGCTGAGCTGCAGGGTGCTGGATCCGGTGAACGAACCGGTGGCGCACGCCGAGTTGACGGTGAGTGACGGCATGGGGCGCAAGATCGTCCGCGGTGGGACGGACCCCTTCGGGTCGTTCGTCACGGCGGTGCCGGCGGGGGAGTACCGGCTCGCGGTGTCCGCCGAGGGATTCACCCCGTACCGGGCGTCCGCGACCGTGGCCGAGGACTCGCTCTCCTCGCTCGGCGATGTGACCTTGCAGGTCGCGGCGGTGCCGGAGCTGCCGAAGGCGGGGGACTGGGAGATCGAGCCGGCGCACTCCTCGATCGGTTTCACCGCGCGGCACATCGGACTGGCCCGAATCCACGGGCGGTTCAACTCCTTCGCCGGGGCGGTGCGGATCGCCGACGAGATGGAGCAGTCGGCGATGCACGTGGTGATCGACGCGGCGTCCATCGACACCAATGTGCGGATGCGCGACGACCATCTGCGGTCGGCGGACTTCCTGGACGTGGAGAGGTATCCGACGCTGGAGTTCTACAGCGACCGGTTCGCGCACCGGGGCGGCAACCGGTGGGCGGTCACCGGCGGGCTGTCGCTGCACGGCGTGACGCGGACGGTGACGCTGGACGCCGAGTACCTCGGGCTCGGCAACGGCATGGAGGGCGAGGTGCGGGCGGCCTGCCGGGCCACCACGGAACTGCACCGCGACGACTTCACGGTCAGCTGGCAGACGATGCTGGCGCGCGGCATCGCCGTGGTCGGGCCGAGCATCACCATCGACCTCGACATACAGATCGTCCCCAAGGGCTGACCGGGGTGTCCGGGGTGTCCGGGCTGACCGGGCTGACCGGCCTGTGCGGACTGGTCGGGCTGGTCGGGCCGACCGGGCGGCCGGTGACGGACAATGTCCGGCGTGAGTGACGTGAGACATGTGCTGGTGCTGCCCGACCGCGACGCGGCGGAGGAGGTGGCCGAGGCGTTGGGGGAGCGGTTCGGCGTCACCGAGGAGCCGCGGCTCGTCCGGGACGCGCTGGCCGGGGAGGACGACGCCGAGGACGCCCAGTGGCTCGTCGTCCTGCGGGACGAGGAGCGGCGGCTGGACGCCGGGGAGCTGGACGAGTTCGCCACGGAGTGGGACGGCTGGCGCGAGGAGCCTTAGCCTCCCCGGCCCCTGGCCCCTGGCCCCTGGCCCCTGGCCCCTGGCCCCTCGCCTCGGCCCCTGGCGTTTGGTCCCGGCCCCCCGGCTTCTGGTCCCGGCCCCCGGCTTCTGGCCTCGGCCCCCCGCTTCTGGCCTCGGCCCCCGGCCCCTGGCGTTTGGTCCCGGCCCCCGGCTCCTGGCGTCGGTCCCGGCCCTCGGCCTCGTCCCCGACCCCCGGCCCCCGGCCCCCGGCCCCTGGCGTCGTCCCCGACCCCTGGCGTCGGTCCCGGCCCGAAGTCCGCTGTCAGTGCCGCGTGCGATGCTTGTCGCGATGGCCAGGAAGACTGCGAATGACGATCCTCTCGCCCCGGTGACCCTTGCCGTGGGCCAGGAGGACCTCCTGCTCGACCGTGCCGTGCGGGAGGTGGTGGCCGCCGCGAGGGCCGCCGACGCCGACACGGACGTACGCGACCTCACCCCGGACCAGTTGCAGCCCGGCACACTCGCCGAGCTGACCAGTCCGTCGCTCTTCGCCGAGCGCAAAGTCGTGGTCGTACGCAACGCGCAGGACCTGTCCGCCGACACGGTCAAGGACGTCAAGGCCTACCTCGGCGCACCCGCCGAGGAGATCACCCTGGTCCTGCTGCACGCGGGCGGCGCCAAGGGCAAGGGGCTGCTGGACGCGGCGCGCAAGGCGGGGGCGCGGGAGGTGGCGTGCCCGAAGATGACCAAGCCGGCGGACCGGCTGGCCTTCGTGCGCGGTGAGTTCCGTACCACCGGGCGGTCGGCCACGCCCGAGGCGTGCCAGGCGCTGGTGGACGCGATCGGCAGCGACCTGCGGGAGCTGGCGTCGGCGGTGTCCCAGCTGGTCGCGGACGTCGAGGGGACCATCGACGAGGCGGTCGTCGGGCGGTACTACACCGGGCGGGCCGAGGCATCCAGCTTCACGGTCGCCGACCGGGCGGTCGAGGGCCGCACCGCGGAGGCGCTGGAGGCGCTGCGGTGGTCCCTGGCGACGGGGGTGGCGCCGGTGCTGATCACGAGCGCGCTGGCGCAGGGAGTGCGGGCGATCGGCAAGCTGTCCTCCGCGCGCGGGGGACGTCCCGCCGATCTCGCCCGGGAGCTGGGCATGCCGCCGTGGAAGATCGACCGGGTGCGGCAGCAGATGCGCGGCTGGACGCCGGACGGCGTGGCCGTCGCGTTGCGGGCGGTGGCCGAGGCGGACGCGGGGGTCAAGGGCGGGGGAGACGATCCCGGGTACGCGCTGGAGAAGGCGGTCGTCACGATCGCGCGGGCGGCGCGGTCGCGGGGACGGTAGGCACGAGCCCGGGTGGGTTCAGGTTCCGGGCGCGAGTACTCCTTGGTGCCGGCCCCGTGGTCGCCCCCTCCGCCCCTGCCCTCCCCGCCCCTGGGGGCTGCGCCCCCAGACCCCCATCGGCCTGAACGGCCTCGTCCTCGAACGCCGGACGGGCCAAAGAAGACCCGTCCCGCCGGACAGGTCCGCAGCACCACCGGTCGGCCCCTGGACACACCAAAGCCCCGCCCAAAAAGGCGGGGCCTCGGGTCACGCTTCAGGTGAGCCCACACCCGCGTGGCGAACGCAGGCCGCGTGCGGGCTCGGGGTGCCGGTCGGGAGCGGATGAGAGAGGGCCCGCTCGGGGTCCTTCCGGCGGTCAGACAGACCAGATGAGGGTTCAGCCCTTGATGGCGGCGACCTTCTGCGCCAGCGCCGACTTCTTGTTGGCGGCCTGGTTCTTGTGGATGACGCCCTTGGAGACGGCCTTGTCGAGCTGACGCGCGGCGACGCGCTGGTACTCGGTGGCCTTCTCGACGTCACCCGCGGCAGCGGCCTCGCGGGCCTTGCGGATCGCGGTCTTCAGGGAGGACTTGACGGCCTTGTTGCGCAGCCGCGCCTTCTCGTTGGTCTTGATCCGCTTGATCTGGGACTTGATGTTCGCCACGAATGAGCCTCTACAGGTTCAGGCACGGGGCCCACGGGTCCCGTACCGGTGATTTTCCAGAAGTCGTGCCTCACGCTGAGAGGGCAAGAGACACAGCCCCCCACACTACCAGCGGCCCGTCGAGGCGCCCAAACCCGCCGTCGACCGGTCCGCGACCGCCCCTCCCAGACCGCCCCCCGGTCCCCGCCCGTGGGACGATGGAAGCTACGTATCGATCCGACCCGAGACCGCAGACACTGCGGACGCCTCAAGAATCAGGACCCTGCGTGCCCGCGATCCCTAGCCATGTGCCCGAGCCGAGCCGTACCGACCCGGCTCTGATCCGCAACTTCTGCATCATCGCGCACATCGACCACGGCAAGTCCACGCTCGCCGACCGGATGCTCCAGCTGACCGGTGTGGTCGAGCAACGGCAGATGCGCGCCCAGTACCTCGACCGCATGGACATCGAGCGCGAGCGCGGCATCACGATCAAGTCTCAGGCGGTGCGTCTGCCGTGGGCTCCCACCCATGACAAGAACGACACGCACATCCTCAACATGATCGACACCCCGGGGCACGTCGACTTCACCTACGAGGTCTCGCGGTCGCTCGCCGCGTGCGAGGGGACCATCCTCCTGGTCGACGCCGCCCAGGGCATCGAGGCCCAGACCCTCGCCAACCTGTACCTGGCGATGGAGAACGACCTCACGATCATCCCCGTACTGAACAAGATCGACCTGCCGGCCGCGCAGCCCGAGAAGTTCGCCGAGGAGCTCGCCAACCTGGTCGGCTGCGACCCCGACGACGTGCTGAAGGTCTCCGCCAAGACCGGTCTCGGCGTGGAGGCGCTGCTGGACCGGGTCGTCGCCGACGTCCCGGCCCCGGTCGGCGTCGCCGACGCCCCCGCCCGCGCGATGATCTTCGACTCGGTCTACGACTCCTACCGCGGTGTCGTGACCTACGTCCGTGTCATCGACGGCCAGCTCAACAAGCGCGAGCGCATCAAGATGATGTCGACCGGCGCCACCCACGAGCTGCTGGAGATCGGGACCAACTCGCCGGAGATGCTCCCCGCCGACGGCCTCGGCGTCGGCGAGGTGGGCTACCTCATCACCGGTGTGAAGGACGTCCGCCAGTCCAAGGTCGGCGACACCGTCACCAGCCAGCAGAAGGGCGCCACGGAGGCGCTCGGCGGCTACAAGGACCCGAAGCCGATGGTCTTCTCGGGGCTGTACCCCCTGGACGGGTCGGACTACCCCGAACTGCGCGAGGCCCTCGACAAGCTCCAGCTCAACGACGCCGCCCTCGTCTACGAGCCGGAGACCTCCGCCGCCCTCGGCTTCGGCTTCCGCGTCGGCTTCCTCGGCCTGCTGCACCTGGACGTGATCCGGGAGCGGCTGGAGCGCGAGTTCGGCCTCGACCTGATCGCCACCGCGCCCAACGTGGTCTACCGGGTGGTGATGGAGGACGGCAGCGAGCACACCGTCACCAACCCGAGCGAGTTCCCCGAAGGCAAGATCACCGAGGTGTACGAGCCGGTCGTGCGCGCCACGATCCTGGCGCCGACCGAGTTCATCGGCTCGATCATGGAGCTGTGCCAGACCCGGCGCGGCACCCTGCTCGGCATGGACTACCTCTCCGAGGACCGCGTCGAGATCCGCTACACCCTGCCCCTCGCGGAGATCGTCTTCGACTTCTTCGACCAGCTGAAGTCGAAGACCCGCGGCTACGCCTCGCTGGACTACGAGCCCACCGGCGAGCAGACCTCCAGCCTCGTCAAGGTCGACATCCTGCTGCACGGCGACAAGGTGGACGCCTTCTCGGCGATCACCCACAGGGACCAGGCGTACGCCTACGGTGTGCGGCTCGTCGCCAAGCTCAAGGAGCTGATCCCCCGGCAGGCCTTCGAGGTGCCGGTGCAGGCCGCCATCGGCTCCCGGGTCATCGCCCGCGAGACCATCCGAGCCATCCGCAAGGACGTCCTCGCCAAGTGCTACGGCGGTGACATCTCCCGCAAGCGGAAGCTGCTGGAGAAGCAGAAGGAAGGCAAGAAGCGGATGAAGATGGTGGGGTCCGTGGAGGTCCCGCAGGAGGCCTTCATCGCCGTCCTCTCCAGCGATGACAACGCGGGATCGGGCAAGGGCAAGAAGTAACCCCGGCATCGGACGCAAGGGGCCCGTCGCACGGAAGTGCGACGGGCCCCTGTCCGTCCCCGTGACCGCTGTCCGGAGGAAACAGCGGGGAAGTGGCAGGGCGTGGGCCCTTACATACCGGCCGGTCGGGCCTTACTCTGATCCCCTGCTCGATAGTTACTCGCGAGTTAAACAAGAGAGCCAAGAGAGCCAAGAGAGCCGGCAGAGCCAGCCGCAACAGAGCCAGCCGCACCGTCGCGGGCCCGGAGGATGTCGTGAGCGACACACAGACCCTGATCGAGAACCGTCCGCCGTCCGTGGCGGGCCTCTTCCTGGAGCGCGTGGCGGCCACGCCGGACGCCGAGGCCTACCGCTATCCCGTACCGCCGGCCTCGGGCGAGGGACCGGACGACTGGAGGTCGCTGACCTGGGCGCAGGCCGCCGAGCGGGTCCACGCCGTCGCGGCCGGTCTGATCGAGCTGGGGATCGAGCCCGAGCAGCGGGTGGCGCTGGCGTCGTCGACCCGGATCGAGTGGATCCTCGCCGACCTCGGCATCATGTGCGCGGGCGCGGCGACGACCACCGTCTACCCGCAGACCAACGCCGACGAATCGGCCTACATCGTCTCCGACTCCGGGAGCCGGGTGCTGATCGCGGAGGACGCCGCCCAGCTCGCCAAGGTGAAGGAGAAGCGCGGCGAACTGCCCGACCTGACCCATGTCGTGGTGATCGACCCGGCCGGTGCCGACACCGGCGAGGACTGGGTCCTCACCCTCGACGAGCTGGAGCGCCGGGGCGCGGCCCGGCTGGAGAAGGACCCGGACCTGATCGAGAACCGGGTCGGCGCGCTCACCAAGGACCAGCTCGCCACCCTCATCTACACCTCCGGCACCACCGGCCGCCCCAAGGGCGTGCGGCTCCCGCACGACTGCTGGTCGTACATGGCGAAGGCGACCACCGCCACCGGGCTGATCAGCGCGGACGACGTGCAGTACCTGTGGCTGCCGCTCGCGCACGTCTTCGGCAAGGTGCTGACCTCCGGACAGATCGAGGCCGGCCACGTCACCGCCGTCGACGGCCGCGTCGACAAGATCATCGAGAATCTGCCGGTCGTGCGGCCGACGTACATGGCGGCCGTCCCGCGCATCTTCGAGAAGGTCTACAACGGGGTCGCGGCGAAGGCGAAGGCCGGCGGCGCCGCCAAGTACAAGATCTTCCAGTGGGCCGCCGAGGTCGCCCGCGAGTACGCCAAGGTCACCCAGGACAACTTCCGCCGCACCGGCACCGCGAGCGCCCCCTTCGGCCTGTCCGCCAAGCACAAGGCCGCCGACGCCCTCGTCTACGCCAAGATCCGCGAGGCGTTCGGCGGCAACCTGCGCGCCTGCGTCTCCGGCTCCGCCGCCCTCGCCCCCGACATCGGCTACTTCTTCTCCGGCGCCGGCATCCACATCCTGGAGGGCTACGGCCTCACCGAGTCCTCCGCCGCCTCCTTCGTCAACCCCGGCGAGGCGTACCGCACCGGTACGGTCGGCAAGCCGCTGCCCGGCACCGAGGTGCGCATCGCCGACGACGGGGAGATCCTGCTGCGCGGCCCCGGCATCATGCAGGGCTACCACAAGCTGCCCGAGAAGACCGCCGAGGTCCTGGAACCGGACGGCTGGTTCCACACCGGCGACATCGGCGAGCTGTCGCCCGACGGCTATCTGCGCATCACCGACCGCAAGAAGGACCTGATCAAGACGTCCGGGGGCAAGTACATCGCGCCCGCCGAGGTCGAGGGCCGGTTCAAGGCGGTGTGCCCGTACGTCTCCAACATCCTGGTGCACGGCGCCGACCGGAACTTCTGCACCGCCCTCATCGCCCTCGACGAGGCCGCGATCATGGCGTGGGCGCAGGAGAACGGGCTGGCCGGGAAGACGTACGCCGAGGTCGTCGCGGCCCCGGCGACGATCGGGATGGTCCAGGGGTACGTGGACCAGCTCAACGCCGGGCTCCAGCGCTGGCAGACGGTCAAGAAGTTCCGGCTGCTGCCCCGCGACCTCGACATCGAGCACGGCGAGGTCACCCCGAGCCTGAAGGTGAAGCGGCCGGTGGTGGAGCGGGCGTACAAGCACCTGATCGACGAGATGTACGCGGGGGCGCGCGAGGCGTAGTCCCGGCGCGCGGGGCACGGGCTGACACCGAGGCGCCTGCCCCGCGCCGTCCGTCACGGCATACGCCTCCCGCGTTCCTCGCCGCGCACGATCAAGTGCCGCAGCTCCCGCAGCTGCCGGCGCAGTTCCGGTACGTCCGGTGGCGCGTCAGCGTCCAGGTGGGCCTCCAGCGCGGCCAGCCGGGCCTCGATCGCCTCCTGTCCGGCCCGCTCGCCCGCCCGCAGCCGCTCCAGCTGGCGGTTCTTGCGGTGCAGGTCGAGGAAGACGCTGACCTTCGCGCGCAGCACCCAGGGGTCGAAGGGCTTGGTGACATAGTCGGCGGCCCCGGTGGCGTAGCCCCGGAACGCGTAGCCGGAGGCGTCCTCCGTGCCGGTCAGGAAGATGATCGGGACGTCCTTGGTCCGGTCGAGCCGCTTGATGGTGGCGGCCGTCTCGAAACCGTCCATGCCGGGCATCCGCACGTCCAGCAGGATCAGGGCGAACCGGCGGCTCAGCAGCGCCTGGATCGCCTCCTCGCCGGAACGGGCCCGGACCAGGGGCTCGTCGAGGGGCCCCAGGACGGCCTCCAGCGCGATCAGGTTGTCCTCCAGGTCGTCGACCAGGAGGATCGCGGCGCGCTCGGCTGTCGTCGGCTCGGCGGTCATGGCGACGGGACCTCACTGGGTTCCGTGACGCGGAACCGGTCGTCAGCCGGTCCCTCGGGCCCTTCGGGGCGCACAGATGTAGCACGGTTCTCACTCATCGCGGCCCACTTCGGTGACTCGACGCTTATGGGCGGGGCCAGTCTGTCACTCTGTCGCCATCGACTGCGGCGTATTCGTACGAACTGCCCGGGGAGCTGTCCATGGGGGCCATTCCGACGCAACGGGAGACCGTCTCCCTTGCCACCGGGGCGTCCGCGCACCCGTCGGAGACATCCGCGCAGGTGCGTGCCGAACTGCCCGGCACCTCTCTCGCGCCGGGCGCGGCCCGCGCGCTGGTCCGGGTGGCGCTCGCCGACTGGACGGAGCAGGCCCTGCCCGGCACCGAGTACCTGACCGACCGGCACGCCGACGACGCGCTGCTGGTCGTCAGCGAACTGGTCACCAACGCCGTCGTCCACGCCGGTACCGACGTCGGGGTGGCCTTCCGGCTGGAGCCGACGGGCACGCTCGTCGTCGAGGTCTCCGACCGCCACCCCGCGCGCGCTCCCCGCAGCACCGACGCCGAGTCCTCGACCGAGACGCCCGAGTACGGCCGCGGTCTGCGGCTCGTCGCCACGGTCTCCGACGCCTGGGGGATCACGTACCGCACGGGCGTCAAGACCGTCTGGGCCGGCCTTCCGCCGGACCGTGACGCGGTCGCCCTCACCGCCGCCGAGGGCATCGAGGCGTACGCCGGGGAACGGGGCCCGGGGCTCCACGCCGTGGACGGGGACCGGGCACCGCGGGGCCCGTGGGACTCGGTGGAACAGTGGGTCCGGCGGGGAACGGGTGGCACGACCACGCCGACGGGGCCTCAAGTCACAGGGGAGGCGAGCGGGACAGGAGCGAGACCAGAAACCGACGGTACCGGAGAGAACGGAGCGAACCCCGGGACCGTGGCCCCGGACAGCGGCGGGCAGCGGGACGTCCGCGACCGGCAGTGGCTGGGCCGCGGCGCGCTGTCCTTCCTCGCCGAGGCGTCCGACCTGCTGGCCGGGCAGCTCGACGAGGACCGGATCGCCTCCCTCGCCGCACAGCTCGTGGTGCCCCGGCTCGCCGACTGGTGCGCGGTCTGGCTGGAGGACGAGTCCCTGGGCCGCGCCGACTGGGGCGACGGCAGCACATCGGTGGGCGTCCGTCTGGCCCGGGTCTGGCACGGCAGCGAGCACCGCATCGAGGAACTGCGCCGGGCCCTGGAGAAGGACCCGCCGCGCCCGCCCGCCCCGTGGCGTTCCGGGCCGGTCACCCACCCCTGGCCGGGCTACGCGCTCGGCCCGCGCGGCGCGTGGGGCGCGGCGCTCGCGTACCGGCTGGTCGCGGGCGGCCGGCCGCTGGGCACGCTGGTCATCGGCCGGGCCGCCGCCGTGCGCTTCCCCGACGAGATCACCGGCCTGGTCGAGGACCTCGGCCGGCGGGTGGCGCTCGCCATCGGCACCGCCCGCCAGTACGCCCGTCAGGCCACCATCAGCGCCGTCCTCCAGCGCGGCCTGCTGCCCGGCGCCGTCGCCGAGATCCCCGGCATGCGCAGTGCCCTCGTCTACGAGCCCCGCGACCAGGGCGGACCCAGCGGCGACTTCTACGACCTCTTCCCGGCCGGCGACGGCCGCTGGTGCTTCGCCGTCGGCGACGTCCAGGGCAAGGGCCCGGAGGCCGCCGTGGTCATCGGCCTGGCCCGGCCCTGGCTGCGGCTGCTGGCCCGCGAGGGCTACGGCGTCGCCGACGTCCTGGACCGCCTCAACCAGCTCCTGCTCGACGACGCCACCGAGGCCGCCGACGCCGCCGCCCGGGCCCTGGTCGTCGTCGGGGGCCGGCCGGTTGCCCCGGGCGACGGTCCGCAGACCCGATTCCTGTCCCTGCTCTACGGCACACTGGTCCCGTTCGACGGCGGGGTGCACTGCACCCTCGCCTCCGCCGGACATCCGCTGCCGCTGCTGCTCACGCCTGACGGCGACGTCCGCACGGTCGCGCGGCCCCAGACGCTGCTGGGGGTCGTGGAGGACGAGACGTACACCAGCGAGACCTTCGACCTGCGGCCCGGCGACAGTCTGCTGTGCGTCACCGACGGCGTCACCGAGCGGCGCAACGGCTCCCGCCAGTTCGACGACGACGAGGGCCTCGCCGTCGCCCTCGCCGGGTGCGCGGGCCTGGACGCGCAGCTGATCGCCGCACGCGTCCGAGGGCTGGTGCACGCGTTCGGCGACGGCCCGCCGGAGGACGACCTGGCCCTGCTGGTGCTCCAGGCCGAGTAGCGGCCGGTAGGCGGGACACGGATGCGGGACACGGATGCGGGACAATGGAGCCCATGCCCTCCGCACTCCCCGACGGCGAGCCCGTCCCCGCCGACGGCGCGCTGCCCGCCTCCGCGCTCGCCGGGGCCGCGAGCCGCCCCCTCGGCTTCTACCTGCACGTCCCGTACTGCGCGACCCGCTGCGGCTACTGCGACTTCAACACCTACACCGCCACCGAGCTGCGCTCCACCGGCGGCGTCCTCGCCTCCCGCGACAATTACGCCGACACCCTCACCGACGAGGTCCGCCTCGCCCGCAAGGTGCTCGGCGACGACCCCCGCGAGGTCCGCACGGTCTTCGTCGGCGGCGGCACGCCCACCCTGCTGGCCGCCGGCGACCTCGTACGGATGCTGGGCGCGATCCGCGACGAGTTCGGCCTCGCGCCCGACGCGGAGATCACGACCGAGGCCAACCCGGAATCCGTCGGCCCGGCGTATCTGGAGACCCTCCGCGAGGGCGGCTTCAACCGGATCTCCTTCGGCATGCAGAGCGCCAGGCAGCACGTCCTGAAGATCCTCGACCGCACCCACACCCCCGGCCGTCCCGAGGCCTGCGTCGCCGAGGCCCGCGCGGCCGGCTTCGACCACGTCAACCTCGATCTGATCTACGGCACCCCCGGCGAGACGGACGACGACTGGCGGGCCTCCCTGGACGCGGCCCTCGGCGCCGGACCCGACCACGTCAGCGCGTACGCGCTCATCGTCGAGGAGGGCACCCGGCTTGCCCGCCGCATCCGCCGGGGCGAGGTCCCGATGACCGACGACGACGTGCACGCCGACCGGTACCTCATCGCCGAGGAGACCCTCGCCGCGGCGGGGTTCGACTGGTACGAGGTGTCCAACTGGGCCACCTCCGAGGCGGGCCGCTGCCTGCACAACGAGCTGTACTGGCGGGGCGCCGACTGGTGGGGCGCGGGACCGGGCGCCCACTCCCACGTGGGCGGCGTGCGCTGGTGGAACGTCAAGCACCCCGGCGCGTACGCGGCGGCGCTGGCGCAGGGCCGCTCCCCGGGCGCCGGGCGCGAACTCCTCACCGACGAGGACCGCCGCGTCGAGCGCATCCTCCTGGAACTCCGCCTGCGCGAGGGCGTCCCGCTCTCCCTCCTCCACGAGGCGGGCCTCGCCGCCTCGCGCCGGGCGCTGTCGGACGGGCTGCTCCAGGCGGGGCCGTACGGGGAGGGGCGCGCGGTGCTGACGCTGCGGGGGCGGCTGCTGGCGGACGGGGTGGTCAGGGATCTGGTGGACTGATCACTCGGGTGGGTGAAGCGCTGCCGAGGGGCGGTGCGGTCCCTGATCCCGGTTCGCCGGTGTCGAACCGGACACCGGCGAGTCCGCCGTCCACGAGAACGTCAGGCCCCACCGCTGCCCGTGACGAAGTCGATCAGCTCCTCCACCCGCCCCAGCAGCTCCGGCTCCAGGTCCTTGTAGGACCGCACCCGCCCCAGGATGTGCTGCCAGGCGGCCCCCGTGTTCTCCGGCCACCCCAGCGCCCGGCACACCCCCGTCTTCCAGTCCTGCCCGCGCGGCACCCGCGGCCACGCCTCGATCCCCAGCGCGGCCGGCTTCACGGCCTCCCAGATGTCGATGTACGGATGGCCGACCACCAGCGCGTGCTCACTGGTCACCGACTCCGCGATCCGCCACTCCTTCGAGCCCGGCACCAGATGGTCCACGAGGACCCCCAGCCGCGCGTCCGGACCCGGTGCGAAACCGTCGACGACCGACGGCAGGTCGTCGACGCCCTCCAGGTACTCGACCACCACGCCCTCGACGCGCAGGTCGTCGCCCCACACCTTCTCGACCAGCTCGGCGTCGTGCCGGCCCTCCACGTAGATGCGCCCGGCGCGGGCCACCCGGGCGCGCGCGCCGGGGACGGCGACCGAACCGGACGCCGTACGGGACGGCCGTACCGGACCCGACGACGGCCGCACCAGCGTCACCACCCGGCCCTCCAGCAGGAACCCGCGCGGCTCCAGCGGGAACACCCGGTGCTTGCCGAAGCGGTCCTCCAGCGTCACCGTGCCCGCCTCGCAGCCGATCACCGCGCCGCAGAACCCGGTGCCGGGCTCCTCCACGACGAGACCGGGATCGGCCGGGACCTCGGGCACCGGCTGCGGCTTCTTCCACGGTGGGGTCAGGTCGGCGGAGTACACACGAGGGCGCGGGCCCGAAGGGCCCTCGTTGGAAGGGCGGTGGTGGGAGACGGGTGGGCGCATTCTGCCGACGATACGAGGAACGCCACGGACGTGATCAGTACGACACGCCGAACCGCGCCGCCAGCGCGTCCCGCTGCGCCCGGACGAACGCCGCGTCCACCACCGCCCCGTGACCGGGCACGTACAGCGCGTCCTCGCCGCCCAGGCCGAGCAGCCGGTCCAGCGAGGCCGGCCACTGCCCGGGAAGCGCGTCGGGCCCCGCCTGCGGCTCCCCCGACTCCTCCACCAGGTCCCCGCAGAAGACGACCGCCGGGCTGCCCGGCACCACGACCGCCAGGTCGTGCGCCGTGTGCCCCGGGCCCACGTCGGCCAGCAGCACCCGCCGGCCGCCGCCCAGGTCGAGGGTCCGCTCGCCGCCCACCTCGTGCCGGACGGACACCAGCGCGTCCACCGCCTCCGCCGCGCGGCGCCGGTCCAGACCGTTGGCCAGCGCGTCCGCCCGCAGCGCCGCCCGCCCCGCGCCGAGGACCGCGTCCACCCCCGCCGCGCCGTACACCTCCGCCCCCGCGAACGCCGCCGCCCCGAAGACGTGGTCGAAGTGGGCGTGGGTCAGCGCGAGATGCGTCACACGCCGGCCGGCCAGCCGCTGCGCCTCGGTGCGCAGCCGCGAGCCCTCGCCGAGGCTGGACCCCGCGTCGACCACCAGCGCCGCGTCCCCGCCGACCACGAGCCCCGCCGTGCAGTCCCACACCGGCAGCCGGCGCCGCCCCACCCCGGCCGCCACCCGCTCCCAGCCCAGCTCTTCCCAAGTCACCGTCATGGCGGCGACGCTAACGGTGCGAGCCCGCCGGGGACGGCAGCACGGGGCGGCCCTTGCCGGGGGTGTACCCCACGGCCGTACACTGGGCCGGGGAAGTCTGGCACTCGCACGCGGTGAGTGCCAGGGCAGAAGTGACCGGACGAGACCGGGAGGTGTGCGCGATGCTCAGTGAACGAAGGCTGCAAGTGCTGCGCGCCATCGTCCAGGACTACGTCGGCACCGAGGAGCCCGTCGGCTCCAAGGCCCTCACCGAGCGGCACAGCCTCGGCGTCTCCCCGGCGACCGTGCGCAACGACATGGCGGCGCTGGAGGAGGAGGGGTTCATCGCCCAGCCGCACACCAGCGCCGGGCGCATCCCCACCGACAAGGGCTACCGGCTCTTCGTCGACAAGCTCGCCGGGGTCAAGCCCATGACCGCCCCCGAGCGGCGCGCGATCCAGAACTTCCTGGAGGGCGCCGTCGACCTCGACGACGTGGTGGCCCGCACGGTGCGGCTGCTGGCGCAGCTGACCCGGCAGGTCGCCGTGGTGCAGTACCCGTCGCTGACCCGCTCGACCGTGCGGCACGTGGAGCTGCTCTCGCTCGCGCCCGCGCGCCTGATGCTGGTGCTGATCACGGACACCGGGCGGGTCGAGCAGCGCATGGTCGACTGCCCGTCGCCGTTCGGCGAGACCTCGGTGGCGGATCTGCGGGCGCGGCTCAACAGCCGGGTCGCGGGGCGCCGGTTCACGGACGTGCCGACACTGGTCGAGGACCTCCCCGACGCCTTCGAGGCGGAGGAGCGCGGTACGGTCGCCACAGTGCTCTCCACGCTGCTGGAGACGCTGGTCGAGGAGAACGAGGAGCGGCTGATGATCGGCGGCACCGCCAACCTCACCCGCTTCGGCCATGACTTCCCCCTCACGATCCGGCCGGTGCTGGAGGCGCTGGAGGAGCAGGTCGTGCTCCTCAAGCTGCTCGGCGAGGCGAAGGATCCGGGCGTGACCGTACGGATCGGTCATGAGAACGCCCATGAAGGACTCAACTCCACGTCCGTCGTGTCGGTGGGCTACGGTTCGGGCGGCGAGGCGGTTGCCAAGCTCGGCGTGGTCGGACCGACCCGCATGGACTACCCGGGAACGATGGGAGCGGTACGCGCAGTGGCACGGTACGTCGGACAGATCCTGGCGGAGTCATAAGTGGCCACGGACTACTACGCCGTACTCGGCGTGCGCCGCGACGCGTCCCAGGACGAGATCAAGAAGGCGTTCCGGAGGCTCGCCCGCGAGCTGCACCCGGACGTCAACCCCGATCCGAAGACCCAGGAGCGGTTCAAGGAGATCAACGCCGCCTACGAGGTGCTGTCGGACCCGCAGAAGAAGCAGGTCTACGACCTCGGCGGCGACCCCCTGTCGCAGAGCGGCGGCGCCGGCGCCGGCGGGTTCGGCGCGGGCGGCTTCGGGAACTTCTCGGACATCATGGACGCGTTCTTCGGCACGGCGTCGCAGCGGGGACCCCGTTCGCGCACCCGCCGCGGCCAGGACGCGATGATCCGTATCGAGGTGGAGCTGGACGAGGCCGCCTTCGGTACGACCAAGGACATCCAGGTCGACACGGCCGTCGTCTGCAACACCTGCAACGGCGAGGGCGCGGCCCCCGGCACCTCTGCGCAGACCTGTGACATGTGTCGCGGGCGCGGTGAGGTCTCGCAGGTCACCCGGTCCTTCCTGGGCCAGGTCATGACCTCCCGGCCCTGCCCCCAGTGCCAGGGCTTCGGCACGGTCGTGCCGACGCCGTGCCCCGAGTGCGCGGGCGACGGCCGCATCCGCTCCCGCCGCACGCTGACGGTGAAGATCCCGGCCGGTGTCGACAACGGCACGCGGATCCAGCTCGCGGGCGAGGGCGAGGTCGGCCCCGGCGGCGGCCCGGCCGGCGACCTGTACGTCGAGATCCACGAGCTGCCGCACTCGCAGTTCCAGCGCCGGGGCGACGACCTGCACTGCACGGTCACCCTCCCGATGACGGCGGCGGCCCTCGGCACCAAGGTGCCGCTGGAGACGCTGGACGGCCTGGAGGAGGTCGACATCCGGCCCGGTACCCAGTCCGGCCAGTCGATCCCGCTGCACGGCCGCGGCGTGACCCACCTGCGCGGCGGCGGCCGGGGCGACCTCATCGTGCACGTCGAGGTCCAGACGCCGACCAAGCTCGACCCCGACCAGGAGCGCCTGCTGCGCGAACTGGCCAAGCTGCGCGGCGAGGAGCGGCCCCAGGGGCAGTTCCAGCCGGGTCAGCAGGGGCTGTTCTCCCGGCTGAAGGACGCCTTCAACGGCCGCTGAGCGGACGGGTCGTTCTCGCGGTCGAAGGACGCGTTCGACGGGCGCCGGCGCACGTCCGTACGACGGTGAGCGGAGCCCGGCCGGGGCACGGAAGGTCGGATTCGGTCCTGCCCGGAGGACATGGCACGATGCGGTCATGTCCTCCGCGCTGACCGATCTCTTCCCGTACCCGATCGTGCAGGCTCCCATGGCGGGCGGCGTCTCCGTGCCCCGGCTGGCCGCCGCCGTCTGCGAGGCGGGCGGGCTCGGCTTCCTGGCCGCCGGGTACAAGACGCCCGACGGGATGTACCAGGAGATCAAGCAGCTGCGGAGTCTGACGAGCCGCCCGTTCGGCGTGAACCTCTTCCTGCCGCAGCCGGAGACGGCCGACCCCGCGGCCATCGGCGTCTACGCCCACCAGCTGGCCGGCGAGGCCGCCTGGTACGAGACGGAACTCGGCGACCCGGACAGCGGCCGGGACGACGGCTACGAGACCAAGCTCGCCGTACTGCTCGACAACCCCGTGCCGGTGGTGTCGTTCCACTTCGGCGTCCCCGGCCGTGAGGTGGTCGACGCCCTGCACCGCGTCGGCACCTTCGCCGTGGTCACCGCCACCACCGCCGACGAGGCCCGGGCCGTCGAGGAGGCCGGCGCCGACGCGGTGATCGCGCAGGGCGTCGAGGCCGGCGGCCACCAGGGCACGCACCGGGACGCCCCGGAGACGGACGGCTCCGGCATCGGGGTGCTGTCGCTGGTCGCCCAGGTACGCGAGGCGGTGAACCTTCCGGTCATAGCCGCCGGCGGTCTGATGCGCGGCGGCCAGATCGCCGCCGTCCTCGCGGCCGGTGCGAGCGCGGCCCAGCTCGGCACCGCCTTCCTCGCCACCGCCGAGTCCGGCGCGCACGCCCTGCACAAGGCCGCGCTGACCAACCCCCTGTTCGTCCGCACCCAGCTGACCCGCGCCTTCTCCGGACGCCCCGCCCGCGGCCTGGCCAACCGCTTCCTGCGCGAGCACGGCCCCTACGCCCCCGCCGCCTACCCGGACGTCCACCACCTCACCGCGCCGCTGCGCAAGGCGGCCGCGCGGGCGGGCGACCCGCAGGGCCTGGCCCTGTGGGCGGGGCAGGGCCACCGGATGGCCCGCGACCTGCCCGCCGGGCAGCTCATGGAGGTGCTCGTGTCCGAACTCACCGCCGCCGGGGCGGCGTTGTCGCACTACACCACCGGAGGTGCGGACCGATGACGGCACCGGTGTTCGTGGCCGACTCCCTCGACGACCTGCCCGGCGGGGAGTACGTCCTCGACGGACCCGAGGGACGGCACGCCGTCTCCGTGAAGCGGCTGCGGCCCGGCGAGGACGTCGTCCTCACCGACGGGCACGGCCACTGGGCCGAGGGCGTCGTCAAGGCCGCCGAGGGCAAGGACCGGCTGGTCGTCATGGGGCTGCACGCCGTGGTCGAGGAGCCCGCGCCCCAGCCCCGTATCACCGTCGTACAGGCCCTCCCCAAGGGCGACCGGGGGGAGTTGGCCGTCGAGACGATGACCGAGGTCGGCGTCGACGCGATCGTGCCCTGGGCGGCGTCCCGGTGCGTCACACAGTGGAAGGGCGACCGGGGCCTCAAGGCGCTCGCGAAGTGGCGGGCCACCGCCCGGGAGGCCGGCAAGCAGTCCCGCCGGGTCCGCTTCCCCGAGGTCGCGGACGCGGCGACGGCCAAGCGGGTTGCCTCACTTCTGGCCGACGCCGACTTCGCCGCCGTACTCCACGAGACCGGAACGGAACCGCTGGCCGGCGCCGAACTCCCCGCCGAGGGCGACATCGTGCTCGTCGTCGGCCCCGAAGGCGGCGTCTCCCGCGAGGAGTTGGCGCTCTTCCAGGAGGCGGGCGCCCGGCCGTACGTCCTCGGCCCCACCGTCCTGCGCACCTCGACCGCGGGAACCGCCGCCGCCGCCCTGCTCCTGGGCCGCACGGGTCGCTGGGGCTGACCGCGCCGGGGTGGTGCGGAGTGTCCGTATGCGCCCTACCGCCCCGCCCCCGTCGGTGGCAGTCTGCCCGCATGGGGGTTTTGAGGCGTCTTCGGCTCGGGCGGCGCGGGGTGCCGGCCGCCGTACTGGCCGTCGTGGTCGTCGGCTCCGTCGTGGCCTGCGATCCCGCCGGTGTGAGTTCCGCGTCGGTGGCGTACACCACCGACGAGACGGTCACCCGCGAACTGGAGCGGCGGGACACGGGCGTGCGGTGGATCACCTGCAACGCGTCCTACGACGGCGGTGCGAGCCCCTCCGCGGGGGAGCGGACCGTGGCGGAGGTCGACTGCGAGGGGCAGACCGACGACGGCAAGGACATCACCGTCGACGGCCACGTCACCCGCGTCGTCGAGGGCTCCTGCGTGCGCGGCGAACTCACCGCCAAGGTCGACGGCAAGGAGCGGTTCCGGGTCAGCGGGCTGGGCGACTGCGACGCCACCCCCACCCCGCCGGTGAACAGCGACCCGACGCGGAACGGACCGGGGCCCACCGTCACCGTGACCGTCACCAAGACCGTCTACTGCCAGACCCGCCCCCAGTGCTGGCCCGAGGGCAAGTGATCCAAACCCCTGTCCCGCGCCGCCGCCGCTGCTTAGGGTGAGGGGGTGACTCAGTCCGCAGCTGCTGCCTACCTCCGGTTCCCGCATCCACACGGTGAGTTGACCGCCTTCACCGCCGAGGACGACGTGTGGCTCGCGCCCCTCGACGGGGGACGCGCCTGGCGGGTCAGCGCCGACAACACCCCCGTCACCCAGCCGCGCATCTCGCCCGACGGCACCACGGTCGCCTGGACCTCCACCCGGGACGGTGCCCCCGAGGTGCACGTCGCGCCGGTCGACGGCGGCCCGTCCCGGCGCCTGACGTACTGGGGCAGCTTCAGGACGCAGGTCTGCGGCTGGCTGCCGGACGGCCGGGTACTGGCCATCAGCACCTACGGCCAGGCCAGCCTGCGCCGCACCTGGGCCCGCGCGGTCCCGCTGGACGGCGGCCCCGCCGAGACCCTGCCCTACGGCCCCGTCGGTGACGTCGCGTTCGGCCCGCACACCGTGCTGCTGTCCGCGCCGATGGGCCGCGAGGCCGCCTGGTGGAAGCGGTACCGGGGCGGTACGGCGGGCAAGCTGTGGATCGACGCCGAGGACGACGGGGAGTTCGTACGGCTCCACGCCGGTCTGGACGGCAACATCGAGTACCCCTTCTGGGTCGGGATGGGGGTCCCCCCGGTCGAGCGCAGCCGAGACTGGGGGAGGCTCGCGTTCCTCTCCGACCACGAGGGCACCGGCGCGGTGTACTCCTCCCTCGCCGACGGCACCGACCTGCGCCGCCACACCCCCCTCGGGGGCTTCTACGCCCGGCACGCGGCCACCGACGGCACCCGCGTCGTCTACTCCAGCGCCGGTGAGCTGTGGACGCTGGACGACCTGGACGGCGCCGAACCCCGCCGCCTCGACGTACGGCTCGGCGGCCCGCGCGTCGACCTCCAGCCCTACCCGGTCAACGCCGCCCGCTGGTTCGGCTCCGCCTCCCCCGACCACACCGGGCGCGGCAGCGCCGTCGCCGTGCGCGGCGGCGTGCACTGGGTCACCCACCGCTCCGGCCCCGCCCGCGCCCTCGCCGCGACTCCCGGTGTCCGGGCCCGGCTGCCGCGCGCCTTCCGCGCCGACGGCGAGCAGTGGGCGGTGTGGGTGACCGACGCCGAGGGCGAGGACGCCCTGGAGTTCGCGCCCGCCACCGGCCTGCTGCCCGGCGCCACCCCGCGCCGCCTCGCCGCCGGACGGCTCGGCCGCGTCCTCGGCCTCGCGATGGCCCCCGACGGCAGCAAGGCCGCCGTCGCCTCCCACGACGGCCGGGTCCTGCTCGTCGAGCGGGCCACCGGCGAGGTCCGCGAGGTCGACCGCAGCGAGGACGGCGACGCCCGGGGCCTGGTCTTCTCGCCGGACTCCGCCTGGCTGGCCTGGTCCCACCCCGGGCCCCGCCCCCTGTCCCAGCTCAAGCTCGCCAACACCACCGACCTCACGGTCACCGAGGCGACCCCGCTGCGTTTCCAGGACTACGCCCCCGCCTTCACCCTCGACGGCAAGCACCTGGCGTTCCTCTCCACCCGCTCCTTCGACCCGGTCTACGACGAGCACGTCTTCGACCTGGGCTTCGTCGAGGGCACCCGCCCGCACCTGATCACGCTGGCCGCGACCACGCCGTCGCCGTTCGGCCCGCAGCGCCACGGCCGCCCCTTCGAGACCTCCGACAAGGAGGGCACCCCCGACAGCGAGGGCGCCCCCACCACCCGCGTCGACCTCGAAGGACTCGCCGACCGGATCGTGCCCTTCCCGGTCGAGGCCGCCCGCTACTCCGGCCTGCGCGCCGCCAAGGACGGCGTGCTGTGGCTGCGCCACCCGGTCACCGGCGTCCTCGGCGCCTCCCGGGCCACCCCCGAGGACCCCGACCCGGGGACCGAGCTGGAGCGCTACGACCTCGCCCAGCAGCGCGTCGAGCACCTGGCCTCGGACGCCGACCGCTTCACCGTCAGCGGCGACGGCAAACGCGTCCTGCTGTGGACCGACGGCCGCCTCAAGGTCGTCCCCAGCGACCGCCGCGCCTCCAACGACGACGACAGCGACACCAACATCACCGTCGACCTCTCCCGCGTCCTGGGGACCGTCGACCCGGCGGCCGAGTGGCGGCAGATGTACGAGGAGACCGGCCGCGTCATGCGGGACCACTTCTGGCGGCCCGACATGAGCGGCGTCGACTGGGACGGCGTACTGGACCGCTACCGCCCCGTCCTCGACCGCGTCGCCACCCACGACGACCTGGTCGACCTCCTCTGGGAGGTGCAGGGCGAGCTGGGCACCTCGCACGCCTACGTCGTCCCGCGCGGCGGCCACGGCCACGGCGCCCGGCAGGGCCTGCTCGGCGCCGACCTCTCCCGCCACGAGGACGGCACCTGGCGCGTCGACCACGTGCTGCCCTCGGAGACCTCCGACCCGCACGCCCGCTCCCCGCTCGCCGCACCCGGCGTCGCGGTACGCGCCGGGGACGCGATCGTCGCCGTCTCCGGCCGCCCCGTCGACCCGGTCACCGGCCCCGGCCCGCTCCTCGTCGGCACGGCGGGCACCCCGGTCGAGCTGACCGTCCTGCCCGCCGGCGGCGGCGAGGCCCGGCACGTCGTGGTCGTCCCCGTCGCCGACGAGGAACCCCTGCGCTACCACGCCTGGGTCGCCGACCGCCGGGCCCGCGTCCACGAACTGTCCGGCGGCCGGCTCGGCTACCTCCACGTCCCCGACATGCAGGCCCCCGGCTGGGCCCAGATCCACCGCGACCTGGCCGTCGAGGTCGCCCGCGAGGGCCTGGTCGTCGACGTCCGGGAGAACCGCGGTGGCCACACCTCCCAGCTCGTCGTCGAGAAACTGGCCCGCCGGATCGTCGGCTGGGGCGTGCCGCGCGGCATGCGGCCCTACAGCTATCCGCAGGACGCCCCGCGCGGCCCGGTCGTCGCCGTCGCCAACGAGTTCTCCGGCTCCGACGGCGACATCGTCAACGCCGCGATCAAGGCCCTCGGCCTCGGCCCCGTCGTCGGCACCCGCACCTGGGGCGGCGTCATCGGCATCGACAGCCGCTACCAGCTGGTCGACGGCACACTGGTCACCCAGCCGAAGTACGCCTTCTGGCTGGAGGGCTACGAGTGGGGCGTGGAGAACCACGGCGTCGATCCGGACGTGGAGGTGGAGCAACGCCCGCAGGACCACGCGGCGGGCCGGGACCCCCAGTTGGACGAGGCGGTACGACTGGCACTCGAGGCTCTGGAGACGGTACCGGCGAAGACGCCCCCGGGCCTGCCCTCCTAGGGGGCACCTAGGGGGTGTCCGCACCCGGCGACGATACGCTTACGATCACCACCTGACCCGCCCGAAGGAGCACCCGCACATGCCAGGGGACCCCCAGGAAGACTGCCTCTTCTGCAAGATCGCCGCCGGCCATATCCCCGCGACCATCGTCCGCGAGACGGAGACGACCGTCGCCTTCCGCGACATCAATCCCCAGGCCCCCACGCACGTCCTGGTGATCCCCAAGGCCCACTACAAGGACGCCGCCGCCCTCGCCGCCGGCGCCCCGGAACTCGCCGCCGACGTCCTGCGCGAGACCCAGGCCGTCGCCGACGACGAGAAACTCGACAGCTACCGCATCGTCTTCAACACCGGTGCCGGCGCCGGACAGACCGTCTGGCACACGCACGCCCACGTCCTCGGCGGCCGTGGCCTCCAGTGGCCCCCCGGATAAGCCTTGTCCGTACGCGAACTCGTCGTCCTCGGCACCGCCAGCCAGGTCCCGACCCGCCACCGCAATCACAACGGCTACTTCCTGCGCTGGGACAGCGACGGCATCCTGTTCGACCCCGGCGAGGGCACCCAGCGCCAGATGGTGCGCGCCGGGGTCGCCGCCCACGACCTGAACCGGATCTGCGTCACCCACTTCCACGGCGACCACAGCCTGGGCCTGGCCGGTGTGATCCAGCGCGTCAACCTCGACCGCGTCCCGCACGAGGTCACCGCCCACTACCCCCGCTCCGGGCAGCGCTTCCTCGACCGCCTCCGCTACGCCACCGCCTACCGCGAGACGGTCGCCCTCACCGAGGCCCCGGTCGACACGGACGGGGTCCTGGCCCGCACCCCCGCCTACACCCTCGACGCCCACCGCCTCTCGCACCCCGTCGAGTCCTACGGCTACCGCCTCACCGAGCCCGACGGCCGCCGCATGCTGCCCGACCGCCTCGCCGCGCACGGCATCCAGGGACCGGACGTCGGCCGCCTCCAGCGCGAGGGCGTACTGAACGGCGTCTCGCTCGACGACGTCAGCGAACCCCGCCGCGGCCAGCGCTTCGCGTTCGTCATGGACACCCGCCTCTGCGACGGCGTCTACGCGCTCGCCGACGGCTGCGACCTGCTGGTCATCGAGTCGACCTTCCTCGACGAGGACGAGACCCTCGCCGTCGAGCACGGCCACCTCACCGCCGGGCAGGCGGCCCGCGTGGCCCGCGACGCCGGGGTGCGCCACCTCGTCCTCACCCACTTCAGCCAGCGTTACTCCGAGCCGGAGGAGTTCGAGCGGCAGGCACGGGCCGCCGGATACGAGGGCGAGCTGACCGTGGCCCGTGACCTGCTGCGGGTGCCGGTTCCGAAACGTCGGTAAAGTCCCCGTACCATTCTGTGATGCCCCTGCCCAAAGCTGAACTGCACCTGCACATCGAAGGCACCCTGGAGCCGGAGCTGGCCTTCGAGCTGGCCGCCCGCAACGGTGTCGCCCTGCGTTACCCGGACACCGAGGCCCTGCGCGAGGCGTACCGCTTCGCCGACCTCCAGTCCTTCCTGAACCTGTACTACGAGCTGATGGCGGTCCTGCGCACCGAGCGGGACTTCGAGGACCTCGCCAACGCCTACCTGGCCCGCGCCGCCGCGCAGGGCGTGCGGCACGCGGAGATCTTCTTCGACCCGCAGGCGCACACCGCCCGGGGCGTCGCGCTCGGCACCGTCGTCGAGGGGCTGTGGCGGGCGCTCGGCCGCAGCCGGGAGAACCACGGCGTCTCCACCCGGCTGATCCTGTGCTTCCTGCGCGACCAGCCCGCCGACGCGGCCCTGGAGACGCTGACCGCCGCCCGCCCCTACCTGGACCGCATCACCGGCATCGGCCTGGACTCCGCCGAGGTCGGGCACCCGCCGGCCAAGTTCCGCGAGGTCTACGCCGAGGCCGCGGCCCTCGGGCTGCGCCGGGTCGCGCACGCCGGCGAGGAGGGCCCGCCGGCCTACATCACCGAGTCCCTGGACGTGCTCGGCGTCGAGCGGATCGACCACGGCCTGCGCTGCGCCGAGGACCCGGCACTCGTCGAACGGCTGGTGCGCGACCGCGTCCCGCTGACCCTGTGCCCCCTGTCCAACGTCCGGCTGCGCACCGTCGAAACCCTCGCCGACCACCCGCTGCCCGCCCTGCTCGACGCCGGGCTGCTGTGCACGGTCAACTCCGACGACCCCGCCTACTTCGGCGGCTACGCGGGCGACAACTTCGACGCCGTACGGGACACGCTGGGCCTCGGTGAGGACCGCCTGCGCGAACTGGCCCGCAACTCCTTCCTCGCCTCCTTCCTGGAGGACGACGAGGAGCTGCGGGCCACGTACCTCGCCGAGGTGGAGGCGTACGTCTTCCCCTAGCTCACCCGGCAGTTCACCCGGCCGAGGGCCCCTGCTGGCGGGGCCCCGCCGTGCCGTAGGCCCGCCGGACGGGAACGGCCGCGCCGTCCACCGGGATCTCCACGACCGGCTGCTCCGGCGCCCCGACCTCCGGCACCGCCCCGCTCGGCGTGCCGGTGGTCGCGGCGACCACGGCGGCCGCGTGACCGCCGCGCCGGCGGACCGCGCCGGGCAGCAGCGGACGCCCGCCGGTGTGCAGGGCCACGGCCGTCATCGGCACGGCGATCAGCAGCAGTCCGGCGCCGAGGACCACGCCCATGCCCGCGAACCCGGCCTGCGCGGCCAGCACACTGCCGGTCAGCGGCCCGGCCGAGGTGCCCAGCGAGGACGCCGAGCCGATGAGCACCGCCCACCGGCCGCGCGGATCGAGCGAGGCGGCGAGGCCGATCAGATAGGACAGCACCACCGGGTAGAGGGTGTTCCAGACGATCTCCCCGGCCGTGAAGGAGACGGGCCCGGTCGCGGACGCGGTCAGCGCGATGCACCCGGCGATCAGCACCGTCCCGGCGCCCACCGGCACCGCGCGCCCCAGCCGGGCGCCGAGCGCCCCGGCGGTCAGCACCCCGACCAGTCCCGCGCCCAGCGCCGCCGCGAGGACCGCGCCGAGCGCGGCCTCGCCGAGGTGCGCCTGTTCCAGGCCGATCCGGCTGCTCACGCCCCACAGGGAGTTCTGCGCGAGCGACCAGCACACCATCGCGCCGGCGAGGACCAGTCCGGAGCGGCGGCGGGGGAGCGGGGCCCGCTCGTGACCGGCCGTCACGTCCCGGGTCGGGCCGGGCAGCCGGCCGGTCAGCGGCCACACGGCGAGCGCGGTCAGCGCTATGGCGGCCAGCGGCAGCCCGTGGCCGGACCCGAGGTGCGGGACGGTCAGGTAGACGGCGGCGGCCAGCGCGGAGACGGACAACAGGCCGAGCGTGGACGCCCGGTGGGGGTCCTTCTCGGCGGCGATCCGGGTGGCGGCGACCGTCGTCGCCGTACCCGACCCGAACCCGCCCACGACCGCGCCGGCCACGACGCCCGGTACGGAGGCGGTGAGCGCGGCGGCGCCGTAGCCGAGCGCGGCCAGGGCGAGGCCCAGCCGGGCCAGGGTCCGGGCGCCGGCCCGCTCCACGCGGGAGGCGAGCAGGAATCCGGCCGACGCCGAGCTGAGCAGCAGCGCGCTGCCGACGGCACCGGCCTGGGTGGCGGTCAGGGGGAGCCCGGCGTCCAGTCTGCCGACGGTGGTGGGCAGCAGGTACGGGGCGAGGTACCCGGCCGTGAAAAGGGCGACGAGGGGCCAGGGGGTGGTGCGGGCGAACACGGGCGTTCCCAAGGCATGCGAAAGGAAGCGGTCAGGGAAGTGCAAAGAAAGGAGAGACTGCGACCTTTGATTGACAGGCGCGCGGGCAATTTGTATCAAGCGCGGGCAGGCGCGAGCGAAACCAGATGATGTGATCTAGGTCACTGTATGGTTTGCATACCGGGAAGCCGGGTAGCAGTTGGCGCTGCCGCGGGTCGGCCGACCCGTTCCCGCCCGGAACGGGCACCTCCGCTTTCGCCCGGATCTCCCGCGTCACCGCGACGATCCGCCGCTCGTGCGCGGCGTCAGCCGGGCCACGGCACCGAGCAACTGATCGCGTCCTGGACGGGGTTGTCGTAGCGCGGCGCGAAGCCGACGATGCCGAGGACGCCGGCGTGGCCTCGGCGGTCACCGCGCCCGTGTGACAGGAGAGGAAGCCAGGGCCCGGCCGACGCACCCGGCATCCAGCGGTCGACGGAACCCCGGACACCACCAGGGGTCGACCGGTGCCCGCCCTGCACCTCGCGCGGTACGCGCACCGATCCGCCCCGGCGCCCGGCGCGACGGCCGACGGACCGTCGGTGCCGTGGTGCACACTGGCCTGCATCCGCACCACGTCAGGGAGCGCACACGTGACCGCCTCCATCGCGCCCTTCGGAGAGGGGCACCACCGTCACCCGGGCGCCGGCCCGTCGGCCGACCCGCTGGCCGCCCTGCGCGCCCCCGGCGACCCGCCCGTCGACGTCTACCTCACCGGCACCGTCTTCCTCGACATCATCTTCACCGGCCTCGACTCCGCCCCGGTGCGCGGCACCGAGTCCTGGGCCCGCGGGATGGGATCGAGTCCCGGCGGCGTCGCCAACATGGCCACCGCCCTGGCCCGCCTCGGCCTGCGCACCTCGCTCGCCGCGGCCTTCGGCGACGACCACTACGGCGACTACTGCTGGGACGCCCTCGAACAGGGCGAGGGCATCGACCTGTCCCCCTCCCGCACCGTCCCCGGCTGGCACTCGCCGGTGACGGTCTCCATGGCGTACGAGGGGGAACGCACGATGGTCTCCCACGGCCACGAGGCCCCCGCCGAGGAACAGCCCGCCCCCGGCTGCCCCCCACGCGCGCGCGGCGCCGTCGCCTCCCTCACCCCCGGCGTCCGCGCCCCCTGGATCGCCCGCGCCGCCGCGCACGGCACCCGCGTCTTCGCCGACGTCGGCTGGGACGACACCGGCGCCTGGGACCTGGCCGCCCTGCCCGACCTGGCGCACTGCGAGGCGTTCCTGCCCAACGCCGAGGAGGCGATGCGCTACACCGGCACCGACTGCCCGCGCGCCGCCGCCCACGCCCTCACCGAGCACGTACCGCTGGCCGTCGTCACCCTCGGCGCGGAGGGCGCCTACGCGGTGGACCGGCGCACGGGAGAGACCGCCGAGGTCCCCGCCATCGCCGTGGAGGCCCTCGACCCGACCGGCGCCGGGGACGTCTTCGTCGCCGGGTTCGTCACCGGCACCCTGGCCGGCTGGCCGCTCGCCGACCGCCTCGCCTTCGCCGGGCTGACCGCCGCCCTCTCCGTCCAGGAGTTCGGCGGCTCCCTGTCCGCGCCCGGCTGGTCCGAGGTCGGCGCCTGGTGGCGCGAGGTGCGGTCGGTCGACGACCAGGACCCGGCGGCCCTGTCCCGGTACGCCTTCCTGGCCGACCTCGTGCCCGACGGCGGCCCCTGCCACGCGGCCCGCCCGTGGCCGCTGCGCCGCGCGGTCCCCACGATCGGCTTCCGCACACCGCAGTGAGCAACTGCCGTGAGCGGACCGGAGGGGGCGGACCACGGTGATACGAAAACTCCTACGGTGTTGTCAGTCCACCGTCGTACCCTGGAACACGCGAGGCCGCCCTCAGCGTGCGGCCATGACGAGGAGGAACCGCAGGCCTTGAGCGCCGGCCCATGACTCAGACACCCACAGCTCACACCCCCGCGCAGCGGCAGGCGAGTGCACGGTTCACCGTCCCCGCCCAGCACCCCATGGTGACCGTCCTGGGGTCCGGCGACTCCCTGCTGCGCGTGATCGAGAAGGCTTTCCCGGCGGCCGACATCCACGTCCGGGGCAACGAGATCAGCGCGACCGGCGACGTTGCGGACGTCGCCCTCATTCAGCGCGTGTTCGACGAGATGATGCTGGTGCTCCGCACCGGGCAGCCGATGACGGAGGACGCAGTGGAACGCTCGATCGCCATGCTCAAGGCGAGCGAGAACGGGGAGAGCGACGGCCCGGAGACCCCGGCCGAGGTGCTCACGCAGAACATCCTGTCCTCGCGAGGCCGCACCATCCGCCCCAAGACGCTCAACCAGAAGCGGTACGTCGACGCCATCGACAAGCACACCATCGTCTTCGGCATCGGCCCCGCCGGCACCGGCAAGACCTACCTGGCCATGGCCAAGGCCGTCCAGGCCCTCCAGTCCAAGCAGGTCAACCGCATCATCCTGACCCGCCCCGCGGTCGAGGCCGGCGAGCGCCTGGGCTTCCTGCCCGGCACCCTCTACGAGAAGATCGACCCCTACCTGCGCCCGCTCTACGACGCCCTGCACGACATGATCGACCCGGACTCGATCCCCCGGCTGATGGCGGCCGGCACGATCGAGGTGGCGCCGCTGGCGTACATGCGCGGCCGCGCACAGCCGACCTTCACCAAGGTTCTGACCCCGGATGGCTGGCGCCCCATCGGCGACCTCCAGGTGGGTGACCTGGTCGTCGGCTCCGACGGCGAGCCCACTCCGGTCCTTGGCGTCTATCCGCAGGGTGAGAAGGACATCTACCGAGTCAGTGCCCAGGACGGCTCCTGGACGTTGTGCTGCGGCGAACACCTGTGGACGGTCCGCACGGCGGCCGACAAGCGCCGCGACAAGCCCTGGCGCGTCCTGGAGACGCAGGAGATGATCGGCAACCTGCGCGCGGCACACGCACGCCGGTACGAGCTGCCGCTCCTCACGGCACCGGTCCAGCTTCCCGAACGTGACGTTCCCATGGACCCGTACGCCCTGGGGCTGCTGCTGGGTGACGGCTGCCTGACCGGATCCACCACCCCGTCGTTCGCCACGGAAGACCCTGAGCTGACGCAGGCTCTCGAAGCGGCGATCCCCGGTATCAGCGCCCGCCACCGGGGCGGACCTGACTACGTCCTCAACCGGATCAAGTCGCCGGGTGACGTGGTCACCCTGGAGAACCCGGTCACGCGGCTCCTCCGCGAGCTGGAGCTCCTGCGCACCCGCTCCCACACCAAGTACGTGCCGGACGACTATCTCGAGAACTCCGCCGAAGTGCGACTGGCCGTGCTCCAGGGCCTGCTCGACTCCGACGGAGGACCGGTCACTCAGACGGACCGCACCTGCCGCATCCAGTACACGACGACCTCGGTTCTCCTGCGCGACGACGTGATCGCGCTGGTGAGGTCACTGGGCGGGGTCGCGTACACCCGCCGCAGGGACGCCGAGGGCCGTGAGCCCGGTCTCGCGAAGGGCCGGGAGATCGCCTACCGGCACGACGCCCACGTCATCGACATCCGTCTCCCCGAGGGCATCGAGCCCTTCCGCCTCGCCCGTAAGCGCGACAAGTACCACGCGGCGGGAGGCGGCGGACGCCCGATGCGATTCATCGACAGCATCGAGCCCGCGGGCCGGGAGGAGGCCGTCTGCATCCAGGTCGCGGCCGAGGACTCGCTGTACGTCACGCAGGACTACCTGCTGACGCACAACACCCTCAACGACGCCTTCATCATCCTGGACGAGGCCCAGAACACCAGCCCCGAGCAGATGAAGATGTTCCTCACCCGCCTCGGCTTCGACTCGAAGATCGTGATCACGGGTGACGTGACCCAGGTCGACCTGCCGGGCGGTACCAAGTCCGGGCTGCGCCAGGTCCAGGACATCCTGGACGGGGTGGACGACGTCCACTTCTCCCGGCTCTCCTCCCAGGACGTCGTCCGGCACAAGCTGGTGGGCCGTATCGTCGACGCCTACGAGAAGTACGACAGCGACCACGGCACCGAGAACGGCGCGCACAAGCCGCGCGCCAAGTCCTCCGGCGCCAAGGGCACCCAGGGGAAGTAGACCAGCACGACCATGTCGATCGACGTCAACAACGAGTCCGGAACCGAGGTCGACGAGCAGGCGATCCTCGACATCGCCCGCTACGCGCTCGCGCGGATGCGCATCCACCCGCTCTCCGAGCTCTCGGTGATCGTCGTGGACGCCGACGCCATGGAGCAGCTCCACATCCAGTGGATGGACCTCCCCGGCCCCACCGATGTCATGTCCTTCCCGATGGACGAGCTGCGTCCGCCGTCCAAGGACGACGACGAGCCGCCGCAGGGCCTGCTCGGCGACATCGTGCTCTGCCCCGAGGTCGCCGAGAAGCAGGGCAAGGAGGCCGAGACGCGGCACACCATGGACGAGGAGCTGCAACTGCTCACCGTCCACGGTGTGCTGCACCTGCTCGGCTACGACCACGAGGAACCGGACGAGAAGGCCGAGATGTTCGGCCTCCAGGCGGCCATCGTGGACGGCTGGCGCGCGGAGAAGGGCCTCACCGGCCCGTCCCCGGCCCCGACCGTCTCATGAGCCTGCCGCTCATCGCCGGCGCCGTCGCCCTGATCGTCGTCGCCTGGCTCGCCGCGAGCGCGGAGGCCGGGCTCGCCCGCGTCTCCAGCTTCCGCGCCGAGGAGGCCGTACGGTCCGGGCGGCGCGGCAGCGCCAAGCTCGCCAAGGTCGCCGCCGACCCCACCCGCTACCTCAACGTGGCGCTGCTGGTCCGCGTCGCCTGCGAGATGGCCGCCGCCGCGCTCGTCACCTACGGCTGCCTCAACGAGTTCAGCAACACCACCGAGGCCCTGCTGATCGCCATCGCCGTGATGGTGCTGGTGTCGTACGTCGCCGTCGGCGTCTCGCCGCGCACCATCGGCCGCCAGCACCCGCTGAACACGGCCACCGCGGCGGCGTACGTCCTGGTCCCGCTGGCCAGGATCATGGGCCCGATCCCGCCCCTGCTCATCCTCATCGGCAACGCCCTCACCCCCGGCAAGGGCTTCCGCCGGGGCCCCTTCGCCTCCGAGGCGGAGCTGCGCGCGCTGGTCGACCTCGCCGAGAAGGAGTCCCTGATCGAGGCCGAGGAGCGCCGCATGGTGCACTCCGTCTTCGAACTGGGCGACACCCTCGTACGGGAGGTCATGGTCCCGCGCACCGACCTCGTCGTCATCGAGCGCTACAAGACCATCCGCCAGGCCCTCACCCTCGCCCTGCGCTCCGGTTTCTCCCGCATACCGGTCACCGGCGACAGCGAGGACGACATCGTCGGCATCGTGTACCTGAAGGACCTGGCCCGCAAGACGCACATCAGCCGGGACGCCGAGAGCGAGCTGGTGTCGACGGCGATGCGCCCCGCGTACTTCGTGCCCGACACCAAGAACGCCGGCGACCTGCTGCGCGACATGCAGAAGGACCGCAACCACGTCGCCGTCGTCATCGACGAGTACGGCGGCACCGCGGGCATCGTCACCATCGAGGACATCCTGGAGGAGATCGTCGGCGAGATCACCGACGAGTACGACCGCGAACTCCCGCCGGTCCAGGACCTCGGCGAGGACCGCTACCGGGTCACCGCCCGCCTCGACATCGGCGACCTGGGCGAGCTGTACGGCCTGGAGGCGTTCGACGACGAGGACGTGGAGACCGTCGGCGGCCTGCTCGCCAAGGCGCTGGGCCGGGTGCCGATCGCCGGGGCGTCGGCCCCGGTCGACCTGCCCGACGGCCGGACCCTGCGCCTGACGGCGGAGGCCGCCGCGGGCCGCCGCAACAAGATCGTGACGGTACTGGCGGAGCCGGAATGAACCCACGGGACCTGCGCGCGTTCTGCCTCTCCTTCGACGCGGCCGTGGAGGACTTCCCCTTCGGCCCCGAGTTCTCCGTCTTCAAGGTGCTGGGCAAGATGTTCGCCCTGACGGCCCTGGACGCGCGCCCGCTCACCGTCAACCTCAAGTGCGACCCGGACGACGCGGTCCGTCTGCGCCGCGAGCACCCGGATCTGATCGTCCCGGGCTGGCACATGAACAAGCGGCACTGGAACACGGTCACGGCCGACGGCGACCTCCCGGACCGCCTGGTCCGGGAGCTGGTCGAGGACTCCTACGACCTGGTCGTCGCCGGCCTGCCACGCGCCGACCGCCTCCGCCTCGACCGCCTCTGAGCCCGCACACCGTCCCTCCGGAAGGACTGGTCATGACGCTCGGCATGGTGCTCGGCGACTCCCGCTCCCGCGCTTCGACGCGGGAGCGGTAGCCCGGCCCGCCCCGACCCACCCGCCCGTGCCGCGCACGGGCCGGTTCCCCCTGCTCCCCGTCGAAGTGCTCTTCGTGCCCCCGCACGTCCACTCACGAGGAGTACATGGTGAACACCATCCACTGGACCGAGACGAACACCTCCCGCTCCGCCCGCTGGCACTCCGAGAGCGCCGCACCGCCTCCGGTCCGCGTCATCGGCGCCGACGACCGCATGAACGCCGCCACGGCCCACCGGCTGGCCTGCGAAGGCACCGCCCTGCTGTGGCGGGGCGACTTCCCCGGCGCACGGCAACTGCTGCGGGCGATGGGCCGCCGCGTCGACCGGAAACCTCCCCGGCCGGGCGAGAACCCCGCCGACTCCTTCCACCAGTACCGCAGGGCCCGCGGCCACCGCGCCCGCGTGCTGGGCAGGCTCCTCGTCCTGCTGGAGGACGACCACCGCCTGGACCTGCGCCGGGCCCCCGACGTGCGCCGGGCCTGCGCCGAGGCGTACGGCCCGCCGTCCGGGCCGATGGCCGTCTCCCTCACCGAACTGCTCGGCGTCATCGGAGCCCACCAGTGGCGCGCGAAGGGCGTGGAGGTACCGGCCCTCGGCGCCCGCGTCCATCCGCACTACGGCGTCTTCTCCCCGGTCAGGGGCGAGTACGTCGACCTCGTCGCCCAGGCACCCCTGCCCGCACCGGCACCGGGCCGCCGTACCGCGTTCGACCTCGGTACGGGGACGGGAGTGCTCGCCGCCGTCCTGGCCCGCCGGGGCATCGACCGGGTCGTCGCCACCGACAGCGGCCCGCGCGCCCTGGCCTGCGCGCGCGACAACGTCCGCCGGCTGGGCCTGACCGGGCGCGTCGACGTCGTGGGTCCCGCCCTGTTCCCCGACGGACGCGCCGACCTCGTCGTCTGCAACCCGCCCTGGCTCCCGGCCCGGCCCACCTCCGCCCTGGAGCAGGGCGTCTACGACCCGGGCGGCGGCATGCTCCGCGATGTCCTGGACGGCCTCGCCGACCGTCTCGCACCGGGCGGCGAGGGCTGGCTGATCCTGTCGGACCTCGCCGAGCGCCTCGGGCTCCGTACCCGCGGCGAACTCCTGACGCGCATCGAGGCGGCGGGCCTGCGCGTGCTGGACCGGACCGACATCCGGCCGCGGCACCCACGGGCGAGGGACACCGCCGATCCCCTCCACGCGGCCAGAGCCGGAGAGGTCACCTCCCTCTGGCGTCTCACCGGCGACGGACGCTTTCGTATGCTCACCCCATGACCGACAGCAGCGCGCTCGCCCCCCTCGCCCCCGAGGACCAGAAGATCGTCACCCTGGCCCGTTCCGCCCGGGCCCGCAACCAGGTGCCCGAGGGCGCCGCTGTGCGCGACGAGACCGGCCGTACGTACGTCGCCGGCACCGTCGCCCTGGACTCCCTGAACCTCAGCGCGCTGCGCACGGCGGTGGCGATGGCGGTGGCCTCCGGCGCGACCTCGCTGGAGGCGGCGGCCGTGGTGACCGGCGCCGGCGGTGTCTCCGACGAGGACCGGGCGGCCGTACGGGACCTGGGCGGGCCCGGGACGCCGGTGCTGGTGGCCGGACCCGACGGCGAGGTCCGGGAGACGCTCACCGCCGGCTGACCCCCCTGACCCGAAGGCGCCGGGCCCCGGACGCCCGCGTTCCGCGCGGGTGCCGGGGCACTGGTGCGGCGGGGCCCTGTGGATCAGGGACAATGGGCGCCATGAGCGTTCGCAGTCAGTCATCCGAGCCGTCGGAAACGTCCGAGGCCGCACACCGGGCGGGCTTCGCCTGTTTCGTGGGCCGCCCCAACGCGGGCAAGTCCACCCTCACGAACGCTCTGGTCGGGCAGAAGGTGGCGATCACCTCCAACCGCCCGCAGACGACCCGGCACACCGTGCGGGGCATCGTGCACCGGCCGGACGCCCAGCTGATCCTGGTCGACACCCCGGGCCTGCACAAGCCGCGCACCCTCCTCGGCGAGCGGCTCAACGACGTGGTGCGCACCACCTGGGCCGAGGTCGACGTGATCGGCTTCTGTCTGCCCGCCAACGAGAAACTCGGCCCCGGCGACCGCTTCATCGCCAAGGAACTCGCCGCGATCAAGAAGACCCCGAAGGTCGCCGTCGTCACCAAGACCGACCTGGTGGACGGCAAGACCCTCGCCGAGCAGCTCATCGCCGTCGACCAGCTCGGCCAGGAGCTGGGGATCACCTGGGCCGAGATCGTCCCGGTGTCCGCCACCGGCGACAAGCAGGTCGACCTGCTCGCCGACCTCCTCGTCCCGCTCCTGCCCGAGGGCCCCGCGCTCTACCCCGAGGGCGACCTCACCGACGAGCCCGAGCAGGTCATGGTCGCCGAGCTGATCCGGGAGGCCGCGCTGGAGGGCGTACGCGACGAGCTGCCGCACTCCATCGCCGTCGTCGTGGAGGAGATGCTGCCCCGCGAGGACCGCCCCGCCGACAAGCCGCTCCTCGACATCCACGCCAACGTGTTCATCGAGCGCCCCAGCCAGAAGGGCATCATCATCGGCCCCAAGGGCAAGCGCCTCAAGGACGTCGGCATCAAGTCCCGCAAGCAGATCGAGGCGCTGCTCGGCACCCCCGTCTTCCTCGACCTGCACGTGAAGGTGGCCAAGGACTGGCAGCGCGACCCCAAGCAGCTGCGCCGGCTGGGCTTCTGACTCACGCCTGGGCTCTCAGCACGTCCCGGAACCAGCCGTACGACGCCTTCGGTGTGCGCCGCTGCGTGGCGAAGTCCACGTGGACCAGCCCGAACCGCCGGGTGTACCCCTCCGCCCACTCGAAGTTGTCCAGCAGCGACCACACGAAGTAGCCGCGTACGTCCACCCCGGCCGCCAGCGCCTCGTGCAGGGCGCGCAGGTGGCCGTCCAGGTAGGCGATGCGGGCCTGGTCGTCGAGGCCGTCGTAGGCGCAGCCGTTCTCGGTGATCAGGACCGGCGGGAGCCGGTCGCCGTAGCGGGCGCGGAAGCCGGTGAGCAGTTCCGTCAGGGCCTCGGGGACGACGGGCCAGCCGGAGTCGGTCACCGGGCGGCCCTCGATCCGGCGGACGGAGAAGGGGAGTTCGGCGCCGAACTGACGCTCTCCGGCGGGGGCGCCCACCCGGGTCGGCGCGTAGTAGTTCACGCCGTAGAAGTCGAGGGGCTCGGCGATCACCGCCAGGTCGGCCGCCACGTCCCCCGGCATCAGCCCGCCGATGCCGTCCGGGTAGCGGCCGAGGAGCAGCGGGTCGGCGAACATCCGGTTGAGCAGGACGTCGTAGAAGCCGGCGGCCTCCCGGTCTGTGGGGTCGTCGGAGGCCGGCCAGGTCGGGCCGTGCGAGTTGGCGATGCCGATGCCGGTGGCGCCCGCCGCGCGCAGCGCCCGTACCGCCAGGCCGTGCGCGAGAAGCTGGTGGTGGGCCACCGGCAGCGCGTCGAACAGCAGCCGCTCGCCCGGCGCGTGCACGCCCAGGGCGTGACCGAGCAGGGTGTGCTCGGCGGGCTCGTTGAGGGTGATCCACGTGCTCACCCGGTCGCCGAGCCGGTCGGCGACCCGCGCCGCGTACGCCGCGAACCGGGCCGCCGTGTCCCGCTCGCGCCAGTCGAGGCCGAGCGGCAGGTCCCAGTGGAAGAGGGTCGGCACCGGGCGGACGCCCGCCGCGCACAGCTCGTCCGTCAGCCGGTCGTAGAAGTCCAGCCCGCCGGGGGAATCGACCCGCGGCCAGGACACCGAGAAGCGGTACGCGCCCACGCCCAGGCCGGCCAGGAGCGCCACGTCCTCGCGGTAACGGCGGCAGTGGTCGCAGGCCACCGCCGCCGTCGAGCCGTCGCTCACCCGGCCGGGCCGGTCCGTGAAGGCGTCCCACACGGACCGCTCGCGCGTCCCGGCGGACCCCTCGATCTGGTGGGCCGAGGTCGACACTCCCCACAGGAAGCCGGCCGGGAACCTGGGCACCGGGTTCGTCGTCACCATGCGCGGATCATCCGCACGGCCCGCGACTCACGTCAACCGCTACGAACCCTCTTTCAACACCCGCCGGACCAGCTCCCGTTGGGCCTCCGTCAGCCGGGGCTCCGCGGCGTGGACCGTCCGGCCGTCCACGGTGATCCGGTAGCCGAACCCGTCCGGGACCCCGGCGGGCGGGGTGGTCCGGGCGCCCTCGACCGCCCGCGCGGCCAGCGCGTGCCACTCCCGCGCGTCCGGGCGCCCCCGGGTGTCCACCTCCGCGTGGCGTTCGACGCCCGCGAAGCCTCCTGTGCGCGTCACCTGAATCCGCATGGTCCGTGTCTAGTACGCCGGCGCCCGGTACGGAACTACCCGGCCCGTGTCCCGGCCTGTGCCCCCGCCTGGACCCCGACCCGTTCCCATGCCTTGCCCACCGCGTCCAGTTCCTCCGCGTCGCCGTAGCGTTCGCGGGCCGCCGCCAGGGTCAGCCCGGCGAACTCCTCGAACGTCGCGTCCTGGCCCAGCTCGCCGCCGGTCAGCACGTCGTACCAGACCTGCCCGGCCCGCTCCCACGCCTTGCCGCCGAGCGCCGTGGCGAAGAGGTAGAAGGCGTGGTTGGGGATGCCGGAGTTGATGTGCACGCCGCCGTTGTCCGAGCCGGTGTTGATGTAGCCGTCCATCGTCGCGGGCTGCGGGTCCTTGCCGAGGACGTCGTCGTCGTAGGCCGTGCCCGGCGCCTTCATCGAGCGCAGCGCCACCCCGGTGACGCGCGGGGCGAGCAGGCCGGCGCCGATCAGCCAGTCCGCCTGGTCGGCGGTCTGCCCGAGCGAGTACTGCTTGATGAGGGAGCCGAACACGTCCGACACCGACTCGTTGAGGGCGCCGCTCTGGCCGAAGTAGGTCAGGTTGGCCGTGTACTGGGTGACGCCGTGGACCAGTTCGTGGCCGATGACGTCGAGGGGGATGGTGAAGTCGAGGAAGATCTCGCCGTCGCCGTCGCCGAACACCATCTGCTCGCCGTTCCAGAAGGCGTTGCCGTACTCGCGGTCGTAGTGCACGGTCGCGTCCAGCGGCAGGCCGTTGCCGTCGATGGAGTCGCGGCCGTACGCCTTCAGCAGCACCTCGAAGGTGGCGCCGAGGCCCGCGTAGGCGCGGTTGACGGTGGCGTCCTTGCCGGGGTCGTCGCCCTCGCCGCGCACCTTGGTGCCGGGCAGGTCGGTGCCGTTGCGGGCGTCGTAGATCGTGCGGTGCGGGGTGCCGGCCTCGGCGGTGGCGGGCGCGGCCGTCGCGCGGGCGCCGACCACCGTGGTCAGGCGGCGCTGGGTGCGCTCGTAGGCGTCGCGCTGGAGGGTGCGGCGGGCGGGTCCGGCGAGCACGGGGTCGTCGGCCTGGGCGAGCTTGTCCAGGACGTGCGGTGGGACGATGGTGCAGAAGACGGGCTCGAAGCCCCCGTTGGTGTTCATGCTCAAAACCATCGCACTGCGTAGCGCACCTGTCACTAGCCGCAACCATGATTGGTGAAATGGGCCGTCGCCGGGCGACCGTGGCGCCCCTGAAGTGGTATGCGGCACTTTTTGTCCCGGTTCTCCCACGGGTCCCGCATACTGATACGGACCCGCGTATCCGGCACGGCTGGGCTAGGCTGCACAGCACCATGCGTTTCGGGCTGCTTCTCCTTAGCTGCCGCGGCGAGGGCCTGTAGTCGAGGCCGACTCCCTCCCCGCGGAGCTTCTGCGTTGCCGTCGGCCGTCCTTCCGGACTCGCGGACACCGCGGAAAAATCGAGGAGCCCACGCCATCATGGCCAATCGCCAGCAGCCCAGTTCCATGCCGATCCAGAAGTACCGCGGCTACGAGCAGGTCGACATCGCCGACCGCACCTGGCCGAACCAGCGGATCACCACCGCCCCCCGCTGGCTCTCCACCGACCTGCGCGACGGCAACCAGGCCCTGATCGACCCCATGTCGCCCGCCCGCAAGCGCGCGATGTTCGACCTGCTGGTCAAGATGGGCTACAAGGAGATCGAGGTCGGCTTCCCGGCCTCCGGCCAGACCGACTACGACTTCGTCCGCTCCATCATCGAGGACCCGGACGCCATCCCCGACGACGTCACCATCTCCGTACTGACCCAGGCCCGCGAGGACCTGATCGAGCGGACCGTGGAGTCGCTCAGGGGCGCCAAGCGGGCCACCGTCCACCTGTACAACGCCACCGCGCCGGTCTTCCGCCGGGTCGTCTTCCGCGGCTCCAGGGACGACATCAAGCAGATCGCCGTCGACGGCACGCGGCTGGTCATGGAGTACGCGGAGAAGCTGCTGGGCCCGGAGACGGTCTTCGGCTACCAGTACAGCCCGGAGATCTTCACCGACACCGAGCTGGACTTCGCCCTGGAGGTCTGCGAGGCGGTGATGGACGTCTACCAGCCCGGCCCGGACCGCGAGATCATCCTCAACCTGCCCGCGACCGTGGAGCGTTCGACGCCGTCCACGCACGCGGACCGCTTCGAGTGGATGCACCGCAACCTGTCCCGCCGCGAGCACGTGGTGCTCTCCGTCCACCCGCACAACGACCGCGGTACGGCGGTGGCGGCGGCCGAGCTGGCCCTGATGGCCGGCGCCGACCGGGTCGAGGGCTGCCTGTTCGGCCAGGGCGAGCGCACCGGCAACGTCGACCTGGTCACCCTGGGCATGAACCTGTTCTCCCAGGGCGTCGACCCGCAGATCGACTTCTCCGACATCGACGAGATCCGTCGTACGTGGGAGTACTGCAACCAGATGGAGGTCCACCCGCGCCACCCGTACGTGGGCGACCTGGTCTACACGTCCTTCTCCGGCTCCCACCAGGACGCCATCAAGAAGGGCTTCGACGCGATGGAGGCCGACGCGGCGGCTCGCGGGGTCACGGTCGACGACCTCGAATGGGCCGTGCCCTACCTGCCCATCGACCCCAAGGACGTCGGCCGGTCCTACGAGGCGGTCATCCGGGTCAACTCGCAGTCCGGCAAGGGCGGGATCGCCTACGTCCTGAAGAACGACCACAAGCTGGACCTGCCGCGCCGGATGCAGATCGAGTTCTCGAAGATCATCCAGGCGAAGACGGACGCCGAGGGCGGCGAGATCACCCCGGCGGCGATCTGGGAGGTCTTCCAGGACGAGTACCTGCCCAACCCGGACAACGCCTGGGGGCGCATCCAGGTCCGCACCGGCCAGACGACCACCGACCGGGACGGCGTGGACACCCTCACCGTGGAGGCCACGGTCGACGGCGACGACACCGTGCTGACCGGCTCGGGCAACGGTCCGATCTCGGCCTTCTTCGATGCCCTCCAGGCCGTCGGCATCGACGTACGCCTGCTGGACTACCAGGAGCACACGATGAGCGAGGGCGCCTCCGCGCAGGCCGCCTCGTACATCGAGTGCGCCATCGACGGCAAGGTCCTGTGGGGGATCGGAATCGACGCGAACACGACGCGCGCCTCGCTGAAGGCGGTCGTCTCCGCCGTCAACCGGGCGGCCCGCTGACCAGCCGAACCAGTGGTCCGCCGCCCCGTCTCCCCGCCGCGCGGGAGGCGGGGCGGCGTCGGGTACCGGCCATCTACGTGTGCAGGTCACGGAAAGGTCTCGTACGGGGTACTGACTCCGCGTCGGCGATGTGGCTAACATCACGCCAGTACGGCGATGTTGCCGTGCGGTTACGGAGGTGCGACGTGCTGCCTGGACGGGGACGGAACGGCCGAGCTGCCCGGCCGCCGCGCATCCTGGGGACCCGCACCGCGTGGACGGCCGTCGGCGACGGCGAGTTCTTCTGCCCCGCCTGCGGAGGGGACCGCAACTACCGGCGCCTCACCGGCCGCCGCCGGCTCGCCCTGCTCGGGATGCCCGTGCTGCCCCGCGGGGACACCGGCCCGGTCGTCGAGTGCGCGGCCTGCCGGCGCCACTTCGGCACCGACGTCCTCGACCACCCCACCACCACCCGCTTCTCCGCGATGCTCCGCGACGCCGTGCACACCGTCGCCCTCGCGGTGCTGGCCGCGGGCGGCACCTGCTCCCGTACGGCGCTGGCGGCGGCGGTCGGGGCGGTGCGCGCGGCGGGCTTCGAGGACTGCACCGAGGAGCGGCTGGAGGCGCTGGTCGAGGCGCTCGCGGCGGACACCGGGCGGATCCGGGGCGGACCCTGCGGGCCCGGCCTCGCCATAGAGCTGCACGAGGCGCTGGACCCGCTGGCCCCGCACCTCGCCGCCGGCGGCCGTGAGTCGGTTCTCCTCCAGGGCGCCCGCATCGCCCTCGCCGACGGCCCCTACACCCCCGCCGAACGCGACACCCTCGCCACCGTGGGCGCGGCCCTGACCATCTGCGCGGACGACGTGACCCGCCTGCTGGCGGCGGCGGCGCGGACGCCTTCCTGACCTCACCCCTCCCGGAAGCCGCGGCTCACTCCTGCGGGACCAGGTCGAGCCGCATCACCCGCCGGTGCATCCCCGGGCCGAAGTAGTCGCGCCGCAGGCCCTTGTCGGGGGGTTCGGGGCGGAAGTCCAGGGAGCGGTAGAGGCGGATCGCGGCGCGGTTGGAGGGTTCCACGGTGAGGCGGACCCGTTCGACGCCGGCGCCGCGCAGCCGTACCAGGATCTCCCGCATCAGCTCCCGCCCCAGCCCGTGCCGCCGCCGGTCCTGGGTCACGCACAGGCCCAGGATCCAGCTGTCCCGGTCCAGCGCCGTCGTGCCGGCCAGGACGTAGCCCCGCAGCCGGCCCCGGCCGTCGTCCAGGACCAGGAAGTGCTCGGCGTACATGTCGTACAGCTGGCGCAGCAGGAAACCGGGGTAGGCGACCTCTTGGAAGACCTCCTCGTCCAGCCGCCGCAATTCGGGCAGGTCGGTCTCCCGCGCCGTCCGCAGCACCAGCGTCCCCGAGCCCGGTGCGGCCCGTGGGTCCGGTACGCGGACGGGCGCCCTGAGCTGCCCGTGGCGATTGAGGAAACGTTCCAGCGGTTCGGCGGTCATGCCACCCCCCGGTCGGGATATTGCGGACGGAAGTCAACTCGGCGGCTGCGCGATTCACCCCTTGAGGGAATGCGGACCCGTGTGGCGGCCCGTGTCGGCTTCTGGCTAGAGTGTGCTGTCAACTGCCGCTGTGCAAGGGCGAGTTAGGGTGTGCGACGGTGCGCCCGACATGCGCCCGGCCGAAGAGGACTGGCGTATTCCGAGCTGGCCGCGCCCTAATGGGTGGCCTACCGTGCGGAAAAAGATGTGCCGTTTTCGTCTGTCGATGTCCCGGGGAGATCACGCGCACGGCACATGGTCGGTCGTAAGACGAATGGAAAGCGGCAGGGTGACTATGGATCGAAACGCCGACGCGCCTTGGTCGAAGTTCGATCCGGAGGCATATGTCGACGTCAATTATCGCACTCCACTCGACGTCGATCTGCTGATCCTGCGGGCGATGCGCGACCATTTCAGCCGCTGTTTCGGGGGAAACGTCCCGCAATCGGTACAGGGCGTCGACGTCGGCGCCGGTGCGAACATGTATCCGGCGCTGGCCATGCTTCCGTGGTGCGAGAAGATCGTATTGCTCGAATACGCGCAGCCGAACGTGGAGTATCTGGAACGGCAGACCACCGGGGGCGGTCTCGACGCGACGTGGAGCGCGTTCTGGGACGTACTCCTGGAAAATCCGGCCTACCGCGGTGTCGACCCGGCCGGCCGGGTCGCCGAGATCGTCCGCGTCGAGCGCGCGAACCTCTTCGACCTGGGCGGCCGGCAGCGCTACGACCTGGGGACGATGTTCTTCGTCGCCGACTCGATGTCCGAGTGCCCGCAGGAGTTCCGGCGGGGCGTGCGGTGTTTCATGAACACCTTGTCGCCGGGCGCTCCGTTCGCCGCCGCGTTCATGAAGGAATCGGTCGGCTACCAGGTCGGGGACCAGTACTTCCCGGCCTATCGGGTGAACGAGGAGAGGGTCAGGGAGAGCCTCGCCCGGTTCGCCGCGGAACTGGAGATCCACGATCTCCACCAGGTGGTGCGAAAGGGGCACGAGGGAATGCTGCTGGTGCTCGGCCGACGCAATTCCGTGGTGGCCGTTCCCTAGAACCACGGGAACGGGGACCATGGCTGCACAACAGGACAAGGCAATGAGATCTGTGCGAGGGGTGCGGGGATGCAGATCAAGCCACGCCAGCATCTGCTGGACGTCTGGCGGGCGGTGGCCCGTTACTCGTTCGACAACGGGAAATACCTCATGGGGGACACCGGCGGACTGAGCAGCGTCGCGGACGCGGAACGCCTGCTCTGCCTGCTGTACCCGGCCACCGAGGTCCCCGCCTTCCGGCTGGACCAGCCGGACACCACCGACCGGGACGTCCTGCGCGTCCTGGAGGACGTCGGCGGCCGGCTGGAGATCCCCGCCAACCTGATCACCGCCCTGACCCAGTACATGCGGACCCACACCGGACCGGACGACAGCCCCGCCTTCTCCGGCGGCCACTACTTCAAACCGGCCGAACCCGGAGTCGAACTCACCCACCAGCAGGCCCAGTTGGGCGTGGTCGACTCCTACTCCATGTCCGTCACCCTCTGCCTGGCCACCCTCGGGTTCCTCAAGGTCTACGAGGCCACCACCACCCGGCCCGAGATCCACGCCGCCATCGGCGAGCTGAGAGAGGCCACCAACACCCGGCTCACCGCCGCGATGATCAGTCTGCTGCGCTCCTTCACGGTGAACGTCTTCGACTCCGAGTCCGAGCAGGGCAAGCGGCTGATCGAGGTCATCGGCCAGAACAGACAGTCCGACCGGGTCGTGCTCCAGCAGTTCGCCCGCCGGCTGCGCCCGCTGCGCGCCACGATCATCGAGAGCCTCACCCGTGGCATCCAGGTCGACGAGTCCATCCGCGACGAGAGCCAGCTCTTCGAGTGCGGCTGGGCCTGGGGCGTGGTGCGGGGCGCCCCGGAGGTCACCGGCCTCGACCTCCCGGTCCCCGGCCAGCCCGAGGGCATCGCCGACCGGCTGCCCTACGTGTACTTCACCGTCGTGGCCCTGGACGGCATCCAGGATCTCTTCTCCCACCGCACCCTCACCCTGGGCCTGCTCGACGAGGACCAGCAGAAGCTCGCCGAGATGCTGCGGCTGCGCTGGGAGCTGAGCCAGCAGTACTGGTCGGCGATCGCCCGCTTCGGCGCCGACCGGTGGCCCCTGGAGGACCTGCCCTGGCAGACCACCGGCCTGCGCCTGGAGTCCGAGTACTTCTCCCTGACCGTCGCGGCCATCCTCGTGCACGACCTGGTCCGCCGGAACGCCACCGACGACGACCTCACCCGCACCGTCACCATCATGGAGCGCCTCGCCGACCGCGGCCGGGTCAACAGCCGGATGACCAAGGACGACCCCACGATCCGGCTCCACCACCCGGGCGTCACCATGCCGCTCGCCGGGTCCGAGCGCTCCGGCGGGCTCCTGCTGTGGCGGATGACGGACTACGCGGCCCAGCTCCTCAAGCGCACCGTCCAGCTCGCCATCCTCTCCCAGAACATCAACTCCCAGGACCGCCTGCTGCGCCTGGCCGAGCAGACCTTCGAGCACCTGTGGCACCGGCGGATCAGGTCCGACGAGGGCGCCGACCTCTGGGACGACGTACGCGCCGTCTACCCGGACGCCCGCGGCGTCGACCGGCGGCTGTCCTGGAGCGTCACCGAACGCGTCACCGAGTGCCTGGTCGCCGCCCGCAACCTGTACGAACAGCAGCCCATCCCCAGCGACGACCTGGCCCAGCTCGCCCGCGAACTGCTCAGCGAGGCCACCCACCTGTTCGGCAAGGAACAGCTCCAGTCCGCCGCCGGCGTCGGCGGCAACCGGGGCCGCGCGATGCGCAGCGTCGAGAGCCGCCTCGACCGGGCCCGCGCCCTGGTCGACACCCAGCCCGGCACCGCCTTCGCCCTGGTCCTGCCGGTGCTCCAGGAACTCGACACCCTGGCCCAGGCCAGGGACGCCGGCGTGAAGGAGGGGTGAGCCGGTGCTCGTCTTCGCCGCCTCCGACAAGGGAGGCACCGGGCGCTCGGTGACCAGCGCCAACCTGGCCTACCAGCGCGCCCTGAACGGGGACCACGTCGCCTACGTGGACTTCGACTTCGGCTCGCCCACCGCCGCCGCGGTCTTCGACGTGCCCAGCGCCCTGCGCGGCACCGAGGCGCGGGGACTCCACTCCTACCTGGAGGGCGGCACCCCGGAGCCCGCCATGATCGACGTATGGCGGCAGACCGAGCACCCGCACCTGCACGCCTGGCCCAACCAGTCAGGGCGCCTGGTGCTGTTCCCCGGCGACCTCGGCGGCGGCGAGTTCGCCACCGACGACGACGCCCTGGAGCGCTGCGTCGACCTGCTGCTGCGGCTGAACGGCGAGTTCGACGTGATCATGGTCGACCTCAGCGCCGGCCGCAGCTACGCCGTCGACATGGCGCTGGCCGCCACCGCCCACCCCCGGATGCGCAACGTCCCCTTCCGCTGGCTGGTCTTCCACCGCTGGACCCGGCAGCACGTGATCGCCGCCTCCGGCCTGGTCCACCGCGAGCACGGCATCATCAAGGGCGGCGTCGAACGCGGCCACGACGAGAACGCGCTGCGGGCCGCCATCCGGTTCGTGCGGGCCGCCGTGCCCGACCCGGAGTCGGCCGTCTGGTCGCAGGGCTCGCCCGCGCAGGCCGCCTGGATGCAGTCCTGCGACGAGGCGCTGCGCCGGCTCGCCGCCGAGCACGCCATCGGTGACAGCGTCGTCCTCGGCGTCGTACCGCTGGAGCCCATCCTGCAGTGGCGCGAGCAGCTCATCACCGAGGAGGACGTCCTCGCCACGCAGATAGCCAACAAGGAGACGCTGGAGGCGCTGGAGGAGATCGCCCGGCGGCTGACGGACGACACGTACTGGGGGCTGCCGTGACCGAGCACGCCGCGGAGTCCCGGCGCACGTCCGAGTCCGTGTTCCGGGAGACCGCCGCCGACCCGCGGACCCAGGCGGTCGCGCTGTCCCACCTCTCGCTGGAGCTGGGACACCTGTACATGGAGGACTTCGAGGCCGGACCCGGGCGGCTGCGGGACCACTTCGCCCGGGTGGCCCCCTGGGCCGGGGCCGCCCGCGCCGCCGCCGCGGCCACCGACGGCAGACGCGCCCGGATCAGCACCTGCTTCCTGATCGACGACTACTTCGCCCGGTTCTCCAGCCCCGCCGAGATCGTCCCGCTCATCGTCGACGAGGCCGCGCGGGCCGGGCTGACCGTCGACTACCTGGCCCGCGAGTCCGGCTGCGCCGTCACCGGCAAGGTGCCGGTCGCCGAGGCGGTGGCCGGGCGCATCGTCGAGTCCCCGCCGCCCGGCAGCTACGGACTGCGCCCGCCCGCCGCGCAGACCGGCTGGCTGGCCAACGGCGAGCGCAGCCCGGTCGCCCGCGCTCCCCAGGCGATGAAGCGGGCCGCCCCCTGGGAGCCGCCCAAGGAGACCGCGGCCCGCCGCCACTCCGTCTTCCTGGACGTCGAGCTGTGGAGCGACGACGCCGACGGCCACCGCCTGTGGTCCTGCCCCTTCCTCGCCGCCGTCTGGCAGCTCGCCCGCCTCGGCCTGCTGCGCGACGAGGGCGAGGCCGTCTTCGTCCCCCAGCGGCCGCCCGACGCCGGCTTCCCCGACGACTGGGACGAACTGCCCTCCCTGATCCGGCTCAACCCGCGCGCCGACCCCTTCGCCGCCTACCGGACCGCCTCCGTCCTGCCCAGCCGGTTCCTGCCCGTCGAGCACGCCGTCCGCGTCATCCTCGACCAGCTCGACGTGGACCACGGCGCCCTGCGCCAGGTCGCCGAACGCTCCGCCCGCGAGCACGCCGCCGTCCCCGACTCGGTCGCCGACCGCGTCTCCTACGTCTTCTACCCGGGACCCTGACATGGCGCGGCCCGAGGCGAGCGCACCGGACGCCGTCCTCGCCTGCGGCGAGGTCCGCACCCGCCTGCTCCCCACCCGGCAGGCGCTCGACATCCGCGCCGCCGCCCAGTTCCTCGCCCTGCGCGCCGACGAACGCGTGCTCGTCTCCGAACGGCCGGGCCTCTACGCGCGTTCCCCCGAGACCCTCACCGGCGTCGACTGCCCGCTGCCCAGCGCCAACGGCTCCCGCGTCCGCGCCGTCGGCACGGTCGCGGCGCGGGCCGCGCTCACCGAGGGCCGCGTCCTGCAGACCTCCGCCTGGTTCCGGCTGCCGCCCGCCGGACCCGACCGGCGCCGGCCCTGGGGCCAGTACCTGGTGCGGCCCGGCACGGTCGAGCCGTTCGGCAGGGCCCGGCCCGAGGCCGTCGCCGAGGGCGTCCTGGCCGGCGGGCGCCACGGCGACCTCGACGTCGGGCTGATCGCCGACGGCCTGCTCACCCGGCTGCTGCGCCACACCCTGCTCGACCAGCGCCCGCCCCTGCGGTCCCGGCCCACCCGGCTGCGCTGGGCGGCCCTGCCCGCCGCCCCGGGCCAGGGCCCCGCGCTGGAGCGGTTCACCCTGGCCGAGGACGAGCTGCGCACCGTACGCCTCAGGGTGCCCCCGGGCACCCCGCCCGACCGGATCGCCGGGCTCTGCGACGACCTCGCCCTGCACGACTGGCTGCTGACCACCGTGGTCCACCTGCTCGACGGCGTACGGCTCGGCGCTCCGGAGCCGTCCGGCCGGCCCGCCGTCGTCCTGGCGCTGCGCCCCGCCGTCGACCACCTGCTGCACCTGTGGATGCCACGGGCCCGGGTGGCACCCGAACTGGCCCCGCTGTGGGAGACGCTCGAAGAACGGCCGGGCTTCACCCGGCAGTGGCAGGCGCTCGTGCAGCGCATCCGCGACCAGCTCACCCTGCACGCGGTCCCCGCGCTGTACCGGGAGGTGGAGCCCGCCCCCTGACCGCCCGCCGACCAGCCGCCCAGCCGCCCAGCCGCCCAGCCGCCTCCAGCACATCACCGCACCTCGATCCGAGCCCATCCCGACGGGGGGAGAAGCGAGATGAGCACGGCACAGTCACCTCGATCCGAGGAGTCCGGACCGCCGTCCGGACCCCTGACCGCCCGGATACGGGCCCTCGGCCGCCGGCGTCCCGGCGCGGACCTGTGGCCCCGCCGGCTGGCGGCCGGCCTGGTCGTCGGCGCCCTCGCCTGGGGCGTCGCCGCGCTGCTCGGCCCCGAGGTCGCGGTGGCGCGGCAGGTCACGGCCGCGCTGCTGTGCGGCGCCGCCGCGGTCGCCGTCCAGCACGTCCTCGGCCTGGACCGGCGGGTACGGGACCAGGAGCGGCGTACCCGCGGCGCGCTGGCCGAGACCGCCGCCGCGCTGCAGGAGGGGCTGCGGCGCCGCGACGACGAACTGGGCGCCGCCCTCGCCCGGGCCACCGAGGACCTGCGGCACCTGGTCGACACCCGGCTGCCCCCGGCCGACCCGGAGGAGGACGCCGCCCACGAGCTCCAGGTCCGTACCGACGCCGACGGCGTGCCCGACCTGGCCCGCAGCTTCGCCGAGGTGCTCGCACCCGGCCCGGCGATCCTCGGCACGTTCGTCCGCATGGAGATGAAACGGGTGGTCTCCCACCTGTCGGACCTCACCAACCTGACCGCTCAGTGCCCCGGCGAGAACCACGACTGGATGCTCACCCTCACCCGCGCCGCCCAGCACTCCATCTGCGCCATCAGCACCTCCGTCGACCGCGAGTTCTGGAACAGCGAGCCCGCCAGCCGTTACCTCCAGGCGCAGAAGGAGGTCATCGAGGAGCGCGGCGTCCCGGTGAGCCGCCTCTTCCTGCTGCAGAGCGCCCGCGAACTCGACGACCGGCTGCTGCGCCTGTGCGACGAGCAGGAACTGCTGCGCATCGAGGTCCGCGTCGCCGTCCTGCCCGAACTCCCGCCGCACCTCCAGCGCGGCACCACCGACGACTTCATCGTCTACGACGAGGAGGTCACCTTCGAGATCGAGCAGGACCTGCGCGAGGTCAACGTCCGCACCCGGCTCAACGCCCGCCAGGACCACGTGCAGGACCGGATGAAACGGTTCCGGGAGCTGTGGGAGGCGGGCATGAACCTCCGCGAGCTGGAGGTGCGGGTCGACGACGAGGAGGACGGCACCTGGATGGTCGACCGGGGCTGACCGGGGTGAACGGGCGGCGGCTCAGCGGCAGTACGTGTCGCCGTCCGGCCGCTCGCCGGTCGCCAGGGCGCACCGCTGCCGGGGTCGAGGTCCGCCGCCCCGGGGCACGCGGCCCAGACGAGCGGGCGGCGGCGGGGGTGGCGGCGGCGGACGTCACCGGCACGGTCGGGCCCAGCAGGACGGCGGAGGCGCCCACGAGGGCGGCGGCGCGCCGGACCCGTGGGGCGGCCGTGGTCCGCCTCGACCGGATGGTCCGCGACAGGTGTGTGGTCTGCGTCATACGGGCAGAGTCGCCGAGACGGGCCGCGGTCCCCGTCCGGGCAGCACCCCGGTTCTCCTGGGGGCAAACCCCCGCAGCCGCACCCGATCGGGTCCGGCGCTCGAACACCGTCGGGTCTGGGCATCACATGCTCGAACGGTACGTTTCTGCATTCCCCGGCGGCCCTCCCGAACTCCCCTCCTCCCCACCGCACTTACGGCGCGCGACGGCCCCCCGGGGCCGGTGCTGAAACGTCACCTTGGGGAGACGGGGCCCGGAACCGAAAAACAGAGGGGGACCCGGTCGGACAACGATCGGCCCGGAGCGAAGGGGCCGAGGGAGCGGAGGACGCGGTGCAAGAGCCCGTCGGTTCGTACGTCGTGGACACCCGGAACGGAAGGGTGGGGATCGTCATGGGGCACGAGGGACCGTACGTCCAGCTCCGGCCGTGCGGCGGCGGGCGGGAGTGGGACGCCGAACCGGGCGCGGTGCGCCGGGCGACGCCCGCCGAGCGGATCGGCGCGGGGACGGCGTACGTCAACGCCCGCAGCCGGGGCGAGGTGCCCTGAGGCGTGGGTGACAATGGGTGCCATGAGTCTGTTCCGCGACGACGGCATCGTGCTGCGCACCCAGAAGCTGGGTGAGGCGGACCGGATCATCACCCTGCTCACCCGCGGTCACGGCCGGGTGCGCGCCGTGGCCCGCGGCGTGCGGCGCACGAAGAGCAAGTTCGGCGCCCGGCTCGAACCCTTCTCCCACGTCGACGTGCAGTTCTTCGCGCGCGGCAGCGAACTGGTCGGCCGCGGACTGCCGCTGTGCACGCAGAGCGAGACCATCGCGCCGTACGGTGGCGGCATCGTCACCGACTACGCCCGGTACACCGCCGGGACGGCCATGCTGGAGACCGCCGAGCGGTTCACCGACCACGAAGGGGAGCCGGCCGTGCAGCAGTACCTGCTGCTGGTCGGCGCGCTGCGCACCCTCGCCCGGGGCGAGCACGCGCCGGGCCTGGTCCTGGACGCGTTCCTGCTGCGCTCCCTCGCGGTCAACGGGTACGCCCCGACCTTCGGGGACTGCGCGAAGTGCGGGATGCCGGGCCCGAACCGGTTCTTCTCGGTCGGATCGGGCGGTTCCGTCTGCGCCGACTGCCGGGTGCCCGGCAGCGTCGTACCCTCGCCCCAGGCCCTGGAACTGCTCGGCGCGCTGCTTGCGGGAGACTGGGGCACGGCGGACGCGGCCGAGCCGCGGCACGTCCGGGAGGGCAGCGGACTGGTCTCCGCCTACCTGCACTGGCATCTGGAGCGGGGACTGCGCTCCCTGCGGTACGTCGAGAAGTAGGAGAACCTGACATGGCCGTACGCGGGATTCTGGGGCGTCAGCGCCGGGAGTACCGGACACCCGAGCCGCACCCGTCCGGCGCCCGGCCGCCGAAGCTCCCCGGGGAGCTGGTCCCGGAGCACGTGGCCATCGTCATGGACGGCAACGGCCGCTGGGCCAAGCAGCGCGGGCTGCCCCGCACCGAGGGCCACAAGGTCGGTGCCGAGCAGGTCATGGACGTGCTCCAGGGGGCCATCGAGATGGGCGTCGGGAGCATCTCCCTGTACGCCTTCTCCACCGAGAACTGGAAGCGCTCGCCCGACGAGGTGCGCTTCCTGATGAACTTCAACCGCGACTTCATCCGAAAGTCCCGCGACACCCTCGACGGGCTGGGCGTGCGGGTGCGCTGGGTGGGCCGGATGCCCAAGCTGTGGAAGTCGGTCGCCAAGGAGCTCCAGATCGCCCAGGAGCAGACCAAGGACAACGACCGGCTCACGCTCTACTTCTGCATGAACTACGGCGGCCGGGCCGAGATCGCCGACGCGGCGCAGGCCATCGCCGAGGAGGTGCGGGCCGGGCGGCTCGACCCGTCCAAGGTCACCGAGAAGACGGTCGCGAAGTACCTGTACTACCCGGACATGCCGGACGTCGACCTGTTCCTGCGGCCCAGCGGCGAGCAGCGCACCTCCAACTACCTGTTGTGGCAGAGCGCGTACGCGGAGATGGTCTTCCAGGACGTGCTGTGGCCGGACTTCGACCGCCGTGATCTGTGGCGCGCGTGCCTGGAGTTCGCCTCCCGGGACCGGCGCTTCGGCGGGGCGATCCCCAACGAGGAACTGCTCGCCATGGAGGGCCGTCAGCAGGGCTGATCTTCTTCGCCTACGCTTCCGCCTCATGGACATGGACATGGACATGGGGCGGGAGACGGGCGCGGACGCCGTGGAGCTGGCGTACCGGCCGGAGTTCGGGGACTTCACGGCGGCGCTGCGGGCGCGAAGACGGATCCGCAAGGGCGCGCGGCTGCAACGGGTGCTGCTCGCCGTCGCCGCCGTCTGCGCGGTCGTGGGGATCGCCGTCAGCGCGGCGACGGGGGAGTTCGACCTGTTCCCCGTGATCTGGATCGTCCTGGTCGTCGTGCTGGTGCTCCTGCTGCCGTGGCTCCAGGCCCGCCAGTTCCTCGCCCTGGCGGCGCGGTTCGGCGACCACCGGGCGACGGTGACGGAGTCCGGGCTGACGGTGACGAACGACGCCACCTCGACGACGGTCACCTGGGCGGCGCAGCCGCGCTACCGCGAGACCCCCGAGCTGTTCGTCCTGTTCAGCGACGACAGGAACATCTCCTGCTTCACCGTGCTGCCCAAGCGCGGCCTCGGGGACGGCGCCGACGCCGACCGGCTGCGCGCGGTCCTGGACCGGCACCTGGCCCGCGTGTGACGGACGGGCCGGGGGTCAGCCCGCGCAGTCCGCGCACGTACCGAAGATCTCCACGGTGTGCGCCACGTTGACGTAGCCGTGCTCGGCGGCGATGGCCTCCGCCCACTTCTCCACGGCGGGCCCCTCCACCTCGACGGCCTTGCCGCAGGTGCGGCAGACCAGGTGGTGATGGTGGTCGTCGCTGGAGCAGCGGCGGTAGACGGACTCGCCGTCGGCGGTGCGCAGGACGTCGACCTCGCCGGCGTCGGCGAGGGACTGCAGGGTGCGGTAGACGGTGGTGAGGCCGACCGAGTCGCCCTTGTGCTTGAGCATGTCGTGCAGTTCCTGCGCGCTGCGGAACTCCTCGACCTCCTGCAGGGCCGCCGACACGGCGGCGCGCTGCCGGGTGGCACGGCCCTTCACGGGTGGTCCTGCGGTGGTCACCGGTGGCCTCCTCACGTCTGCGCTGCCGGGGCCATTGTGCCAGCCCCCGCTGCCGTCGGTCGGACGCCGATCGGATGCCGGGCAGCTGCCGGTCATACGCTCACCTCGTCGCCCGCCTCCCGCCCGGCCGGGATCCGGCACTCGGCGGGGTCGGCGGCGGCCCGCGCGGCGGCGGACGCCCGCGCGCGCCGCCGGGCCAGCGGGGCGGCCAGCACGGTCAGCACGATGAACGCGCCGAGGGCGAGCAGCACGATCGTCGCGCCGGGCGGCACGTCCTGGTAGTACGAGGTGACCGTGCCGCCGAGGGTCGCCGCGACGCCGATCGCCACGGAGATCGCGAAGGTGGCGGCGAAGCTGCGGCTGAGCTGCTGGGCGGCGGCCACCGGGACCACCATCAGCGCGGAGACCAGCAGCAGGCCGACCACGCGCATGGCGACGGTCACGGTGACGGCGGCGGTGACGGCGGTCAGCAGGTTCAGCGCGCGCACCGGCAGCCCGGTGACCCGCGCGAACTCCTCGTCCTGGCTGACCGCGAAGAGCTGGCGGCGCAGGCCCAGGGTGACCAGCACCACGAAGGCGGCCAGCAGGCAGATCGCGGTGACGTCCGACTCGCTCACCGTCGACAGCGAGCCGAAGAGGTACGAGGTGAGGTTGGCGTTGGAGCCGCCCGGGGCGAGGTTGATGAACATCACGCCGCCGGCCATGCCGCCGTAGAAGAGCATGGCGAGGGCGATGTCGCCGCGGGTGCGGCCGTACCAGCGGATCAGCTCCATCAGTACGGCGCCCAGCACGGAGACCAGGGTCGCCATCCACACCGGGGACCAGGAGAGCAGGAAGCCGAGGCCGACGCCGGTCATCGCGACGTGGCCGATGCCGTCGCCCATCAGGGCCTGGCGGCGCTGGGCGAGGTAGATGCCGATCGCGGGGGCGGTGACGCCGACCAGGACGGCGGCGAGCAGGGCCCGCTGCATGAAGGCGTAGTTCAGGATTTCCATGGCGGTCAGCTCAGCAGTCCGGTGCGGATCGGTTCGGCGCCCGAGGTGTCGTGCGGGTGGACGTGGTCGTGGCCGGGCAGGGCGTGCTGGCCGACCGCCTTGGGGGGCGGGCCGTCGTGCAGGACGCAGCCGTCGCGCAGGACGACGGCCCGGTCGATCAGGGGCTCCAGGGGGCCCAGCTCGTGCAGGACGAGCAGGACGGTCGTACCGGCGGCGGTCTGCTCGCGCAGGGTCTGGGCGAGCACCTCCTGGCTGGCCAGGTCGACGCCGGCCATCGGCTCGTCCATGATCAGCAGCTCGGGGTCGGAGGCGAGCGCGCGGGCGATCAGGACGCGCTGGTGCTGGCCGCCGGAGAGGGCGTTCACCGAGTCCTTGGCGCGGTCGGCCATGCCGACCAGCTCCAGGGCGCGGCGTACGGCCTGGTGGTCGGCCTTGCGGAGGATGCCGAAGCGGGCCCGGGAGAGCCGGCCGGAGGAGACGACCTCGGTCACCGTGGCGGGCACGCCGCCGGCGGCCGTGGTGCGCTGCGGGACGTAGCCCACCCGCGCCCAGGCGCGGAACCGGCGCAGCGGGGTGCCGAACAGCTCGACCTCCCCGGCCGTCGCCGGCACCTGGCCGATGGCGGTGCGCACGGCGGTGGACTTGCCGGAGCCGTTGGCGCCGAGCAGCGCGACGACCTCACCGTGGCGCACGGTGAGGTCGATGCCCCGCAGGACGAGGCGCGAGCCCAGTTCGGCGCGGACGCCGCGCAGGGATATGACGGGCTCGTCGCTCACGAGGTCCTCCGTACGGTCAGAAACGGTCACTTGGCGCCGAGGGCGGTCTTCAGCGCTTCGAGGTTGGACTGCATGACCTCGATGTAGTCCTCGCCCTCGGACTTGTCGGTGATGCCTTCGAGCGGGTCGAGGACATCGGTCTTCAGGCCCGCGTCCTTGGCGAGGGTCTTCGCGGTCTTGTCCGACACCAGTGTCTCGTAGAACACGGTGGTCACGCCGTCGGCCTTGGCCTCGGTCTGGAGCTCCTTGATCCGGGCGGGGCTGGGCTCGCTCTCCGGGTCGAGGCCGGTGATGGCCTCCTGGGTCAGGCCGTAGCGCTCGGCGAGGTAGCCGAAGGCGGCGTGGTTGGTGAAGAAGACCTTGGTGTCGGTGTTCTTCAGACCGTTCTCGTACGCCGTGTTCAGACCGTCGAGCTTGGTCGTCAGCGTTTCGGCGTTCTTCTTGTAGTCGGCGGCGTTGTCCGGGTCGGCCTTCTCCAGGGCCGTGGCGACGCCCTCGGCGATCTCGGCGTACTTGACCGGGTCCAGCCAGACGTGCGGGTCGAGGGTGGACTCCGACCCCTCTTCCCCGGACTCGGCGTGCTCCTCCTCGCCGCCGTGGTCGTGCTCGACGTCGCCGTGGTTCTCCAGCTCGGTCAGCGCGGCCGCGTCGATCTTGGTCTTGACGCCGGACTGGGCGACCGCCTCGTCCACGGCGGGCTGCAGCGACTTCAGGTAGAGCACCGCGTCCGCCTCGCCCAGCTCGGCGGTCTGCTTGGTGCTCAGCTCCAGGTCGTGCGGCTCCTGGCCGGGCTCGGTGAGGGTGGTGACGTTCACGTGGTCCCCGCCGATCTGCTCGGCGAGGTACTGCATCGGGTAGAACGACGCGACGACGTCGAGCTTGCCGCCGTCGCCCCCGCCGCTCGCCTCCGCGCTGTCGCTGGAGCAGGCGGAGAGGGTGCCGAGGCCGAGAGCGGTGACCGCTGCGACCGCTATGCCGGATATGGGGCGTCGTCGTACGTTCATGACACTCATTTTCAACAAATCTGGAAACGATTGTCAACAAAGGACGGACCAGGGGCCGATTTGGTCGAGGGCCGGGCAACGCCGGTAACCTGAATCATTCGCTGGAAGCATCTCGCTTCGTCGCCCGTCGTCGTAATGAAGAGAGCACCGTGGCCGCCGACAAGATCGACACCATCGTCAGCCTGAGCAAGCGCCGTGGCTTCGTTTTCCCCTGTAGTGAGATCTACGGCGGCCAGCGTGCCGCCTGGGACTACGGCCCGCTCGGTGTCGAGCTCAAGGAGAACCTCAAGCGCCAGTGGTGGCGCTACATGGTCACGTCGCGCGAGGACGTCGTCGGCATCGACTCGTCCGTGATCCTCGCCCCCGAGGTCTGGGTCGCCTCCGGCCACGTCGCGACCTTCACCGACCCGCTGACCGAGTGCACCGCGTGCCACAAGCGGTTCCGCGCGGACCACCTGGAAGAGGCGTACGAGGAGAAGAAGGGCCGCGCCCCGGAGAACGGCCTCGCCGACGTCAACTGCCCCAACTGCGGCAACAAGGGCCAGTTCACCGAGCCCAAGCAGTTCTCGGGCCTGCTCTCCACCCACCTCGGCCCCACCCAGGACAGCGGCTCCGTCGCCTACCTGCGCCCCGAGACCGCGCAGGGCATCTTCACCAACTTCGGCCAGGTGCAGACCACCTCGCGCCGCAAGCCGCCGTTCGGCATCGCCCAGATGGGCAAGTCCTTCCGCAACGAGATCACGCCCGGCAACTTCATCTTCCGCACCCGCGAGTTCGAGCAGATGGAGATGGAGTTCTTCGTCAAGCCGGGCGAGGACGAGAAGTGGCAGGAGTACTGGATGGAGCAGCGCTGGAACTGGTACACCGGCCTCGGCATGCGCGAGGAGAACATGCGGTGGTACGAGCACCCCAAGGAGAAGCTCTCCCACTACTCCAAGCGCACCGCCGACATCGAGTACCGCTTCCAGTTCGGCGGCAGCGAGTGGGGTGAGCTGGAGGGCGTCGCCAACCGCACCGACTACGACCTCGGCGCCCACTCCAAGGCCTCCGGCCAGGACCTCTCCTACTTCGACCAGGAGGCCGGCGAGCGCTGGACCCCGTACGTCATCGAGCCGGCGGCCGGTGTCGGCCGCGCGATGCTCGCCTTCCTGCTGGACGCCTACATCGAGGACGAGGCGCCCAACGCCAAGGGCAAGCTGGAGAAGCGCACCGTGCTGCGCCTCGACCACCGCCTCGCCCCGGTGAAGGTCGCCGTGCTGCCGCTGTCGCGCAACGCCGACCTGTCCCCGAAGGCCAAGGGCCTCGCCCAGGCGCTCCGCCAGAACTGGAACATCGACTTCGACGACGCCGGCGCCATCGGCCGCCGCTACCGCCGCCAGGACGAGATCGGCACGCCGTACTGCGTGACGGTCGACTTCGACACGCTGGAGGACAACGCGGTGACGGTCCGCGAGCGTGACTCCATGAAGCAGGAGCGGGTGTCGCTGGACCAGATCGAGGGGTACCTGGCGAGCCGCCTCGTCGGCTGCTGAGGGTCTCCGCCTCCCGTGAACGCCGGATGAGCCGAAGGTGCGGCTCATCCGGCGTTCGGCTGTCGTGACCACGGCCTGGCGGCCTCCCGTGTAACGGATAGTGGCTGACAGATATTGAAATCTGTCAGCTGTCATGTCAGAGTGGACGCATGACGATGTCAACGCGCTCTCTCGGAACCACCGGCCCCCAGGTCTCCGCCCTCGGCCTCGGCTGTATGGGCATGTCCGCGCTCTACGGGGAAGCGGACCGGGGGGAGTCGGTCGCCACCATTCACGCCGCCCTCGATGCCGGGGTCACGCTGCTCGACACCGGTGACTTCTACGGCATGGGGCACAACGAGATGCTGATCGGCGAGGCCCTGCGCACCGCGCCGGCCGGCCTGCGGGAGCGGGCGCTGGTCAGTGTGAAGTTCGGTGCGCTGCGGGACCCGGACGGCGGCTGGGCGGGGTACGACGGGCGGCCCGCCGCCGTGCGGAACTTCGCCGCCTACTCGCTCCAGCGCCTGGGCGTCGACCACATCGACGTCTACCGCATCGCCCGCCTCGACCCCGACGTGCCGATCGAGGAGACGGTCGGCGCCATCGCGGAGCTGGTCGAGAAGGGGTACGTGCGGCACATCGGCCTCAGCGAGGTCGGGGCCGGGACCGTCCGGCGGGCCGCCGCCACCGCGCCCATCAGCGACCTGCAGATCGAGTACTCGCTCATCTCGCGCGGCATCGAGGAGGAGATCCTCCCCGCCGTGCGGGAGCTGGGGATCGGTGTCACGGCGTACGGCGTGCTCTCGCGCGGGCTGATCTCCGGGCACTTCACCCCCGACCGGCAGCTCGCGGCCACCGACTTCCGCGCCCACTCCCCGCGCTTCCAGGGCGACAACCTCCAGCACAACCTGGGCCTCGTCGAGGCCCTGCGGAAGATCGCCGAGGGCAAGGGCGTGAGCGTCGCGCAGGTCGCCATCGCGTGGGTGCTGTCGCGCGGTACGGACATCGTGCCGCTGGTCGGCGCCCGTACCCGGGAGCGGCTCGGGGAGGCGCTGGGCGCGCTGGACGTGACGCTGGACGCCGCCGACCTCGCCGCGATCGAGGAGGCCGTGCCGCCCGGTGCCGCCGCCGGCGAGCGCTACCCGGCGGCCCAGATGGCCCACGTCGAGCGCTGACCCGCGCCGGGTACGGTCTAGGACATGGCACCGACCTCCGAGACCCTGACCGCCGAGCGCATCCTCGAAGCCACCGAGGAGGTGCTGCGCCGCCACGGCCCGGCCAAGGCCACCGTGGTGGACGTGGCCCGCGCGCTCGGCGTCAGCCACGGCAGCGTCTACCGGCACTTCCGGACCAAGGCGGCGCTGCGCGAGGCGGTCACCAAGCGGTGGCTGGACCGTACCTCCGAGGCACTGGCCGGGATCGCCGCCGCCGACCGCGACCCGGAGGCCCGGCTGCGGGACTGGACACGGGCCCTGTTCGAGGCCAAGCGCCGCAAGGCGGGCGACGATCCCGAGCTGTTCGCCACGTACTCGGTCCTGGTCGGGGAGAACGGCACGGTGGTCGGGGAGCACCTCGACGACCTGACCGCCCAGTTGACCCGGATCGTGCGGCTCGGCACGGAAGCGGGCGCCTTCGCCGCCGGTGATCCGGAGACCGCCGCCCGGGCGTTCTTCCAGGCCACCGCCCGCTTCCACGACCCCTGCCACGCGGACCAGTGGCGGCGGCCGGAGATCGACGAGGAGTTCGAGGCCGTGGTGGGGCTGCTGGTGCGGGGGCTGCGGGCCTGACCCGGGGGCCGGACGGCAGGACCGCCGGCCGACGACGTCACCCGGCGGCTGGAGGCGCTGCACGCGCTCGCACTGGAAAGGCGCCCCGTGGCACAGGAGTGACCCGCTATCACGTGGATGACCGTCCGAAGTGCGGGAACCCGGCGCATACCGGAAGGTGATGTTGCCAAGGGCGAGCACGCGCGTGGAGGACGGTCATGGCTGAGCAGAAGTCGGCGACACGCGGGCTCCCGGGGCCGCTCGGTGCCGCCGTCACGGTGCTGGAGCGGGTGCCGGGTGCCGGAACCGTCGGCAGGGTGGCCGGCGGGGTCCTGGACCGGGTGCCGGGTGCCGGAACCGTCGGCAAGATGGCGGGCGGCGTGCTGGACCGGATCGGCGCGGTGTCGCCCCGCGGGCGGCGGCTGGCGGTGTACACCGGCGCCGGGGTGGCGGGCGTCGCCGGTCTCGTGGAGTGGCCCGTCGCGCTCACCGGAGCGGCGGTCGCCTGGCTGACGCAGCCTCGGCGGCGGGAGCCGGCGGAGGGGGATGCGGCTGCGGATGCGGATGCCGCTGCGGCTTCGGGTGCGGTGAAGGGCCCGGGTACGGGTGCGAGCAAGGGCGCGGCTGGGGCTGTTGCTACGGCTGTGAGCGCCGGGGGTGGTGAGGCGGTCCGGGGCGGTACGTCGAGGACCGCCGCCGCGGCCGGGACGGCGGCCGGAGCCCGTAAGGCGGCGGCCGGGGTCCGCAAGACGGCGGCCCGGTCCGCCACGACGGCGGCTGGGGCCGGGAAGACGGGTGCCGGGGCTCGCAAGACCGCGGGGGCGGCCAGGACGGCCGCCGCGAGCCCGGCTGCGCGGACGACGGGCACCGCCGGGTCCAAGGCGGCGACCGCGGGGGCGGCTGTGGCGGCTCGTAAGTCGGCTGCCGCCGCGACGAAGAAGACTGCTCCCGCCGCGGCCAAGAAGTCGGCTGCTGCCGCGACGAAGCAGATGGCCGCCGCCGCGGCCAAGAAGTCGGCCGTCGCCACGGGGAGGAAGACAGCCACCGGCACGGGGACGAAGACAGCCGCCGGCGCGGTGAAGCAGACCGCCGCCGCCAAGGAGACGGCGACCGCCCGCGCCAAGCCGGCCACGGCCACCACCCGCGCCACCCCCGCCGCGACCACCGACACCGGCATGACCAGCGGCGTGCGGGCGAAGAACACGGCCGTGGCCAAGGGCGCCGGTGCCGTGGCCCGGAGCGGGGCGGCGACGAGGAGCGGCTCGACGGCGACCACCCGCGCCGCCACCGCCCGGAAATCCGCACAGAAGAAGACCGCCAAGACCGCCCGGTCGGGCAAGTCGGGCAAGGCGGCCGGAACGAGCCGGAAGGCAGGCTGAGGGGGCGTTGGTGATGGGGGCTGGACTTCTGAACCGTACGTCCGGAGCCGCGGCCGGGTTCGTCCTCGCCGGACCCCGGCTGCTCGCGCGCGGTGCCGCGCCCGCGGCCGGCCTCGCGGCCGGTGCCGTGGCGGGCGGCGCGCGGGCCGGCGTACGGACCGCGGACTTCGCGGCGCGGGCGGCCAGGGTCGCCCGCGCAGCGCTGCCGGGCGGCACCGGCGACTGGCGGGCCGGCACCCGCGCCCACCTCGCGCTGCGGCCTGCCGAAGAGGGGAAGGTGCGGCGGGCGGGCGGCGTCGCGGGAGCGGCCCGGCGGGTGGCGGCGGCGCTGGCCGACCACCCGGACGTGGCGCTCGCCTACTGGGACGAGGGGCTGGCCCGCCTGGTGGTGACCGCCACCGAGGAGGCGCTGACCGACCGGGTGGTGGACCGGGCCACCGACCTCGCCGAGGAGCACGGGCTGACCCGCGCCGAAGCCGCCGAACCCGTCGAAGAACTGTCCCACCCCGGCGACCCCACCTCCGTGCGGGTCGCCGCGGCGGCCCTCGGCGCCGACGCGCTCGGCGTCGCCGCCGGGCTGACCGCCTCCGCGCTGCGGCTGCCGCCCTCGCCCCGGCTGGTGACGGCCGTGGCCACCCTGCTGCGCGAGAACCCCGCCTTCCGGTCCTGGCTGCGCGGCCGGCTCGGCACCGCCCGGATGGACGTGGCGCTGGCCGTCGTCAACGCCGCCGTGCAGGGCGCGGGCCAGAGCCCGGCCTCGCTGATCCTCGACGGGGCGCTGCGCGCCTGCCAGTTGGCGGAGGCGGTGGCCCGGACGGCCACGTTCGAGGTCGTGCACGACCGGCTGTGCGCCCCCGAGCGGGGCGGTCTGCCCGGCGACCCGGCGCTGCGCCCGCCGCTGCGTTCCTCGCCCGCCCTCACCTACGCCGCCCACGCCTCCACCGGCAGTGTGGCGGGCGCGCTGGCCACCCTGCTGGTCAAGCACGACCTGAACGAGGCGGCCGAGGCGGTGCTGGCGGGTTCGCCGAAGGCCGCCCGGTACGGGCCCGCCGCCTTCCACGCCGTCCTCAGCGGCGCGCTGTCCCGGGCCGGTGTGCTGGTCCGCGACCCCGAGCGGCTGCGGCAGCTGGAGATGGCCGGCACGGTCGTGCTGCACCCGAGCGCGCTGCGGCGGCCGGGCGAGGGCGCGGACCCCTGGACCGAGGACGTCCTGGACGCGGCCCGCCGCGCCGGACTGCGCGTGGTGATGGTGGAGGACCCGGCGCTGGCCGACTTCACCGGCCTCGCCGACCAGGTCGTCGGCGCCGGCCGGCCGCTGCGGGAGGTGGTGGACGCCCTGCGCGAGGAGGACGGCGGCGTCATCACCGTCGTACGGCCCGGTCCCGACGCCGGTGGCCCGCTGCTCGCCGGGCTGCTCGGCGGGGACGTGGCCGTGGCCCTCGCCGACGGGGACGGTCCGGTCGCCTGGGGCGCGGACGTACTGGCCCCGCACGGCCTCGCCGATGTGTGGCGGCTGCTGCGGGCGGTGCCGGCGGCCCGCGGGGTCGGCCGGCGTTCGCAGGTGCTGGCCCGGTCCGGGGCCGCGCTGTCGGGGCTGCTGGTGGCGGTCGGGGAGGCCCGTAAGGAACGCGGTTCGCCGCTGTTGCCGGGGCTGCGGCACGCCCCCGTCGACGCGAGCGCGCTGGCCGCCCTGGTGTCCGGGGCGCGCGCCGCGCTCACCGTGGCGGCGGCCCGCGCGCCCCGCCCCCGGCCCCGGGTGGCCTGGCACGAACTGGACCCCGACGACGTACGGGAGAGGCTGGCCGGGCAGCGGGAGCCGGAGCCGTCGGCCGCCGAGCAACTGACCGCCCGGCTGCGGGCGGTGTCCCGGAAGGCGGCCCGGACGCCCGTGCTCAAGCCGGTCGTCTGGACGGCGCAGCTGGCCGGTGCGGTACGGGGCGAGCTGGACGATCCGCTCACCCCGGTCCTCGCGGTCGGCTCGGCCGCCGAGGCGATCCTCGGCTCCGTGATGGACGCCGCGCTGGTCGTCGGCGCCCTCGATCTCAACGCGCTGGTCGGCGGGTTGCAGCGGCTGCGCGCCGAACGGGCGCTGGCCGGGCTCCTCGCCCAGCAGAAGCAGAAGGCCCGGGTGAGCACTCAGGACGACGGCGCCGAGGAGCGGCCGGACCGGGTCGTGGACGCCGCCAAGCTCCGCCCGGGGGACGTCATCGCCCTGAACACCGACGACGTGGTGCCCGCCGACGCCCGGCTGCTGTGGGAGGACGGTCTGGAGGTCGACGAGTCGGCGCTGACCGGGGAGTCGCTGCCGGTGGACAAGTGCCTGGACCCGACGCCGCACGTGCCCGTCGCCGAGCGGCACTGCATGGTCTTCGAGGGCACCACCGTGGTCGCCGGGCGGGCCCGCGCCGTCGTCGTGGACACGGGGGAGCGTACGGAGGCAGCCCGCGCCGTGTCGCTGGCCTCCCGCACCCCGGCCGCCGCCGGCGTACAGGCCCGGCTCCAGGAGCTGACCGGCAAGGCGCTGCCGCTCACCCTGGCCGGCGGTGCCGCGGTGACCGGGCTGTCGCTGCTGCGCGGCACGCCGATCCGGCAGGCGGTCAGCGGCGGGGTGTCGGTGGCGGTGGCCGCCGTGCCGGAGGGGCTGCCGCTGGTGGCGACGGTCGCGCAGCTCGCGGCGGCCCGGCGCCTCGGGCGGCGCGGCGTGCTGGTGCGCACCCCGCGCACACTGGAGGCGCTGGGCCGGATGGACACCGTCTGCTTCGACAAGACCGGCACGCTCACCGAGAACCGGCTGCGGCTGATCCGCGTCACGGACGAGAGCGGCACGGTGCACCGGGCCTCCGCGCAGGAGGCGGCCGAGACGGTACGGGTCGCCGCCCGCGCCTGTCCCCGGCTGGACGGGGACGGCACCCGGCCCACCCACGCCACCGACGAGGCGGTCCTCGACGCCGCCGGGGACGACCCCGAGTGGGAGCAGATCGAGGGGCTGCCCTTCGAGACCTCGCGCGGTTACGCCGCCGCCGTCGGCCGCGCCGGGGACGGCACCCCGGTCCTGGTCGTCAAGGGCGCCCCCGAGACGGTGCTCCCGGCCTGCCCCCGCCTCCCCGACCACGCGCACGACGGCGCCCACGACCTGGCCGCCGCCGGACTGCGCGTCCTGGCGGTCGCCCACCGCCCGCTGACCGGCGGTGAGGACCCGGCCGAGCTGCTCGAACGCCCCCTGGACGAGCTGGACCTGCGCTTCACCGGGCTGCTCGGCCTGTCCGACGTGGCCCGCGAGACGTCCCCGGCGCTGGTGCGGGGGCTGCGCGAGGCGGGCGTACGGCCCGTGGTGCTGACCGGCGACCATCCGCAGACCGCCCGCGCCATCGCCGCCGAGCTGGGCTGGCCCGAGGACGCGGTCGTCGTCACCGGCGACGAACTCGCCGCCGCCGACCGCCGGGGCCGCTCCCGGATGCTGCGCGACGCCGATGTGGTGGCCCGCGTAGCGCCCGAGCAGAAACTCCAGGTCGTCGAGTCGCTGCGGGACGCCGGGCGGGTCGTCGGCATGGTCGGCGACGGCGCCAACGACGCCGCCGCGATCCGCGCCGCCGACATCGGCGTCGGCATCAACGCCCGCGGCTCGGCCGCCGCCCGCAACGCCGCCGACCTGGTCGTCACCGGCGACGACCTGCTGGTCCTGGTGGAGGCGGTGCGCGAGGGCCGCGCCCTGTGGCACAGCGTCGCGGACGCCATCGCCATCCTCATCGGCGGCAACGCCGGCGAGGTCGGCTTCGGCATCCTCGGCACGGTCCTCGGCGGCTCCGCGCCCCTGTCGACCCGGCAGATGCTGCTGGTGAATCTCTTCACCGACCTGTTCCCGGCGATGGCCGTGGCGGTGACCGAGACCGGCGACCCGGAACAGGAGGACGCGGACGCGGGCGCCCCGCTGGGTACGGCCGTCCTGGGCGAACCCCTGATCCGGCAGATCCGGCACCGGGCGCTGACCACGGCGCTGGGCGCGACGATCGCCTGGCTGTTCGGCCGGTTCACGCCGGGCACGCGCCGCCGGTCGACGACGATGGCGCTGTGCGCGGTGGTCGGCACCCAGCTCGCCCAGACCCTCGCCGACCGGCGCGGCAGCCGCCTGGTGCAGCTGACCTCGCTGGGTTCCGCCGCCGCGCTGGTCGCCCTGGTGCAGACGCCGGGCGCCAGCAACCTCTTCGGCTGCACCCCGCTCGGTCCGCTGGCCTGGGCCGGCGTGGCCCTCGCCATCACCGCCGCGCTGGCCGGGCAGCGGGCCCTGCCGCACGTGGAGGAGGCGGTGGCGCGGGTGTGGCCGAAGGTGGCGGAGCGGCTGCCGGAGTTCGCCCGCTGACGGTGCCCTATGTCAGGTCGGCGAGGTCCTCCTCGGTGAGGGTGATCCCGCCGGCCGCGACGTTCTCCTCCAGGTGGGAGACGGACCCCGTGCCGGGGATGGCCAGCGTGACGGGGGAGGAGGCCAGCAGCCAGGCCAGCGCGATCTGCGGGACCGTGGCCCCGTGGCGGCCGGCGACCTCGGCCAGCCGGTCACCGACGGCGAGGTCGTCGTGGCCGCCGCCGAGGGGGAAGTACGGCACGAAGGCGATGCCGGCCTCCTCGCACGCGCGCAGCAGCTCCACGTCGTCCCGCTTGGCGGCGTGGAAGTGGTTCTGGACGGCCGCGACGGGTGCGATGGCGCGGGCCTCGGCGAGGTGGCCGGCGTCGATGTGGCTCAGCCCGAGGTGCCGGATCAGGCCCTCCTCGCGCAGCGCGGCCAGCGCCTCGAAGCGGGCGGCGACGGACTCGCCGCGCGGCGGCGGCGCCATGCCGCCGATCCGCAGATAGACCAGGTCGAGGCGGTCCAGCCCGAGGGTCTCCAGGTTCTCCTCGACCAGGGCCCGCAGCCCCGCCGGGTCGGTGATCGCCTGCGCCGCTCCGTCCGGGGTGCGCACCGGCCCGACCTTGGCCGCGATGACCAGACCGGCCGGGTAGGGGTGGAGAGCCTCGCGGATCAGGTCGTTGGCGCGGACGCTGCCGTCGCCGCTGGTGTAGAAGGCGGCGGTGTCGATGTGGTCGACGCCGAGTTCGACGGCGCGGCGCAGCACGGCACGGCCGGTCTCGGGGTCACGGGCCGGGCCCAGGAAGGAGCTGGTGGGCAGACGCATCGCGCCGAAGCCCATGCGGTTGATCACGAGGTCGCCGCCGAGGCGGAAGTCGTTGCTCATGCGGTCCAGCCTCCGCGGGGCGACCTCCGGAGGCGAGGCGGTGGCCACTTGCTGCCAGGGGGCACTATGGACGGGTGGCAGAAACCATGACCATCCGCGGCGACCTGGAGTTCCTGGCCCGCACCGGGCACCTGTTCTCCTCGGTGCGCGAGGAGTTCGTCTGCGCCGCCCGCGACCTGCGCACCTGGCCGCTCCCCGAGACCCGCCGGGCGGCCCGCGCCCGGGTGCGCGACAGCGGAGTACGGCACGTGCGCAAGCTGATGAGCCCGCTCGCGCTGGCCGACGAATCCGGCCGCGAGCATCTGCGCGCGATGGCCGACGCGGGCGCCCGGGTGCGGATCGCCGCCACCGCGCTGCCGCACGAGGCGATCCTCATCGACCACCGGTACGCGATCCTCGCCGGACCCGCCGCACCGGCCGGTCCCGACAGCCGCGAGTACACGGTGACCAGCGCGCCCGCCGTGGTCGGCGGTGTCTACTCCCTGTTCGAGGCGGTCTGGGAGGCGGCGACCGACCTCGCCACGTTCCTGCGCGCCGAACGGCCCCGCCTCGACGCCGACAGCCGGACGATCCTGCGCGCCCTGGGCTCGGGCGCCACCGACGAGAGCGCCGCCCGCGAACTCGGCATGTCCCTGCGCACCTACCGCCGCCGCGTCGCCGGCCTCCTCACCGCCCTCGACGCGGACTCCCGCTTCCAGGCGGGGCTGCGGGCGGGGGAGCTGGGGCTGAAGGGCTGAAGCGGTAGTGATCAGGGGCTGAAGGGTGGGAGAGACGACAGCGGTCCGGGGGTGCCGCGTCACACCCCCGCCCGAGCCGCCTCACGCGCCTCCGGCTCCGACGCCAGCCGCCGCGCCGCCCGCTCCGCGCTGCCGCGCGCCCACCGCCCCGTCGTCACCCCGCCGAGCACCAGCACCGCCAGACCGCAGGCGGCCAGGATCCACCAGCCGGGCCGGGCGGCGGAGACGAAGGTGTCCGCGTACGACGACCCGCTCACCCCCGCGGCCAGCACCGCGCCGACCACCGCCACGCCGAGGGTCTGGCCCAGCTGGCGGCTGGTGGAGGCGACGGCGGCGGCCACGCCCGCCTGGGCGCGGGGCATGCCGGAGACGGCGGTGTTGGTGATGGGCGCGTTGACGAAGCCGAAGCCGACGCCGAACAGGACGAAGCCGAGGAAGAGGGTGACGTCGGAGGTCTCGGCCTCGAAGGCGGCGAACAGCACCCCGCTCACCGTCATCGCCGCGCCCGCGACCAGCAGCGAAAGGCGCGGCCCCCGGCTGCCCACCAGCCGCCCGGACAGCGGCGCGCACAGGAACATCGGCAACGCCATCGGCAGCATCCACAGCCCGGCGTGCAGCGCGCTGAGCCCCCGTACGTTCTGGAGGTACAGCGTGGACAGGAACAGGAACCCGCCCAGCGACGCGAACGCGCCGATCGCTATGAGCGTCGCCCCGCTGAACGGCGCCGAGCGGAAGAACCGCAGGTCGATCAGGGGCTCGCGGCGGCGCGGCTCGTAGATCAGCAGCCCGGCCAGCGCGACGACGGCGACGCTCGCGTACGGCAGCACGGCCGCGAGCCCGGCGTTCGGCGCCTCGATGATCGCGTACGTCAGGCTGCCGAACAGGGCGATCACCATCACCTGGCCCAGCGGGTCCGGGCGGCGTGCCTTCGGGGCGCGGGACTCGGGGACGTGGCGCAGGGTGAGCAGCAGGGCGGCCAGCCCCACCGGGAGGTTGATCCAGAAGATGGAGCGCCAGCCGACCGACTCCACCAGCACCCCGCCGACCAGGGGACCCGCGGCCATCGAGATGCCGACGACGGCGCCCCACACGCCGATCGCGCGGGCCCGCTCGCGCGGGTCGGTGAAGGTGTTGGTGATGATCGACATGGCGACCGGGTTGAGCATCGAACCGCCCACCGCCTGCACCATCCGGAACACCACCAGCGACGACAGGTCCGGCGCGAGGGAGCACAGCACCGAGCCGACGGTGAAGACCGCCAGGCCCGTCATGAACACCTTCTTGCGGCCGATCCGGTCGGCCGTCGACCCGGCGAGCATCAGCAGCGCGGCGAGGACGAGGGTGTAGGCGTCGACGGCCCACTGGAGGCCGGAGGTACTCGCGTCCAGGTCCCGTTGCAGGGCGGGCAGGGCGACGTTCAGGACCGTGTTGTCAATGCTCACGATGAGCAGGCTCATGCAGCAGATCGCGAGCACGAGCAGACGGCGGCGACGGGTCAGCTCGGGCATGGACTCATCGTACGCCGATATCGATAGTGTGCCTAACTAATTAACTTTGCCATTTCATTACACGGCACAATGGAGGAATGTCCACGCCCGGCCCCGCGCCCCTCCAGATCGGTCCGCACACCGTCCAGCCGCCCGTCGTCCTCGCCCCGATGGCCGGGATCACCAACGCCCCCTTCCGCACCCTGTGCAGGGAGTTCAGCGGGGGCAAGGGCCTGTTCGTCAGCGAGATGATCACGACCCGGGCGCTGGTCGAGCGCAACGAGAAGACCATGCAGCTGATCCACTTCGACGCGACCGAGAAGCCGCGCTCGATCCAGCTGTACGGCGTCGACCCGGCCACCGTCGGCAAGGCCGTCCGCATGATCGTGGACGAGGACCTCGCCGACCACATCGACCTCAACTTCGGCTGCCCGGTCCCCAAGGTGACCCGCAAGGGCGGCGGCTCCGCCCTCCCCTTCAAGCGGCCCCTCCTCCGCGCCATCCTGCGCGAGGCCGTCACCGCCGCCGGTGACCTGCCCGTCACCATCAAGATGCGCAAGGGCATCGACGACGACCACCTCACCTACCTCGACGCCGGCCGGATCGCCGTCGAGGAGGGCGTCACCTCCGTCGCCCTGCACGGCCGTACCACCGCCCAGCACTACGGCGGCACCGCCGACTGGGAGGCCATCGCCCGCCTCAAGGAGCACGTCCCGGAGATCCCGGTGCTCGGCAACGGCGACATCTGGTGCGCCGAGGACGCGCTGCGGATGGTCCGCGAGACCGGCTGCGACGGCGTGGTCGTCGGCCGCGGCTGCCTGGGCCGGCCGTGGCTCTTCGCGGACCTGGTGGCCGCGTTCGAGGGCCGGGAGGACCGCGCGCGCCCCACCCTCGGCCTGGTCGCCGACGCGATGGTCCGGCACGCCACCCTGCTCGGGGAGTGGATCGGCGACGAGGCGCGCGGCGTGATCGACTTCCGCAAGCACGTCGCCTGGTACCTCAAGGGCTTCGCGGTCGGCTCCGAGATGCGCAAGCGGCTCGCGATCACCTCCACCCTGGCCGACCTGCGGGCCGGGCTCGACGAACTGGACCTCACCCAGCCCTGGCCGGCCGGCGCCGACGGCCCCCGCGGCCGCACCTCCGGCAACAACCGCGTCGCCCTCCCGGACGGCTGGCTGAAGGACCCGTACGACTGCGCGGGCATCGGCGAGGACGCGGAACTGGACACCTCCGGCGGCTGATCAACTCCCGGAGGGCGTGGTGCCGTAGGCCGTCAGGAAGCGGTCGCGGAAGGCGCTCATCTTCCAGACCGGGGCGTCGTGGGCGGGCTTGAGGCCCTCTGTCCAGTTCCAGCCGTCGATCGCGTCCAGCACTTCCGGGTCCTTGGCGACGATCGAGACGGGCACGTCCCGGCCGGCGTGGTCGCCGCTGACGCGGGCGATGGGCTGGTGGTCGCCGAGGAAGACCAGGACGGTGTCGTCGGTGCCGTAGCGCTCCAGCCACTGGGTGAGACTGGTGACCGAGTACTGGATGGAACGGCCGTACGCCCGCTTGGACCGGTCGCCGTCGGCGACGACGTCGGCCGCCTTCTCGCCCGCCTCCGCGATCGGGCCGAAGACCCGCCCGTCGCCCAGTTCGTCCCAGCCGACCAGCTCGGGCACCGGCGCCCACGGCTGGTGACTGGAGGTCAGGACGATCTCCGCCATCAGCGGCCGGTCGCGCTCGCGGCCGTGCTCCAGGCGCTGGAACGCCTCCAGGGCGTACTGGTCCGGCATGGTCGACCAGCTGAACTTCGGTCCCCGGTAGCCCAGCCGGGACGCGTCGTAGACCGTGTCCAGGCCGAAGAACTCCGCCTCCGGCCAGCTCTTCCGCACGCCCGGCATGATCCCGACCGTGTCCCACGCCCCCGTCCGCCGGAACGCCTCGGTCAGGGTGAGCCGCCCGCTCGACGCCACCGTCCGGTAGCGCTGCTGGTTGTCGACCCACAGGCCGGACAGGAACGTGGAGTGACCGAGCCAGCTGTTGCCGCCGTACGTCGCCGACGTCAGCCAGCCGCTCTCGGCCCGGAACCCCGCCTTCGCCAGCTCCTCCGTACTCGCCTCCAGCGTCCGGCCCACGCCGGGCGCGATCAGGGGGTCCTCGACGGCGGAGCGGCCGTAGCTCTCGACGAAGGCGAACAGGACATCCTTGCCGCGCAGGTCCGGGACCAGCTCGGCGGCGGGAGTGGTGCCGAAGGCGTCGTTCCCCGCCTCCTTCTCGAAAGCCGCCTCGTCGCGGACGGTGTCCACCACCCGCCGGGCCTGCACTTCCAGCGCCCCGGTGGCCCGGTCCGAGGCGAGGGGCGTCCCGAGCGGCTGGAGCCCCAGCGCCGAGCAGCTGATCCACACCGTGGCGGCGACCAGCGCACCCCGCCCCGCCCGCTCCCGGTACGCGGCCAGCACCTCGCCGAGCCGGACCGCCGCCAGCGCCATGACCACCGGCACCAGCACCGCGAGGACGACGGCGCCGACCGTCGCCCAGACGGCGGTGGCCCCGCCCAGCGAGTCCGCCAGGTACGCCCGCGCGTCGTCCAGCAACTCCCAGTCGAGGACCGGGTTGAAACCCCGGCCGAGGTACTCCCGGAACCCCATGTCGAGCAGGTTCAGCAAGGTCAGCGCCCCGAGCAGGGCCCCGGCCGGCGCGGCCACCGCACGGCGGGCCCGGCGCGGCAGGGCGAGCAGCACCACGGCGCCGACGATCGCCTCCGCCGGGATGCGGGCGAAGCGGTCCGGCCGCAGCGCGCCGAGGGTGTTCGGCAGCAGCAGCGCCCCGAGGACGAGCAGGGCGGCCAGCACGGTCACCGTCCGACGCGTGACGAGGGCCGCCGCCGGGTGCCGGGTGCGCCAGGCACGCCAGTGGGCGAGGCGGGAGCGCGCGGCATCGAGCGGCGCGGTCTGCGCGCATCGCGTGAAGCGCGTGGACCGCATGGACCGCGTGGACCGCGTGGACCGCGTGAGCACAGACACCCGGGGATTCCCTCCGTACGACACCGGTCCGGTGGCGGACCCGGCGTGGGGGCCCGGGTCCGCCGTACCTCAGTACGGGTGTCGGGGGGTGGGTGTTCACGTGGGTGGCGTTGGCCTTGACCTCGGTCCCCTGGCCGCGTCCGACGGCGACGTGTGACCGGGGCCGGCCCCGCCGCACGACCGCCGGAGGCTCACGCCCCGCCGACCGCCGTCAGCAGGGCCAGCGGGGCCGCCGCCGCCCGGGACTCCCGTACGCACGCGTGCGGGTAGGGCACCGGCTCCGGATGGCTCTCCCGCCCGTACCCGGCCAGCACCTCCGGGAGCCGGTGCCCGACCGCCGTCGCCGCGTCGACCATGCCGTGCGCCACCGTCCGCGCCTCGTCGTGCAGCCCGTAGCGGGCCAGCCCCAGCGCGATCAGCGCGTTGTCGTGCGGCCACACCGACCCCCGGTGGTACGACAGCGGGTGGTACGCCGCCTGCCCGGCCGCCAGCGTCCGCACCCCCCACCCGGAGAAGAAGTCGGGCTCGAGGAGGCGCCGTCCGACCAGTTCCCCGTACTCCTTGTCCAGCAGCCCCGACCAGAGCAGATGCCCCGCGTCGGAGGCCAGCGCGTCCACCTGGCGGCCCTCACCGTCCAGGGCCAGGGCGGGGAAGGAGTGCTCCGGCATCCAGAAGTCCCGCTGGAAGCGGTCGCGCAGATCACCGGCCGCCTGCTCCAGCAGCCCCGCGTACTTCTCGTCCTCCCACACCGTGCGGGCCAGCCACGCCGTGCGGCGCAGGGCGTCGTACGCGTACCCCTGGGCGCCCGCCGCCGCGACCGCGCCCGTGGGCCGGGTGCCGTCGGCGTGGCAGACGGCGCCGGGGGAGTCCTTCCAGTTCTGGTTGGCGAGGCCGCCCCGGTCGGCGCGGTAGACCAGGTAGCCGCGCGAGGTCAGCCCGCCGTGGTCCAGCATCCAGCCGACCGCGGCCCGGGCGTGCGGCTGGAAGCGGCGGGCCGTCGCCGTGTCCCCGGTCTGCTCCACGTACGCGCCGAGCAGCACCAGGAACAGCGGTGTGGCGTCGACCGACCCGTAGTACCGCCCGTACGGCACCTGCCCGAAGTGCGCCAGCTCCCCGTACCGCACCTCGTGCACGATCTTGCCGGGCCGGGCCACGCCCGGGTCGGTGCCGGACGCCGTCCGCGCCGTCGCCTGCGTCGCCGCGAGCGCGGCCAGCGTGGCGGCGGCCGGCCCGGTCCGGTAGGGGAGCGTGAACAGGGAGGTCAGCAGGGCGTCGCGGCCCAGCAGGGTGAGGAACCAGGGGGCGCCGCCCGCCGGGACGCGCAGTTCCTCGCCGTCCGGGCCCCGCGCCGGGACCTGGAGGGAGGCCAGGTCCGCGAGGCCCCGCGCGCAGGCCGCCGCCAGCTCCGGCCAGCCGGTCGGGAAGGCCACGCCCCGGGCGAACGCGTCCTCCTCGGCGAGCAGTCGCCGCACGGCGGCGTCGGGGGAGCGCGGCACCCGCACCGCCCGCCGGTGCCCGTGCGGCCGGGCCACCACCCGCAGGACCAGCTCCGCCGTGCCGTGCGGGTCGAGGTCGAGGGTCCACACCAGGCGCCGGGCCCCGGTGCCGGTCTCCTCGACCGCGTCCGGCGCGGGCTCGGAGGTCACCGTGGTGACCGAGCGCCACTCGCCGCGCCGGTAGGCGAACTCCACGCCGTGCGGCAGCACCTCTCGGGAGCGGACGGCGCCGGGCTTGGCGTAGGTGCGGTGGTCGGCGCGCAGCTCGAACTGGTCGGCGAAGTCGGCGTCGGCGGTGACCGCGAGGTGGATCGTGGTCGGCACCGGGCGGTTGCTGGTCACCCGCAGCGCCTCGACGAACGAGCCGTCCCCGACGGCCTGTTCCCGGAAGACGGTGTACGCGGGCGGCTCGTCGCGTCCGCCGCGCGGCACCAGCACACAGCGGGCGGTGTCCCCGCCCGCGACGGGCGTGAGGGCCTCCGGCACGGCGCCGTCGACGGTGAGCTGCCACCGGCTGAGGTGGCGCGCGTCCCGGACGAACAGGCCGTCCGGTCCACCGCCGCCCCGCACCCCGCTGATGTCCCCGTGGTCACCGACGGCCGCGAACGTGCCGCCGTGCACGAGCAGTTGATGACGTTCCGTCATGCCGGGCCCCCTCCCTGGCCGCCGCCATACTGGTGTCCGGGGTGCGCGGAGGAGTCCGTGGGTGGGGGAGGTGGGACAGGGCCCAGGTGCGCGGTGGGTCGTGTGGTGGTGCGCGTGATGGGCCGTGTGGTGGTGCGGGTGGTGGTGCTTGTGGTGGTGCGGGTGGTGGTGGGACGGGTGGTGGTGGGTCGGGTCATGCGATCCACTCGGGACTCCCCGAAGACGTCCGGCCTGCCGATTCGGCGGTGGCTACCATAGAGTTACGTCTATTTAACACGCATAACTCACTATGTAATGCAGAGTTGGGAAACACAAGGGGGTGCGCATGACCGAAGAGCCCGGCAGGACCGGGGCGACCACGACCGGGGCACCAGGCAGAGGCATCACCAGAACGAGTGGTCAGGCGAGCGCCGGTGACCTGCTCGCGCTCGTGCGCAGCGGCCGTGCCACCACCCGCGGGGCGCTCCAGCAGGCCACCGGCCTGTCCCGGGCCACCGTCGGTCAGCGACTCGACCGGCTGTTCCGCGCGGGCTGGCTGCGCGAGGGCGCCGGCGGCCCCGTCGAATCCCCGCTGGGCGGACGCCCCTCCATCACGCTGGAGTTCGACGACGAACACGCCGTCGTCCTCGCCGCCGACCTGGACACCCGGCACGCCCGCGCCGCCCTCCTCACCCTGACCGGCGAGATCGTCATCGAGCACAGCGGGTCCCTGGTCGTCGAGGACGGCCCCGAGGCGGTCCTCGGCGAACTGGGCCGCTGGTTCGCCGGACTGCTGGAGAAGGCCGGGCGCGGCATCGACGAGGTGTGCGGCATCGGCCTCGCCGTCCCCGGTCCGGTCGACCGCGACGCCGGCCGGGTGGTGCAGCCGCCGATCATGCCGGGCTGGGACGGCTACGACATCCGGGGCCGGCTGGCCCGCGCCGTCACCGAACGCGCCGGGGCCGCCGCCGCCCCCGTACCGGTCCTGGTGGACAACGACGCCAACCTCATGGCCTACGCCGAGCAGCGCGCCGCGTACCCGGACGCCTCGGCGTTCGTGCTGGTCAAGGTGTCGACCGGCATCGGCGCCGGGGTCGTGGTGGACGGCCACATCTTCCGCGGGACGGACGGCGGGGCCGGGGACATCGGCCACATCCGCGTCCCCGAGGGCGCTCAGGCGCTGTGCCGGTGCGGTTCGTACGGCTGTCTGGCCGCCGTCGCCAGCGGGGGCGCCGTGGCGCGGCGGCTGACGGTGGCCGGGGTGCCGGCGGAGTCCGGCTCGGACGTGCGCAAACTGCTGGCGGGCGGGCATCCGGAGGCGGTCGCGCTGGCCCGGGAGGCGGGGCGGCTGGTCGGGGACGTCCTCGCGACCGTGGTGACCCTGCTCAACCCCGGCGTGCTGATGATCGCCGGGGACTTGGCCGGAACCCCCTTCCTCACCGGCGTGCGTGAACTCCTCTACCAGCGGGCGCTGCCGCGTTCCACCGCCCGTCTGGAGGTCGTCACCTCGCGGCTCGGCGAGCGGGCCGGGTTGATCGGGGCGGGGGCGTTGGTGGTGGAGCACCTGTACGCGCCGCGGCGGGTGGAGGAGCGGTTGTCGGCGCTCGGGGTGTGACGGGGGTGGACGGTATGTGCCGCCTTCGGTCCTGTCCGTGACTCGGTTCGCAGTGGCCGTCGGGCCACTCGCTTCCTTGGCAGTGTCGTGCTTCCACGGCCCGCGTCAAAGGTGGGTGCCCAGGCCCGACGGGCCCTCAGGTCTCTTCGTGTCCCGCCCGGCGTGACGGGTGCGCGTTCGCGCCTCGCATGCACGCCGGGCCGTCTCGGCGGCCAACGGCGGGGGGAGGGGGAGCGGGGTACCCCTCACGAAAATGGATGACACTTCGGCCCGAAGTGTCATCCATTTCCAGCACCCCACCCCGTGGGGTGGTTGGCCGCCGGTGTGACGGGGGCGTTTCCGTCCCGTTGATGGCGTCCGCATCGTGAAATCCGGGGTGGCGGGGAAGCGTGATTCTCGCCACCCTTGATAAGAGGTGTGCTCAGATGAGCGGATCATGGGCGGGTGCACTTCTCCAAAGGGTGGCACTCGGTGCCATGCCTTGATCGTTCATCGATCGAACTCAATCGAAGGGAAACCCGCTCATGTGAGCGTTGAGGGCTAGGCGTGTCGGTTCCTGTGTTCAAGAAGTGAAAACAAGAAGGGGTGGCTGCTTGCCAAGCCTTGACTTTCGATCCGCTGGCGGACGGGTGGTTACAGGCGTATGACGCGCAAGTAGACGTACCCAGGCGCCTTTGATCTGGGTACATTCCTCGCCGTCAGGGCAGCCACCGCGTCCTCGAGGAGTCGAGACCCGTGTCGGAAAACAAAGATCCCCAGGTAGCGAAGTTCGTTTACGACTTCACCGAGGGCAACAAGGACCTCAAGGACCTGCTCGGCGGCAAGGGTGCCAACCTCGCCGAGATGACCAACCTGGGCCTTCCGGTCCCGCCCGGCTTCACCATCACCACCGAAGCCTGCAAGACCTACCTCGACAGCGGCGAGGAACCGGCGGCACTGCGTGACGAGGTGAGTGCGCACCTCGACGCCCTCGAAGCGCGGATGGGCAAGAAGCTCGGCCAGCCCGACGACCCTCTGCTCGTCTCCGTCCGCTCCGGTGCCAAGTTCTCCATGCCCGGCATGATGGACACGGTCCTCAACATCGGACTCTCCGACAAGTCCGTGCAGGGCCTGGCCGCCCAGGCCGGCGACGAGCGCTTCGCGTGGGACTCCTACCGCCGCCTCATCCAGATGTTCGGCAAGACCGTCCTCGGCGTCGACGGCGACCTCTTCGAGGAGGCGCTGGAGAAGGCGAAGACGGCCAAGAAGGTCGCGGTCGACACGGAACTGGAGGCCGCCGACCTCAAGAAGCTGGTCACCACCTTCAAGAAGATCGTCAAGAAGGAGGCCGGCCGGGACTTCCCGCAGGACCCGCGCGAGCAGATGGACCTCGCCATCAAGGCGGTCTTCGACTCCTGGAACGGCGACCGCGCCAAGCTCTACCGCCGCCAGGAGCGCATCCCGCACGACCTCGGCACGGCGGTCAACGTCTGCTCGATGGTCTTCGGCAACCTCGGCCCGGACTCCGGCACCGGCGTCGCCTTCACCCGCGACCCCGCCTCCGGCCACCAGGGCGTCTACGGCGACTACCTCCAGAACGCCCAGGGCGAGGACGTGGTGGCGGGCATCCGCAACACCGTCCCCCTGGCCGAACTGGAGCGGATCGACAAGAAGTCGTACGACCAGCTGATGCAGATCATGGAGACCTTGGAGAACCACTACAAGGATCTCTGCGACATCGAGTTCACCATCGAGCGCGGGCAGCTGTGGATGCTCCAGACCCGCGTCGGCAAGCGCACCGCCGGCGCCGCCTTCCGGATCGCCACCCAGCTCGTGGACCAGGGCCTGATCGACGAGGCCGAGGCACTCACCCGGGTCAACGGCGCCCAGCTCGCGCAGCTCATGTTCCCCCGCTTCGACGAGGACGCCAAGGTCGAGCAGGTCGGCCGGGGCATCGCGGCCTCGCCGGGCGCGGCGGTCGGCAAGGCGGTCTTCGACTCGTACACGGCCGTGAAGTGGTCCCGTTCCGGTGAGAAGGTCATCCTGATCCGCCGCGAGACCAACCCGGACGACCTGGACGGCATGATCGCGGCGGAGGGCATCCTGACGAGTCGCGGTGGCAAGACGTCCCACGCGGCCGTGGTGGCGCGGGGCATGGGCAAGACCTGTGTCTGCGGCGCGGAGGAGCTGGAGGTCGACACCAAGCGCCGCCGGATGACCGTGCCCGGCGGGCACGTGGTGGAGGAGGGCGACGTCGTGTCGATCGACGGCTCCTCCGGCAAGGTCTACCTGGGCGAGGTCCCGGTGGTTCCGTCCCCGGTCGTCGAGTACTTCGAGGGCCGGATGCACGCGGGCGCCGAGGACGCCGACGAACTGGTCGAGGCGGTCCACCGCATCATGGCCTTCGCCGACCGCAAGCGCCGGCTGCGGGTGCGCGCCAACGCCGACAACGCGGAGGACGCGCTGCGCGCCCGGCGTTTCGGCGCCCAGGGCATCGGCCTGTGCCGCACGGAGCACATGTTCCTCGGCGACCGCCGCGAGTTGGTGGAACGCCTGATCCTGGCCGACACGGAGGCCGAGCGGGAGGAGTCCCTGAAGGGACTGCTGCCGTTGCAGAAGCAGGACTTCGTGGAGCTGTTCGAGGCGATGGACGGCCTGCCGGTCACCATTCGCCTCCTGGATCCCCCGCTGCACGAGTTCCTCCCCGACATCACGGAGCTGTCGGTCCGGGTGGCCCTCGCCGAGTCCCGCCAGGAGCCGCACGAGAACGAACTGCGCCTGCTCCAGGCGGTCCACCGGCTGCACGAGCAGAACCCGATGCTGGGCCTGCGCGGCGTACGCCTCGGTCTGGTCATCCCCGGCCTCTTCACGATGCAGGTCCGCGCCATCGCCGAAGCCGCCGCCGAGCGCAAGGCGGCCAAGGGCGACCCGCGCGCCGAGATCATGATTCCGCTGGTGGGCACGGTCCAGGAGCTGGAGATCGTCCGCGAGGAGGCCGACAAGGTCATCGCCGAGGTCGAGGCGGCCTCCGGGGCCCACCTCAAGCTCGCCATCGGCACGATGATCGAACTGCCGCGCGCCGCGCTGACCGCCGGGCAGATCGCGGAGTGCGCGGAGTTCTTCTCGTTCGGCACCAACGACCTCACCCAGACGGTGTGGGGCTTCAGCCGCGACGACGTGGAGGCGTCCTTCTTCACCGCCTACCTGGAGAAGGGCATCTTCGGGGTGTCGCCGTTCGAGACGATCGACAGGGACGGCGTCGGCTCCCTGGTCGCCGCCGCCGCGAAGGCCGGCCGCGCCACCCGTCCCGACCTCAAGCTCGGCGTCTGCGGCGAGCACGGCGGCGACCCGGAGTCAGTCCACTTCTTCCACCAGGTAGGCCTGGACTACGTCTCCTGCTCCCCGTTCCGCATCCCGGTCGCCCGCCTGGAAGCCGGCCGCGCCGCGGTCCAGTCCACGGGCAGCGACCACCGCTGACCCCACCGGAACGCCGGTCCGCCGCCTGTCACCCGACCACCCTCACCGATCGGCGACGGCACCGGTCCGCGAGAAGGGGGCGGCACCCTTGTGCGGGGGTGCCGCCCCCTTCGGCTACGGCGCCGCGTCACCCAGGGGAGACACCGCCCGCCCGGACCGGCAGCGGGGGCACCGGCAGGGTGGATAGCCGTCTCCCACCGGCACCGGGCCCTTCACGTCGAGGACAGTGATCGTGCCCCGATCGGCGGTGACGGTGCCGTCCCGGGCGACTCGGTAGACATGCAGAGTCATTTTGACCTCGGGCTCAGGAGGGGTTGTAGCGTTCACGATGTTGACGCTCCTCTACAGCGTTGACCGCGCCCCGGGACCGTCGCGAGCGGTCGCCGGGGTCTGTGCTGTGACAGCACTGCCGAGGAGACTGGACCGGTGGACCGGTCCAGTCAAGAAGAACTCGGAAGAGCTCACCCCATCGGGTACTGCTCGACCTGCTCGAAGACATGCGACGCCGTCACGCCCTCCTCGCACACGAGCGGACGGTGCTCCTGGTCGAGCGCCACATGCAGGACGACCGCCACGGCCGTGGGTTGCTCCACCTCCAGGAGCCGGGCCTCCTCGGCGTCGGCCAGCCGTACCGTGGTGTGATCCACACCCTCCACCGGGAAACGCCCCGTCGCACGGCGCACATAGTGGGTGGTGCCTTCCGCGATGGGCCCCTGCCCGGCCAGGCGGGGAGCGGCCTCAGCGATCGCCGGCGGGAACCATGCCGTCACCAGACTGTGCGGAGAGCCGTCGTCGAGCAGTACCAGCCGGACCCTGCGCAGCGCCTGCTCTTCCTCCGCGAGGCGCAGAACCTCGGCGACACGAGGGGGCGGCACCGTATGGTCCGGGACCCCGAGACGTCGGTACGCCGCTCCGCCGCTGATCCGGGCGGAGCCCGCCCGGCGACCTCCCGCGGGCCGGGCGACCGGAGTCTCCACGACCGTGAACCCGGCCCCCTGACGGGCCACGACCAGACCGTCACGGACCAACGTGTCGTACGCCTTGACCACGGTCGCCCGCGACACGCCCCACCGCTCGGCCAGATCGCGGCCGGAGGGCAGGAGGTCGCCGGGTCCGAACTCGTCGTTCGCGATCCGCGTGCGCAGGTCCTCGGCGATGCGCTCGTACTTCAACAGGGGCATGGGGGCTGCTTCCGCTCACTGGACTGGTCCACCTGGCAACCACCAGAATGCCCGCATGACGAGCCCAGAGGTAGCGCCGGAGATCGTGAGGTTCTACGCAGAGACCGTCGACGAGGCGAGCCGTCTGACGGTGTCGGCCGACGGGCGCCTTGAGATGGTCCGGACGCAGGAACTGCTGCGCCGCTTCCTCCCCGCGCCGCCGGCCCGGCTCCTGGACGTCGGCGGCGGCCCCGGCGCTCACGCGCGATGGCTGGTCGAGGACGGTTACGCCGTGCACCTCGTCGACCCGATCCCCCGACACCTCGAACAGGCGGCGCGGACCGGCGCCACGGTCGAGCGGGGAGACGCCCGTCTGCTCACGGCCGAGGACGCGTCCTACGACGCCGTACTCCTCCTGGGTCCCCTCTATCACCTGCTCGAACGCGCCGACCGCGACCAGGCCCTCGCCGAGGCGCACCGCGTCCTCAAGCCGGGCGGACTCCTGGCGGCGGCGGGCATCAACCGGTACGCGTCGCTGTTCGAGCACGCGGCCTTCGCGCACCTGCACGGCGAGGCGATGCGGGAAAGCATCAGTGCCGTCCTCGACCGCCAAGTACATGACGGGAAGCGGGCGTTCACCAGCGCGTACTTCCACAGCGGCGAAGAGCTGCGCGACGAGGTCGCCGCCGCCGGATTCGCCGACGCGCGGGTCTACGGCGTCGAGGGCCCGGCCTGGTCCATGCTCGCGGCGGCGGAACGCAACACCGGCACGTCGTTCCGCGACAGCGACCTGTTCGAGTCGGCACTGGCGGCGGCGCGGATGGCCGAGGCATACCCGGAACTCCTGGCGGCCGGCTCCCATCTGCTGGCGTTCGGGCGCCGGGCGGCGTGACTGCCGCGCGAAGGCGCCACGGTGGCCGGTGGTGAAGCCGCCTTGCGGGCGCTGCGGTGCGCGGCGGTGAGCCGTCCCCCACACGGATGACTCGGCGCCGGTGTCCGGCTGACGGCATCGGGTGCGGGCAGCTTCCACGGGACCGTTCAGGCACGTCTGGAGGAGACCGTCTTGAGCACTCCCGCACCGTCCTCGTTCCGGATCACCACCGCTCCCGACCTCGTGTACGGCGTGTGGGACGCCGAGAGGTTCGAGACCAGGTCGGCCGACTGGGTCCAGGTACCCGGCGCCGAGGTCCACCTGATGCTCGGTCAGGGATGGCCGTCGTACGGGGCGCAGTTCGTGGCGACGTTCAGTGCCGAGGCCCTGTGTTCCGACAACGACAAGGACGGACAGGGTGTGCTCCAGGCCACCGTGTTCTTCGGGGACACGCAGGCCGAGCCGGTCAGCGGCAACCACCGTTTCGTGACCGCCCGCGGCAACCCGGAATGGTCGAGCCACACCTTCATCCGGACGGTGCGGTTCGAACCGGACTCCGCCGTGCGGGACGTCTCGGCCCGGGTCAAGCTCAAGGCGAGCGGGGCCGAGGGCGGCGTGCAGAACTGGTTCCTGAAGATCGAGCGGTTCAGCCTCTGAGGAGGGGCCCGCATGCTCTATCACGCGGCCTCCCTGGAGGCCTGGCTCACCGACCCGCACCTGCCCTACTCCTCCGCCACCCTGCGCGTCGACGGGTCCGTGCACTGTTCCGTCAGCGAGGACGCCCTGCTGGCGGCCGTGGCCCACATCCCGAGGAAAGGCCCGCTGCTGGCGCTCGTCATCGACGAGGCGAGACTCGACCCGCCGGTGACCTGGGCGACCGGGGCCGGCGGGGCGCCGGTGGCGCGCGTCCGCGGTCCCGTGAACCGGGACGCGGTCGTCGCGCTGATGGAGATCGCCATGGACGGCGACGGCCGGGCCACCGGGCTGGGCCCGCCGAAACGGGCCTCGCCAGGGCGCGAAGACCACCCTTAAGGGCGGTTTATCGCTTAATGCGGTGTTCGCGGCTGGTGGCGGGTATCGGCCCGGCAGGCCCGTGAATCGGCGGGCCTCGCGCTGAAGGGGGGAATCACCGCGATGACTGCCGCGGAGATCGAAACGGAAAGGGCGTGCCCGTTCCGGCACGACGACGCTCTGGAGCCCGACCCGTTCATGACCCGGATGCGGACCGAGGCCCCCGTGGCCCGGGTCCGTATGCCGTACGGGGAAGGCGACTGCTGGCTGGTGACCCGCTACGAGGACGTGCGGACGGTCACCTCGGACCGGCGGTTCAGCCGGGCCGCGCTGATCGGCCGGGACTTCCCGCGGATCACCCCGGAGCCCATCGCCCAGTCCGAGGCGATCAACCTGATGGACCCGCCCGCGCTCAACCGCGTGCGCCGGCTCGTCGTCAAGGCCTTCACCACACGCCAGGTCGAGGCGTTGCGGCCCTGGACCCAGCTGACCACGGACGCGCTGCTGGACGCGATGGAGGAGCACGGCCCGCCGGCCGACATCGTCGCCCACCTCGCCGACCAGCTGCCGCTGATGACGATCAGCCAGCTCATGGACATCCCCGACGCGGACCGCCCGCGGCTGCGCCGATGGGCCATGGCGATGATGTCGATGAGCGCCGCCGACCGGACCTCGGCGGTCGAGGCGAAGGCCGCACTGCGTGCCTACTTCGCCGAGCTGACCGCCGCGCGGCGCCGCGACCCGGGCGACGACCTGATCAGCTCGATGGCCACCGCCCGCATCGGCGAGGAAACCCTCGACGAGGACGAACTGGCCGTCCTGGCCATGCTCTTGCTGGTCACCGGCCACGACACCACCACCTACGACATCTGCAACAGCGTCTACACCCTGCTGACCCACCCCGACCACCTGGCCCAGCTGCGGGCCCGCCCCGAGCTGCTGCACCAGGCCCTGGAGGAACTGCTGCGCTTCATCCCGTTCCGCCAGGGCGTCGGCATCCCCAGGGTGGCCCTGGAGGACGTGGAACTCGGCGGGCAGCTCATCCGCGCGGGCGACACGGTGCACGTGTCGTACCTGACCGCCAACCGCGACGAGGCGGTGTACGAGCGGCCCGACGAACTGGACTTCGAGCGACGGGAACCCGCCGGGCACATGGCCTTCGGCTACGGCAGCCACCACTGCCTCGGCTCCCACCTGGCCCGCATGGTCCTCCAGGTGGCCATCGGCACGCTCCTCACCAGGTTCCCCGGGCTGCGGCTGGCCGTCCCCGCGGACGAGGTGCGGTGGAACACCGTGTCGATCTGGCGCTATCCGCTCGCCCTCCCGGTGACCTGGTAGCGGCGGCCATGGCCACGTTGTGCAGGCCGGCCATCGCCGTGCCCGAGTACGTCATCACCCGCGAGCAGACCCTCGACCTGGCCAGGGAACTGCACGCCGACCACCCGCAACTGAAACTGGCGCTGCGCCTGATCGGGAACACCGGCGTGCAGACCCGCCACCTGGTGCAGCCCATCGAGGACACCCTGCGCCACCCGGGCTTCACCGCGCGCAACGCCCGGTACGAGGCGGAGGCCAAGAACGGGGTGCCCGAGGCCGCCCTCCGCGCCCTCGCCCACGCCGAACTCACGCCCCGCGACATCGACATGATCATCTACGTGTCGTGCACCGGGTTCATGATGCCGTCGATGACCGCCTGGCTCATCAACACGATGGGCTTCCGGTCGGAGACCCGGCAACTGCCGATCGCCCAGCTCGGCTGCGCCGCGGGCGGCGCCGCCATCAACCGCGCCCACGACTTCTGCACCGCCTATCCGCGGGCCAACGTCCTGATCCTGTGCTGCGAGTTCTGCTCGCTGCTCTACCAGCCGACGGACCTGGCCGTGGGCAACCTGCTCTCCAACGGGTTGTTCGGTGACGCCATCGCCGCCGCGGTCGTCCGCGGCCGGGGCGGCAAGGGCGTACGGCTGGACCACAACGGCTCCCACCTGGTGCCCGACACCGAGGAGTGGATCTCCTACGCGGTCCGTGACACCGGCTTCCACTTCCAGCTCGACAAACGGGTGCCGGGCACCATGGCCGACCTCGCCCCCGCGCTGCGCGCCCTGGCCGAGCTGCGCGACTGGAACGTCTCCGACCTCGCCTTCTACATCGTCCACGCCGGAGGCCCCAGAATCCTGGACGACCTGTGCACGCACCTGAACGTGCCGCCGGAGATGTTCCGTTACAGCCGGGCCACCCTCACCGAACGCGGCAACATCGCCAGCGCGGTCGTCTTCGACGCCCTGGGCCGCTTCTTCGACGACGGCGGCGCCGACCACGCGGCTCCGGGCCTCATCGCGGGCTTCGGCCCCGGCATCACCGCCGAGATCACCCTCGGCACCTGGAGCAGGACGGAGGAACCGGACCGGCCGCCGGTCCCCGTGGGCTGACGCTACTCGCAGCCGACCCCGTCCCCGTCCCGGTCCAGGTGTCCGCCGTAGCCGGGGTCGCCCACGCGGACGGGGGCGGCGCCGGCGGCCCGGGCGGCGTCGCAGTTCCGGTAGTGGACGGAGCCGCCGGCGTCGCTGTCGTCTTCGGAGGAAGCGCCGGTGTCCGTGTCCGCGACCGCCTCCTCCGTCACCGTCCTGGTGACGGTCACCTCGACCGTCTCCCTGGCGGTCACCGTCTCGGCCGGCTCGGGCTCCGGGGTCTCGGTCGCCGTCTCCGTCACGGTGACCGTCGGCCGGGCGGCGGCGGCCACGGCCTTCCCGTCGGCCTTCGGGCCGTCCTCGCCCTCTCCGTCCCCGCCGCCGATACCGATGCCGACGAACAGGGCCAGTGCCAGGGCGGGCAGGACGTACCGCTTCCGGGCCCACTTGGGGGCGGGCCCGGAAGGGGGTACGGGCGGAGCGGGACGCGGCGGGTACGGCGGCTGCGGGTGCTGCGCGTGCTGTGCCTGCTGCGGGTTGTGCGGGCTGTGCGGGCTGTGCGGGTTGTGCGGGTTGTGCGGGTTGTGCGGGTTGTGCGGGTCGTACGGGCCGGTCATGAGGTCCCCCCTGCGGTGGTGCGTGAGGGGACGACCGTATGGCGGGTACATCAGTCTGTGGAGGGGGTGTGATGAAGCCGTGATGCGACTGTGTCGTCAGGTGCGGAAGGGGCCCCGCACCTCGTAGGTGATCCCACCCGACGAACTCCCGCTCGTCCCCCGCTGGCTGGAGAAGTACAGCCGCGTGCCGTCCGGGGAGAACGCCGGGCCCGTGATCTCCGAGCCCGACTGGCCGTCGATGCGCAGGAAGGGGGCTATGACGTCGTCCGGGGTGATGACGCAGATGTCCATGGTGCCGCCGTCCTCCGCGACGAACAGGTCACCGGAGGCGGAGCCCGTGACGTTGTCGACGCCGGTGAGGGGGGCCGTGGAGCCGGTCACCAGGGAGTCGTCGTAGGCGAGTTCGATGGTCTGGGCGGCGGCGTCGTACTGCCAGACGCGGTTGTCGCCCTTGGTGGTGAACCAGCAGGTGCCGTCGGCGTAGTAGCAGCCCTCGCCGCCGTTGAAGCGCTTGGCGCCGGGGACCTGGTCGCGGGTGGCGGTGGCGCCGGTCGGGTCGGGGACGCGGGACCAGGTCACCGGGCCGCTGGTGGCGGTGGAGGCGACCAGGACCTCCAGGGTGCCGGTGGACAGGTCGCCCCAGGTCGTCGGACGGAAGCGGTAGAAGCAGCCGTCGGTGACGTCCTCGGTCATGTAGACGACTTTCCGGACCGGGTCGGCCGCCGCCGCCTCGTGCTTGAAGCGGCCCATCGCGTCCCGGCGGACGGCGGCCTGCACGCCCCACGGGTCGGTCTCGTAGACGTACCCCCGGTCCACCTCCTCGCAGGAGAGCCAGGTGTTCCACGGGGTCTTTCCGCCCGCGCAGTTGGTGCGGGTGCCGGACAGGACCCGGTAGGCGGCGGTGATCGCGCCGGTCGAGGAGAACGCGACGGCGCTCGCCCCGCCGCCCGGGTTGATCTCCGAGTTGGATACGTAGATCCAGCCCGAGCCGTCGGCGTAACAGGCGCCGCCGTCCGGGGCGTTGTGCCAGGTGTACGACGTCCCGGGGACCGTCTGGCCGGACCGCGCGACGACCCGGCTGGTGAAGCCGGACGGGAGTCTGATGCCGTTGGCGTCGGGGGAACCCAGTGCCCCGTACGGGCCGGTGCCGGGCTGGGCGGGGGCGGCGTACGCGGCGCCGCGCCACAGGGTGCCGCCCAGGGCGGCGGAGGTGCCGCCGAGGGCGACCGCACGCAGGAGAGTACGACGTTCCACTGTCACTCCTAAGGTGCCGTGACCGCCCCGCCGCCGGGTGACGGCGGGGTCGTGCGGTCAGGCAACCTAGGAGAGCGCGATGGACGGGTCATGGACATGCCGTGACGCGCCGCCGTACATCCCGGCAGGCCCTAGGGCCTGTCGTTTGGATCAGGACGCAGGACACCGGCG
>NZ_JAGGOO010000007.1 GCF_018614415.1 Streptomyces sp. ISL-12
GGGGGACCCCCATCGCGTCGACTCCCTCCTCCGCCTTGCAGCTGCACGCACCAGACCCCGCTCACCGGCATGGACAAGTCCCGCCGGTGTCCTGCGTCCTGATCCAAACGACAGGCCCTAGAGCCGACCCAGCACCTGCGTCAGCAGCGACCCCATCCGCGCCGCCGAATCCCGCCCGGCCTGGAGTACTTCCTCATGGTTCAGCGGCTCCCCGGTCATCCCCGCGGCGAGGTTCGTCACCAGGGAGATCCCCAGCACCTCCGCCCCCGCCTCCCGCGCCGCGATGGCCTCCAGGACCGTCGACATGCCCACCAGGTCCGCCCCGATCACCCGGGCCATCCGGATCTCCGCAGGCGTCTCGTAGTGCGGGCCGGGGAACTGGGCGTACACGCCCTCCTCCAGCGTCGCGTCGACCTCCTTGCACAGCGCCCGCAGCCGCGGCGAGTACAGGTCGGTGAGGTCCACGAAGTTCGCCCCGACGATGGGGGAGGTCGCCGTGAGGTTGATGTGGTCGCTGATCAGGACCGGCTGGCCGGGGCGCATGCCCTCGCGCAGACCGCCGCAGCCGTTGGTCAGGATGACCGTCTTCGCGCCGGCCGAGACGGCGGTCCGCACGCCGTGCGCGACGGAGGCGACGCCGTGACCCTCGTAGTAGTGGGTGCGGCCCAGGAAGACCAGGGCGCGGCGGTCGCCGATGCGGTACGAGCGGATCTTGCCGCCGTGGCCCTCGACCGCCGGCGGCGGGAACCCGGGCAGGTCGGTGACCGGGAGCTCGGCCTCGGGGGCGCCCAGGGCGTCCACCGCCGGGGCCCAGCCGGAGCCCATCACGAGGGCGACGTCGTGGGTCTCGGCGCCCGTGAGCTCGCGCAGGCGGGCCGCGGCGGCGTCGGCGGCGGCGTAAGGGTCGCCCTGGATGTCGTCCGGAAGAAGAGATGCGTTCACGCGGACGAGGGTAGCCGGTCCGGGCCTACGCGCGTAGATGATGAGGTCGGCCGGTTTCCGATTGTTGCGCTGTCGTTTCTGACGTGGCACCCGCCGAGGGGACCGGCGTCAGCACGGCCGCTTGCGCAGTTCCATCACGTAGTCGTGCGGCGCCCCCGCCGACTCCGCGGCGTCGGCCAGTTCGCCCAGATAGCGAGCCGAGGGCAGGCCGCCCTCGTAGGCGTTGAGGACGTAGGTCCAGGCGCCCTCCTCGCCGTCCAGGGTGTGGGCCCGGACCCGGGTGCGGCGGTAGATGTCCAGGCCCGCGCCCTCCCAGCGGTCGAGCGCGTCCTCGTCCATCGGGGCGATGTCGTACAGCGCGACGAAGACCTGGCAGAGCGGGTCCTCGACAAGCGTGGCCAGCGCGCCCTCCCAGCCGAGCCGCTCGCCCCCGAAGGTCAGCCGCCACCCGTTCAGCCAGCCGGTGGCGCGCAGCGGCGAGTGGGGGGCGCGGCGGGACATCAGCCGCGCGTCGAGGTTGCCGGCGTACGCGGCGTAGAGCGACATGGGGAGAGGGTACGGGGTGTTCCGGATAACGGGGGCGCATCGGGCGGGGCCCCCGGGCGGTGTGCCGTTGAAGCGTGCGGGACAATGGAGTACGTGACTCGGATCGTGATCATCGGTGGCGGACCCGGCGGATACGAAGCGGCGCTGGTCGCCGCGCAGCTCGGCGCGGAGGTGACCGTCGTCGACTGCGACGGTCTGGGCGGGGCGTCGGTACTGACCGACTGCGTGCCGTCGAAGACCCTGATCGCCACGGCCGAGGTGATGACCACCTTCGACTCCTCCTACGAGGAGCTGGGCATCATCGTCGCCGACGACACCCCCCACATCGAGCAGGCCGCCCGGGTCGTGGGCGTGGACCTCGGCAAGGTCAACCGGCGCGTGAAGCGCCTCGCGCTCGCCCAGTCGCACGACATCACCGCCTCCGTGACGCGCGCCGGAGCGCGCGTCATGCGCGGGCGCGGGCGCCTGGAGGGCATGCAGGCCCTCGACGGGTCGCGCAAGGTCGTGGTGCGCGCCGCCGACGGCAGCGAGGAGACGCTGACCGCGGACGCGGTGCTGATCGCGACCGGCGGGCATCCTCGGGAGCTGCCGGACGCCCGCCCGGACGGCGAGCGCATCCTCAACTGGACCCAGGTCTACGACCTCGACGAGCTGCCCGAGGAGCTCATCGTGGTCGGGTCGGGCGTCACCGGCGCCGAGTTCGCCGGCGCCTACCAGGCGCTCGGCTCCCGGGTCACCCTCGTCTCCTCCCGCGACCGGGTGCTGCCCGGCGAGGACCCGGACGCCGCCGCCGTCCTGGAGGACGTCTTCCGGCGGCGCGGCATGAACGTCATGGCCCGCTCGCGCGCCCAGTCCGCCAAACGGGTCGGCGACCGGGTCGAGGTCACCCTCGCCGACGGCCGGGTCATCACCGGCTCGCACTGTCTGATGGCCGTCGGCGCCATCCCCAACACCGAGGGCATGGGCCTGGAGGAGGCCGGGGTCACGCTCAAGGACTCCGGGCACATCAAGACCGACAAGGTCTCCAGGACCTCCGCGCCGGGCGTGTACGCCGCCGGTGACGTGACCGGCGTCTTCGCGCTGGCGTCGGTCGCAGCCATGCAGGGCCGGATCGCCATGTACCACTTCCTGGGCGACGCGGTCACCCCGCTGAACCTGAAGACCGTCTCCTCCAACGTCTTCACCGACCCCGAGATCGCCACGGTCGGCTACACGCAGGCCGACGTCGACGCCGGGAAGATCGACGCCCGCGTCGTCAAGCTGCCGCTGCTGCGCAACCCGCGCGCCAAGATGCAGGGCATCCGGGACGGCTTCGTCAAGCTCTTCTGCCGGCCGGGCACCGGGATCGTGGTCGGCGGTGTGGTGGTCGCGCCGCGCGCCTCGGAACTGATCCACCCCATCTCGATCGCGGTCGACAACAATCTGACGGTCGAACAGATCGCGAACGCCTTCACCGTGTACCCGTCGCTTTCGGGCTCGATCGCCGAGGTGGCACGGCAGTTGCACACCCGGAAGAGCGGCGCGGAGGGCTGACCTGCGGAGCGATTACCCGCTGGTCACCGCTGGTCACAGGGCCGGTCGCGGGCTTATACCACTTCCAGTGGCGCAGTGCGAACAACTTCTGTTATTCGGCGCAAACTGCTGAAAGCAGACGGTCGCTGGGGTTACTGTCAGTTTCGTGTTCGCTGCAGAACGTCGCCAATTGATCCTCGAAATGGTGCGAGCGAACGGGGCCGTGTCGCTCCGTGAGCTCGCCCGCGTCGTCCAGACCTCCGAAGTGACCGTACGGCGGGACGTGCGCGCGCTGGAGGCAGAAGGACTCCTCGACCGCCGGCACGGCGGTGCGGTACTGCCGGGCGGTTTCACGCGGGAGTCCGGCTTCCCGCAGAAGTCCCATCTCGCGACCGCCGAGAAGACGGCCATCGCCGATCTCGCCGCGGGCCTCGTCGAGGAGGGCGAGGCCATCGTGGTGGGGGCGGGAACCACCACCCAGGAGCTGGCCCGCCGGCTCGCCCGGGTGCCCGGCCTGACCGTGGTCACCAACTCCCTGCTGGTCGCCCAGGCGCTCGCCCACGCCAACCGGGTGGAGGTCGTGATGACCGGCGGCACGCTGAGAGGGTCCAACTACGCCCTCGTCGGCAGCGGCGCCGAGCAGTCCCTCCAGGGGCTGCGGGTCTCCAAGGCCTTCATCTCGGGCAGTGGGCTGACCGCCGAGCGGGGGCTGTCCACCTCCAACATGCTGTCGGCCTCCGTCGACCGGGCGCTGGTGCAGGCCGCCGCCGAGGTCGTCGTCCTGGCCGACCACACCAAGCTGGGCACCGACACCATGTTCCAGACCGTGTCCACGGAGGAGATCACCCGCCTGGTGACGGACGAGCCGCCCGGTCAGGACGACCGCGCGGGCGCCGAACTCCAGGCCCTCGCCGACCAGGGCGTACAGATCGCCGTGGCCGGTGCCTCGGGGGGAGCGGCGGGCCGGCCAGGCCCGGGGGATGAGGCCGGTCCGGCGCGCCAGCAGCGCCGGGACGTGCCCCTGCCCGGCCCGCGCCGCCAGGTCCCCGGGGCGGGTCCGGGACTGCGTACGGCCGCGTCGCTGGACCAGGGCGCCGGGGCGGAACAGCGGGCCCGGGTCGCCGACCTGCGGCGGCGCTGAGCCGCCCGGACTCCGGTGAGGTGCGTGGGTCGCACGCCCCCCCCGGCTTCCGGGGTGAGGTCCGTCGGGTTGTACGCCTCGGACCTCGGGGTGAGGCCGTCGCGTCACATACGCCCCGGACCTCGGGGCGAGGCCGTCGCGTCATACGCCCCTGACCCCGAGGTGAGGTCCGTCGCGTCGCACGACAAGGCGTCCCACGACAGGGCGCCCGGCGGACCGGCCGTTGCGGTCCACCGGGCGCCCGGGTGCGTGCCGTGCCGTCAGTCCTTGATCTCGCAGATCGCCGCACCGGACGTGACCGACGCGCCGACCTCGGCGCCCAGGCCCTTGACGGTGCCGGACTTGTGGGCGTTGAGGGGCTGTTCCATCTTCATGGCCTCCAGGACGACGATCAGGTCGCCCTCCTTGACCTCCTGGCCCTCCTCCACCGCGACCTTCACGATGGTGCCCTGCATGGGCGAGGCGAGGGTGTCGCCGGAGGCCGCCGGGCCGGACTTCTTCGCCGCCCGGCGCTTGGGCTTGGCGCCCGCCGCAAGCCCCGTACGGGCCAGGGACATGCCCAGGGACGACGGCAGGGAGACCTCCAGGCGCTTGCCGCCGACCTCGACGACGACCGTCTCGCGGCCGGCCGTCTCCTCGTCGGTGTCCGCGCCGGCACCGGCCGCGAAGGGCTTGATCTCGTTGACGAACTCGGTCTCGATCCAGCGGGTGTGGACCGTGAACGGGTCGGTGGAGCCGGTCAGCTCCGGCGCGAACGCCGGGTCCCTGACGACCGCGCGGTGGAACGGGATGGCCGTCGCCATGCCCTCGACCTGGAACTCCTCCAGGGCGCGGGAGGCCCGCTCCAGCGCCTCCTTGCGGGTGCGGCCGGTGACGATCAGCTTGGCGAGCAGGGAGTCCCACGCCGGGCCGATGACCGAGCCGGACTCCACGCCCGCGTCCAGCCGGACACCGGGACCGGACGGCGGGGCGAAGGTGGTGACGGTGCCGGGCGCCGGGAGGAAGTTGCGCCCCGGGTCCTCGCCGTTGATCCGGAACTCGAAGGAGTGGCCGCGCAGCACCGGGTCGCCGTAGCCCAGCTCCTCGCCGTCGGCGATGCGGAACATCTCGCGGACCAGGTCGATGCCGGCGACCTCCTCGGTCACCGGGTGCTCCACCTGGAGCCGGGTGTTGACCTCCAGGAAGGAGATCGTGCCGTCCAGGCCGACCAGGAACTCGACCGTGCCGGCGCCGACGTAGCCGGCCTCCTTCAGGATCGCCTTGGAGGCGGAGTACAGCTGGTCGAGCTGGTCCTGGGAGAGGAACGGCGCCGGGGCCTCCTCGACCAGCTTCTGGTGCCGGCGCTGGAGGGAGCAGTCACGGGTGGAGACGACGACCACGTTGCCGTGCTGGTCGGCCAGGCACTGGGTCTCCACGTGCCGGGGCTTGTCCAGGTAGCGCTCTACGAAGCACTCGCCGCGCCCGAACGCCGCCACGGCCTCGCGGACCGCCGAGTCGTACAGCTCCGGGACCTCTTCGAGCGTGCGGGCCACCTTCAGGCCGCGTCCGCCGCCGCCGAAGGCCGCCTTGATGGCGATCGGCAGACCGTGCTCCTCGGCGAACGCGACGACCTCGTCGGCCCCGCTCACCGGGTCGGGCGTACCGGCGACCAGCGGGGCACCGGCGCGCTGGGCGATGTGCCGGGCGGCGACCTTGTCACCGAGGTCGCGGATGGCCTGCGGCGGCGGGCCGATCCAGATCAGGTCCGCGTCGAGGACGGCCTGGGCGAACTCGGCGTTCTCCGAGAGAAAACCGTAGCCGGGGTGGACGGCGTCCGCGCCGGACTCGCGCGCAGCCTTCAGCACCTTCCCGATGTCCAGGTAGCTGCTCGCCGGAGTGTCACCGCCCAGGGCGAACGCCTCATCCGCGGCGCGGACATGCAGAGCGTCCCGGTCCGGGTCGGCGTAGACGGCCACGCTCGCGATCCCGGCGTCCCGGCAGGCCCGGGCCACGCGGACAGCGATTTCGCCACGGTTGGCGATGAGCACCTTGCGCACGATTGAGGCTCCCTCCTTGAAACAAGCCGAGTTTAGGGACTGCCGACACGGGCCTTCGACCCGTCCCCAGTGGTGAGCTTGCCCACACGGAGTGTGATGCGAGGCTTGCTCGACCCGCGAAAGCCCTTGTCGCATCAGGGTGCGGCGGACTCCTCCGGCAAACCCTAGCCGCCCGATGTGGTCAAGGTCTCTGTGAGAGCGTGCTGCGCCCCACTCCGTTTCTTTGTCGAGTCCCTACGAATGGACCAATGATTCTTTGCCGCCGACACGACTCTTGCCCCTGGTTTTACCCTCCCCCAGGCCCTTAACGGGCTGGGGGGACCCCCGGTAGCGTCCGCGAAGTACCGAACGTACTCCGGGTGAGGGTGGCGATCGCGATGGTGCGCAGGCCGGTGGCGTGGGCGGTGGCGGTCGTGTTCTTCGCCGAGGCGCTCGGCGTCGCGGCGCTCAACTGGTTCCTGGGGGTCGTCGTCGACCGGCAGGAGATGTCCCTGGCCGGCCTGGACGCGGGCGCGATGGCGGTCTCCGCGAAGACCGGCGGTCTCGTCTTCGGGCTCTACTTCGCCCTGTGCGGCCTGGTCGCCCTGCTGGTGGCGGTGCGCGACCGCCCGCCGGCCGGCCTCGGCCGGGCCCTGCTGATCAGCGCGGCCGTGGTGCACGGGCTGCTCGGCGCCCTCTGCTGGGGGCTGGTGGGACCGGCGGCCTTCGTCCTCATGGTCCTGGTCCTCGGGCTGGTCGTGCTGCTGCTGATGACCCACGACGCGCCCGAGGAACCCCGCGACCGGGTCAGCTCTCCGCCGGCGCCCACAACTCCGTGATGCCGACGCCCAGTTCCGCGAGGAGCCTGCGCAGCAGCGGCAGGCTGAGGCCGATCACATTGCCGTGGTCGCCCTCGATGCCGTCGACGAACGGCGCCGAGCGGCCGTCCAGGGTGAACGCCCCGGCGACGTGCAGCGGCTCGCCGGAGGCGACGTAGGCGGCGATCTCCTCGTCGCTGGGGTCGCCGAAGCGGACGACGGTGGAGGCGGTGGCGGAGGTGTGGCGGCCGGTGGCCGTGTCCCAGACGCAGTGCCCGGTCTGCAGGGTGCCCGCCCGGCCGCGCATCGCCTTCCAGCGGGCGGTGGCCTCCTCGGCGTCGGCGGGCTTGCCGAGGGCCCGGCCGTCCAGGTCGAGGACCGAGTCGCAGCCGATCACCAGGGCGCCGTGCACCTCCGGCCGGGCGGCCACCACGGACGCCTTGGCCTCGGCGAGGGCGAGAGCCAGCTCGGCCGGGGTGGGGGCGGTGACGGCGTCCTCGTCGACACCGCTGACGATCACCTCGGGGGTGAGTCCGGCTTGGCGCAGCAGGCCCAGCCGGGCGGGGGACTGGGAGGCGAGGACGAGTCGGCGGCGGGGCTGATCAGTCATGCGGTCAGGTTAGTCACGCGGGGGCCTCCGGCTCACCTCGTGTAGATCACGATCATCGCCGCGATCATGGCCAGGGCCATGAGCAGACCGAGCCGCCGGAGCATGGCCTGCGCGTCGCGCAGTTCCTTGGGGGGCTTGTCGTCGGGGTCGGACCAGAGCATGCCACCAGCGTGGGGCCTGGGCGGGGAGGGCGCCTGAGTAGGGGTACTCAAATCGGCGCCCTCGGCATCGGCTCTGTGCGCCCACGCGACGGAGCCGCACATCGATACAGCCCCGCGCCCCTGGGTCTATGGCGTCTATGGCCAGTAGGTGCGTGTCCAGGCAGCCGGGCCCGGGTGGGGGAGCCTGGTCCTCGCTATGCGGGACGGGTCGGACCAGGCGTCGGCCGTCGGCTCCGGGGGCGGTTCGGGGGCCGGCGTCGCGGCGCGGGCCCTGACCACCGCCAGGGCGGCGGCCAGTTCCTCCGGGGACGGGTTGCCCCGTATGACCTTGATGGTCACAGCGGCTCCTTACAGGGCTCAGAGGGGGATGTTGCCGTGCTTCTTCGGCGGGAGGGACTCGCGCTTGGTGCGGAGCTGGCGCAGGCCGCGGACGACGTGGGCGCGGGTGTCGGACGGCATGATCACGGCGTCGACGTAGCCGCGCTCGGCGGCGGTGTAGGGGTTGAGGAGGGTGTCCTCGTACTCCCGCATCAGCCGGGCCCGGGTGGCCTCGGGGTCGTCGGCGTCGGCGATGGCGCGCCGGTGCAGGATGTTGACGGCGCCCTGCGCGCCCATCACGGCGATCTGGGCGGTGGGCCAGGCCAGGTTGAGGTCGGCGCCCAGGTGCTTGGAGCCCATCACGTCGTAGGCGCCGCCGAACGCCTTGCGGGTGATGACGGTGATCAGCGGGACCGTCGCCTCCGCGTAGGCGTAGATCAGCTTGGCGCCGCGCCGGATGATGCCGTCGTGCTCCTGGCCGACGCCGGGCAGGAAGCCGGGGACGTCGACGAAGGTCAGGACGGGCACGTTGAAGGCGTCGCAGGTGCGGACGAAGCGGGCCGCCTTCTCGCTCGCGGTGATGTCCAGGCACCCGGCGAACTGCATCGGCTGGTTGGCGACGATCCCGACCGGGCGGCCCTCGACGCGGCCGAAGCCGGTGAGGATGTTCGGCGCGTACATCGCCTGCGTCTCGAAGAACTCCGCGTCGTCGAGGACGTGCTCCACGACCGCGTGCATGTCGTAGGGCTGGTTGGCGGAGTCCGGGACGATGACGTCCAGCTCGCGGTCCTCGTCGGTGACCGTGAGGTCGGCCTCCTCGGGGAAGGCGGGCGGCTCGGAGAGGTTGTTGGACGGCAGGTACGACAGCAGCTGCTTGACGTACTCGATGGCGTCCTTCTCGTCGCCGGCCATGTGGTGGGCCACGCCGGAGGCGGTGTTGTGGGTGCGGGCGCCGCCCAGCTCCTCGAAGCCGACGTCCTCGCCGGTCACCGTCCTGATCACGTCGGGGCCGGTGATGAACATGTGGGACGTCTGGTCGACCATGACGGTGAAGTCGGTGATCGCCGGGGAGTACACCGCGCCGCCCGCGCAGGGGCCGACGACCAGCGAGATCTGCGGGATGACACCGCTGGCGTGGGTGTTGCGGCGGAAGATCTCGCCGTACGCGCCGAGCGAGGCCACGCCCTCCTGGATGCGGGCGCCGCCGGAGTCGTTGATGCCGATGACCGGGCAGCCGGTCTTCAGCGCGAAGTCCATCACCTTGCAGATCTTCTGGCCGTACGTCTCGCCGAGCGCGCCGCCGAAGACGGTGAAGTCCTGGGAGAAGACGGCGACCGGGCGGCCGTCGACCGTGCCGTAACCGGTGACGACGCCGTCGCCGTAGGGGCGGTTGTCCGCCAGGCCGAAGTTGGTGGAACGGTGCCGGGCGAACTCGTCCAGCTCGACGAAGCTGTCCTCGTCGAGGAGCAGGGCGATCCGCTCACGGGCCGTCAGCTTGCCTTTGGCGTGCTGCTTCTCGACGGCACGCTGCGAACCGGCGTGCGTCGCCTCGTCGACACGGCGTCGCAGGTCCGCGAGCTTGCCCGCGGTCGTGTGGATGTCGGGCTGCTGCCCTTCCGGCTCGGACATCGGGATGGGGCTCCCTGCCTGGTCAAATGAGCGGTCGGTTGTTCATCGCAGCGTAGTGGGGCGCCTACCGATCGGCAGTGCGGCGTTTGCCACACCTAGGGTGGCTTGCATGACTCCGCGAGATGACGCAGACCGCAGCCGCAGCCGGTGGTCCGACCTGGACCGGCCGCCCCTGAACGCCACCGCCCTGCGGCGCGGCCTGGTGCGGCCGGGCGGGCTGTGGCGCGAGGTGGACGTCGTGCAGCGCACCGGCTCCACCAACTCCGACCTGGTGGCGCGGGCCGCCGCCGGCCGGGCGACGGAGGGCACCGTCCTGGTCGCGGAGGAGCAGCACGCCGCCCGGGGCCGCCTGGACCGGCGGTGGACCGCACCGGCCCGCTCGGGCCTGTTCTGCTCCGTCCTGCTGACGCCCGCCGAGGTCCCGGTCGCCCGCTGGGGCTGGCTGCCGCTGCTCACCGGCGTCGCGGTGGCCACCGGCCTGTCCCGCGCGGCCGGCGTCGACACCGCCCTGAAGTGGCCCAACGACCTCCTCGTCACCGTCGGCGGCGAGGAACGCAAGGCCGGCGGCATCCTCGCGGAACGGGCCGGCGACGGCGTGGTCGTCGGCATCGGCGTCAACGTCACCCTGCGCGCCGATGAGCTGCCGGTCCCGCACGCCGGCTCGCTCGCCCTGGCCGGCGCGATCAGCACCGACCGCGACCCCCTGCTGCGCGCCGTGCTGCGGTCGCTGGAGGAGTGGTACGGGCGCTGGCGCGCGGCCGGCGGCGATCCGGGCCCCTCGGGGCTCCAGGAGGCGTACGCCGCCGGATGCGCGACGCTCGGCCGCACCGTACGGGCCGAGCTGCCGGGCGGCACCGACCTGGCCGGCGAGGCGGTGGCGGTGGACGGCGACGGACGGCTGGTGCTCGCCACCGAGGACGGGGTGCGCGCGCCGGTCGGCGCGGGGGACATCGTCCACCTGCGGCCCGCGTGAGTGTGCGCGGCCTGTGCGCCGACGGCTTGCGGGAGTGAGCTGGCCCACAGCTGTCGTAAAGTTGGGCCCGGTCGATATCTGACCGCGGCAGATCGGAAGGCAGCAGGCGTGACCGTCGACGACACGGGCTCCGGCACGGACGGGGACGGCGAGGTGGACTCCGCCGAACCCGGCGACGACCCGCTCGCGCTCCGTCTGGAACAGCTCATCCTGGGCGCCGGGCGCCGCTACACCCCCTTCCAGGCCGCCCGCAGCGCGGGCGTCTCCATGGAACTGGCCTCCCGTTTCTGGCGGGCCATGGGCTTCGCCGACATCGGGCAGGCCAAGGCGCTCACCGAGGCCGACGTACTGGCCCTGCGGCGGCTGGCCGGACTGGTGGAGGCCGGGCTGCTCAGCGAGGCGATGGCCGTGCAGGTGGCCCGGTCCACCGGGCAGACCACCGCCCGGCTGGCCGAGTGGCAGATGGACTCCTTCCTGGAGGGGCTGACCGAGCCGCCGGAGCCGGGGATGACCCGCACCGAGGTCACGTATCCGATCGTCGAGCTGCTGCTGCCGGAGCTGGAGGAGTTCCTCGTCTACGTCTGGCGGCGCCAGCTCGCCGCGTCGGCCGGGCGGGTCGTGCAGGCCACCGACGACGAGGAGATGGTCGACCGGCGCCTGGCCGTCGGCTTCGCCGACCTGGTCGGCTTCACCCGGCTGACCCGCCGGATGGAGGAGGAGGAACTCGGCGAGCTGGTCGAGGCCTTCGAGACCACCGCCGCCGACCTGATCGCCGCCCGCGGCGGACGCCTGGTCAAGACCCTGGGCGACGAGGTGCTGTACGCCGCCGACGACGCCGGTACGGCCGCCGAGATCGCGCTGCGGCTGATCGAGACCATGTCGGGTGACGAGACGATGCCGGAGCTGCGGGTCGGCATGGCCTTCGGCACGGTCACCACCCGGATGGGCGATGTCTTCGGCACCACCGTCAACCTGGCCTCCCGGCTCACCTCGATAGCTCCGCGCGACGCCGTCCTCGTCGACTCGGCCTTCGCGCAGGAGCTGATCCGCACCGGGGACGCGCCGGCCTCGGAGGCACAGGCGGCCCAGGAGGCCGAGGCGGCGGAGAAGGAGGGTGAGGAGCCGCCGGCGTACCGCTTCGTGCTCCAGCCGATGTGGCAGCGCCCGGTGCGCGGCCTCGGGGTCGTCGAACCCTGGCTGCTGACGCGGCGGGGGGAACCGTTGTAGACGTCTTCAACCGGAGGGGTGTCATGAGCGAGGAGCGGTACGGGGAGTCCGTGCTGGTACGGCGGCACGCGGACGGGCACGTCGCGGAGCTGGCGCTGGACCGGCCCAAGGCCATGAACGCCGTCTCGACCGGCATGGCCCGGTCCATCGGCGCGGCCTGCGCGGCGCTGGGCGCGGACCCGGGCGTACGGGTGGTGGTGCTGACCTCGACCCATGAGCGGGCGTTCTGCGTCGGCGCGGACCTCAAGGAGCGCAACTCCTTCACCGACGCCGACCTGCGGCGCCAGCGGCCGGTCACCCGGGGCGCGTACACGGGCGTACTGGAGCTGCCGGTGCCGACGGTCGCGGCCGTGCACGGGTACGCGCTGGGCGGCGGCTTCGAGCTGGCGCTCTCCTGCGACGTGATCGTCGCCGACCGTACGGCCGTGGTGGGGCTGCCCGAGGTGTCGGTCGGGGTGATCCCCGGAGGCGGCGGTACGCAGCTGCTGCCGCGCCGGGTGGGGGCGGCGCGCGCCGCCGAGCTGGTCTTCACGGCGCGGCGGGTGGAGGCGGCGGAGGCGCGCGAGCTGGGCCTGGTCGACCAGCTGGTGGACGAGGGACGGGACCGGGAGGAGGCGCTGGCCCTGGCCGGCCGGATCGCGGCCAACTCCCCGGTCGGCCTGCGCGCCGCCAAGCGGGCCCTGCGGCTCGGACAGGGGCTGGACCTGCGGGCCGGGCTGGAGGTGGAGGACGCGGCGTGGCGGACGGTGGCGTTCTCGGGGGACCGGGCGGAGGGCGTGGCGGCGTTCAACGAGAAGCGGAAGCCGCGGTGGCCGGGGGAGTAGCCGACAGGTGACCCCAGCGGCGGTCCGTCCCATATGTCCCTAACCTGATGAAATGGGTGAGGACAGACGTCTCGCGGCCGTCGTCGCGCTGGCGCAGGGGATGGCCGCCGCGCACGGCCTGCGGGAGGCGTGGCGGGCGGCGGCCGTCGGCGGCTGCCGGGCGCTGGGCGGCAGCTTCGCCGCGCTGTCGGTGTGGGAACGGGAGCTGGGCCGCCTGCGCGTGCTGGTGAACGTGGGGGAGCTGGCCGAGGGCGAGGAGGAGTTCCCGGAGGACGAGTCCTACCCGGTGCACCAGTTCGCGGAGATCACCGAGTTCCTGCACGAACGCTGGGCCGGCGGCGGCGAGCCCGACGCCTGGGTGGAGACGGCCCAGGGCCCGGCGGCCGGACGGCCGGGCTACGTCCATCAGCGTGTCGCCGCCCTGCGCCGCCGGGGCCGCGGCTGCTGCGTCGTCGCCCCGATCGTGCTGCACGGCCGCGCCTGGGGCGAGCTGTACGTGGCCCGGCCGGTGGGGGAGCCCGTCTTCGAACGGGCCGACGCCGACTTCGCCACCGTCCTGGCCTCCGTCGTCGCCGCCGGGATCGCGCAGACCGAGCGGCTGGAGGAGGTCCGGCGCCTGGCCTACACCGACGCGCTGACCGGCCTGGCCAACCGCCGCGCCGTCGACGCCCACCTGGACGAGGCCGTGGAACGCCACCGCCGCGACGGTGTGGTGGTCAGCCTCGTCGTCTGCGACCTCAACGGCCTCAAACGGGTCAACGACACCCACGGGCACGCGGTCGGCGACCGGCTGCTGGAACGGTTCGGCTCGGTGCTGTCGCTGTGCGGCGCGATGCTGCCGGGGGCGCTGGCGGCCCGGCTCGGCGGCGACGAGTTCTGCCTGCTGGCGGTCGGCCCGCCCGCCGACGCGGTGGTCGGGGCGGCCGGGGAGCTGTGCCGCCGGGCCGCCGTACTGGAGCTGGGCGACGGGGTGGCCTGCGGGGTGGCCTCCACCGGCGACCCGATCGGACCGGTCCGCTCCGCGCGCCGGCTCTTCCGGCTCGCGGACGCCGCGCAGTACCGCGCGAAGGCGGACCGCGCCGACTGCCCGGTCGTCGCCGGCCGCGAGGGCCCCGACGACCCGGTCGTCCGCCTGGCCGACCAGCCGTCCGGGGAGGAGCGCGACGGGGAGCGCCGCCGCTTCCGCGGGCGGCACGCGCCCTAACCCCTCCTGGCCAGCCGCCGCAGCCAGCCGCGCAGTCCGCCGGGACGCGTCTGCGGCCCGCCGCCGTCGGCCGCGGCGTGTGCGCGGAGGTGGTCGAGGGCGGCGTCATGGCCGAGTGCGGAGGCTTCCGCCACGGTGAGCGCGGCGAGCTCACAGCCATCCTGGTGCCGGCGCCTGTGGTGACAGGCGGGACAGAGGTCCGCCGGCGGCGGCCCGCCTCGCGGCACGGCGGTGCGGTACGCGTGGACGCGGGCGAGTGCGGCGTCGTGGCCGAGTGCGGCGGCGTCGTCCACCGGCAGTGGTTCCAGGGGGCAGCCCGGCTGGTGCCGGTACGTGTGGTGGCAGGCGGGGCAGGTCGCCGACGGGGGTGGCGGGGCGCCCGCTGCGGGGTGCCCGCCGCCGTGTGCGTGGACGCGGGCGAGTGCGGCGTCGTGGCCGAGTGCGGCGGCGTCGTCCACCGGCAGTGGTTCCAGGGGGCAGCCCGGCTGGTGCCGGTACGTGTGGTGGCAGGCGGGGCAGGTCGCCGACGGGGGCGGTGGGGCGCCGTACGCCTGCGGGTGTGCCGTCGGCGGCGCCGGCGGAGTGCCGCCGTCGGCGGACGCGGGCGGTGGTGCCGCCCCCTGGTTCTCGTAGTCGCCCCACCACTCCCGCGGATCGCGGCCCGTCATGCGTCCCCCCGAAGCAACCGGCGCCGCCGCGACCCGGCGCCTGACCGACGGATACGTGCTCCACACCGCCTCGCCCACCGCCGCGCAGGCCGCCACGGCCGCCGCCCAGCGGAACGGTGTGTCCAGGGAGGTACCCGGCGCGGGCGGTACCAGAACCAGGGACACGCCCAGCCACAGCATGATCAGGCCGCCGCTGTAGGCGACGTAGGTGCGGCGGCGCCAGCCGTCCCACAGTTCGAAGTCGTGGTTCTGCTCCTCGCGCAGCAGGTCACGCCGGTCCCGTACCTCCTCCTCGGTCCACCAGGCGGTGATGTCGGCGTACGAGTACAGGTGCCGGCGGGCGTGGAAGCCGAACTGCACGCAGGTGACGAAGAGCAGGGCCGCCAGGGTCAGGAACAGCAGGACGGGGCCGGGCCAGCGGAACTTGTCGCTGTCCGCGGCGACCACCCCGATCGCGGCGACGGCGAACCCGGCCGGCAGCGGCGCGGCGCCATTGCTCACCGCGTCCACGGCCACCCCGAAACCCAGCGGCGACGGCTTGCGCCACTGCGGCGGCGACGGCCTGTACGGGCTCAACGGGACCTCCGGAGACGGGTGTTCGGCGCAGCAACCTACCGGTCCGGCGGGCGGCCCCGCGCGATGTAAGGGGTGAACGGCCGCCCCAGGGGTGACACCATCGCATTCACTGCGTACGCTCCTGAATATGGATATGCATACTGTGGTGGTGGGGACGGCCGGGGTCACCGCGTCCGACGTCCTCGCCGTGGCGCGCGGCGGCGCCCGGGTCGAGCTCTGCGGGGAGGCGGTGGCGGCGCTGGCCGCGGCCCGCGCGACCGTGGACGCGCTGGCCGCCAAGCCGGACCCCGTCTACGGCGTCAGCACCGGCTTCGGCGCCCTGGCGACCCGGCACATCAGCCCGGAACTGAGGGCCCGGCTGCAGCGCAACATCGTCCGCTCGCACGCCGCCGGGATGGGGCCGAGGGTGGAGCGGGAGGTCGTACGGGCCCTGATGTTCCTGCGGCTGAAGACCGTCTGCTCCGGACGCACCGGCGTCCGCCCCGAGGTCGCCCGGACCATGGCGGACGTGCTGAACGCCGGGATCACCCCCGTCGTGCACGAGTACGGCTCCCTCGGCTGCTCCGGCGACCTCGCGCCCCTGTCCCACTGCGCGCTGACGCTGATGGGCGAGGGCGAGGCGGAGGGTCCCGACGGGACCGTACGGCCCGCCGGCGAGTTGCTCGCGGAGCACGGCATCACCCCCGTCGAGCTGCGCGAGAAGGAGGGCCTCGCCCTGCTCAACGGCACCGACGGCATGCTCGGCATGCTGGTCATGGCCCTCGCCGACCTCGACACCCTCTACACGTCGGCCGACGTCACCGCCGCCCTCACCCTGGAGGCGCTGCTCGGCACCGACAAGGTGCTCGCCCCCGAGCTGCACGCCATCCGCCCGCACCCCGGACAGGCCGCGTCCGCCGCCAACATGGCCGCCGTGCTGGCGGGCTCCGGCCTCACCGGCCACCACCAGGACGACGCCCCGCGCGTCCAGGACGCCTACTCGGTGCGCTGCGCCCCGCAGGTCGCCGGCGCCGGACGGGACACCCTCGCCCACGCCCGCCTGGTCGCGGAGCGGGAGCTGGCGGCGGCGGTGGACAACCCGGTGGTGCTGCCGGACGGGAGGGTGGAGAGCAACGGGAACTTCCACGGCGCCCCCGTCGCCTACGTCCTCGACTTCCTCGCCATCGCCGTCGCCGACCTCGCCTCCATCGCCGAGCGGCGCACCGACCGGCTGCTGGACAAGAACCGCAGCCACGGTCTGCCGCCGTTCCTCGCCGACGACCCCGGGGTGGACTCCGGGCTCATGATCGCCCAGTACACGCAGGCCGCGCTGGTCAGCGAGTTGAAGCGGCTCGCCGTACCGGCGTCGGCGGACTCCATCCCGTCCTCCGCCATGCAGGAGGACCACGTCTCCATGGGCTGGTCGGCGGCGCGCAAGCTGCGCACGGCCGTCGACAACCTCACCCGGGTGATCGCCGTCGAGCTGTACGCCGCCACCCGGGCGCTCCAGCTCCGCGAGGGCCTCACCCCGGCCCCGGCCTCCCGGGCCGTGATCGACGCCGTACGGCGGGCGGGGATCGAGGGCCCCGGTCCGGACCGCTTCCTGGCGCCCGACCTTGCCGCCGCGGACGCGTTCGTGCGGGACGGGCGGCTGGTCGAGGCGGCGGAGACGGTGACCGGACCGCTGCGCTAGCCGGACGAAAGCGCTGTGCCGGTGACACTTCACCGGCACAGCGCGTCAAGAAAAAGCCAAGAACACCAAAAGCTTTGAGAAACCCTCAGAAGTTCCTCGTGACACCCTCGCGAGATGTACGCGAGACCTTCGCGAGTTCCTCAGAAGCCCAGGCGTTCACGGCGCACCGAATAGACCACGAAACCGGCGCCCAGCCCCAGACAGGCGGTGCCGCCGATGACGTACGGAGTGCTGTCGAAGCTGCCGGTGTCGGCCAGCCGGGTGCTCCCGGTGACGGTCCCGGAGGCCGTGGCGGCGAGTCTCGCCTGCTCGGTGACCTGCGGAGACGGGCTGCTCGACGGGGTGTTTCCCGCAGCGGTCTCCGGGGTCGCGTTGGCGGACGGGACGAACCACAGGGCGCACAGCAGGGAGCCCGCGGCAGCGGCGGTCAGCAACGGACGGCGAGCGGATGACACTGAATATCGATCCCCTTGTGGCGCTGGTGAATTGGCCGTGTGGGGCGATGTTAGTGAAAGGCGCGGGTCACCGGAAAGCCGCGGGGGCCGTCGGCCGTACGCTCCGGACATGAGCGCTGATGAGACATCACGGTATGTACGGATTCGTGTCGACCTCGTCCTGGAGGTGGAGGACGACGAGGCGGTCACCCGGGCCGCGCTGCGGCGGATCGCCGGGGACGCCGCCCTGCCCGAGGCGGAGCGGACGGGCGCCGAGGGCGCTGTGACGGAGGACACCGCCGAGGCGCTGGCCCATCTCGTCGACCCGTTCGACCTGGTCAGCGAGGTGCCGGGGGTCGAACTCCAGCAGGCGTCCTGGAGCAGCGAGTGGATCGACTACGACCCCGATTCGCCGGACTGGGGTCTCGACGACGATGATGGCCCCCTGTACGACGAATACGGCGACGACGAAGACGGCGGAGACGGCGGCCACGAAGGCGGTGGCGGCGCGCGTGGCCCGGAAGTGACGGTCGGCTGACGCTCCTTGGGGAAACCGTGACCCCGGGCGGCAACCGCCACCCGGGGTTTCGCCGTCTCACCCGGCGCACGGACCGACACCGGCGCGAGAGCGTCCGTCCTGCGGACGTGGTGTGGCCCACACCTGGGGGCCATGTGGAACGGGACGAACCGGTCGTAGCGTTGAACAGGTTGACGGGGAATCTCGTGGTTTCCGGAATCGGTAGCGATGGAGAAGCGTGTGATGACGAACAGTAAGCGGCGCAAGGGCCTCGTGGCCGCGTCCGCGCTGCTCGGGGGTGTACTGGTGCTCTCGGCGTGTTCCGGCGGCGACGACGACGCGGCCGGCGGCGGGGGTGAGTCCTCGCAGGCCCAGGTCGACAAGGCGGCGGCCGAGAAGACCTCCGAGGCGCAGATCAAGATCAGGCCGAAGAACGGGTCCGACAACGCGTCCATCAACAACTCCGCGACCGTCTCCGTGACCAAGGGCACGCTCACCGAGGTCAAGATGACCACCTCGGACGGCACCGAGGTCAGCGGCGAGATATCCGCCGACAAGACCAGCTGGAAGCCCAGCGCGCAGCTGGAGCGGGCCACCACCTACAAGCTGACGGTCACCGCCGAGGACTCCGACGGCCGCGCGGCCCACGAGAACGCGTCGTTCACGACGGTCGCCCCGAACAACAGCTTCATCGGCACCTTCACGCCGGACGACGGCACCACTGTCGGCGTGGGCATGCCGGTCTCGATCAACTTCGACAAGGAGATCACCGACAAGGCCGCCGTCCAGAAGGGCATCACGGTCAACACCGACAGCGGCCAGGAGGTCGCCTGTCACTGGTTCAGCACCCAGCGCATGGACTGCCGCCCCGACGAGTACTGGAAGGAAGGCTCGACCGTCACCCTGAAGCTCGCGCTCGACGGCGTCGAGGGCGCCGACGGCGTCTTCGGTGTCCAGCAGAAGACGGTCACCTTCAAGATCGGCCGCAACCAGGTCTCCTACGTCGACGCGCAGACCAAGCAGATGAAGGTCACGCAGGACGGCAAGACCATCAAGACCATCCCGATCTCGGCCGGCTCCCCGGAGAACAAGACCTACGAGGGTCAGATGGTGATCTCCGAGAAGTACAAGGAGACCCGGATGGACGGCTCGACGGTCGGCTTCACCGACGACGACGGCAAGGGCGAGTACGACATCAAGGACGTACCGCACGCCATGCGGCTGAGCACTTCCGGCACCTTCATCCACGGCAACTACTGGGGCGCCAAGTCCATCTTCGGCAGCCAGAACACCAGCCACGGCTGTGTGGGCCTGTCGGACACCAAGGGCGCCAACGACTCCAGCACCCCGGCCGCCTGGTTCTACGACAACTCCCTCATCGGTGACGTGGTCGTGGTCCAGAACACCGGCGACGACACCATCGCCCCGGACAACGGCCTCAACGGCTGGAACATGGACTGGGCCGAGTGGAAGGCGGGCTCGGCGATCTGACGCCCCCGTAACTCACCGCTGCCGCACCGCCGTTCGCCCCTCAGGGGGTGGGCGGCGGTTCGCTTTGGTCACACATCGGCATCTCTCAGCCTTCTCATCCTCCTCTTATCGGAGGCTTATCCGCCCATCACGCGCCGTCCCTACTTTGCGGCCATGTTCTTCACCTACCTGAGGCGCGAACTGCGCCGCCGTAGAAAGGCGGCCCTCGTCGTCGCCTCCGGACTCGCGCTGGGCATCGCGCTGGTCATCGTCGTCAACTCCGTGTCCTCCGGCATGGGCAAGGCCCAGGAGAAGGTCCTGGAGTCGCTGTACGGCCTCGGCACCGACATGACCGTCACCAAGGCCGCCGCCGCGGCGGGCGACGACAGCGAGGGCGGCGAGGGCGGGCGCCCCAACTTCCGGTTCGACGCGCAGGACAGCGACTCCGACGAGGAGCAGTCCAGCGACCGCGTCATGGTGCAGGGCTTCCAGACGCTGGCCGGCTCCACCGTCGGCAAGGTCGCCGACCAGAGCGGCGTGGCCGACGCGGTGGGCGGGCTCAGCCTCCAAGTCATGAAGGTCAGCGGCCAGTTCACGCGCGGTCAGTTCCAGCAGGGCAGCGGCAGTGAGTCACAGGGCCAGGGCCAGGGCCAGGGCGGCGCCCCCAGCGGCGGCACCGGCAGCCAGCAGGGCGGCGAAGTCCAGGGCGGCGGCGCCAACTTCGACGTCAACAGCTACTCCGTCTACGGCACCGACGTCACCAAGACCGCGCTCGGCCCGCTGACCTCCTCCAAGATCACCAGCGGCCGGACCTTCAAGACGTCCGAGACCAACGCCAAGGTCGCCGTCGTCGACTCGGCGTACGCCAAGGAGAAGGAGCTGAAGAAGGGCTCCACCCTCACCATCAGCGACACCAAGTTCACGGTCATCGGCATCGCCACCGCCGACAGCGGGGACGCCGCGGCCAACGTCTACATCCCGCTGAAGCAGGCCCAGACGCTGGGTGACGCCAAGAACAAGGTCACCACCATCTACGTCCAGGCCTCCGACTCCCAGCAGATCGACAGCGTCAAGTCGGCCATCCAGAAGAACATCTCGGGGACCACGGTCACCACCTCCGCCGACCTCGCCGACACCGTCTCGGGCTCGCTGTCCACCGCCTCCTCGCTGGCCACCAGTGTCGGCAAGTGGCTCTCCATCCTGGTGCTGGTCGCCGCGTTCCTCGTGGCCGGTCTGCTCACCTCCTCCGCCGTCTCCCGCAGGGTGCGCGAGTTCGGCACCCTGAAGGCGCTCGGCTGGAAGTCCGGCCGGGTCACCCGGCAGGTCGTCGGTGAGGCCGTCGTCAACGGCCTGGTCGGCGGCGTCCTCGGCATCGCGCTCGGCCTGGCGGGCGCGTACGCCGTCACCGCGGTCAGCCCCAGCCTGGAGGCCCAGCTCGGCGCCACCGCCGGCGGCACGGGCGGCGGCCCCGGCGGCGGCATGGGCGGCGGTCCCGGTGGCGGCATGGGCGGCGGGCAGTCGGCGTCCAAGACCCTGGAGGTCGCCCTCACCGCGCCGGTCAGCCTCACCACCATCGCCCTGGCCGTCGTCCTCGCCGTGGCGGGCGGTCTGATCGCCGGCGGCTTCGGCGGCTGGCGCGCCTCCCGGCTGCGCCCGGCGGACGCCCTGCGCCGCGTCGAGTAGGACGCGCCCCGCCCCGCCCCTCCCCTCACGTTTTCCAGGAGTCGGACCACCATGTACGAACTCAGAGGCGTCACCAAGCGCTATACGCGCGGCAAGGACACCGTCAACGCCCTCGACGGCATCGACCTGACCATCCCCGACGGCGACCGGCTGGTCATCCAGGGCCCCACCGGCGGCGGCAAGTCCACGCTGCTTCAGATGCTGGGCGCGCTGGACCGGCCCACCGCCGGCGAGATCATTCTCGACGGCACCGACCTGGCCAAGCTGTCCGAGGCCCGGCTGACCCGGGTGCGCAGCGAAACCATCGGCATCGTCTTCCAGTCGTTCAACCTCATCCCCACGCTGACCGCGCAGGAGAACGTCGAGACCGCGCTCGTGCCGCTCGGCGTCAAGACCAAGGAACGGCGCGAACGCGCCGCCGAGGCACTGGCGTCGGTCGGCCTCGGCGAACGGCTCGGCCACCTGCCCAGCGAGATGTCCGGCGGCCAGCAGCAGCGGGTCGCGATCGCGCGGGCCCTGGTGAAGCAGCCCAAGGTGCTGCTCGCCGACGAACCCACCGGCAACCTCGACGAGTCGATGCGCGACGAGATCATGGACGTACTCGAACGGATGTGGAAGGAGCTGGGCCTGACCTTCGTGATGGTCACCCACGACTCCTCCATCGCCAAGAAGGCCCCGCGCCTGGCGACGATCCGCAAGGGCAGGATCACGATCCGGGAGAACGCCGAGGCGTGACCCGCGCGGCGCCTGTGACCGCGGGTAATCCATCGGTGAGGTAACGGAGTTCGGGCGTGCGCGTAACAGTCGTCCCGCAGTTCTCTCACCTTCCTCTCATCCGTTGAGGCGGATGATCGCCCCCCGGCATACTGCGTGCACCGGGGAGGTGCGCACTGGCGTACGAGACCACCCCCGGCCGGGTGAACCGAAGGGTTGGCCCGGACATCCGCTAGGGGGATCCTTGCGCAGACACAAGAACAGAGGGCACGCCGCCACGGTCGCCGTGGCGGCTGCCGTCGCCCTCGCCGCCGGACTGACCACCCCGGCCGGGGCGGCCGGAGCGGAGACACCGGGAACGGCCGACACGGCCGGGACCGCGCTCACCGCCAGCCACCACATCACCCTGATCACCGGCGACCGGGTCGTCGTCGACGCCCGGGGCCGGGTCACCGGCCTCAAGCGGGCCAAGGGCCGCGAGCACATACCCGTGCAGGTCCGCCGCGCCGATGGGCACACCTACGTCGTCCCGGCCGACGCCGCCCGCCTGGTGGCCACCGGCAAGCTCGACCGGCGCCTGTTCGACGTCACCGAGCTGAACAAGGCCACGACCCGCAAGGCCCAGAAGAAGGGCCTGAAGGTCATCGTCGGCTACAAGGGCGCCCCGGCGGCGACCAAGGCCGACGTCCGCGAGGCGGGCACCCTGCGCCGCAGCCTCAAGTCCCTGAACGCCGACGCCGTCCAGACCCCGCAGAAGGACGTTCCCGACCTGTGGAAGGCGGTCACGGACGGCGAGAAGACCGCCTCCGGCATCGCCCACGTCTGGCTGGACGGCGTCCGCAGGGCCAGCCTCGACACCTCCGTCCCGCAGATCGGCGCCCCGCAGGCGTGGGAGGCCGGCTACGACGGCAAGGGCGTCAAGATCGCCGTCCTGGACACCGGCGTCGACGCCACCCACCCCGACCTGAAGAGCCAGGTCGTCGCGGCGAAGAACTTCACCACCGCGGCCGACGCCACCGACAAGTTCGGCCACGGCACCCACGTCGCCTCCATCGCGGCCGGCACGGGCGCCAAGGGCGGCGGGACGTACAAGGGCGTCGCGCCCGGCGCCCAGCTCCTCAACGGCAAGGTGCTCGACGACAACGGCTACGGCGACGACTCCGGCATCCTGGCCGGCATGGAGTGGGCGGCCGAGCAGGGCGCCGACATCGTCAACCTCAGCCTCGGCGGCGGCGACACCCCCGAGATCGACCCGCTCGAGGCCGAGGTCAACAAGCTCTCCGCGGAGAAGGGCATCCTCTTCGCCATCGCCGCCGGCAACGACGGCGAGTTCGGCGACGAGACGATCGGCTCCCCGGGCAGCGCCGCCGCGGCCCTCACCGTCGGCGCCGTCGACGACAAGGACGCGCTCGCGAGCTTCTCCAGCACCGGTCCCGGCCTCGACGGCCAGATCAAGCCGGACGTCACCGCCCCCGGCGTCGACATCACCGCGGCCTCCGCGGCCGGCAGTGTCATCGCCCAGGAGGAGGGTGAGAACCCCGAGGGCTACGTCACCATCTCCGGTACGTCGATGGCGACCCCGCACGTCGCGGGCGCGGCCGCGATCCTCAAGCAGCAGCACCCGGACTGGACGTACACCGAGCTGAAGGCGGTCCTCACCGGCTCCGCCAAGGGCAACGGCGCCTACACGCCGTTCCAGCAGGGTTCGGGCCGCATCCAGGTCGACAAGGCGATCGACCAGACCGTGATCGCCGAGCAGTCCGCGCTCAGCTTCGCGCCGCAGCAGTGGCCGCACGCCGACGACCAGCCGGCCACCGAGAAGCTGACGTACCGCAACCTCGGCACCGAGGACGTCACCCTCAAGCTGTCCTCGACGGCCACCGACCCCAAGGGCAAGGCGGCCCCGGCCGGCTTCTTCACCCTGGACGCCGACACGGTCACCGTCCCCGCGGGCGGCACCGCCTCCGTCAACCTCACCGCCGACACCCGTCTCGGCGGCACCGTCGACGGCGCGTACTCGGCGTACGTGACGGCGACGGGCGGCGGCCAGAGCGTGCGGACCGCCGCGGCGGTCCAGCGCGAGGTGGAGTCCTACGACGTCACGCTGAAGGCCATCGGCCGGGACGGCAAGCCGACCGCCAACTACAACGTCGACCTGGCCGGCATCTCCGGCCTGGCCGCCGACGAGTTCTACAACCCGTACGAGACCGACGGCACCGTCACCGTGCGCGTGCCCAAGGGCGGTTACATCCTCAACTCCTCGCTCTACGTCAGCGCCGACCCGGAGAAGTACGAGGGCGCCGACTGGCTGGCCCAGCCCAAGCTGAGCATCACCAAGGACACCACGATCACGCTGGACGCGCGTACCGCGAAGCCGGTCGACATCACGGTGCCCGACAAGGCCGCCGAGCCGGTCCTCGGCTCCGCCGACTTCAGCGTGGACACCGCCGACGGCGGCTTCAGCTTCGGCTGGTTCCTGGACTCCTACGCCAACTTCCGCACCCGCCACCTCGGCCCGGAGATCACCGACGGTTCCGTGACCCAGCAGTGGGACGCGCACTGGGCCAAGGGCACCAAGGAGCAGTACGACACCGTCGCCGGCGGTGCGGTCAAGAAGCTCGCCACCGGCTACACCCGGCACTACAAGGCCGGCGAGCTGGCCACGGTGAAGGCGTCCCTGGGTGCCTCGGCCGCCGGCAAGACGGGCGACGTCAGCGCGGTCGGCTGGATCCCGGCCAGCGGCGGCGGCTCCGGCACCAGCGTCCCGCAGACCCTGCCCGGCGTTCACACCCTGCACCTGTCCACGACGTCGGACGTCCGGTGGAACCTGTCCTTCATGCAGTACGGCGGCAACGACGAAGAGGGCTTCCCGATCCCGGAGGCCTTCTACGCGCAGGACTTGGAGCAGATCTACAAGGCGGGCAAGAGCTACTCGACGACGTTCAACACGGGCGTCTTCTCCCCGCGCGTCACCTCCGAGTACGGCGTCTTCCGTGACGGCAACGGCATCAGCGGCCTCATCCCGCTGTTCGCCGACGGCAAGCGCCACGCGGGTTCGTCGGACTTCTCCGCGGTCACCACGACGCTCTACCGCAACGGCACCAAGGTCGGCTCCAACGATGACCCGCTGTTCGGCGAGAGGGAGTTCAAGGTCCCGTCCGGTGACGCGGCGTACAAGCTGACCACGTCGGTGAAGCGGTCCTCCAAGGTCGCCGCGGCGGCCAGCCGGATCGACGCGACCTGGACCTTCCGCTCCAAGAAGACCAGCGCCCGCACCCAGCTGCCCGCCTCCTCGGCCCGCTTCGGCGCGACCGTGACGCTGGACAGCAAGAAGACGGCCGGCCAGAAGGCGGTCATCCCGGTCACGGTGGAGGGCCCCGCCAAGGGCTCCAACCTGAAGTCGCTGGTGGTCTACGCCTCCTACGACACCGGCAAGACCTGGAAGAAGGTCACCGTCACCAAGGGCAAGATCACCGTCAAGAACCCGTCGAAGGGCAAGGGCATCTCGTTCCGCGCCAAGATCACCGACAAGAAGGGCAACACGTCGATGATCTCGCTGTACAACGCCTACTACGGCAAGTGAGCCGTTAGCCCGCAACGAACGCCGGGGCCCGCCGGAGTCACCGACTCCGGCGGGCCCCGGCCGTATCCCCGGACCGGCCGGTCAGACGACCGCCGTTTCCCGGCGGGAACGCCAGAAGCCGAGCAGCGCCGACGCCGTCTCGGCAGGCCGGTGGACGTTGGGTGAATGCCCACCGCCTTCGCTCCGGATGAACCGGGCCCCGAGTGCACGGGCCATTCGCTCGACCCCCTCGGGCGGCCACGTTTCATCAGGCGTACCCGAGATCACGAACTTCGGGACGGACAGGACCGCCAGCCGAGACGTCTCGTCCGTTTCGCTCAGCATCTGCTGCGCCGCGGCCGCCAACTGCTGTGGGCTGTTGCTCAGCCACCGCCGCTCCATGAATTCCTCCACGTCCGGAAGCGCGGTCACTTCCTTGTTTTTCACGAACGGCCACATATCGGCAAGCGTCATCGATCCGACGACGGAAAGCAGCAAGCGGAGCCGCTCCTGCTGCGCGGCCGAAACGCCGGCGGGACCGAAATTCATGAAGGTGACGGACGCCCAGAGGTCGGGATCTCCCTGGGTGGCGAGGACGGCCGCCCGGGCGAGCAGACCTCCGTACGAGTGACCCATCAGATGGACGGGTCCGGTACCGAGCGCTTTGACGACGGCCACGAGATCGCGTGCGAGGTCGTCCCGCGCGTACGAGGGTTCCGACGAGGCCGAACCGGTTTCGTACTGCCCGCGGTTGTCGATGGCCACTACGCGTATGCCCCCTTCGCTCAAGGGGGACAACAAGGGCAGGAAATCCTCCTTGCTGCCCATGAAGCCAGGAACCAGCAGGGCCGTCCCTGCGGAAGGAGAAACTCGTCCGTCAGGTCTGACATCGAGCCCAGCGAAGACGCCTCGCTCCGTGTGCAGGCGGACCGGACGCGCGTTGTCCGGGGCTTCCAGGGTCAGCAGCTGGCTCATGGAGCAGCATGATAGGGGCGGCGTCGAAGCCGTGCGCGACCCGCGCGACGGGTGTTCGCCGTACGAACTCCTGCGCTCAAGAGGTGGGTCGACCGTCAGGCCGAGGCTCGGCGTCGCCTCGCGGCTGCGGCACCCTCACACTCGGATCATCGCGGTGCCACCCGCCGATACGGCCGACCAACTTCCACGTCTTCTTCTCTCCGTTCCGGGCAACCTGCCTGCTGGATTCCCAGGAGAGGACCTCACGCCCGTAGGCGCTGCGAGCAAGGGTGTTCACGTCTTCTTCGATGAGACGCAGATGCCTGCCTACCCGCTGAATAGCGTCATTGCTGTCCCGCAGGTACCAATAAGCGACGACGACCACGGCCGACGTGATCACGATGCGCCAGTAACCCAGTTCACTGCCGAGCGTTGCCGCGATGGCAGTGGCCGCGCCCGCATATCCGGCCAACTGCTGCCGCGCGCCGATTCTCTGCACCACCTCGGACCGGAGGGAATCGTATTCCTTCATGCGCAGTTCGATGATCTTGCCGATGTTGTCATGGTCGCAGCTCGGCTCACTCATGGCATCTCCCCCCATTCGCAAGGATGATGCCCTGGCGTAAACCGCTCAACACCTCAGGAAAAGGGTGACCGGCTGCGGGGCGGACGGCTCGGCCGTCACCTCGCACCAGACCGTCTTGTGGTCCGCGCCCTGCTCCACACCCCACCGCGCCGCCACCGCGTCGACGAGGGCGAGTCCACGTCCGGACTCGCAGCTGTCCGACGCGGACCACAGGACCGGCAGGGCACGCGGGTCGGGGTCGGTGACCTCCACACGGACGCGGCCGGTCCCGGTGTCGTGGACGCGGACGGACACGGGGGTGCCCTCGCCGAGGTGGTCGATGACGTTCGTGAGCAGTTCGCTCGCGCAGAGCAGGACGTCGTAGGCGTGGTGGCGCAGCAGACGGCGCAGTTCGGGGACGGCCTTGGGCGTGGCGAGGAGGTGGACGTCGACGGTCACGCCGGTGCCGCCGTCCGGAGGGCCGTGGTGAGCGCGCGGGCCGTGGCGGTGTCGCAGCTCCCGAGCGCGATCAGTCCCGCGGAGGGCGCGTACGCCCCGGCGAAGGTCAACGGGTCCACGCGGAGGGAGGGGAGTGTGATGCCGTGCAGGGCGAGCGCGGCGCGGAGTTCGTCCACGCGGCGGGCCAAGTCGTCTTCCAGGGAGCGGGGCTGGAGCATGAGGGCGGCACCTTTCCGTGTGCGGGCAGTGACGAATCCCTCACAGGGTGACGTCGGGCGCCCTACCGTGAAAGGGGTCTCGCGTAGGCGGCACGGAATGCGGAAGAGGGCAGGGCCATGGCACGGCGCAAGGACATCGACGGCTCGATGAGCGTCCCGACCTTCTACGGCAAGGAGTTGCGGTGGAAGAGGGAGGCGGCGGGGCTGTCGCTGGAGGGGCTCCTCGAAGGGAGCTTCTACGGGAAGTCGTACCTCAGCGACATCGAGCACGGGGAACGCCGGATGCCGATGGATCTGGCCCGGCATGTGGATCGGGTGCTGGGGACGGACAAGTTCTTCGAGCGCAATTGCGAGGATGTGCGCAAGGCCCGGCGGGGCGGCCACGCCGAGTACTTCATCAACACCGTGGAGATGGAGGAACGCGCTCAGGAGATCGACGAGTGGGGCCCGGCTCTGATTCCGGGGCCGCTTCAACTGGAGCCGTACATCCGAGCTGTTGTCCTGGCGGCTCACCCGCAGGAGTCGGAGGAGGCGGTGGTGGCGAAGATCGAGGCCCGGCGGGCGCGGGCGTGGCTGCTCGAGGATCAACACGCACCCGACAGCTGGCTCGTGCTGCACGAGTCGATCCTGCGTGAGCCGATCGTCCCGCCCGACGCCATGGCCGACCAACTCGCGCACCTTGCCGAAGTCGCACGCAGGCGCCGGGTGATTCCGCAGATCCTGCCGCGGAACGGGGGTGCCCACCCGTTCATGATGGGCACCACACGGTTCATGACCTTTGCCGATGCGCCGCCGGTCATGTACACGGAGGGCATGTACAGCGGCCAGCTGGTCGATGACCCGGCCCTCGTGCGGCAGTATGCCAAGGCATACGGTCGGCTCAGGGCAGCCGCACTGTCTCCGGAGGTGTCCCTGAAGCTCATCGAACAAGCGGCAGAGGACTATCGCAAGGGCAGGCACTCGTAAGCCTCCGCCCTTCGGGCGTGGCGCAAGAGCAGCTAAAGCAACGGCGACGGCGGCCCAATGTTCCGGACGGACCGGTGCTGTTGGTCACCGCGTCCGCTTGGGGGGCCTTCGTCGGGGCGGTGCGGCTGGGGCCGGTTGCTCAGCGAGGTTGAGTGAGGCGGGCGGTCAGGAGGTTGGCGTCGCCGCCGGTGGTGAGGGCGCCGCTGGTGACGTAGGCGGTGGTGCCGGTGACGGCGACGGACGTGGTGTTCTGGAGTCCGTCGCGCGTGTCGAGGACGGTGCGGGCGGGGCGGCCGGGGGTGACGAGTACTACCTCGCTGGGGATGTTGAGGGCGGCCAGGAGCTGGTCTCCCCGGCCCGTGAAGGCGAAGTCGTCGACGCTGTCCAGTCCCGACGCCTTGATCTGGGGTCGGCCGGCCCCGCCCGTGACCGTGAGGGGGATGCGCAGGATCGTTCCGCGGTCGATGTTGGACACCCACACCGCGCCGTTGTGCACCTTCACGCCGTTGGCGCCGAAGAAGCCGGTCGGGGCGAGGGCAGGGCCGTCGGCCCAGACCGTGGCCGTGCCGCCGTGCGCTGGGACCCGCCACACCTTTCCCCGCGTGGAGTCGGTGATGTAGAAGTCCCCCGTGCGGTCGTCCCGGGCGAGCCCGTTGGCGAAGCTCGTCGCGGGGAGAGCCGCGACCCGCGTCGGCTCGCCGCCGCCGGGGGGCAGCTTCCACAGGCCGGTCAGGCCGCCGTCACCGGCGGAGTAGAGGAAGTAGAGGGTGCCGTCCGAAGTGCGCTCGATGCCGGTCACATTGGCGGTGCCGACGACGGGGGTGTTCACCCCTCCGTCCGCCGGCAGCGGCATGGTGGCCAGCACCTCGACGCGGCCGTCGAGGGATACGTGCGCGATCTGGCGGGACAGGACGAGGCCGACGTCGGCCGAACCGTCCGGCTCCACGACGACGCTCTCCGCCGCCTGCCCGGCGGGCCGGTCGAAGTGGGCCACGACGCGCGGGTGCGACAGGGGCGGCGTGGCCGCTCCCGCCGGTGCCGGGACCGTGGTGAGCCCCAGGGTCATGCCCGCCAGGGCAAGTCGGACGGCGAGGTGTGTGCGCATGGGTGACTCCGATCCGGTGGGGCGCTCGCGCCGAGCATCGATCGCCGCGCGCGGGCCGGCCAGTACCCGGCGTAACCCCCGAACCGCAGTACCAGGCTGCGGACGGCCCGGTGGGCGAGACTGGGCCCATGAGCGTGCCGGACAACTCCCTGGGCGAGGCGCTGCGTGCCTGGCGGGACCGCCTGACGACGGACGACGTCGGCCTGCCGGCCACGGGACGCCGGCGGACGGCCGGACTGCGCCGCGAGGAACTCGCCGCGCTCGCCGGGATCTCCGTCGACTACCTGCTGCGCCTCGAACAGGGCCGGGCCCGGCGCCCGTCCCGCCCGGTGGTCGCCTCGCTCGCCCGCGCGCTGCGGCTGACGGACGACGAGACGTGTCATCTGCACCTGGTCGCGGGGCTTCTCCCGCCGGCACCGGGGCGGATTCCGCAGGAGGTGCCGCGGAGCGTCGACCGGCTGATCAGCCGTTGGGGAGACATCCCGGTGGGCGTGTTCTCGGCCTCGTGGACCCTGCTGTCCTGGACCCGGTCCTGGGCGGCCCTGCTGGGTGACCCGGCATCCCGGCCACCGAGGGAACGGAACCTGGTGCGCGCGGTCTTCGCCGAACCGCCGGCCGAGACCGGCCGCGCCCCGCTCTTCCCCTTCGCCGCCGACGGGGCGGCCCTCGTCGCCGATCTGCGGCTCGCTCGCGCCGCGTACCCGGGGGAGCGGGAACTCGACGAGCTGGTGCGGGAGACCTGGCGGGCCAGCGCCGGCTTCCGGGAGCTGTGGGCCACCGCGACGCTGGGCTCGCGACTCGGCGGCGACCAGCGGATCCGGCACCCGCTCGTCGGGGAGATCGTGCTGGACAGCGATGTGCTGAAGGTGCCGGACCACGACGTGCGGATCATGACGTTCACGGCCGAACCCGGCACCCCGGACGCGCAGAAGCTGGACCGCCTGCGGGCCACCGCCGCCGGATAGGGCACCGGAAAACGGATGACACTTCGGCCTCAAGTGTTCACTGTTTTCCGAGGTACCTCCCCGGACCGCTCCGTCACCCCCGCAGGTCGGCCGGAACGGTGGTGGACAGCAGGCGCGGATCGGGTTCGCGGGTCATCGATGCCAGGCCCTTCACCGCCTTGGCGAGCTTGAGCAGGTCGCGCGGGTTCTTGAAGTCGAGCGCCTTGAGGAGCTGACGGAGCATGGAGAGGGTGTCGAAGTAGACCCGCTCGCATATCAGGCGCTCGTCCTCGTCGAAGAGGAAGTACGCGGTCATACGGACCCGGAAGCGACCGCCGGTGGGCGGGATCCTGCCGAGCGGTCCGCGGTGGGTGCCCAGCAGCCAGAACTCGACGATGACGGCGTCCGCGCTGTGCCGCAGCTCGATGATCTCGTGGTCCTGGTCGGGGAAGGCGACGCGGGTCTCGTGGTAGTAGCCGCGGACCGCGGAGTCGCCGTCGTGCACGGTCATGGTCGGGACGAGTTCGTAGTGCGGGTGCGGGAAGGTCGACAGCACGTCGTCCCACGCGTGGACGACCTCGTCGTGGAAGTGGTCGAGGACCAGCTTCTGCCGGGCCTGGAGGACGTCACGGTCGGGGATGTCGAAACGCGTGCGGGTCATCGCTGGTCTCCCTGGGGCTGGTTGGTGGTCGGGCGGGGCGGGTGAGTATCCGCGCGTGCGTCGCAGCGTAGGGGGTGGCTGTCGCACGTAGACCTCCGCCCTGGAGGCGGCGGATACCGGCCGGAGAGAGAGGGGGTGCCGAAAACGGTGAACACTTCGGCCCCAAGTGTTCACCGTTTTCGAGGATGGGGTCCGGGCCCGCCCCAGGACGCGGCTCGCCCGCCGCCGTCCGCCGTCGCTACTCCGCGCCGGGCGAGCGGGTGGCGCGCAGCGACGCCAGCAGGCGCAGCCGGTCCGCGTCGGGGCTGCCCGGCTCGGCGGTGAAGACGAGCAGGAACGGGCCGGGAGCGCCGGGCAGCGGGTACGTGTCCCAGTCCAGGACGAGGTCGCCGACCTCGGGGACCCGGAAGGTCTTGGTTCCGCTGACCGACGTGCGTACGTCGTGCCGGGCCCACAGCCGGCGGAACTCCGCGCTGCGGATGGACAGTTCGCCGACGATCGCGGTGGCGCGCGGATGGGTGGGGTCGGTGGCGACGGCGGCGCGCATCATGCCGATGTACTCCAGGGCCTGCCGCTCCCAGTCCGGACAGCTCCGTTCGCCGGTCAGCGTGTCGTCGAACATCAGCAGGAGCATGTTGAGCCGGTCGCGCGGACGGTCCCCCGGGCTGCCGAGCAGCGCCTCGGCCAGCGGGTTCCAGGCGAGCAGGTCGAGGTGCCGGCCGAGCACGACCGCCGGGGTGTCCAGCACCCGCAGCAGCCGCCGGGTGCCGTCCGGCACCCGCTCCGGACCGTGGTCACCGCGGGCGGGAACGGGCCGGCGGGCGGCGCGGGCCAGGCCGAACAGATGGCGGCGCTCCGCGTCGTCGAGGCCGAGCGCGCCGGCCAGCGCGTCCAGGACGTCGTCGGACGGACGTACCTCCCGGCCCTGCTCCATCCGCTGGTAGTAGTCGGTGCTCAGCCCGGCCAGCAGGGCCAGTTCCTCCCGCCGCAGCCCGGTGACCTTGCGCCGGCCGCCCGGTTCCAGGCCGACGTCCTGCGGCCGCAGCCTGCCGCGCCGGGCCCGCAGGAAGTCGCCGAGTTCACGGGCGTACGGATGCGTCATGCCGCCAGTGTGCCGTCCGGCCGGGCGCCGAAGGTAGGTCCCGCAGACCTAGGCAGACGGGAACGACGGAACCAGCGCGCGGCGCTCCTAGCGTGGTCGCCCCACGGCACCACCACACCCCAGGAGCAGCGGATGACCGAATGGACCGCCGACCACATCCCCGACCAGCACGGCCGGACCGCCGTCGTGACCGGCGCCAACTCGGGGCTCGGCCTGGTCACCGCGGCCGAACTGGCCCGCCGCGGCGCCTACGTCGTGCTCGCCGTACGGAACACCGCGGCCGGCGAGGAGGCCGCCCGCCGGATCGGCGGCGACACCGAGGTCCGCGAACTGGACCTGGCCTCCCTCGCCTCGGTCCGGGCGTTCGCGGAGCGGCTGGCCGCCGACCACCCGGTGATCGACCTGCTGGTCAACAACGCGGGCGTGGTGCTGCTCGGCCCGCGCCGCACCACCGCCGACGGCTTCGAACTGCACCTCGGCACCAACCTGCTGGGCCAGTTCGCGCTGACCGGCCTGCTGCTCGGCCCGCTGGCCGCCGCGCCCGCGGCCCGGGTGGTCAGTCTCAGCTCGATCACCCACAAGACCGCGCACCTCGACTTCGACGACCTCATGTTCGAGCGGGGGTACCGGCCCGCCACCGCCTACGGCCGCTCCAAGCTCGCCACCACGGTCTTCGGCGTCGAGCTGGACCGCCGGCTGCGCGCCGCCGGCTCGCCGGTCGTCAGCGTGCTGGCCCACCCCGGTCTCACCCGCACCAACCTGACCCCCCGGGCGTGGGAACACCGCGGCCGGCTGGGGCGGCTGATCGCGTCGGCCGGTCTGCTGGCCACCCAGCCGGTGGAGCGGGGCGCGCTGCCGCAGTTGCGCGCGGCGACCGAGCCCGGTGTGCGGGGCGGCCGGTTCTTCGGGCCGGCCGGGCTGTGGGAGACCCGGGGCCGGGTCACCGACGCCCGGCTCAGCGAGGAGGCGGCCGATCCGGCCGTCGGCGCACGGCTGTGGGCGGTGGCCGAGAAGCTGACCGGCGTCAGCTGCCTGTGAACCCGGCCGGCCCGGCAACACCGCTGGCGAACCGGTCGTCGCTACTCCTCGCCGCTCGTGAAACTCCACCCGGCCCGGGCCCCCGGCCCGACCACGAGCGTGGAGTTCCCGATCCGCTCCACGTGCCGCTCGGCCACCGGCCGGTCGAGGGCGAAACCGAGGGACCGCAGCCCCGCCTGATCGCGGGCGACGGCGTCCAGCCGGATCCTCGTGGTGCCGTCGTCCGCGACGACGCCACCGCCCGCCACCGTCCGCACCGCGAACCCGCCCGCGCGCAGCAGCGGCACCGTGTCGGCCAGGTCCCCCTCCGTCACCCCGAGGCGGACGGACGTCACGTTCCGCATCAGGTGATCCCGGTAGCCGTCGGAGAGGTACCGCTCCCGGCCGACGTCCCCCGGTCCGCTCGCCGGCTCCGTGTTGCCGCGCGGGTCGGCGAAGTATTCGGGCCGGTACTCCATCCCCCACGCCCCGAAGGCGTCGTACCGCGTGTCGGTGAACACCGCGTCGAACCACGGCACCGGCACCCCGTCCCCGAAGTCACGGGTCTGCTGGAACTCGACCGGCTCGGGGACGCCGTACTCCGGCAGCCGCTCGACGACCTTCGCCAGGTCACCGGCGCGTTCGACGGACACCCCGAGCCCGGCGGAGCCCAGCGTGCCGTCCTGGCCGGGCAGGTCGCCCACCCCGAACAGCTCGACGTACGTCTCGCGCCCCATCAGATAACGCCCGGTCCACGTCCGCCCGTCCGCCCCGGTCGTGGTCCGCACCTGGAAGTCGGCGAACTCCCGCAGATACGCCGAGCCCTCGATCGCGTCGGCGGTCTCCCGGTCGAGCACCCCGTACGCGTGGTTGAAGTACAGCAACGGCTCCTCGCCCGCCCGCGCCGTCACACCACTCGCGACTACCCCCGTCAGTGCCACGGCGAATATCATGACTACTCGTAACATTCCGCGAAGCAGCATGAACGCGAGGGTAGTTGAACGACAGCCGGCGCATCGAAGACATCCGGGATTCCCCGTCCACCTACGGCCTCACCGGCCGGTACTACCCGACGGTCATGCTGCTGAACGGCATGGACGTGGCCACGTCCCGCAGCATGCTGCGGGGTTTCGACGTATCGGGAGGCCTTGACCTATAGGTGCGCGACCGGCACCTCGCGCTGTCCTGCATGCACGCGGACTACCTGGCGCTGTGGAGCACGCTGCCGGCGAACGCGAGGGACGTCTGAGCGGCGGGGACCGGCGCCGGCCGGGACGGAGCGACGCGTCAGGCCGGCCGTGCCGCGGTCGTCTCCGCGCTCCAGCTCGCCAGCAGGCGCAGCGCGTCCGCCGACGGGGAGCCCGGCTCCGCGTGGTACGTGATCAGGGACTGGTCCGCGTCGTCCACCAGGCGGAACGTCTCGAAGGACAGGGTCAGCTCCCCGACCAGCGGATGCCGCATCCGCTTGACGCCGTGGCTCTTCTCCTTCACATCGTGCGCGGCCCACAGCCGCCGGAACGTCCCGCTCTTCATCGACAGCTCCCCGACCAGTGAGGCCAGCAGCGGGTCGTCGGTGTGGCAGCCGGCGTCCATCCGGAGGTAGCCGACGATGTCGGAGGCCTTCCCGTCCCACTCCACGAACAGCTCGCGGTAGTCCGGCCGCAGGAACACCAGCCGGGCCCAGTTCCGCTCCCGGGCCGGCATCCGGTCCCAGTCGCCGAAGAGGGCCGAGGCCAGCGAGTTGTAGGCGAGGACGTCGGTGCGCCGGCCGGTGATGTACGCCGGGACCGTGTCGATCGAGTCCAGCAGTTGCCGCAGCTCCGGCCGCACCTGCTGGGCCCGCACCGCGTGCCTGCCCCGCTGCTGCTTCGGCTTGGCCAGGTGCGTCAGGTGGGCGCGCTCGGCGTCGGTCAGCCGCAGCGCGCGGGCGATGGCCTCCAGGACCTCCGCCGACACGTTCCGCCCGTTGCCCTGCTCCAGGCGGGTGTAGTACGCCACGGACACCCCGGCGAGCTGCGCCAGCTCCTCCCGGCGCAGCCCCGGCACCCGGCGGGCCCGCCCGTACGAGGGCAGCCCGACGTCCTCCGGCTTCAGCCGGGCCCGCCGGGTGCGCAGGAACTCGCTCAGCTCGGCGCGCTGGTCCAGGCCCGGGCCGGCGCCGGGTGCGGGCGAGGATGCGGATGCGGGCGGTACGTCCATGCTCTCCAGTATCCCCGTCCGTATTCCTGGACACAGGCGGTCGTACGCACAGGAGCCTGATCCTGTCAGTGGTACGCACGGCGGACGTACGCAAAACCGTGGTCTGGGTGGCAGCCCGCCCGGACGGCACGCTGGATGACGCGCCCCGGCCGACCGGCCGGCCGGCGCTTCGCAAGACCCCGCTACGAAGATTCCGGAGAACCCGGCATGACCACTGTCGCCGCGTACGCCGCCCCCGCCGCCAAGGCTCCGCTGGAGCGCACCACCATCGAGCGGCGGGACGTCCGCGAGCACGACGTCCTGATCGACATCCAGTACGCCGGTATCTGCCACTCCGACATCCACCAGGCCCGTGAGGGCTGGGGCGAGGCCATCTTCCCGATGGTCCCCGGCCACGAGATCGCCGGTGTCGTCTCGGAGGTCGGCCCCGGTGTGACGAAGTTCAAGGTCGGCGACCGCGTCGGCGTCGGCTGCATGGTCGACTCCTGCCGCGAGTGCGAGAACTGCAAGGCGGGCCAGGAGCAGTACTGCGTCCGCGGCCAGATCGGCACGTACAACGCCATCGGCCGCGACGGTGAGCCCACCTACGGCGGCTACTCGCAGAAGATCGTCGTCGACGAGGCGTTCACGGTCCGCATCCCGGACGGCCTGTCCCTCGACGAGGCCGCGCCGCTGCTCTGCGCCGGCATCACCACGTACTCCCCGCTGAAGCGCTTCGGCGCCGGCCCCGGCAAGAAGGTCGCCGTCGTCGGCCTGGGCGGTCTCGGCCACATGGCCGTCAAGATCGCGCACGCCCTCGGCGCCGAGGTGACCGTCCTGTCGCAGTCGCTGCGCAAGAAGGACGACGGTCTCAAGCTGGGCGCCGACCACTACTACGCCACCAGCGACCCGGCGACCTTCACCGAGCTGGCCGGCACCTTCGACCTGATCGTCTCCACGGTCTCGGCGCCCCTGGACTTCGGCGCGTACCTGAGCCTGCTGACGGCGCGGGGCACCCTGGCCAACGTCGGCGCCCCCGAGGAGCCGATCTCGCTGAACCTCTTCTCCCTCATCGGCGGCGGCAAGAACCTGGCCGGTTCGATGATCGGCGGCATCGCCGAGACGCAGGAGATGCTGGACTTCTGCGCCGCGCACGGCATCGGCGCGGAGATCGAGCTGATCGAGGCGAGCCAGATCAACGAGGCCTACGAGCGGGTGCTCGCCAGCGACGTGCGCTACCGCTTCGTGATCGACACGGCGACGATCTGATCGACGCGACGACCCCCCCGCAGCTGTTCCCCTCATGGGGACCGGCGGCGGGGGAGCGGCCGTATGCCACGCTCTCGGCCAGGTGCCTCCCCGCGCTCCGGCCGTTCACAGGCCCGCCGAGGACCTGAGCCGTTCGACGCCGTCACCCCGGAGGGTGTCCAGGCAGGCGGCGGTGCGTCCGGTCGAGAGCAGCGGCAGGGACAGGGCGGGGCCGGAGATTCGGCAAGCAGACCCCCGGGTCGATCGTCGACCAGCTCGAACGGGCCGGCTACGCCCGACGGGTGCCCGACCCGCGCGACGCCCGGGCCCGCCTGGTCACCCTCACCGCCCGCGGCCATGAACGCGTCGGACTGAGCCTGCCCGTCGTCCGCGACGTCCAGGAGCAGTGGACGGCCCACCTGGGCCCCGCGCGCACCCGGCAGCTGAGGCAGGCCCTGGAAGCGCTGCGCGAGATCACCGACCCGCACCGCTGACGCCGCCCGGCGCGGCGGCCCGCGGCTCCGATCAGGAGTGCAGGTGCGCGAGGAGGCCGTCCGCGGCGGGGTAGGGCCGCTCCTCGGGCAGCAGCCGGTGCGCGGCGTCCGGATCACCGGCGGCGAGGTGCTCACGGATCGTGCGGGCGAGCGGGGTCACGTCACGGACGGAGACCGTCCACTCGTCCGCGTAACGCGGTACGGCCTCACCGGAGAGCCCGAGCTGCAGCGACCGGTACGGCAGCGGCCGCGAACGCAGGTCCCGCTCGGGGTCCCACTGCACCCGGGCCGGCGAGCGCTTCAGCTCGCTCCGCCAGGCGTCGGGGCCGGCGTGCAGCCCGCGTACGTAGCTCGACAGGCACGCGTTGCGCAGCGCCCACTCGAACCCGTCCCGCGTGATCTCGACGGCGAGCACGGTCTCCTGCCCGGGCTTCGTGGCCCAGCCGCAGCGGTACATCATCCACAGGAACGACGGCTTGATCCATGTCATGCGGTCGCGCTTCCACGCGGCGGGAAACCTCCCGTCCCGGGCGGCGGGCAGGCCCAGTTCCGGCGGGTAGGCCTGGTAGACGGTGATCGTCGACGGCCCGTAGGCCGCCCGGATCTCGCGCTGCGGTCGTTCCATGGGGTACAGCGTCGACGCGTCCCGCGCCGGTGGCCACCGGTTTTCTTCACACCCGGGCGCACGTCCCAGTGGGCGGGCGCGGAATCGCGCGGGGTGCTCGTGCGTTGTGACGGGTGGCCGTGGGCGCCCGTGGTGTGTGAGCCGAGGGGCCCGAGTGATTCAGTGACACTGAAGTGACAGAGAGTGGAGGCCGCGATGGCCGCGCAGACGCAGAGGGCCGTGCTGGCGGGCGGATGCTTCTGGGGGATGCAGGACCTGATCCGCAAGCTCCCGGGCGTGACGGCGACCAGGGTCGGCTACACCGGGGGTGACGTGCCGAACGCGACGTACCGCGACCACGGGACGCACGCGGAGGCCATCGAGATCCTCTTCGACCCGGAGCAGACCGACTACCGGGCGCTCCTGGAGTTCTTCTTCCAGATCCACGACCCGAGCACCAAGAACCGCCAGGGCAACGACATCGGCATGAGCTACCGCTCGGCGATCTACTACGTGGACGACGAGCAGAAGCGCATCGCGGAGGACACCATCGCGGACGTGGACGCCTCCGGGCTGTGGCCGGGCAAGGTCGTCACCGAGGTAGAGCCGGTCGGCCCCTTCTGGGAGGCCGAGCCCGAGCACCAGGACTACCTGGAGCGTTACCCCGACGGCTACACCTGCCACTTCCCGCGCCCGGGCTGGCGGCTGCCGGCCCGCGCCGAGGGCTGACGCCGCGGGCTGCGCGACCGTCACCGCGCGTCGCGCAGCCGCAGCAGATACGTCGCCGTGAGCGAGACCGCGCGGTCCGGGTCGGACGACAGCTCCACGAGGGCGCGGGACGCCGTGGGCCCCGGTATGTCGGCCAGCGCCTGGGTCAGCCGTACCCGGGCGGGCGCGGTGGAGGCGTCCCGGGCGAGGCGGTCGGCCAGCGCGGCGGCGATCCGCTCCGCCGTCGCCGCGTCGCCCGCCAGCACGCTCAGCGCGTCGGCCGCGTCGGTGTCGTTCCGGCCGTCCGCGATCATGTCGACGAGCGTGGGGACCGTGTCCGCCGACCCCCGCGTCCCGAGCGCCAGGGCGGCCTGGCCGCGGACCACGGCATCGGGGTGGGCGAGGGCCTCCCGCAGCCGGGCGGCGGCCCGGTCGCCGGGCAGCGCGGCGAGGGAGCGGACGGCCCGTTCCCGCACCGCCGCCACCGGTGAGCCGAGGGCGTCGGCCAGCAGCGCCGTACCGCCGTCGCCGCCCTCGCCCGACCGTGCCAGCGCCCAGCGCAGGGCTCCGGCGACGTTCGGGTCCGTCTCGCTCAGTACCGCCTCGACCAGGGCCTCCACCGGCACCGGAACCTCGTCGCCCGAGGACAGGGCCGCGCGCTGACGGTCGACGGCGCTCTTCGAACCCAGCGCCTGGAGGACCGCGACGACCTGGAGGACCTCCTCCCAGTCGGCGGGCTCCGCGGCGTCGATCCGGCGCAGCCGCGTCAGCAGCTCGGTCTCGGCCGCGATGCGCCGGCGCGTCTGCCGGATGAGGTCGTCGACGAGCGCCGAGGGCGTGAAGCCGGAATCGTCGAGCGCGCGCCCGATCTCGCGCAGTGACAGCCCCAGCGACCGCAGGCTCTCGATGTGGAAGATCCGCCGGATGTCCTCGCCGGAGTACTCCCGGTAACCGGAGCCCGTACGTCCCGAAGGCCGCAGCAGGCCCAGCGACTCGTAATGCCTGAGCATGCGGGCGCTGACCCCGGACCGCCGCGCCACCTCACCGATCAACACGCCCTATCGTCCCTCCTGACGGCCGGCCCCGCCGAGGGCCACGACGCGCTTCGCCTCCTCGATCGCGAACTCGAACCCCGCGTCCGGGTCGCGCAGCAGCCGTTCCGTGGCGAGCGCGTGCGCCTGTGCCTCCCGGTCGGCGCCGGCTGCCACGGCACGCAGCAGCGGCGTCACCGCCTCCCCCAGCGCGACCAACGCCCGGCTGAGACTGAGCCGTGTCTCCCGCCCGCCCCGCCCGAGCTGCGTCGCCAGCACCGCGGCCAGCCCCGGTTCCGCACCCTCCGGCACCAGCAGGACCGCGGTCCGCCAGGCGCTGCGCGCCACCTCGTCGTCGGCGTCGGTCAGCAGTTCCCGGGTGATCGCCGGCCACGCCCGCCGGTCCCCGATCTTGGACAGCGTGTGCAACGCCTGACTCCGCGCCCGCGCCCGCGCGGAGCGGACCTCACGGAGCAGCGCGGGAAGCGTCAGGGACACCGGGTGCCGGGTGAGCGCCCAGGTCAGCATGTCGCGGACGAAGAACTCGGGCTCGACCGCGCAGCGCTCGACGAGCGCGTCGACGTAACGCGGATCCGGTGCCGTACCGACCGCGAGAGCCGCGCTCAGCCGTACGGAGGCGCGGTCGTCCTCCAGCGCTCGGAGGGCACGCGGCGCCTCCGTTTCCGGTTCTGTCATGGCCATCGGGAACGCCTCCTCGGCAAGCGGTGACAGGTGACAGCAGTGAACGCCCTGTCACCGTGTCAAGGTCAACGGGGACCCGCTGCCGATGGCCACAACCCGTCGAACAGCCCCTTCGGCCTCTGACGGAGCGCGGCTCCGGTCATGGGCGCAGGTGGGCCGTCAGTTCGTCCGCGACGGGGTAGGCCCGCTCTTCGGGCAGCGACCGGGCCGCGGCGTCCGGATCGCCGCCGCTCACGCGTGCGTGGATCTCGTGGGCGAGCGGAGTCACGTCGCGATGGAGACCGTCCACCCGTCCGCGTACCGCCGGACAGCCTCGCCGGAGAGCCCGAGCTGTGCGGCCGGTGGAGCTCCGTCCGCCATTGATCCACGGATGCGGCAGCTACCCCAGGGCAGGGTGCGACCACCGCAGAACACCGCCTTCGACTCGTGCCGGACACGTGCCATCGGGCGGGACGCCGGTCGGACAGGAGACACCCGGCCCAGCCCACCGCGAGGAGTCGGCCGCAATCAGTGCGGCAGCGTCGCCGGGCTGCCCCCGTTGGCCTCGTAGCCCGCCACCGCCAGGGCCCGGTAGACCGCGAACTCGGCCGCCGGGTCGGCGGACAGGGTCCAGGGGAGGGCGCCGACGTGGCCGTCTATGTGCACCAGCTGGTTCATGGCCTCGGCCCAGCGCTCGCCGCGGACCAGGAAGAACAGCAGCAGATGGCGGACGTGCGCCGACATCGGGTCGTCGGGGCGGGCGCCGTGGACCGCGTGCAGGGCGCCGTGGACCGCCTTGGTGACGACCTCGCTCTGGTGGAACCCGCTGACCAGGTTGACCTCGGGCAGGTGCTCGAACACCGCGAACAGGGGCATCGCGGCGAGCAGGGAGCCCCGGGGCGCGCGGGCCGCCGCGGCCTCGGCGAAGGAGTAGGCCAGATCCCGGGAGCCGTGCCACTTCTCGCACCAGTAGTGCAGCGCGGCCAGGTGCGCCCCCATGTGCGCCGGCGCGCGGTCGAGGATCTTCAGCCAGAGCTGCTCGAACTCCGCCCGCTCGTAGCCCAGGCCGCGGGCCACCGACAACTCGATGATGTACGGCACCGGATCACCGGGGGCCAGCAGCGCCGCGTCGCCGCACGCCGCCCGCGCCTCCTCCATGATGATCCGGAACTCGTCCGTGCCCGGCGTCGACGTCCGCCACGCCTGCTGCACCAGGAACTCGGCGTGCACCGCCGCGCCGCCCGCTTCCTTGGGGTTCTCCGCCCGCCACACCCGCAGCCACTGGCCGCCCGGCGGCTCCGCGACCCCGCCCGGCCGCTGCTGCAACTCCAGTGCCGCCGCGCCCGCGAACGCCTGCACGCGCTGCCAACGCCGCTCGCCCTCCGCCTCCGTACCGGCGAGGAGCTGCTGTGCCGCGCGGTAGTCCTGGGTGCGCTGCACCAGGTCGAGAACGTCGATCAGGTCCTGGTCGGGGCCGGGCATCCGGATGTCCAGCTCCTCCTCCAGGACGAAGCCGTAGTGCGCGGGGTCCGCGGCGTCGGGATGACCGGGCGGCACCTGCTCGATCATGCCGCGCCGGCGCCGGAAGACGGGGAGCAGCACGAAGCCGATCATGACCAGCGCCAGCAGGACCCAGAGAATCTCCATGCCTCAAGCGAACCAGACCACGCCGACAATTGGCCAACCTGTCCCCGAGCCTGTGGAAAACCCGCCCGGCCGTACGTCCTCGCGAACGTCGTGGACGCTCGCGGCGCACTACGCTCAGCCCCATGAGCGACAGGCACTTCAGTCAGCACTTCGAGACCCTCGCGATCCACGCGGGCAACACCGCCGACCCCCTGACGGGCGCGGTCGTCCCGCCGATCTACCAGGTCTCCACCTACAAGCAGGACGGCGTCGGCGGCCTGCGCGGCGGCTACGAGTACAGCCGCAGCGCCAATCCGACCCGGACCGCGCTGGAGGAGAACCTCGCCGCTCTGGAGGGCGGCCGCCGCGGCCTCGCCTTCGCCTCCGGACTGGCCGCCGAGGACTGCCTGCTGCGTACGCTGCTGCGCCCCGGCGACCACGTGGTCATCCCCAACGACGCCTACGGCGGCACCTTCCGGCTCTTCGCCAAGGTCGCCACCGGCTGGGGCGTGGAGTGGTCGGTGGCCGACAGCTCCGACCCCGCCGCCGTACGGGCCGCGCTCACCCCGAAGACCAAGGCCGTCTGGGTGGAGACGCCCTCCAACCCGCTGCTCGGCATCACCGACATCGCCGCCGTCGCCCAGGTGGCCCGGGACGCCGGGGCCAGGCTCGTCGTCGACAACACCTTCGCCACGCCCTACCTCCAGCAGCCGCTGGCCCTCGGCGCGGACGTCGTCGTGCACTCCCTCACCAAGTACATGGGCGGCCACTCCGACGTCGTCGGCGGCGCGCTGGTGGTCAGCGACCCCGAGCTGGGCGAGGAGCTGGCGTTCCACCAGAACGCGATGGGCGCGATCGCCGGGCCCTTCGACTCCTGGCTGGTGCTGCGCGGCGCCAAGACGCTCGCGGTGCGCATGGACCGGCACAGCGAGAACGCCACCAAGGTCGCCGACCTGCTCACCCGGCACGCGCGCGTGACGAGCGTCCTGTACCCGGGCCTGCCGGACCACCCCGGGCACGAGGTGGCCGCCAAGCAGATGCGGGCGTTCGGCGGGATGGTCTCCTTCCGGGTGCGGGGCGGCGAGGAGGCGGCCGTCGAGGTCTGCAACCGCGCGAAGGTGTTCACGCTGGGCGAGTCCCTGGGCGGCGTCGAGTCGCTGATCGAGCACCCGGGGCGGATGACACACGCCTCCGCGGCCGGTTCCGCCCTGGAGGTCCCGGCCGATCTGGTGCGCCTGTCGGTGGGCATCGAGAACGCCGACGACCTGCTGGAGGACCTCCAGCAGGCCCTGGGCTGACCGGTCACCAGCCCGTCAGCGGCGGCGTCGTCCCGGACGGCGGCGCCACCCACGGCCGGGCGGTCAGCGCCCAGACCGTGAAGGCCACGGCGGCGGTGAGGAGCAGCAGCCACAGCAGGCGGCGGGCGGCGGTCCGGCGGCGCAGCGCGCGGTCGCCGAGCCGGACGGCGTCGGCGTACAGGCCGGGCGGTACCCGGGGCGGCGACTGCTCCATGATCCGCCGTACCGCAGCCTCCCGTTCGGGCCGGTTCACGGCCGCCTCCCTCCGCCGCCGGTGCCCCCGGCGGCCCCGGCGGGAATCCGCCGTACGCGCGCGTGGCTCATGACGTCGCCCGCGCGCGGGGCCGCTCCGGTGCCGCCGCCCGGGCCGGCCGTGCCGCTGCGCGCAGCAGGGTCGCCGTGGCCCGGTCGCAGACCGCGCGGACCCGGTCCCGGTCCAGGCCCAGCAGGGCCGCGGCCTGCTCCTCGGCGACGCCCTCGTACAGCCGCAGGACCAGGATCAGGCGCTCCAGAGGGCTCAGCACGGCCAGCGGACCGGCCGGCCGCGGACGGGCGCGTCCGGGGAGGCGGTGGCGGTGCCAGGACTCGCGCGCGAAGCGGGTGGCGAGGTACTGGCGGGCGAGGTCGTACGGGTCATCGCCGCGCAGCCGGTCCCAGCGCGCGTAGGTGTGGGCGAGGGAGAGCGTCAGGAGGTGCCGGGCGTGCGGATTGTCGTCCGGGGCCTCGGCCGTGAACAGGGTGGCGGCATGCAGCAGCCGCCCCGCCGCGCCCGCGACGAACGCCTCGAACTCCCGGGCCCGGCGGGCACCCCGCGCCGCATGCCGTTCGCGCACCGCGCCTCCCGCCTACGGGCGACCCCGCCGGTCTCATCTGAGGACAGGGCGGCCCGGCGGTCAAGGGCCGGGAACGCATCAGCCGTACGCGGCCGTACCGAGCGGTGCTCAGGAGACCGGCGGTGTCTCCGCGCCGGCGCTCGCCTGGGGGGCCATACGGGCGGACAGGGCGCCGTTGAAGCGCGTGAGGAGCGCGCAGAACGTCTCGCGCTCCTCCGGCGCCCAGTCCTGGGTGAGTTCGGCCATCAGTTGACGGCGGGAGGAACGCACCTCGTCCAGCCGGGACACCCCGCGCTGGGAGAGCTGGAGCACGACCGCGCGGCCGTCCTCGGGGTGCGAGGTGCGCTTGACGAGGCCGGTGTCGACGAGCGGGGCGACCTGCCGGGTGACCGTCGAGGAGTCGATCCCCATGCTCGCGGCGAGCGCCTTGACGCCCATCGGGCCTTCCTTGTCGAGGCGGTTGAGCAGCAGGTACGCGGCGCGGTCCATGGTGTTGCGCACCTGCCCGACGCCGCCGAGCCGGGTCTGTTCGGCACGACGGGCGAACACCGCGACCTCGTGCTGCAACGTGTCGAGGAGACCGGGGTCACCGGCGGTCGTCATGTCCATCGACATTTCAGGTGTTGTGGGCATGGCCGGAGGCTCACTTCGTGAAGGGCTGCTGGGTTGGGGGACAGGGTACGCGGCCCGGGCCCGGGGCGTGGGGGCGCTGCGCAAAGCCGGTCTCGGACGGTGGTCACGAAGACGGGCGTGGCCCGTGAACTGCGATGCTGGATGTCATGAGCTACAGCACGGCTGACCTTTCGCGCCCCGTCACCCTCGACGATGTGCGCGGGGCCCAGAAGATGCTCTCGGGCGTGGCGCGGATGACGGCGATGGAAGGCAGCAGGCACCTGTCCCAGCTGGTCGGCGCGCCCGTGCACTTCAAGTGCGAGAACCTCCAGCGGACCGGCTCCTTCAAACTGCGCGGCGCCTACGTGCGGATCGCCGGCCTGCTGCCGGAGCAGCGAGCCGCCGGCGTGGTCGCCGCCAGCGCCGGGAACCACGCGCAGGGCGTGGCCCTCGCCTCGTCGCTGCTGGGCGTGACCTCGACCGTGTTCATGCCGAAGGGCGCCCCGCTGCCCAAGATCAGCGCCACCCAGGAGTACGGCGCCGAGGTGCGCCTGCACGGCCAGGTCGTCGACGAGACGCTGGCCGCCGCCCAGGAGTACGCGCGGGAGACGGGGGCGGTGTTCATCCACCCCTTCGACCACCCCGACGTCATCGCGGGCCAGGGCACGGTCGGCCTGGAGATCCTGGAGCAGTGCCCCGAGGTCCGCACGATCGTGGTGGGCGTCGGCGGCGGCGGGCTGGCGGCCGGGATCGCGGTCGCGGTGAAGGAGGTGCGGCCCGAGGTGCGGATCGTGGGCGTGCAGGCCGAGGGCGCGGCGGCGTACCCGCCGTCGCTGGCGGCCGGGCGTCCGCTCTCCCTCGCCCAGCCGGTGACGATGGCCGACGGCATCCGGGTGGGGCGGCCCGGTGACGTGCCGTTCGGGATCGTCGGGGACCTGGTGGACGAGGTGCGCACGGTCACCGAGGACCAGCTGTCGGCGGCGCTGCTGCTGTGTCTGGAGCGGGCCAAGCTGGTGGTGGAACCGGCCGGGGCGAGTCCGGTCGCGGCGCTGCTGGCCGAGCCGGGGTCGTTCGAGGGCCCGGTCGTGGCGGTGCTGTCCGGGGGCAATGTAGACCCGGTGCTGATGCAGGGCGTGCTGCGGCACGGCATGGCGGCGCAGGGCCGCTACCTGGCGGTCCGGCTGCGGCTGACGGACCGGCCGGGCGCCCTCGCCACCCTGCTGGGAGTGTTGTCAGCGGTCGACGCCAATGTCCTGGACGTCAGCCATGTGCGGACCGATCCGCGGCTCGGACTCACGGAGGCGGAGGTCGAACTGCATCTGGAGACGAAGGGCCCCGAGCACTGCGTCGAGGTCGGCCACGCGCTGCGCGACGCGGGCTACACGGTCATGCGGTAGGGCCGCGAGGAGGTTCGCCGGGGGCCCAGGCCCCCGCACCCGGTCACTCGTCCGGGTGAGCCCATTGTGGGACGCGATACATCGCGATAGCGTGTGTCCGTGCCGCCGGTGCTCGTGGCACACGGTCCCGTGAGAACGCACGCGCGGAAGCGAAAGAACGCATACATACAGAAAAGCGGGACCAGAACGGCAAATCTAGGCTTTCCGAAGAATCCCCGACGACGTGGAGACTCATATGCCTGGCGCCATCTACGCCGAGGGCCTGGTGAAGACCTTCGGCACTGTAAGGGCTCTGGACGGCGTCGACCTCGATGTTCCCGAGGGCACGGTCCTGGGCCTGCTCGGGCCGAACGGCGCGGGCAAGACCACCGCCGTCCGCTGCCTGACGACCCTGTTGCGCCCGGACCGCGGCAGGGCGGTCGTGGCCGGTCTCGACGTGCTGAAACAGCCCGACGCCGTACGTCGCTCCATCGGCCTGTCCGGCCAGTTCGCGGCGGTGGACGAATACCTGACCGGCCGGGAGAACCTCCAGATGGTCGGTCAGCTGTACCAGATGCGCGCGAAGGAGGCGAAGCGCCGCGCGACCGAGCTGCTGGAGCAGTTCCACCTCTCCGACGCCGCCGACCGGACCACCAAGACCTACTCCGGCGGCATGCGCCGCCGGCTCGACCTCGCCGCCGCCCTCGTCGTCTCGCCGCCCGTGATGTTCATGGACGAGCCGACCACCGGCCTCGACCCCCGCAACCGCCAGCAACTGTGGGAGGTCATCAAGCAGTTGGTCTCCGGCGGTACGACGCTGCTGCTCACCACCCAGTATCTGGAGGAGGCCGACCACCTCGCCCACGACATCGCGGTGGTGGACCACGGCCGGGTGATCGCCCAGGGCACCTCCGACCAGCTGAAGGCACGCACCGGCGGTGAGCGCGTCGAGGTCGTGGTGCACGAGCGCGAGCACCTCCCGGCCGCCTCGGAGGTGCTGCGCGGCTTCGGCAAGGGCGACACCACGGTCGAGGAGCACATGCGCAAGCTCACCGTCCCCGTCACCGGCGGCGCGAAGCTGCTCTCCGAGATCATCCGCGAGCTGGACACCCGCGGCATAGAGATCGACGACATCGGCCTGCGCCGCCCCACCTTGGACGACGTCTTCCTCTCCCTCACCGGTCACGTGGCCGAGTCCGGGGGAGCCGGCCAGGAGAGCGAACAGGAGACCGCCCAGTGAGTGCCGTCACCGACACAGTCCGCACGCGCCCGGGCCGAGGGAAGGGGTGCCCCGCATGAGCATGGTCGCCGACTCGCTGGTCATCGCCCGCAGGAACCTGATCCGGATGACCAGGATTCCCGAGATGCTCCTTTTCGGGGTCATCCAGCCCGTCATGTTCGTCATCCTCTTCACCTACGTCTTCGGCGGCTCGATGAGCGTCGGCGGGACCACCGACCCGGACATCTACAAGGACTTCCTGATGGCGGGGATCTTCGCCCAGACGGTCACCTTCGCCACCGCCGGCTCGGCCGCCGGCATCGCGGACGACATGCAGAAGGGGCTGGTCGACCGCTTCCGGTCGCTCCCGATGGCGCGCGGTGCCGTGCTGACCGGCCGGACCGTCGCCGACCTCGTCCAGACGTGCATCACGCTGATCGTCCTCGCGGTCGTGGCGCTGATCGTCGGCTGGCGCACGGGCTCGGCCGAGCCGACCAACGCCGGGAAGATCCTCGGCGCCTTCGGTCTGCTCCTCCTGCTCGGATACGCCTTCACCTGGATCGGCGCCCTGATCGGCCTGTCCGTCCGTACCCCCGAGGCGGCGACCTCGGGCGGGCTCATCTGGCTGTTCCCGGTGACCTTCATCTCGAACGCGTTCGTCGACTCCAGCCAGATGACTCCCTGGCTGCGGCACATAGCCGAGTGGAACCCGTTCAGCGCGACCGTGCAGGCGGCGCGCGAACTGTTCGGGAACCCCGGCGTCGTGCAGTCCGACGCATGGCCCATGCAGCATCCCGTCTGGGCCTCGCTGATCTGGTCCGTCCTGATCATCGCGGTCTTCCGGACGCTCGCGGTGCGCAAGTACCGCTCGGCTGACGGGTGAGGGCTCGTCCACTGTTTGGCCGGTGAGGTCCGGAGCTGGTTCTCTACCCCCGCTCCGGGCCTCGATATTTCGTTCGTGAAGTCCTTTGGGCGCGTTCGGACCTGCGTTCGGACCTGCGTTCGGGCACGGGTGTCCCAGTGGGATGAGTGACTCGCCGGCAGGGGGGACACGAGCGTGCGTGTGAGCCCCACCTCTTCCAGGCCCGCATACAGAAGACGGCCGACGTGCGGGTCCTCGTCGTCGGCGGGCGCCTGTCGCGGTCCGGATCGAGTCCGGCCTGCTGGACTGGCGCAAGGACTGCTCCGCCCTGTCCAACAGCGTGATCGGTCGTGGACGAGGACGGCGACGCCGAGGGCGGCATCATCGGGGAGTCCTCGTTCAGCAGGGCCGGGCGCAGGCCGTGCGGCCGGTGTCCGGCAACCTGTCCGCCCGTACGGCCTACGCGGACGGCGAGCGGCGGACCGAGGCGGCCCCGGCCCTCCTGGAGGAGTGGATGCCCGCCTTCCTCGCCCAGCTCGCCGCCCCCGGTGCGCAACTCGTCCGCGCCCTCACGAGCGGCGGCACCCCTTGCTGTACGTGTTCGACCCCGACCAGGAGTCGTTCGCCGAGTCCGCCGTCACCGGGGACGGCGGCTGGACCGTGCGCCAGAGCGGTCCCGTCCCGCTGTGGGACGACATCGAGAAGGCCCTGACCGTCTGGGAGGCCGCAGGGCGCCCGGGCATCGACGCAGTACAGCTCCGCCTCAGTCAGGCGTCGCACCTGTACTGGATCGAGGGCTCCTCGGCCTTGCGCTGGGAACACCGACTCGACTGACCGCACGCGCCGCACGACCATGACGAGGCCCCGCCGTCACCAGGACGCCGGGGCCGGTCAGCGATCAAGGGCCAGGGGCCGTGGGGCGGGGTCAGCCGTTGTACGGCTCGGCCTTGAGGATCTTCACGGAGGCCTTCTTGCCGTTCGGCAGCTCGTACTCCGCGTCGTCACCGACCTTGTGGCCGGTCACGCCGGAGCCCAGCGGGGACTGCGGCGAGTAGGTCTCGATGTCGGCGCTCGCGTACTCGCGGGAGGCGAGCAGGAACGTCAGGGTGTCGTCCTCGTCGCCGTCGAAGGCGATGGTGACGACCATGCCGGGCGCCACGGCACCGTTGGCCGCGGGCGCCTCACCCACCTTGGCGGTCTCCAGGAGCTGGGTCAGCTGGCGAACGCGGAGCTCCTGCTTGCCCTGCTCCTCCTTCGCCGCGTGGTACCCGCCGTTCTCGCGCAGGTCCCCCTCCTCACGCGCCGCGGCGATCTTGGCAGAGATCTCCGTGCGCGCAGGACCAGTAAGGTAGTCAAGCTCTTCCTTGAGCTTGTTGTACGCCTCCTGGGTCAGCCAGGTGACGTTCTCGCTGGTCTGGGTCACAGGTGCTCCTCGTCCGTACTGGGAATACAAAGCATCGCCCTACCCAGGAACATGTTCCTCCACGGAAGGGCGAAACCACGAGCCTAACAATTGAGTGGCCAAAGGGGGAGGACATAAGCCACCAGTTTCCCGTCGGCGCAGGTCAGCCACGACGGAATCCGGCGAAGACCGGTCGGGTCAGTCCGCGTGGCAGCCGAGCAGCTCCGCCGTCGAGCCCGGGGCCTTGGTACGCAGGGTGACGACCTTGTCGAAGCGGGTCTCGTCGCCGGTGAAGCGGAAGTCGGCCCGGCCGACCTCGGCGCCGTCCTCGGCCTGGGACCGCACGGTGCAGTAGCCGCTGACGCCGGCGTCCTTGTGGACCTCGAGGTGGACCTTGACCGACTTCTCGCCGGTCTCGAAGGTGATCACCTCGCCGCTGATCTCGTTCTGCGCCACGTAGTGGTAGCCGAACCAGCCGATCAGCGCGAGCAGGGCGACCCCGAGAACGGCGCCGACGATCTTGAGCGTGCGGTCGGCCTGAGCGTCCGAGGAGCGGCCGTAGCGGCTCTCGGGCGGGCGCGTCGTCGCCGTACTCATGATCGTCCTCTCGGCAGGAGCGGGACGGACGTCCCGGTAGGGCCCCGGAGCCGGACCCCGGAATTATTCGCCCCCCGATTCGGTCACTATAGAAGCCCCCACTCGCCACCCGACCGCCGCCCCTCACGGACGCCCCTGTGGGGCGGCACCTATTGGACCGCGCCTGAAGACACCGGGGCGCCGACTAAACCGAGGATCGAGTCTTGACTGATCAGCTGCGACTGATGGCCGTCCACGCCCACCCCGACGACGAGTCGAGCAAGGGCGCGGCCACCATGGCGAAGTACGTGTCCGAGGGGGTGGACGTGCTCGTGGTGACCTGCACGGGCGGGGAACGCGGCTCCATCCTCAACCCCAAGCTCCAGGGTGACCCGTACATCGAGGAGAACATCCACGAGGTGCGCAGGAAGGAGATGGACGAGGCCCGCGAGATCCTGGGCATCAAGCAGGAGTGGCTCGGCTTCGTCGACTCCGGGCTGCCCGAGGGCGACCCGCTGCCGCCGCTGCCGGAGGGCTGCTTCGCCCTGGAGGACGTCGACAAGGCGGCCGGCGAGCTGGTGCGCAAGATCCGCTCCTTCCGGCCCCAGGTGATCACCACCTACGACGAGAACGGCGGCTACCCGCACCCCGACCACATCATGACCCACAAGATCACGATGGTGGCGTTCGAGGGGGCGACGGACACCGAGAAGTACCCGGAGAGCGAGTACGGACCGGCGTACCAGCCGCTGAAGGTGTACTACAACCAGGGCTTCAACCGGCCCCGCACCGAGGCCCTGCACCAGGCGATGCTGGACCGCGGCCTGGAGTCGCCCTACGGGGACTGGCTCAAGCGCTGGAACGAGATCGAGCGGGTGGAGCGCACGCTCACCACGCACGTGCCGTGCGCCGAGTTCTTCGAGATCCGCGACAAGGCGCTGATCGCGCACGCCACGCAGATCGACCCCGACGGCGGGTGGTTCCGGGTGCCGATGGACCTCCAGAAGGAGGTCTGGCCCACCGAGGAGTACGAGCTCGCGAAGTCGCTCGTGGACACTTCCCTCCCCGAGGACGACCTCTTCGCGGGCATCCGGGACAATGCCTGACATGAGCGCAAGCGCAAGCCTGGCAATGACGCACCTCATCACCCTCGCCGAGGTGGACGAGGACAAGGTCACCCCCGGCGTCCTCGGCTTCATCGTCTTCGCGGTGATGGCCGTGGCGGTGTGGTTCCTGATGCGGTCCATGAACCGGCACATGGGCAAGGTCGACTTCAAGGAGGCTCCCGACGCGGAGCCGGAGGCGTCCGGCAAGGGCGCCCCGGGTTCCGGCCGGGTCGAGCCGCAGCAGGGCTGAGGGGCGCGGTGGACGGCCGGGCGGCGACGCGTCGCCGGGCCGCTCACCCCTGCCTGATCTCCACCTCCACCCCCATGACCTCCCGGGCGTGCCGGTTCGGGACCATGCCCAGGCGCCAGGCCTGCCAGCCGGACTCCAGCTGGACGCCCCGTTCCAGCAGGAGCTGATAGGCGCCCAGGCCCTCCTCCAGACGGGGGTCACGGGCCGGGTGGCCCGCGCGGGAGAGCTGGGCCAGCTCCTCCTGCGCCACCGCCGTGCCGACCTCCACCCCGCCGGGGGCGGCGTACGGCAGCAGGGTGCAGCGCAGGAAGCGGGCCCAGTCGTCGCCGCGCCGGTCGCCGTACGAGGCGAACAGGGTGACCGCCTCGTCGCACAGGGCCAGCGCCTGCGCCGTGCGGCCGTTGCCCGCGTCGACCACCGCCAGCTCCAGACAGGTCCACGCCTCGCCGTGCGCGACGCCGATGCGGTGGAAGTCGGCGCGGGCGTCGACCAGCAACTGACGGGCGAAACCGGAGTTGCGCAGCGAGCCGGTCTGCGCGGCGCGCTGGTCGCGGGTGACGCGGGCCGAGTGGTGCCGGGCGCAGGCCAGGCCGTACACGTCGCGCATCCGGGAGAACATCGTGCGGGACCGTTCCAGCTCGCGCACCGACCGGTCCAGGTCACCGGTCTCCTCCAGTGCCTGCCCCAGGTAGTACAGCGTCCACGCCTCGCCGCGCGCGTCCTCGTTGTCCCGGTGCCGGCCGACCGCGCGGCGCAGTTCCTCCGCCGCGCGGGACGCCTCGCCCGCGACCAGCCGGGCCCGCGCCAGCTGGGTCAGCGCCCACGCCTCGCCGCGCACGTCCTGGGTCCGGCCGTACAGGCCAAGGGCCGCCCGCAGCTCGGCCTCCGCGCGCGGTACGTCGCCCCGGCGCAGGTGCAGCTGGCCGAGCTGGAAGTGGGCCCACGCCTGGCCGTGCACCGACTCGCCCGCGCGGTGGAGGACCAGCGACTCCTCCAGCAGCCCCAGGGCCTCGGCCAGCCGGGAACGGTCCCGTTGCACCGCCGCCAGGGCGTGCAGCGTCCACGCCCGGTCGGTGGCCAGCTCGGGGGAGGCCTGGAGGTCCAGCGCCTCGTGCAGCTTGGCCGCCGCCCCGGTCAGGTCGCCCTGGTGGTGCAGGGTGATGCCGAGCGAGGTCAGCGCCCGCGCCGCGCCCGCGTCGTGCTGGGCCTCCAGATACAGGTCGACCACGGAGGTCAGCGTGGTCCGCGCCTTGTCCAGCTCGCCGAGCTGCCGGGCCGCGATACCGGTGCGCCACTGCACCGAGCGCAGCAGCAGCCCCTGGTCGACGGCCTGCGCCAGGTCGCTGATCTCACCGAGCCGGTACAGGTCGCCGCGGAGCAGGCAGTAGTCGCACAGCGCGCCCAGCAGATTGAGCACCGCGCGCTGGTCGACGCCCTCCGCGTACCGCAGCGTCGCGGTGATGAAGCTGGACTCGTCGTCCAGCCAGCGCAGCGCCTCGTCCAGCGAGGTGAAGCCGTGCGGCCCGAACCGGTCCGAGCGGGTCGACATGTTGCCGTCGACCAGGCGCAGCACGGAGTCGGCCAGTTCGGCGTAGTTGGCGATCAGCCGTTCCTGCGCCGCCGCCCGCTCGGCCGCCTCCTCCTCGTCGAGGAGCCGGGCCTGCGCGAAGGCCCGCACCACGTCGTGCAGGCGGTACCGGCTGCCGCGCACGTGGTCGATGAGCCCGGCCCGGGACAGTGCCGTCAGGTGTTTGGCCGCCTCCGGCTCGCCGGTGGCCAGCAGCGCGGCAGCGGCGGCGGTTCCCAGCGAGGTACGGCCGGCCAGCGCGAGCCGGCGCAGCAGCCTGCGGGCGGGTTCCGGCTGGTCGGTGTAGCGCAGCCACAGCGCCCGCTCGACCGGCTCCACCGGACCGTAGGCGCCCAGGTCGCCGGCGAGGGCGCGCGGCGAGCGCGGTCCGAGGGCGGAACCGGCGATCCGCAGCGCCAGCGGCAGCCCGCCGCACAGCTCCCGGACCAGGTCGGCGGAGTCGGCGTCGTAGGGCCCCGACGCGTCCTGCGCGGCGGACGTCAGCAGCTCCTCCGCGCCCGCCGCGTCCAGCGGTTCCACCGGCAGGTGGTGCACCCGGGCGGGCAGGTCCGCGGGCAACTGGAGCGGCCGGCGCGCGGTGACCAGGACCAGGCTGTCGGACCGTTCCGGAATGAGTGTGCGCACCTGTTCCGCGTCGCTGGCGTCGTCCAGGACGACGACGACCGGGACGCCCGTCAGATGCTGGTGGTACAGCTCGCTCAGCCGTCTGACCTGCTGGTCCGCCGAGGACCGCTCCCGGAACAGCAGTTGCTCCCGGGGCGCGCCGAGCCGGTTGAGCAGGTGCAGCAGGGCGTCCCGGGTGGGCAGCGGCGACTCCCCGGGGGTGTCACCGCGCAGGTCGACGAGGCAGGCGCCGCGGAAATGGTCCCGCAGGTCGTGGGCGGCGCGCACCGCGAGCGTCGTACGGCCGCTGCCGGGTGCCCCGTGCAGCACCACCACCGTCGGCTTGGTCTCCGTGCTCGCGCGGGCCGCCCGCACCCACTGCCGCAGCCGGGCCGTCTCCTGCCGCCGGCCCGCGAAGGCGCCCGGCGGCTCCGGGAGCTGCCCGAACGACTGCTCCAGCACCGTCCGCCCCCGCGCCGCCGCGCTCTTGTCCGCGCCGCGCAGTTTCGGCCCCGGCTTGCCGCCGCCGGTGGAGGCGGCGAGCACCCGCTGCTGGTCCAGGAACGGCCGGATGCCCCGTACCTCCAGCGCCGTCAGCCACTGCAGCCGCAACTGCTCGGGCCCGCCCGGCTGGTTGACCGCGCCGGCCCGGTGATGGGCGGCGGGCAGATGCACGCCGACCACCTTCACCACCGTCGCCGCGGCGCCCACCACCCCGACCGCCAGGCCCGCGCCCACCGCGGTGCCCGTGCCGGTGCCCAGCGCGACGTCGGCGACCACCGCCGCGACCGCCGCGACGGCAGCCACCGCGAGCGGTGTGCCCGCGCCCTCGCGGGCGTAGCGCTGGCGGAACGTGAGCTGACCGGCCCCGGCCTCGTCCAGGGCCCGGGTGTAGGCGTCGTACTCCTCGGCGGCCGAGCGCGCCATCGAGTCCAGCGCGCCACGCGCCCGGGACAGCAGGACCCCGCCGTCCACCCGCCCGCCGGTGCGCCGCACCTCCTCCTCCACGGCCCGCACCAGCAGCCGTTCGGCCTCCACCCGATGACTGTCCCGCATGTCCCCTCCCCCTCCGAGGGCCCCGGTCGTCCCCTGCGTCGCCCGCCCGTCTACGGGTCCTTCCCCGCCGGACCCGCGGTCAAGTGTCCCGCCGTGTGAACTCCCTGGGGAGAGGTCCGGCGGTGTGCTGTCCGGCGCGGTGCGGGTACTGGGGCAGGATGGACCCCATGGCGAACCGACTGGCCCGCGAGACGTCCCCCTACCTGCTCCAGCACGCCGACAACCCCGTCGACTGGTGGCCCTGGTCCGAGGCGGCGTTCGAGGAGGCGCGGCGGCGGGACGTGCCCGTGCTGCTGAGCGTCGGGTACAGCAGCTGCCACTGGTGCCACGTCATGGCCCACGAGTCCTTCGAGGACCGGGCCACCGCCGACTTCCTCAACTCCCACTTCGTCAGCGTCAAGGTCGACCGCGAGGAGCGGCCGGACGTCGACGCCGTCTACATGGAGGCGGTCCAGGCGGCGACCGGGCAGGGCGGCTGGCCGATGACGGTGTTCCTGACGCCGGACGCCGAGCCGTTCTACTTCGGTACGTACTTCCCGCCCGCGCCCCGCCAGGGCATGCCCTCCTTCCGGCAGGTCCTGGCCGGCGTCCAGCAGGCGTGGACCGAGCGGCGCGGGGAGGTCACCGACGTCGCCGGCAAGATCGTCCGGGACCTGGCCGGACGGGAGATCTCCTACGGCGACGCCCAGGTGCCCGGCGAGGAGGAACTCGCGGCGGCGCTGCTCGGACTCACCCGGGAGTACGACCCGCGGCGCGGCGGATTCGGCGGGGCGCCGAAGTTCCCGCCGTCGATGGTGCTGGAGTTCCTGCTGCGCCACCACGCCCGCACCGGCGCCGAGGGCGCCCTCCAGATGGCGTCCGACACCTGCGAGCGGATGGCGCGCGGCGGCATCTACGACCAGCTGGGCGGGGGTTTCGCGCGCTACTCGGTCGACCGCGAGTGGGTCGTGCCCCACTTCGAGAAGATGCTCTACGACAACGCGCTGCTGTGCCGCGTGTACGCCCACCTGTGGCGCTCCACCGGCTCCGCGCTCGCCCGCCGGGTCGCCCTGGAGACCGCCGACTTCCTCGTCCGCGAGCTGCGCACCGCCGAGGGCGGGTTCGCCTCCGCGCTGGACGCCGACAGCGACGACGGCGCGGGCCGGCATGTCGAGGGGGCGTACTACGCGTGGACGCCCGAGCAGTTGCGCGAGGTGCTCGGGGAGGCCGACGCCGGCCTCGCCGCGCAGTACTTCGGCGTGACCGAGGAGGGCACCTTCGAGCACGGCGCCTCCGTGCTCCAGCTCCCGCAGCACGAGGGCGTGTACGACGCCGAGCGGATCGTCTCCGTACGGGAGCGGCTGCTCGCCGCGCGGGACCGGCGGCCCGCTCCCGGCCGGGACGACAAGGTCGTCGCCGCCTGGAACGGCCTGGCGATCGCCGCGCTCGCCGAGACCGGCGCCTACTTCGACCGTCCCGACCTGGTCGAGGCCGCCGTCGCCGCCGCCGACCTGCTGGTCCGCCTCCACCTCGACGACCAGGGCCGGCTCACCCGCACCAGCAGGGACGGGCGGGCCGGTACCAACGCGGGCGTGCTGGAGGACTACGCCGACGTCGCCGAGGGCTTCCTCGCGCTGGCCTCCGTCACCGGGGAGGGCGTCTGGCTGGACTTCGCCGGGCTGCTCCTGGACCACGTACTGACCCGGTTCCGCGACGAGGCGGGGTCGCTGTACGACACGGCCGTGGACGCGGAACGGCTGATCCGGCGCCCGCAGGACCCGACGGACAACGCGACGCCCTCCGGCTGGACGGCGGCGGCGGGGGCGCTGCTGACGTACGCCGCGCACACCGGGTCCGGGCCGCACCGGGAGGCCGCGGAGCACGCCCTGGGGGTCGTCAAGGCGCTGGGGCCGCGGGTGCCGCGGTTCGTGGGGTGGGGGCTGGCCGTGGCGGAGGCGTTCCTCGACGGGCCGCGGGAGGTCGCCGTCGTGGGGGACGGGGAGCTGCGCCGGGCGGCGCTGCTGGGGACGGCGCCCGGGATGGTGGTCGCCTTCGGTGAGGAGGGGAGCGGGGAGTTCCCGCTGCTCGCCGGGCGGGGGCTGGTCGGCGGGGAGGCGGCGGCGTACGTGTGCCGGAACTTCACGTGTGACGCCCCTACGACGGACGCGGAGCGGTTGCGGGCGGCGGTGCGCTGACGTCGTGGCCGCTCGCGCCCCTCACGGGACGTAGCGGTTGACGATCGCCTCGAGCTGCTCGTGGTGGGCGCCCCGCCAGTACGCCCGGCCGCATTCCGTGCACTGGGCGAAGACGTCGTACGACCGTTGCGTACCGCTCTCCAGCTGGTCGGCGACCTCGTCCTTGGTGGCCGCGCGCAGCAGGCCGTTGCAGGCCGTGCAGCGGGTCCAGGGGCGCAGGTCGGGGGCGAAGCGGTGCAGTACGTCGTGGAGCTGGTCGTCGGGGCGGGTGCTGTAGACGAAGGCGCCGGCCCACAGTTCGCGGCGGCGCAGCAGGCCCCGGTCGCGGCTGAGCAGGACGCGGCGCTCGGCGGCGGAGCGGGCGGCGAGCGCCGGGTCGCCGATGTCGGAGGACTCGTACGCCGTGTCCACGCCGAGCAGGCGCAGGCGGCGGGCGAGGGTGCCGAGGTGCACGTCGAGGAGGAAGCGCAAGGGGGCGCCCGGCACCCGCTGCGGACGGTCCACGGGGCGCACGGTCACCGACTCGCCGGCCGTCGGGATGTGCCCGGGCGGCACGGTGCGGCCGTCGACGACGAGGCTGCCGACCTCGGTCAGCGGGACGCCGAGGGACTCCACGACGTGGCCGAGGGTGGAAACGCCGTCGACGGCGGCCGGGGTGGCGCCGGACCGGCGTGCCCGGGGGACGAAGAGAAGCAGCTCGGGGGCGAACTCGACGCGGATCTCGGGACCGTTCACCTCGTCAGGATGTCATGATCGCCGACCCTGGGGCCGGTGCTTCTCCGGCGTCCGGGGACGGGGGCGGGTCCGTGCGGGGACCGGTGACGGGCTTGTGCGGGGAACTGGCGGGGGGCTCGGTCGGGGGACCGGTGGCAGCTCCTTGCCGGGGACCGGTGGCAGCTCCCTGCCGGGGACCGGTGGCTGACCTGTGGGGGGAACGGGTGGCGGGCTCGGTCGGGGGACCGGTGGCAGCTCCCTGCCGGGGACCGGTGGCAGCCCCCTTGCCGGGGACCAGTGGCAGCTCCCTGCCGGGGACCGGTGGCTGACCTGTGGGGGGAACGGGTGGCGGGCTCGGTCGGGGGACCGGTGGTAGCTCCCTGCCGGGGACCGGTGGCAGCTCCCTGCCGGGCACCGGTGGCAGCCCCCCTGCCGGGAACCCGTGGCAGCCCCCCGCGGGGACCCCGTGGCGGGCAGGTCGCGGAAGGCGTCGAGGGCGCGGTCGGTCAGGTGGGTCAGGTCGTCCCGGCAGTCCCGCTCGGCCCAGTAGACCAGCGCCTCCAGCAGGGCTCCCATCAGGCCCGTCACGTAGACGCGGACCTCCAGGTCGGCTTCGCCGCGGCCGGTGCGCCCGGCCAGGGCGCGGCTCATCAGGCGGCCGGTGACGGACACGCTCTCCCTCAGCCGGGTGCGGACGGCCGGGACCTCGGCCATCAGCCGGACGCGGAGCACCGTCTCCTCCCGGCTGCCGGGGTGCGGACGGTCGCCCAGGGCGAGGGCGGTCGCCCGGCGCAGCGCCCACCGGATCGACTCCGGCACCGGTTCGTCGGCCGGGCGCCGGAGCAGCAGTTCCTCCACCAGGGGCGCGTACTCGTCCGTGAGGACGATGTCCTCCTTGGTGGGGAAGCAGCGCAGCACGGTGCTGGGGGAGACCTCGGCGCGCTCGGGATCCGCTCGACGGTGGTGGCGTCGTACCCCCGCTCGCGGATCAGGGCGTACGTGGCGTCCCTGATCGCTCGGCGCGTCCTGGCCTTCTTCCGCTCCCGCAGCCCCGGTTGCCGGACGGTTCCGGGAGCGGAGGGGGTGAGGGCATGTGCCGGGGTCATGCCCTCCACTGTCCTGCCCGGCCGGCGGCCCCTAATAGGCGATCAGCGAGATCCCCACGTAGTGCGCGATGAACGCGGCCAGCGTGAAGGAGTGGAAGACCTCGTGGAAGCCGAACCAGCGCGGGGAGGGGTTGGGGCGCTTGATGCCGTAGACGACGCCTCCGACGCTGTAGAGCACCCCGCCGACGACCACCAGGACGAGGACCGCGATGCCGCCGGCCCGCATGAAGTCGGGCAGGTAGAAGACGGCCGCCCAGCCCATGGCGAGGTAGCAGGGGGTGTAGAGCCAGCGCGGGGCGCCGACCCAGAAGACGCGGAAGGCGATGCCGGCCACCGCGGCGGCCCAGATGCCCCACAGCAGCCACCGTCCCTTGGCCTCGGGGAGCAGCAGCATGGTCAGCGGGGTGTAGGTGCCCGCGATGATCAGGAAGATGTTGGCGTGGTCCAGGCGGCGCAGGATGCCGTCCATGCGGGGGCTCCAGTCGCCCCGGTGGTACAGCGCGCTCACGCCGAACAGCAGACAGGCCGTCAGGACGTAGACGCCGCAGGCGATCCGTCCTCTGGTCGAGTCGGCGAGGGCGGTGAGCGCGAGACCCGCGACGAGTACGGCCGGGAACATCCCGAGGTGCAGCCAGCCCCTGAGCTTGGGCTTGACCGGATGCGGCAGGGAGAGCGCGACGGGACCGCGGCCGGCGGCCGGGGAATCCGTGTGCGCATCGGAGGCGGACGCAGTCATGCGCGGCATCGTACCTACGGAACCGTAAGTTACGCGTCAGTACAACCGTGTGAATCCGGTCGCGCGTTCCATGGTCTCACGGTCGACGGCCGGTCGCCGAGTAAAGGAAGTACCAGGTGAACTCAACGTATACGCAAAAAAACGGGCGGGTGTGCGGCGGAGAGGCGAGGTGCGTGGCGCTCCTCACGTCGCTCAGGTGTGCGCTCCTCTGGACAGATGGGCGCGGGCGTCGGATGATCAAATGAGTGCGGTCGGCACCGGATGAGCGCTCGGGTGATCCCGGGCGGGCGTCCGGGTCGCAGCCCCCACGGGGCCTGTCAACAACACATCCCCGCCTTGAGGAGCAATCGTGGCGCGCGACATCGCGGCTTCCCCCGTCCCCACCCGGCACCAGGAGCTGGTCTCGTGGGTGGACGAGATCGCCGAACTGACGCAGCCGGACGCCGTGGTCTGGTGTGACGGATCCGAGGCCGAGTACGAGCGGCTGTGCGAGGAGCTGGTGGCCAAGGGCACCTTCCGGAAGCTCGACCCGGTCAAGCGCCCCCACTCCTACTACGCGGCCTCCGACCCCTCCGACGTCGCCCGCGTCGAGGACCGGACCTTCATCTGCTCCGCCGAGGAGGAGGACGCCGGCCCGACCAACCACTGGAAGGACCCCGCCGAGATGCGGGAGATCTTCAGCGGAGAGAACGGCCTGTTCCGCGGGTCGATGCGCGGCCGGACCATGTACGTCGTGCCGTTCTGCATGGGGCCGCTGGGCTCGCCGCTGTCCGCGATCGGCGTCGAGATCACCGACTCCGCCTACGTCGCCGTCTCCATGCGCACCATGACCCGCATGGGACAGCCGGTCCTGGACGAGCTGGGCGAGAACGGCTTCTTCGTCAAGGCCGTGCACTCGCTGGGCGCCCCGCTGGGCGAGGGACAGCAGGACGTCCCCTGGCCCTGCAACCAGACCAAGTACATCTCGCACTTCCCCGAGGACCGCGAGATCTGGTCCTACGGCTCCGGCTACGGCGGCAACGCCCTGCTCGGCAAGAAGTGCTACGCCCTGCGCATCGCCTCCGTCATGGCCCGCGACGAGGGCTGGCTCGCCGAGCACATGCTCGTCCTGAAGCTGACCCCGCCGCGCGGCGAGGCGAAGTACGTCGCCGCCGCCTTCCCCTCCGCCTGCGGCAAGACCAACCTCGCCATGCTGGAGCCGACCATCCCGGGCTGGACGGTCGAGACCATCGGCGACGACATCGCCTGGATGCGGTTCGGCGAGGACGGGCGGCTGTACGCGATCAACCCCGAGGCCGGTTTCTTCGGTGTCGCGCCCGGCACGGGCGAGCACACCAACGCCAACGCGATGAAGACGCTGTGGGGCAACGCCGTCTTCACCAACGTCGCCCTCACCGACGACAACGACGTGTGGTGGGAGGGGATGACCGAGGAGACCCCGGCCCATCTCACCGACTGGAAGGGGAACGACTGGACGCCCGAGTCCGCCCGCGAAGCAAATGAATACCGCCCGGCCGCCCACCCCAACGCCCGCTTCACCGTCCCCGCCGCGCAGTGCCCGATCATCGCGCCCGAGTGGGAGGACCCCAAGGGCGTGCCGATCTCGGCGATCCTCTTCGGCGGGCGCCGCGCCACCGCCGTACCGCTGGTCACCGAGTCCTTCGACTGGAACCACGGCGTCTTCCTCGGCGCCAACGTGGCCTCCGAGAAGACCGCCGCCGCCGAGGGCAAGGTCGGCGAGCTGCGCCGCGACCCGTTCGCCATGCTGCCGTTCTGCGGCTACAACATGGGCGACTACATGGGCCACTGGATCGACGTCGCCAAGGGCAAGGACAAGGCGAAGCTGCCGAAGATCTACTACGTCAACTGGTTCCGCAAGGACGACGACGGCCGGTTCGTCTGGCCCGGCTTCGGAGAGAACGGCCGCGTCCTGAAGTGGATCGTGGAGCGGCTGGAGGGCAAGGCCGAGGGCGTGGAGACGCCGATCGGCGTGCTGCCCGCCAAGGGCGCGCTGGACACCGACGGCCTCGACCTGTCCGACGCCGACCTGGACTTCCTGCTCACCGTCGACAAGGACGTGTGGCGCGAGGAGGCCGCGCTGGTGCCCGAGCACCTCGACACCTTCGGCGACCACACGCCCAAGGAGCTGTGGGACCAGTACCGCGCACTGGTGGAGCGCCTGGGCTGACACCCCCGCGCGCACCCCGCGCGCACCCCGCGCGCACCCCCGCACCCCCCCCGCACAGAACTTCGCGGCCGGTCCGGCTCCGCCCTGACCAGCGATGTCGTCACGAAGGCCGGCCGCGAGAGGGCTCGTCCCGCTCCAGTAGCTCGATGTCCCGGAGCAGCCGGAGGCGCCCCGTCCGGGCCGGGTCCCCGCACAACGGCGTGCGACGGACCCGGCCCATACCGCTTCAGTTCGGGCGGTCCTCCAGATACCGCGTGTGCGTCTCCTGGCGGCGCTCCTCCGTCTCCCGCAGCCGCGCGGCCAGCGCGGACGCCTCCTCGTGGAGCAGACCGAGCTGGCGTTCCAGATGCCGTTCCGGCGGCTCGCCGCCCGGCGTCATCCGGTGCCACCAGCGGGTGCGCAGATACGCGTCGACGGCCTCGGGGACGTCCTGCCGCACCGCCCGGGTCAGCGTGTGCACCCCCTCCGGGTCCTGGGCCAGCACCCCGGTGACCCAGCCCGGTTCCAGCAGCGCGCCGAGCAGCTCGGCCAGTTCGGTGAGGCGCCCGGCCGCCGCCGGCGGCAGGTCGGCGTCCGCGAGGTAGGCGCCGAGCCGCTCCCAGTCGGCGCGGATCTCGTCGAGCTGGGCGGACGGGTCGGGGAAGGCGGGCGGGGCGGGCCGCTCCGGCGGGGCGATCAGCGCGCCCGCGCCGTACAGACCGGCGACGACCACCGGCCAGTACGGTCCCGCGACCCCCGTGAAGGTCAGCACGAGCCCGGCGAGACCGCAGGCGCTGCCGGTCAGGTTCTTCCGGGACTCGACGTAGGCCCATGCCTTACTGGTAGCCACGGATCTCCTCGAAGGCGCCGTCCAGCGACCCCTGCCGGGCGTCGAACAGCCGGCCGCCGGTCAGGTCGGCGATGTGCTCCAGCTCCGCCCGGTCGGAGTCGCCGAAGAGGATGGGGAAGACCGGGATCCGCCGCTGTTCGGCGGTGAGCGCGCGGTAGAAGCCGTCGAAGTCGGCCGCGTCGGCGCCGGTGGTGTTCTCGCCGTCCGTCATCAGCACGATCGACGTGAACGTGTCCTCGTCGCCGCCGAGGTGGCCGTACGCCTTCTCCAGCGAGGTGTAGACGGCGGTGTCGCCCGACGCGGTGAGCGCCTCGGTGTCCGCGCGGATCGCCGACAGGCCCCGCTCGGGATCCCCCGGGTCCACGACATGGGTGCGCACGCTCTTCACCTCCGAGCCGAACGGCATCAGCGTGACCTCCTCCCGTTCCCGGAAGTCGCCGGTCAGGCCGGTGAGCGCGGCCTTCAGGCCCGCCAGGCGGTCGCCCCGCATGGAACCGGAGGTGTCCAGGACGTACACCGTGCGCGAGGGGCGGCGCAGTTCGTTCTCGTACGAGTCGAGCAGGCCGTCGGCGACGGAGCGGGTGCCGGGGAAGGGCAGTTCGCGGCGGCGTTCGGTGCCGAGACCGGCGGCGGGGGCGACGGAGGCGACGACCGGGCGGCGCAGGGTGGTGTCGGTGATCCGCCGCTGGAGCCGCTCGGTGCGCAGGGCGTCGGCCACCTTCCGGACGTCCTCGCGGGTCGCGGCGCCCGTGGACGCCAGAGAGGAGAGCGGGTAGTCGGCGGTGACGACGCCGTCGCGGGGGCGGATCACCGTCAGACCGTCGATGCCCTGGAGGACGGACTCGTAGTTGAGCAGCGCGTCGACGTTCCCGCGCCGCTCGTAGGCCGCCGCCAGCCAGCCCGAGGAGCCCGAGGTCAGCTGCTGGCCCTGGAAGAACTCCTTCAGCCGGGGCCGGGCCTCGCGCACGTCCGCGTCGGTGAGCGCCGCCTCGGCGCCGGAGAGCGCGGAGGCCACCGAGACCAGCGTGGCGAAGCCGGAGTTGGAGCGGGCCGGGTCGGTCATGCCGTACGTCAGCTTCCCGTCCGCGACGGCCTCCTCGACCTGGGACCAGGTGACACCGTCGGGCTTCCAGCCCAGCTCCCGCACCGTGGCGTCCCGTACGCCGATGGCGACCGGGCTGGTCATCACGGGCGTCTCGGAGACCACCTGCCGCGCGGCCTCGGGGCGCAGCCGCAGATAGTCGTTGGACGACAGCCACACGGCGTCGTACTGCCCGTCCGTCTTCCCCTTCGCCAGCATGTCGACGGCGTCGAGGGTGCCCATGGGGGTGAGGCGGACGGTGACGCCGGTGTCCTCGCGGACCTGCTCCAGCACCGGTGCCATGTCGGTCAGTTCGCTGGAGGCGAGGACGCGCAGCGTGCCGGGTTCGGCGGGGCCGGGGACGCCGGGGGTGGAGATGCCGGCGGCGGCGCCGTCGTCGTCGGTGGTGCAGGCGGTCAGCAGGGCGAGGGCGGCGGCGGTCAGACAGGCGGCGAGGGCGCGGCCACGCGGGCGGCGCTCCTCGGTACGACGGCGTCTCATGCGAGACCGCCGTCCAGTGCGCCCTGCGAGCGGCTGCGCTCCAAGTAGCCGCTCGCCTGCTGGAGTTCGGCGGTCAGCGACTCGACCGTGGCCGCCATCGCCTCGGTGGCCCGCACCTTGTAGCTGTCGATGGTGTCCAGGGTGCGGTAGATCTGCTGGAACGCCTGGCGCAGGGTGTCCGCGCCGACCGCCGGGTCGGCGGCGATCCGCTGGATCTCGCCGCTCTGCGTGGCGAGCATCTCCGCGTTGCCCCGGATCAGGTCCTCCGTGGTGCCGCGCAACGCGTCGACCTGCTCGACGACCTTCTTCTGGTGGTCGAGCGCGGACGCCAGCATGACGGAGATCCGCAGCGCGGACACGGTGGTCGTCGCCGCCCGGTCGACGCCCTTGATCAGCTCCTCGTTGTTGCGGCGTACGACGTCCATGGCGAGGTAGCCCTGCGCGCACACCGCGAGCTGGGTGAGCAGGTCCTGGTGCTTCTGCCGGACGGGGAAGAGGACGTCGGCGCGGAGCGCGTCGGCCTCCTGGGGGTCGACGACGCCGGCGATGTGCTCCTCGACGGCGGTGTCCAGGGCCTCGGTGAGGACGACGTACTCCTGGAGCTTGCCCATGGTCTCCCACAGGCGGACCCGCTCGGTCTGCAACGCGGCGTTGTCGCGGCGCAGTTCGTCCTGTCCGCCGCGCAGGGAGCCCACGATCGCGTGGAGCGTGCCCTGCGCGGAGGCGTACTTGGCGAGGTGGTCGCGCAGTCTGTTGCCGCCGGGCAGCCGGGAGAGGAACCGGCGGCCCTTGGCGGCCGGCAGGTCGCGCGGGTCCAGGTCCTCCACGACCCGGCGCAACTCCACCAGAGAGCCCGCCACCCGCGCCTGGGCGTCGCCGCCCTTGCCGGGCAGGCTGCGCACGGTCCGCTCCAGCATCCGGTTGGACTGCGCGGCTGCGGCCCGCATCTCGCCGGCGCCCAGGCCGGTGATCTCGCCGACCTTGCCGGCGAACTCCGGGGAGCGGGCGTCCAGCGCGGCCAGCGACTCGACGTAGGCGGCGGCCTTGCGGGCCGTCTCGGCGCGGACGCCGTCGTCCACGGGGACGAGCCCGCCGGCCTTCTCCCGGTCCACGGCGGCCACCGGCTCGGGCGGGGTGAGGACGAAACTGGTGTCGTTGTCGGTCATGCCGGGTCCCCCGTCATCCACGGGCCCGGCGGGCGATGTCGCGCAGCACCTCGGAGGTGGGCACGGGCGCCTGCCGGACGCCGGTCAGCTGTTGGTTGAGATACGCGGTGTGGTCCTGGGTCGCCCGGGTGAACTCGGCGGTGGCGCCCTGCGGCCGGAACCCGTGCCGGACGGCGAGCCCGCGCAGCTCCGGGTCGCCGGCGAGCAGTTCGCCCAGCTTCCGGCCGTCCTCGGTCAGCGGTACGACCGTGTGGTCGCTGGTCGCGGTGGTGTCCGGGTAGAGGACGGTGAGGTCGCCGACGTCCCGGTCCTCCTGGAGCAGGGCGGCGACCTGGGACTCGTACACCAGCACCAGCGGGTTGCCGACGCCGCTGACGAAGTCCCGGAACGCGGCGTCCGAGCTGGACTGCTGGGCGCCTTGCACCTGGACCAGCTCGCGCATCAGGGGCGCGGTGCGCGCCACGTCCGCGTCGGAGGCGGCGACCCGGTCGCCGCCCGCGACGTAGGAGGCGGCGGCGAGCCACAGGGCGCCGGAGTTGGAGGACTCCGGGTCGGTGGTCGAGACGTAGACCGTCCCGCGCAGCTCCCCGTGTTTCCCGGCGCCCTTGAGCTGCTGCCAGGTGCGGTCGTCGCGGGCGGCGTCCAGGAAGGCGTCGGTCCTCAGGGTGCCGCCGTGGGTGCGGCCGAGGGTCGCCAGGCCGTTCGCCGCCAGTACGTCGGCGGCGGCGCGGTGGGCGACGACGACCAGCGGCGAGTAGAACGGCCGGGGCAGCGGCTCCCGTACGCCGTACCGCTGCGCGAGTTCGTCGGCGGGGGCCTGGCTGGAGGGGAAGGCGAGGTCGTAGCCCTTGAGGTCGAGCTGTTCCATCGCCCAGGACCCGGAGGTCTCGGTGGTCACGGTCCAGCCCTGGGCGGCGAGGGCTTCCACCACGTCCGGGTCGGCGAAGAACTCCGCCTTCTCCGACCCGATCACGGCCCGCACGGTCTTCGTTGCCGTGCTCTGTTCCCCGCTGTCCCGTCCCGCGACGACGGCTGCCACCACACCGCCGACGAGCAGGACCGCGAGGACTATTCCTGCGATACGTCTCACAGGCGGAGCATCCTCGCGGAAGCCGACGTTCCCCGGTGTCCCGGGTGAACGAAGGGTGTCCGGGCCATACCGGTATGCAACAGGAACGGGTCGTTCCGCGCGCCACGCCGAGAAATCCCGCCGTGTCGCGGGGCGTTGCGGTGTACGCTCCCGATCTTGCCGGACCCGAACTGCCGTTCGGGTCATCGACGCATCCTGTGGGGGGAACAGTTGAACAGAGTCCGAGGTACCAGACGCGCCGGCCGTCTCGCGGCCCCGCTGCTCGCCGCCGCGCTCGCCGCCGGCGCGCTGACCGTCACCGCCGCACCGGCCGCGCACGCCGCCGCCTCCGACCTGGTGGCCAAGCTGCCGATCTCCTCGTTCTCGGCGCTGACCGTCGACTCGGAGCACCAGCGCGTGTACGTCGCCGACAGCAACCTGGGCTATTCGTCCAACACCGGTCTCATCGCCGTCTACGACTTCTCCGGTGTGCGGGTCGCCACCATCACCACCACGCGTTATGTCTCCGGCCTGGCGCTGAACACCGACAACAGCGTGCTCTACGTCGGCGGCCAGGGGAGCATCCTGCGGTACGACACCACCACGTACCAGGCGCTCGGCAGCACGTCGGCCAGTTCGGACACCTGCGGGCGCAGCCTGGCCTTCGCGGGCGGCAAGGAGTACCACACGTCGCCGACCGTCACCAGCTACACCTCCGAGTGCGAGGCGACGCTCACGTACCTGGACTACAGCCTGCCCGACAACACCTTGCAGCGCAGCGGCTGGCAGGACTACGGCAAGCTCCAGCTGGAGGCGGGTCCCGGGGACCGGCTGATGATGGGCCAGCCGTCGAACACCAAGGCCGCCAACCCGTTCGTCGCGGTGTTCGACGCGAGCGGGGAGACCCTGGTGCGCACGGCCGGCCGCCGGTTCGCCGACGCCGACGGCAAGGGCGCGCTCAACTTCAAGGACATGGCGTTCTCCGCGGACGGCAGCGAGGTCGCCGTCGCCGACGCGAGCGCGGGGACCCGGCTGCTGAACACCGACGACCTGTCCGACGCCGCGACCGGCTACCCGGCGCTGCCGGCCGGCGCCGCCGCCTCCGCCGTCGCCTTCAGCGGGGACGGGAAGTACCTCGCGCGCGGCGCCTCGGCCTCCGGTGCCACGCCCGACCTGCTGCTCTCGCCCGCCGACCCGCAGGACACGACCCCGCCGCTGGAGTTCGCCTTCGACGGCAGCCTCGACGGCGACCGGGTGGCGCCACGCGGCCTCGAGTGGTCCGCCGACGGCTCCCGGCTGTTCGCGGTCACCACCAACACCGCCGGGAGCCAGTACTGGCTGCACGTCGTCCAGCCGCCGGCCGTCCAGTACGACACCCGCTTCACCGGCGGGCTGACCCACAGCCCCGCCGCGGCGGCCGCGGGCGAGGCGCTGGCGGTGCGCGGCAGGCTGGAGCTGGACGGCCCCGCGCCCACCGAGCCGCTGAAGGTCACGGCGACCCGCACCGACGCGGCCGGTACGCACGAGATCGGCACCGCGACCGTCAAGGCGGACGGCACCTTCACCGTGCTGGACGAGCCGGACCTGGTCGGCGAGGCCACGTACACGGTGTCGTTCCTCGGCGACCTCACCCACCGCCCGGCCACCGACGTCGTCCGGACGGTGTCGGTCGGCAAGGCGGCCAGCTCGATCGCGCTCACCGCCCCGGCGGAGGCGTCGAAGGCCGCCGGCGTGCACATCACCGGCACGTTCAGCGCGCAGGGCGCGGCGCTGCCCGAGCGGGCGGTGCTGGCGGTGGAGCGCACCGACCGGCTCGGCACCGGGACGCTGTCGTCGGTGACGGTCGCCGCCGACGGCACCTTCACCCTCGACGACCTGCCGCGCACCCGCCGGGACACGACCTACACGGTCAGCTGGCCCGGCGACGACCTGCACGCCGGGTCCACCGCGGCGGCGACGGTCCGCGTCACGGGCTGACCCCACGCACAGGGGCACCCCGGGCGTATGTCCGGGGTGCCTCCGTGTCGGATCAGCGGGCGGCGAGCGCGGGCGGCTGAAGGGCCGCCGTGTGGGCGTCCATCCGCTCGGCGGCGAGGATCGCCGCCGCCGTGTCGGCGCGGGAAGCCGCCACCACCAGCGCGCGGCCCGCCAGGGTGTGAGCCCGTCGGTGCAGGTCCGCGAGGCGGGCGGGGTTCTCCGCGGCGGTCAGCGGGATGCGGGCCGGCGCCTCGCCTCCCCGCAGCCGGGCCACCTGCCCGGCGAGCCGCTCGGCCGCCGCGTCCAGCTCGTCGCCGGGCGCCAGCGCCCGCAACTCGTCCGTCACGGCGAGCAGTGCGGCCAGATGGCCCGCGAGCTGGATGTCCAGCTCTTCCTCGCGGGACCGGTGGGGGAAGTCCGGGGTGCTGCCGGCCATCGTGCTGTGGACCGACTTGGTACGGATCGGCTCGTACATGGATGGCCTCCTGACTACATTCAGGAAACCATCCTACATTGGATTGAGTCTAAAGTTGTGTGTTCTCGCGAACCGGACGTCAGGGCTGGCTGTAGCCGTCCAGGAAGCGGCCGATGCGCCCCACCGCGTCCCGCAGGTCCACCGCCGAGGGCAGGGTCACCACCCGGAAGTGGTCCGGCTCGGGCCAGTTGAAGCCGGTGCCGTGCACGACCATGATCTTCTCCTGGCGGAGCAGGTCGAGGACCATCTGCCGGTCGTCCTTGACCTTGAAGACCTCGGGGTCCAGACGCGGGAAGAGGTACAGCGCCCCCTTCGGCTTCACACACGTCACGCCCGGGATCTGGGTCAGCAGCTCGTACGCCGTGTCGCGCTGCTCCCGCAGCCGCCCGCCCGGCAGCACCAGGTCCTTGATCGACTGCCTTCCGCTGAGCGCCGCGACCACCCCGTGCTGGCCCGGCATGTTGGCGCACAGCCGCATGTTCGCCAGGATGGTCAGGCCCTCGATGTAGGACGCGGCGTGCGCGCGCGGCCCCGACACCGACATCCAGCCGACCCGGTAGCCCGCCACCCGGTACGCCTTCGACATGCCGTTGAAGGTGAGCGTCAGCAGATCCGGGGCGATCGACGCGGTCGGGACGTGCACGGCGTCGTCGTAGAGGATCTTGTCGTAGATCTCGTCCGAGCAGACCAGCAGGTTGTGGCGGCGGGCGATGTCGGTCAGCCCGCGCAGCAGCTCCTCGTCGTACACCGCGCCCGTCGGGTTGTTCGGGTTGATGATGACGATCGCCTTGGTGCGGTCGGTGACCTTGCGCTCGATGTCGGCGAGGTCCGGCATCCAGTCGGCCTGCTCGTCGCAACGGTAGTGCACCGCCGTGCCGCCGGACAGTGAGACGGCCGCCGTCCACAGCGGGTAGTCCGGCGCCGGGACCAGCACCTCGTCACCGTCGTCGAGCAGCCCCTGCATCGCCATCACGATCAGCTCGGAGACGCCGTTGCCGATGAAGACGTGCTCGACGTCCGTCTCGATGCCCAGGGTCTGGTTGTGCATGACGACCGCCCGGCGCGCGGCCAGCAGACCCTTGGCGTCGCCGTACCCGTGGGCCGTCGACACGTTGCGGAGGATGTCCTCCAGGATCTCCGGCGGGCACTCGAACCCGAAGGCCGCCGGGTTGCCCGTGTTCAGCTTCAGAATGCGGTGCCCGGCCGCTTCCAGCCGCATCGCCTCCTCAAGAACCGGGCCCCGGATCTCGTAACCGACGTTGGCGAGCTTGGTCGACTGGATCACCTGCATGACCGCGAGCTTACGGCCAGGTAACGGTCGCCGGGCCGTGTTTTCCGCCACGTGGACCGCGCGGTCCGGCCGGATTCACCGGACCGGGTACGGCGTCCGCCGCACCGACCGCCCCGCCAGGACGTCCGTGCGCCGTCCGTCCTCGATCACGAACCGGCCGTCCACCAGGACGTGCGGGATGCCCGTCGGCAGCCGGCGCGGCTCCTCGTACGTCGAGCCCGCCGCGACCGTCGCCGGGTCGAAGAGGACCAGGTCGGCCCGGTACCCCTCGCGGACCAGCCCCCGGTCGGGGAGGCGCAGCCGGGCGGCCGGACGCGAGGTGAGGTGGGCCACGCACTCCTCCAGCGACAGCACGCCCAGCTCGCGCACGTAGTGCCCGAGGTAGCGCGGGAAGGTGCCGTGGGCGCGCGGGTGCGGTTTCGCGCCCTGGAGGATGCCGTCCGAGCCGCCGGTGTGCACCCGGTGCCGCATGATCGCGCGGACGTTCTCCTCGTGGCCGACGTGCTGGAGGATGGTGGGCGCCAGCCGGTCTTCCAGGAGCAGCCGGCGGACGACCGTCCACGGGGTCTCGCCGCGGGCCGTCGCCGACTCCTGGACCGTACGGCCGACGTACGCCCCGAGCGACGGGTCGCCCGTGCCGGAGATCTCGATCGTCTCCCACTCCACGGGCACGCCGTGGCAGCCGTCGGAACCGGTCACCTCCAGGTGGTGCCGGACGCGCTCGGCGGTGTCGTCGTCGGCGAGGCGCTTGAGGATCTCCTCCGGGCCGCCCTCGCTCGCCCAGCTCGGCAGCAGCGCGGCCAGCGTGGTCGAGCCGGGGGTGTAGGGGTACGTGTCGAGGGTGAGGTCGGCGCCGGCGGCCAGCGCCTCGTCCAGCAGGGCCAGCAGTTCGGGGGCGCGGCCCTTGTTGACGCCGAAGTTCATGGTGGCGTGGGCCAGGTGCAGCGGGCAGCCCGCCTCCCGGGCCAGCCGGACCATCTCCGCGTACGCCTCCAGCGCCCCGGCCCCGTAGGAGCGGTGGTGCGGGCAGTAGTAGCCGCCGTACGACGCCACCACCCGGCACAGTTCGGTCAGCTCGGCGTCCTCGGCGTACATGCCGGGCGTGTACGTCAGCCCCGACGACATGCCGACCGCGCCCTGCTCCATGCCCTCGGCGACCAGCCGCCGCATGTGGTCCAGCTCGGCCGGTGTCGCCTCCCGGTCCTCCCAGCCGACGGCGAGCGCGCGCACCGTGCCCTGCGGGATCAGGTAGGCGGCGTTGACCGCGATGCCCCGGTCGAGGCGGTCCAGGTACTCGCCGACCGAGCGCCAGTCGAGGTCGAGGTCGTCACCGGGGCCGTTCCAGCCCGCGATCGCGCGGCGCACCTCGCCGAGGGTGCGGTCGTCGACCGGGGCGTAGGACAGGCCGTCCTGGCCGAGGACCTCCAGGGTGACGCCCTGCGCGGCCTTCGCGCTGTGGTCGGTGTCGCGCAGCAGCGCCAGGTCGCTGTGCGCGTGCATGTCGATGAAGCCGGGGGCCAGGACCAGCCCCTCGGCGTCCAGCTCCCGGCGGGCGGTGGGCCGCTGGCAGCCGGCCGCCGCGGCTTCCTGGACGATCGACACGATCCGGCCGCCGTCGACCACGACGTCCGCCCGGTAGGCGTCCGCGCCGGAACCGTCGACCACGTCGGCGTCCCGGATGACCAGCTCTTCCATGTCGGAGCCCTCCTAGAAGTACGTACGGATGTACTCGACGACCGTCCCGTCCGCCTCCGCGACCGGGATGAGCTGCCACTTGTCGAACGACGTGCACGGATGGGACAGGCCCATCCCGACCCAGTCCCCGACCGCCAGGTCCGCCTCGGCCGCCGTGCGCAGCCAGGCGTGCTGGTCGGACAGGCCGGTCACCGTGACGCCGGTGGCCGGCCGCTCGGCGCCACCGCCTGGGCGGATCACCTGGGCGAAGGGGAGGTGGAGGTCGTACGCCGCGTCCCGCTTGCCCGCGTTGGTGAACGCCTGCTCGGGGGAGGGCCGGGAGACGACCTGGCTCCACAGGCGGAACGCGGGCTCCAGCGCGCCCTCCTCGGGGACCCGGTTGAAGGGGGTCAGCTCGCGGTAGTGCCCGTCGTCGTGCGAGACGTACGCGCCGGAGCGCAGCAGCTTCAGCACGGGCCGGGAGAGGGCGGGGACCTCCGCGAACACGTCGGCCACCGCGTCGAACCAGGCGCTGCCGCCCGCGCTCACCACGATCTCGTCCGCCCCGCCGAAACGGCCCTGCTTGTCCAGGTCGGCCGCCAGGGCCACCAGCCGGCGCAGATACGCCCGCACCCGCTCCGGATCCGCGTCCGGCACCTCGCCCTCGTACCCGGCGACCCCGGCCAGCCGCAGGGCCGGGGCGGCGGTCACCGCGTCCGCGACCGCCGCGCACTGCGCCTCGGTGCGGGCGCCGGTCCGCGCGCCCTCGCCCGCGGCCAGCTCCACGACCACGTCCAGCGGGCGCGCGGCCCCCTCCAGCGCCGCGTCCATCAGCTCCACCCCGCGCACGGAGTCGACGTAGCAGACGAGGCGGAAGTCCGGGTCGGCGTCCTGCTCGGCGGCGATCCAGCGCAGGGCGGCGGCGTCGACCAGTTCGTTGGCGAGGAACACCCGCCGGATGCCGAAGGCCCGCGCCACCCGCACCTGGTGGGGCACGGCGAGGGTGATGCCCCAGGCGCCGTGTTCGATCTGCCGGTGGAAGAGCTGGGGCGCCATGGAGGTCTTGCCGTGCGGCGCGAAGGCCAGGCCGTGCCGGGCGGCGTACGTCTCCATGAGCGCGAGGTTGTGCGCCAGGCGCTCGGCGGACAGGGCCAGCACGGGGGTGGTGAAGCCGCCGGTGAAGAGGTTCCGGCGCTGGGCGGCCAGCTCGGCGACGGTCAGGCCGTGCGCGTCCGGCGGGAGGCCCTTGAAGCGGTGGTCGACGTGCTCCTCGGCCAGGCGGGCGAGGGCTTCGGTACCGGTGTCGAGGGCCATCGGGCCTCCCAGGTCTCGGGTGCTGCGTTGGTCTGAGGTGCTGCGTTGGTCTGAGGTGCTGCGTCGGGCTGGGGTGTTGCGCTGGTACGGGGTGTTGCGCTGACACAGGGTGTTGCGTTCTCTGCAACGCTCATTGCGTATGTCGCTTACCGCTGTCTAACATCTCGGCGAACGCGGGTCAACGGAGCCGCCGCTCGCCGGACACGACAACCCGCCGGACACGACACTCGCCGGACACGACAAGGAGCCTGCCCATGGATGCCGTCGATGTCGTCACGCTCGGCGAGTCCATGGTCACCTTCCTGCCCTCCCGCCCCGGGCGGCTGGCCGACGTCCCCTCCTTCGACCGGGCCATCGGCGGCGCCGAGTCCAACGTCGCCTGCGTGCTCGCCGCCGCCGGCCACTCCGCCCGCTGGGTCGGCCGGGTCGGCGCGGACGGCTTCGGCGACCACCTGGTGGAGACGATCGGCGGCTACGGCGTCGACGTGAGCGCCGTCCGGCGGGACCCGGCACGCCCGACCGGCGTGTACTTCCGCACCGCCGGGGACCGGGGCACCGACGCGCACGAGGTGGCGTACTACCGGGCCGGGTCGGCCGCCTCCGCCATGTCCCCGCGGACGGTGGACCTGGCCGCCGTCCGCGCCGGGCGCGTGCTGCACCTGTCCGGCATCACGGCCGCGCTCTCCGCCGACTGCCTGCGGCTGATGCGGGAACTGACCGCGCGCCACGCGGAACGGCCACGGGTGTCCTTCGACGTGAACTACCGTTCCGGGCTGTGGAGCCGTGCGGCGGGCGGCCCCGAGGTCCTGCTGGAACTGGCGCGGGGAGCGGACATCGTGTTCGTCGGGGACGACGAGGCCCGCGACGCCTGGGGCCTGCGCGGCGCGCGGGCCGTGCGGGACGCGCTGCCGGAGCCCGAACTGCTGGTCGTCAAGGAGGGCGCCGCCGGTGCCACCGCCTTCCACGGCCCGGACGCCACCTCCGTACCGGCCCTCCGCGTCGACGTCGTCGCCGCCGTGGGCGCCGGTGACGCCTTCGCCGCCGGATTCCTCTCCGCCACCCTGCGCGGACTGCCGGTAGGGGACCGGCTGCGCCACGGCCACCTCTGGGCCGCCGCCGCCCTCACCGTCCCCGGCGACCTCGCCCCGCCCCCGGCCCGCGACCTGGCCGACCGCCTGGCCGCCCTGGACGAGCGGGCATGGGGGAGACTGCGACTCGGCCCCGGCTGGACCCGTGCCGAGAAGGCCGACGAGGAGGTACGCACCCCATGAGCCAGACCGTCGACCGCGCGCTCAGCATCCTGCCGCTGCTCGCCGAGGGCCCCGCCGACCTCGGCCGGGTCGCCGACGCCCTCGGCGTCCACAAGTCCACGGCCCTGCGCCTGCTGCGCACCCTGCACGAGCACGGCTTCGTCTACCGCCAGTCCGACCAGCGCTACCGCCTCGGCTCCCGGCTGATCGCCCTCGCCCAGGAGGCGATGGAGAACCTGGACGTCCGCGAGATCGCCCACCCCCACCTCGTACGCCTCAACGAGACCTGCGGCCACACCGTCCACCTCGCCGTCTACGAGGAGAACGAGGTCCTCTACATCGACAAGGTGGAGAGCCGCTACCCGGTCCGCATGTACTCCCGGATCGGCAAGCCCGTCGCCATCACCGTCGCCGCCGTCGCCAAACTGCTGCTGGCCGACCTCCCCGAGGGCGAGCGGCGCGCGGTCGTCGAGCAGCTCGACTACCCGCTGTACACGTCCCGTTCGACACCGAGCGCCGACGCCTTCCTGAAGGAGCTGGCCAAGGTGCGCGAACAGGGCTGGGCCACCGACCTCGGCGGCCACGAGGAGTCCATCAACTGCGTCGCCGCACCCGTCAGGGACGCGGCCGGCCGGGTGGTCGCCGCGATGTCGGTCTCCGCGCCGAACGTCGTCGTCACCGCCGACGAACTCCTCACCCTGCTCCCGCTGGTGCGCCGTACGGCGGACGCCATCAGCGGCGAGTACTCCGGCAGGACCCCCGCCTCAGCCTCAGCCAAGGAAGTCACCGCATGACCGAGAAGACCGCGCTCACCCCCTCCACCCACACCGTGCCGCCGGCGAAGTTCAGCCACGGCGTGAAGAAGGGGAACATCCTCCAGGTCGCCGGCCAGGTCGGCTTCCTCCCGCACGAGGAGGGCAAGGCCCCGACCCCGGCCGGCCCCACCCTGCGCGAGCAGACCCTCCAGACCCTCGCCAACGTCAAGGCGATCCTGGAAGAGGGCGGCGCGAGCTGGGACGACGTGATGATGATCCGTGTCTACCTCACCGACGTCGACCACTTCGCCGAGATGAACGAGATCTACAACTCCTACTTCGAGGAGCAGGGCCTCACCCAGCCCCCGGCCGCCCGCACGACCGTCTACGTCGGCCTGCCCGCCGGACTCCTCATCGAGATCGACGCGCTGGCCGTACTGGGCTGACCGTCCCTCTCTGCTCGTCCGCGTACGGCGCGGCGCTCCCCGCACGGGGCGCCGTGCCGCGATCCCCCCTGCCCGAAAGCTCCATGCACCTCTCCAGAGGACCCCCTATGTCCGAGTCCCCGTCCCACACCGGCGGCCTGCTCCTCCTGATCGACGGCACGGCCGGTCTGCTGACCGTCGCCGCGATCGGCATCGCGCTGCTGCTCTTCCTCATCATCAAGGTCAGACTCCAGCCGTTCGTCGCGCTGCTGGCCGTCTCCATAGCCGTCGGCCTGCTCGCCGGGCTGTCGGTCACCGAACTCTTCGGCACCGTCCAGAAGTCCGACGCCGTCTCCACCATCGAGTCCGGGATGGGCGGCATCCTCGGCCACGTCGCCATCATCATCGGCCTGGGCACCATGCTCGGCGCGATCCTGGAAGTCAGCGGCGGCGCGCAGGTGCTGGCCACCCGTCTGCTCGGTCTCTTCGGTGAGAAGCGGGCGCCGCTCGCCATGGGCCTCACCGGCCTGATCTTCGGCATCCCGGTCTTCTTCGACGTCGGCATCTTCGTCCTCGCCCCGATCGTCTACGCCGCCGCCAAGCGCTCCGGCAAGTCGGTCCTCCTCTACTGTCTGCCGCTGCTGGCCGGCCTCTCCATGACCCACGCCTTCCTGCCGCCGCACCCCGGCCCGGTCGCCGCCGCCGGACTGCTCCACGTCGAGCTGGGCTGGGTCATCCTGATGGGCGTCGTCTGCGGCGTCCCCGCCGTGCTGGCCGCCTGGGCCTGGTCCGCCTGGATCGGCCGCCGCCTCTTCGTCGCCGTACCGCAGGACATGGTGGAGGCCGCCGAGGAGGCCAAGGCGGCCGTCGTCGCCGAGCAGCGCGCGGCGGGCGTGACGCCGAAGGAGACCCCGGTGCCGCTCGGCACGGTCCTCGGCATCATCGGCACCCCGCTGGTTCTGATCCTCGCCGCGACTTTCTCCTCGATCGTCCTGGACCCCTCCACCGGCCGCTCGGTGATCGAGTTCTTCGGCAACCCGTTCGTCGCCCTCACCCTCGCCCTGTTCCTCGCCTACTACCTGCTCGGCGTCCGGCGCGGCTGGTCCCGCAAGTCCCTGGAGACCGTCTCGACGTCCTCCCTCAAGCCGGTCGGCAACATCCTGCTGGTCGTCGGCGCGGGCGGGGTCTTCGGCGCCGTCCTCAAGGGCAGCGGCGTCGCCCAGGCACTCTCCGACACCTTCGACGGCGTCGGCCTCCCGGTGATCGTCCTCTCCTACCTGATCTCCCTGGTGCTGCGCGTCGCCCAGGGCTCGGCGACGGTGGCGATCGTGACGACGGCGGGCATCGTGGCCCCGCTGCTCGCGGAGGGCGACCACTCCCAGGCGTTCACCGCCCTGGTCATCATGGCCATCTCGGCCGGCTCCATCTTCGCCTCGCACGTCAACGACGGCGGCTTCTGGATGGTCGCCAAGTACTTCGGCATCAGCGAACGGGACACGCTCAAGTCGTGGACGGTGCTGGAGAGCGTGCTGTCGGTGGCCGGGTTCGCGGTGGCGGCGGTGCTGAGCGTCTTCGTGTAGCCGCATCGTCGTTGTAACGATGCCGGGGGCGGCTGTGTGCGGCACAGGTTCGTCGACCATACTGCCCGCTGTGGAGCAGCGCATTGGATCGAGCAGCCAGCCCCTGGAGGGCGCCGGGTTCGACCCGGCCTTCATCCCCGGGCTCACCGCGCCCGGGTCCGGCGAACCGGAGGACGTGAAACCGGCGGACGCGGGGCGGGAGGAACCCGAGCCTGAGCCCGAACAGGCTCCCGAACCGGCCGAGGCGGCCGAGGAGTCCCAGGAGGCTCAGGAGGAACCGTCCGCCGACGGCCCGGTCTTCGAGGCGGCCGACCGGCGCGCCCGGATCGTCGCCGACCACCGGGGCGTACGCCTGGCCCTGGACGACCAGGAGTGCGAGTTCCGCTGGGACGAGATCGGCGCGGTCGAGACGGAGACGCCCCGCTTCGGCAAGCGGTTCACCGTGACCGTGCACACGCCGGAGCGGCGCTGGTACTACCTGGAGATCGAGGCCGCCTCCCGCAGCCGCTTCGCGGAGTGGGAGACGGCGCTCGACGCGGTCCTGGACGCGTACTTCGAGGACGCCGGGGACGCCGAGGGCGAGGCGGACGACAAGGAAGCGGCAGCGGCGTCCTAGGGTCCGTTTTCGAGTGGATCCCGCCCAGAGCGGGAACGAGGCGCGAGAGACCGCCACTTCGTACGCGGACGCCGGCAGCGGCGCAGAGCCGCAGTTGCCCGTTCGAGCAGCCGGTGCTGCCCGGGAGTACCTGGGCGGCGGGGGAGGGTGTCGTGTAGGAAGTTGAGGATCACACATCATCGGAGGCGTTTCCTTGTACAGCCGTGAGAGCGCCAGGACAGGCGGAACCGAGAAGGCCGCGCGTTCACCCCACCGGTCCGGTCCGGCCCTTCCCGGACAGATGCAGGGCCGGCTCGGTCTTCAGCGGTCGGCAGGCAACGCGGCGGTCGTACAGATGCTCCGTCAGTCCGGGCACTCATGGGCTCAGCCCGAGCAGCACCAGCACTCCGCCGGCTGCGGCCACCGGGGGCAGCGGAGCGCGGCACCCGCCGAAAGCAGCGGCGGGCCGGTCGAGCGCGCGATCCAGCGGCGAGTGAGCCTCAGGGACGAGCAGAATCCGCAGAACAACCGGGAGTTGCGCAGCGAGGGAAGCGTTCAGGCATTTCTCGCACAGCACGGCGTCTCGGTACTCGATACCGTCACGTCCGGCATGGGTGCGTCCGTCACTCCCCAGACGGCGTTTGTGGGGTTCAGAGTCGGCGGAGTGATCAAAAGCTTCGTAGCCGATGAAATGGATCGTGTCTACGATGACAGCAGGGCCGGCGCGCAGGAGCTGGCCAAGGACATCGCCAAAGAGATCATCAAATCCCTCACGCCGCCACAAGCGCAGCCCGGTCTCTCCACTCCGAGCGCGATGCCGCAGCAGATGAACCAGCAGCAGTCGGGTGGCAGCAATCCCGGAGCGTCCTCGGGCACTCGGGGGCACGAGGTTGCCGACGTGCTGGCGCAGTGGGCCCGGCAGAGGTTGGCTCAGCACACGCCGGACAACCCGTACCTGACGGGGCTGGAGAAAGGCGTGAAGTCGGCTGTCACCGGTCGTGCCGCCGTGTTCACCGAGCCTCTGCCGAGTATGGAGAGCACGGCGGAAGGGGCGCGCTGGGCTGCCTGGGCCCTGATTGTGGGTGAGGAGAGGGTGCGCCAGGCAGTGGCGCAGGCCGCACAGGAGGCGAGTCCGGACGAGGCCCAGAAGCTGCTGGCTCAGTTCGACAGCACGCTGGAGGCCAAGAAGCAGGAAGCGGCGGGGAGTGTCATCGGCTCCCTGGCGACGGGTGGGCTGATCGGCCAGGCTGCGAACGTCGTCCCGCACCCTGCCGCCAAGGTGGCGCTCAAGGCTACTGCGACGCTCGTCGGAGGTCTGGCTGCCGCCAAGAAGCTCGGCGACGGTGCGGACGCCGTCAAGACGATTGAAACGGTCAGCCCTCAGACCTACCAGAAGCTCGTGAAGGCTCGTAACCAGGCGCTGGACAAGGCCGCCGAACAGCACCTGGCGAGGAGCAGGGAGCAGATGCATGAGCAGATGAGGGACTTCGGCCCCTTCGGGTGACCCCTGCGCCCATGGCAGGCCCCGTCCCCGCCAACGAGCGGGGACGGGGCGGCGGTCCGCGCGTACCCGGCCGGATTTCCGGCCCGCGCCATCCGCCCCAGCGGACGCAGATCCGGTCGAGGGTCTCCGGTACGAGGTCCTCGGCGAGGCGGGTGTCACCGTTTCATGGAGCGGTGAACGGTGACCGCCTCGCCATCGCCGTCAGCAGTACTGCGCGGACTTCCCTATGGACCGGTACATGCAGTCGGCGTTTTCCAGGAGTTGCAGCACCGCGTCCCGGTTGCGGGACGTCTCCCGCTCGATGACCTCGTCGGGCGGGTAGAAGCCGCCGCCGGAACTGGACGACGGGTACATCTCGAAGGTGTACCCGAAGATCTTCTGGTTCCCCCACAGCCAGTCGTCGATCGACCCGTCGGTGATGTACAGGTCGCTGGACTGCTCCGCCGTGTAGCCGTTGCTGGCGGCCATCTTCTGCCCGACCGCCGCGAAGGCGCTCCGGTCGTCGGCCGTCATCCCGGTGGTGGTGTCGGCGGTGGTGTAGCCGAAGGGCCACAGCACCAGTTCGCTGTACGTGTGGAAGTCGATGCCCGCCTTGATCTGCTGCACCCCGCCGACGACCCGGCTGCGCACGAAGTCGGCGACGACCTTCACCTCGGGCGCCGACTCGCCGGCCGAGCCCCGGTAGGTCTCGGAGGACGGCGAGCCGGAGGAGCCGCCGCAGCAGCCCCAGCGGTAGGCCCAGTTCCGGTTCAGGTCCGTACCGACGTACGAGGAACCGGAGTTGGGCTGGCGGTTCTTGCGCCAGGACCGGTAGGAGCCGGTGGCGATGTCGTACTCGCCGCCGTCCGGGTTCATGTCCGGCACGATCCAGATCTCGCGGCCGTTGACCATGCTGGTGACCCGGGAGTCGGAGCCGTAGCCCGCCCCCAGCTCGCGGATCAGGTAGAGCGCCATCTCCACCGTCAGGTGCTCGCGGGCGTGCTGGTGGTGGGTGAAGAGCACCTCGGGCTCGTTCTCGTCCGACGCCACGTTGTCGCTGATCTTGACGGCGACGATGTCCCGGCCCTGGTACGACTTCCCGATCACCCGCTTGCTGATGATGCCGGGGTACGCCGCGATCCGGGCGTCGATCTCCGCGGTCATCTCGGCGTAGTTGTGATAGCCGGAGTCGGCCGAGGGGAAGTCGAGGAGCCGTACGTCGTCCGCGCCGGCCGAGCGGTCGGGGACGGCGCCCAGCGGGGTGACGTCGTAGCCGAGCCGCTTCAGCTCCTTGATCTGGTCGGCGCGGCCCGAGACGAAGACCGAGTGGTCGTCGGCGTCGTCCACCGTGACGCCGGTGCGCTGGATCGCGGTGCGCGACGCGGAGTCCGAGCGGGTGCGCACCTCGTACGGGCGGATGTCGTCCGCCGACGGGGCGGCCTCGCGGGCGCTGTCGGCACCGGCCTCGGTCGTCCCGGAGAGCGGGGCGGCGAGGGCGAGCGCGAGGAGGGCGGCGAGCGCGGCCCAGTGTCTGCGGCTGCCGGGGCCTCGTGAGCGAAGTCGCATGAAGTCTCCTGAGTTCTCCGGGGCCTCCGGGATCTCCGGAGGCGGGGGAGTGGAGCGGGGGGTGGTCCAGCGACGTGCTGTGCGGATGTGGCGCTCATCCTGGCGGTGTGACATGGTCAGGTCAAGTGCACCCGCGCGCTCTTGCGCCGGGGTGTTCTTTGCGCTTTCTTGATCGGCATGGCGGACGCTACGGGCACCCTCGGCAACACCGGCACTCCTCGCAAGTCAAGCTGGCGCTACATCGGCCCCGGCATCGTCGTCGCCGCGACCGGCGTCGGCGCCGGCGACCTGGTCGCCACCCTCATCGCGGGCGCCAACTTCGGCTACACCCTGCTGTGGGCGGCGGTCATCGGCTGCCTGGTGAAGATCTCCCTGGCGGAGGCGGCGGGCCGCTGGCACCTGTCCACCGGCCGCACCCTCTTCGACGGCTGGGCCAGCCTCGGCCGCTGGACGACCTGGTTCTTCGCCTTCTACGTCGTCGTCTGGGGCTTCGTCTACGGCGCGGCGGCGATGTCCTCCAGCGCGCTCCCCCTCCAGGCCCTCTTCCCGGACGTGATGGACCTGAAGTGGTGGGGCGTGGCCTGCGCGGTGGCCGGCCTGGTCTTCGTCTGGTTCAACAAGTACGCCGTCTTCGAGAAGGTCATGACCGTCCTGGTCGGCGTCATGTTCGTGGTGACCGTCTACCTGGCGGTCCGCGTCACCCCCAACCTGGGCGACGCCTTCGCCGGTCTCCTCCCGGTCCTCCCCGACGAGAAGGACTCGATCCTCAACACCCTCGGCCTGATCGGCGGCGTCGGCGGCACGATCACGCTGGCCGCGTACGGCTACTGGGTCAACGCCAAGGGGTGGACGGACACCGGCTGGATGAAGGTGATGCGGCTGGACAACCGGGTCGCCTACCTCACCACCGGCGTCTTCGTCGTCGCGATGCTCTTCGTCGGCGCGGAGCTGCTGCACAGCGCGAACATCGCCATCGCCAGCGGCGACAAGGGCCTGGTCCAGCTCAGCGACATCCTGGAGGACCGGTACGGCACCGCCACGGCGAAGTTCTTCCTGATCGGCTTCTTCGCCACGTCCTTCACCTCGCTGATCGGCGTCTGGCACGGCGTCAGCCTGATGTTCGCCGACTTCGTGGCCCGGCTGCGGGCCGGGACGGCGGCGGCGACGGGCGAGAAGATCGCCGCCGGCGAACGCGAACGCTCCTGGCCGTTCCGCCTCTACCTCCTCTGGCTGACCTTCCCCCCGATCGTCCTGCTCTTCCAGGGCCAGCCCTTCCGCCTGGTCATCATCTACGGCGTGCTGGGCGCCGCCTTCATGCCCTTCCTCGCCCTGACCCTGGTCTGGCTCCTCAACTCCGACCGCACACCTGCCGAGTGGCGCAACGGCTGGCTGAGCAACGGCATGCTGGGCATCGCGGGCCTGCTCTTCCTGGTCCTGTGCGTGAAGCAGATCTGGGACCAGCCGTGGTCGGAGTTCTTCTGAGCGCGGCCGATCCGGTACGGCCTCCCGGCAGCCCGGCCGGCGCGGGCCCGGTGGTGTCTCAGCGCAGGGCGTCCCACTCCGTGCTGAGCGCGATCTTCCGCAGCTGCTCCAGACCGAGCGCCGGTTCGGCACGGCTCGGCTCGGCGTCCACGGCACTGTTGTTGAAGGCGCTGACCACGACCCGGAAGCCGTCCTCGCCGGCGCGCAGGGTGTCGGCGGTCCACATCACGACCCCGGCGACCCGGTCGTCACCGGACCCCTGCCGGGTGGTGACGCGGGTGCCGTCGGCGAGGGTCTCGGCGGAGCCGTACAGCTGATCGGCGACGTCGTTCATGCCGTGCTGGACGTTGACCTGGACCAGGCTCTCACCCTCGCCGTCGTCGACGACGGCGTAGGCGAACTCGCCCTCGCCGCCCCGCCGGACCACCTCCAGGCCGTCGGGGAGCAGCGCGGCGAGGGTGTCGCCGACGGCCTCGCCGGAGACCGCCGACGGCGTGGCGCCCGGCCCGCCGCCCTCCACGAGCCTCCCGCTCTCCGGCGCTACGTCCGCGACCCGGCGCCACACCTCCGCCGAGACCAGTTCCTTCAGCTCGGCCGCCGACAGCGGAGGTTCCTCACGGCTGACCGGCCGGTCCTTCTGCGCGGGCGAGTTCCACTCGCTCACGCTGATGTGCTGCCCCTCGGCCGTGACCAGGTCGGCGGTCCAGAGCTTGGTGTCGACCCGCCGGTCCGGATACTCGTAACCCTTGAGCACCCTGAGCACGGAACCGTCGGCCGACCGGTCGGTGGTGCAGTCGTCGTACGGGGCGAAGGTCGGGTCCGGGCACTCGGTGAGCTCACCGGCCTGCTCGCCGCCCGGCTCGACCCGGGCGAAGCCCACCCCGAGCGCGGCGGCACCTTTCCCGTCGTCGTACACGACCTGCACGTACGGGCCCTCTTCCGCGTCCGAGCCGCGCACCACTCCCTGACCGACCTCGCCCGGCGGGAGGAGTCCCTCCAGCGTGTCGAACAGCTCCCTGGCGGAGAAGCCGGACGGGGTGGCCGAGGGGGACGGCCGCCCGCTGTCCGGGGAGGCCGCGACGGAGCGCCGGGTGTCCGGCCCGGCCCCCTGCGGCAGCAGCACCGCCCCGCCCACCCCGATCAGCGCGATCCCGGCCGCCCCGCCGAGCACACCGGCCCGGCGCCGCACCCGGGCCCGCCGCCCGCGCGCCTGTCCGCCGGTGACGAGGGCCGTCCGGTCGGTCTGGAAACCGTCGCCGGCGTCGCGCAGCGCGGCGGTGAGCCGGTCCTCGAAGTGATCCGGCGCTTCCCGCTGGTTTTCGGGCATGACGGACACCCTTTCCGCAAGGTGTGAGGTGTGAGGTGAGTGGTGAGTGGTGAGAGGGTCTCTTGGTGGTGGGGCGGGTCAGGGTCTGGCGTACTCCGAGAGGTCCTCGCCGAGCAGCGCGCGCAGTTTGCCGAGCGCCCGGACGCAGCGCGTGCGCACCGCGGCCGAACTGACGTTCAGCGCGTCGGCGGTCTCCTCGACGGAGCGGTCCTCCCAGTAGCGCAGCACGACGACGGCCCGGTCCTTGGCGGGCAGCCGGGACAGCGCGTCGAGCAGGGTGAGCCGCAGCGGCGCGTCACCGTCGGAGGCGCCGGACACGTCGGGGAACGTGTCCGTGGCCCGCTCCCGGCTGCTGCGCCGCCGCTGGTGGGCGAGGAAGGTCCGGGTGAGGACCGTCTGCGCGTACCCGGCCGGATTGCCGACCCGCGCCATCCGCCCCCAGCGGACGTACAGCCTGCCGAGGGTCTCCTGTACGAGGTCCTCGGCGAGGTGGGTGTCACCGGCGGTCAGCAGACACGCGGACCGGTAGAGGTGCCCGGCCCGCGCCGTCGCGAACTCGGCGTACTCGTCCTCCCGGCCCTGCCGCTTCTGCCACATCCGCGCTCCCCCTGTCGTGCCGCCCTCACCTCATTGATGCGGTGGGCGGGGAGGAATGTTTCATACGGACTGCACAGCGGGGGCTCGGCCGATGCCCTTCGCGACGGTGCCCGCGGAGAAACGGCTTCGGTGAGGCCGGGGAACCCGGCGGCGCGACGCGGACGGGGGGCCCGCCGACGGCGAGTGCGCGGGCGTACGGAGCGTGTCGACGGCGTGCGTCCACGCAGGCGGCAGCCCGCGAGCCCTCCTCGTACGCGGTACGGGTGAATGGGCGCATGGTTCAGGTCGGCGCAGGTGGCGGGTCTTCTACGTTCTCCCAGTGGACCCCAGGGCCGAGGAAGGGCCCTGCGGGCGGGGACCGGTGAAAGGCCACCTGATGTCGGGGTTGGGGAGCGCGCTGGCGCGGATGGTGTCCTTCGGGCCGGCCGTCGGCTGCTGCGTGCTGGCGGTCTCGCTGGTGCTCCGTGCGCGGTGGGCGAGCGGACGGGTGCGGACGCGTCTGCTGCTGTTCGGAGGGTCGGCGGCGGCCGGGGGCCTGTACCGGGTGGTGGCCGCCGTGCTGTCGCTCCGCCCTCCGGATCCGGGTCGGGGCGAGCGGTCGCTGGTGGAGTCGGTGGTGGTCGTCGGAGCGACGCTGGCGGTCGGCCTGGGCACGGCCGGTCTGGTGGTCGCGGCCGACGCCGGTACCGGCCGGCCCGTGCTGATGCGGCGGGTGCTCGACGGGTTCGTCGCGGCGGGGGCCCTGTTCATGACGGGATGGGTGCTGCTGAACGGGGCCGGTGACGGCTGGCGGCTCGGGGAGGGGATGGTGGGCCTCCTGTGGGCCGCCGATCTGGTGTTCCTCAGCTTTCTGCTGGCCCTGCGCCGGCTCGTGCGCAGTGACCGGAGAGCTGCCCTGTGGGCCGGGATCGTCGGCCTGTCCCTCATGCTGATCGGGGACACAGCGCAGCTCTGGGCGGTCGGCCCGCACCGCGCCGGGGTGACGGCCTGTCAGCTGATCGACAGCTGCAAGACCGTGGGCCTGCTGGTGATCGCCGTCGGCCCGTGGCTGCCCGGCGGGGCGAGCGTCCTGGGCATGGCCCCGCCGACGCTGCGCTGGGGGATGGAGGGTGCGGCGGCGTTCGTTCCGCTGACGGTCTGCACGGTCACGACCCTGGGACACGTACTGGCTCCCACCGCGCACGACCCGGTGCCGCTGCTGGTCGGCGGGACGGTGCTGCTGGGCCTGTGGGTACGCCAGAAGTTCCTGCCGAGCGGGAACCTGGGGAGGGGCGACTGAGCCCGTGCGGCTGCGGCGGTACGGAGTGACAGCCGCACGGGCCGGCCGGTACTACGGCAGCGCGTCCACGTGCGGGCCCACCGCGCTCGACCAGCTGTTGCCCGCCGTCGCGTCCCAGTTGGTCGACCAGGTCATCGCGCCCCGCAGGTCCGGGTACGCCTTGGACGGCTTGAAGGAACCGCAGTTGGTGAGCTTGGTCAGGCAGTCCAGGGCGTTGTTCACCACGGACGGCGCCACATAGCCGCTGCCCGCCGCCCGGGTCGAGGCCGGGGTGCCGATGCCCACCTGGGACGGGGACAGGCCGCCCTCCAGCTGGACGCAGGCCAGCGCGGTCAGGAAGTCCACCGAACCCTGGCTGTAGACCTTGCCGTCACAGCCCAGCATCGAACCGCTGTTGTAGTACTGCATGTTGACGACCGTGAGGATGTCCTTCACGTTCAGCGCCGTCTGGAAGTAGGAGCCGGACGTCGACTGCATGTCGATGGTCTGCGGCGCCATGGTCAGGATCATCTCCGGGCCCGCCTTCGCCGACAGGGCACGCAGGGCCTGGGTCATGTACGTGGCGTTGAGGCCGTTCTCCAGGTCGATGTCGACGCCGTCGAAGCCGTACGTCTGCATCAGGGAGTGGACGGAGTTCGCGAAGTTCGTCGCGGAGGCCGCGTCCGCGACCGACACCGTGCCCTTCTCGCCGCCGACCGAGATGATCACCTTCTTGCCGGCCGCCTGCTTGGCCTTGATGTCGGCCTTGAACTGGTCGACGGTGTAGCCGTTCAGGCCCGCCGAGTCCAGGTCGAAGGTCACCGCGCCCGGTGTCGTCGTCGCGTCCGCGAAGGCGACGGCGATGATGTCGTACGCGGACGGGACGTCGGAGAGCTTCTGGACCGTCGCCCCGTTGTTGAAGTTCTGCCAGTAGCCGGTCACGGCGTGCTTCGGGAGGTCGGCGCCCCCGCTGTCGCCGGACTCGGTCGTCCGCGCCGTCACCGCCGCCGACTTCACCGACTCGCCGGCCGCGTTGGTGGCCGTGGCCTGGAAGGAGTACGACGTCGCGGCCGACAGGCCGGTCACGGTCGCCGAGGTGCCGGTCACCGCCGTCACCTTCGTACCGTCGCGGTAGACGGAGTAGCCCGTCGCGCCGGACACCGCGTTCCAGGAGAGGGACACCGAGGAGGAGGTCGTGCCGGAGACGCTCAGGCCGGCCGGGGCGGACGGGACGGAGGGCTGTTCGCCGTCGTCACCGCCGCCCCCGTCGGGGCCCTGCACGGAGATGTCGTCGGCGTAGTAGGCGGGCTGGCCGTACCAGCCGTGCGTGTACACCGTCACCGAGGTCGTCGAGGGGCCGGTCCTGAAGGTCGTCGAGAGCTGTTTCCACGTCGTGGAGTCGGGGGTCCAGGTCGACACGTCCGTCGTGCCCGTGCCGGTCACGCCCAGGTAGGCGTACCCGCCCTGCACCCAGGCGCCGAGCGTGTACGTCGAGTCGGGGACCACCGCGACCGTCTGCGTACAGCGCGCGTTGTCCTGGCCGCCCGGCGTCGCCTTCAGCGCGGCGGCGCCCGTGCGGACCGGCGAGGACACGGTCGTACCGCTGCCCGCCGAACAGGTCCAGCCGCTCAGGCCCGACTCGAAGCCCGCGTTGCTCGCGTTGTTGACGTCCGCGGCGGACGCGGCGGACGAGGCGGACGAGGCGGACGCGGGTCCGATCGCCGTCACGGTCAGGGCGAGCGCGGCGGTGGCGGCGCCGGCCCAGCTGCCGATGCGTCTTCCGTGCTGTCTGCGTACGGGGTCCACTGGTGCCTCCGGGGGGAAGTAGGGGGACGGTGGCCACCGTTGGGAGTACAAGGTGGTCCAGACCAATTGGCCTGTCAAGGGGTGGGTGTGGACCGGGGAGGGGAGAATGAGCGCGGACATGCCATTGGGAAATGCTCAAGCTGTCCCGATTTGGCGCAACTTGTGCGTCACAAGTTGTTCCACAGCTACAGAAACGCTGTTCTCCGGTCACAGACGCGTGGATACAGTGCTCGGGAAGTCACGCAGTGAAGTCATCCGGGTGTGCCGGAGTTACACCGGTGGACCGACGGGCATGGGAGACGGGGAGCCGCGCGTGCCAACTGCCATTGCCGTGACCAGTGCCGACCTGGCACTGCCGCCGCAGGACGAGCGGACCATGCCCGCCATAGTCCTCCAGGACGTCGAGCAACGTCCCCTGGAGCAGGTGCTGGCCGAGCTGCAGAGCCTCGTCGACCAGTACGGACATGTCATCGTCGTCTGCTCGGCGGCCGCCCCCGCCGGGGTCGAGCGGCGGCTGCGCACCGTGCGGTCCCTGCTGGAGAGCGACCGGATCGCCCTGTTCCGTCCGGAGCTGCCGCCGCTGGGACTCGCGGTCCTCGTACGGCAGTTGCGGCAGCTGGCCTCCTGCGACCTGAGCCCCGGTGTCCTGGCGTCGGCGGGGCGGCTGCTCACCCACTACATCCACGCCGGCGCCCTGCTCGGCTCGGTCGCCCGGCTCGACCGGGTGCCCGTGGGGCTGAAGGCGCACGCCAAGTCGTGGGTGCCGGGCAGCCAGTTCGCCGTACTGGCGCATCCGGAGCCGCAGCTCGTGCGGATCGGTCCCGAAGCGGCGCTCGGCGGGCCGGACTTCGGCACCTGGATGCTGGTAGCCAAGGGCCAGCTCACCTCGGACTGGGTCACCCAGACCCTCGCCCCCTCCTGGAACGTGCTCGGCATGCGCGAGACGCCGCTCCCCGCCGACTCCCCGGCCTGGTGGGGGACGGGCCGGATGACCGAGTTCTGCGCCTTCCTGCCCGACCTGTCGGTCCTCTACCAGCTGGTGACCTCGGTACGGCAGAGCACCTGCCACTGGTGCGGCATCGACGTCATCGGCGACCGGTGCGTCTTCTGCTCCGCCGGTCCGCCGCCCGACGAGGCCCGGCAGCGCAACGGCCGCAGAGCCCTGCCGGCCGGCACACGGCAGGGGCAGGGACAGGGCGGCCGGCACGGCATCCAGTACGGCGGCCGGAACGGCTTCCAGGACGGCCCTCAGTACGGCGTCCAGAACGGCGTCCAGTACGGCGGCCAGAGCAGCGGTCCGTACGGCGGACCGGGCAGCGGTCCGTACGGGAGACACGGCGGCCGGCACGGGCGGCCGTACGAGATCGGGTCCGGCGGCGCCCCGAACGGGACGTCACGGGGCGCCCTTCCCGCCGGCCCCGGCGGGTGAGCCCGTGATCCGCCCGCGTCCGCAGTTCCCCGTCCCCGCCCGACCGATATCCCCGATGAGGTTGCACGGCACATGAACTCCCGTCAGCGCCGCGGCGTGATCCTGCTCGTCCTGTCGGTCCTGTGCGCCTTCGGCGCCTTCGCCGGCGTCCTGTCCGTCATCAGTGACGTGAAGTCCAAGGTCGGCCCCGAGGTCACCGCGTACCGGCTCAAGGCCGAGATCAAGCCCTACACCCCGCTCAGCCCGGACCAGTTCGAGAAGATCGAGATGCCCGAGCGGTGGCTGTCGGAGAACGCCGTCACCGACCTCTCCGCCGTCCGCGGCAAGATCGCGGTGACGACGCTGAAGGGCGGCTCCCTGCTCCAGAGCGACATGATCGTCGACCAGCCCGCCCTCCAGCCCGGAGAGCAGGAGGTCGCCATCATGATCGACGCGGCGACCGGGGTGGCCGGCAAGATCACCCCCGGTTCCACCGTCAACGTCTACGCCACCTTCGAGGGTGCCCGGGAGGGCGACCCCGACCAGTCGAAGATCATCGTGACCGGCGCCAGGGTCCTCGACGTCGGCAAGCTCACCTCACTCGAACCCGACGAGAGCAGCAGCCGCCGGGACGCCTCCGAGGCCGTCCCCATCACCTTCGCACTGTCCACCCTCGACGCCCAGCGCATCACCTACGCCGAGTCGTTCGCCCAGCGGGTCCGGCTCGCGCTGGTCGCGCCCGGCGGCGACAGCACGGTCCCCGAGCAGGACCGGACGTACGAACTCGCGAAGGACAAGTGAGAGGCCCGCATGCCCACGAGGATCCTCCCGGCGGTCGGTGACGCGGACGCCGTCCGGTCCATCACCACCCTGCTCAGCCAGCTCCCCGACGCCGAGCCGGTCGCCCCCGTCACCGACTCCACCCAGCTCATCGACACCCTCGCCCGGCTCGCCGCCGAGTCGGTCGACGAACTGCCCGAGGTCGTCGTCGTCCACGAGCGGATCGGCCCCGTCCCGGCCCTGGAGCTGATCCGCGAGGTCGCCCTGCGCTTCCCGGCCGTCGGCGTCATCCTCGTCACCTCCGACGCCGGACCGGGACTCTTCCAGGCGGCCATGGACTACGGCGCCCGCGGCCTGATCGCCCTCCCGCTCAACTACGAGGAACTGGCCGCGCGCGTTCACGTCGTCGCCCAGTGGGCGGTGGGCGTACGCCGCCACCTGGGCAGCGGCGGCGACGCGAGCACCGGCGCGGGCGGCACCGTCGTCACCGTCAGCGGCGCCAAGGGCGGCGTGGGCGCCACCGTCACCGCCGTCCAACTGGCCCTGGCCGCACAGGCGTCCGGCCGCTCCACCGCCCTGCTCGACCTCGACCTCCAGACCGGCGACGTCGCCTCCTACCTGGACGTCCAGTTCCGCCGCTCGGTACTGGACCTGGCGGCGATCACCGACATCTCGCCGCGCGTCCTGGCCGACGCCGTCTTCCGCCACGACAGCGGCCTGGCCCTGCTGCTCGCCCCCGGCGAGGGGGAACGCGGCGAGGACGTCACCGACCGGGCCGCCCGCCAGATCGTCGGCGCCCTGCGCTCCCGCTACGACGTGGTCGTCATCGACTGCGGCGCCCAGCTCGGCGGGGCCGGCGCGGCGGCCGTCGAGACCGCCGACACCGCGCTGCTGGTCACCACCCCGGACGTGGTCGCCGTCCGGGGCGCCAAGCGCGCGGTGCGGATGTGGGAGCGGCTCCAGATCCGCAAGGCCGAGGAGACCACCGTGGTCGTCAACCGGCACACCCGCGGTACGGAGATCCAGCCCCCGCTGATCGGCCGGATCACCGGCACCGCCGTCGCCGCCACCACGATCCCCGCCCACTTCAAGGAACTCCAGGCCGCCGTGGACGCCGGCCGCCTGCACGAGCTGGACGCCCGCTCCACCGTACGGCAGTCCCTGTGGGGCCTCGCCGCCGAGATCGGCCTGGTCAAGGCCCCCGGGACCGCCGTGCAGAAGGCCGGCCGGTTCCGCGGCGACCGGGGCGCGGTGAGCCTGCGGCGGCGCAGGGGAGGCGCGGGATGAACCGCTCACGCCGGTACGGGTCCGGGGACCGGGGCCAGGTCACCGTCGAGTTCCTCGGCATGACCCCGGTGATCCTGGTGACGCTGGTGGTGCTGTGGCAGCTCGTGCTGGTGGGGTACACCTACACGCTCGCGGGGAATGCTGCGGACGAGGCGGTACGGGCGGGGACGGCGGCGGCACCGGGGGAGCGGCAGGGGGCCTGCCAGGCGGCCGGCCTCGACAAGCTGCCGGACGCGTGGAGCGGCAGCGCGGGCTGCGAGACCGGGGGTGGGTATGTCACGTCGACCGTCGAACTCCAGGTCCCCGTCCTCTTCCCGGGCGCCTTCGGGCTCCCCTTCACGGTCCGCGGCCACGCGGGCGCGGTCGAGGAGGAGACGGACTGAGATGCCCCGCCGACGTCACCGCCGTACGACCGGCGACCGCGGTCAGGTCGCCATCGAGTACCTGGGGTTCCTGCCCGTCCTGGTCCTGGTCGCGCTGGCCGCCGTACAGCTCGGGCTGGTCGCCTACACCGCCCAGCAGGCCGGTACGGCCGCCAGGGCCGGGGCGCGTGCCGCCTCGCTCGACGAGAGCGCCCAGCAGGGGTGCGCGGCGGCGGTCAGCGGCTGGCTGGCCGACGGGACCGCCTGCCCGGCGTCCTTCGGCGGCGACGAGGTGACGGTCACCGCCACCGTCGACATCCCCTCCGTCGTCCCCGGCTGGGACCTCGGCACCGCCACCCGGACCGCCACCATGCCGCTGGACCACTGAGCAAGGAGCACCGGACGCATGAGCCTGCGCGCGCGCATCCACTCCCCCGAGGAGCACGGCAGCCGGGGCGAGGACGGCCACCTGGTCGCCTCGTACCGCTCCAAGCTCCTGGAGGAGATCGACCTCGCCGAGATGAGTTCGCTGGCCGCCGCCGAGCGCCGGGCCCGGCTGGAACGGGTCCTCGGACACATCATCAGCCGCGAGGGACCGGTCCTGTCGACCGTCGAGCGGTCGCAGCTGATCCGGCGGGTGGTCGACGAGGCCCTCGGCCTCGGCATCCTCGAACCGCTCCTCGAAGACGCCTCCATCACCGAGATCATGGTCAACGGACCGGACGCGATCTTCGTGGAGCGCGGGGGGAGGGTGGAGCAGCTGCCGATCCGGTTCGCCTCGCACGACCAGCTGATGCAGACCATCGAGCGGATCGTCTCCACCGTCAACCGGCGGGTGGACGAGTCGAATCCGATGGTCGACGCCCGGCTGCCCTCCGGGGAGCGCGTCAACGTCATCATCCCGCCGCTCTCCCTGACCGGCGCGATCCTGACCATCCGCCGCTTCCCGCGCTCCTTCACCCTCCAGGAGCTGATCGGCCTCGGCTCGCTCGACGAGCACATGCTGTACCTGCTGGCGGGGCTGGTGCGGGCCCGGTTCAACATCATCGTCTCGGGCGCCACCGGCACCGGCAAGACCACGCTCCTCAACGCCCTCTCCGGGCTGATCCCGGAGCACGAGCGCATCATCACCATCGAGGACTCCGCCGAACTCCAGCTCCAGCAGTCCCACGTCATCCGCCTGGAGTCCCGCCCGCCCAACGTCGAGGGCAAGGGCGTCATCACCATCCGCGACCTGGTCCGCAACTCGCTGCGGATGCGCCCCGACCGGATCGTCGTCGGCGAGGTCCGCGGCGGCGAGTCCCTGGACATGCTCCAGGCCATGTCGACCGGCCACGACGGCTCGCTGGCCACCGTCCACGCCAACAGCGCCGAGGACGCCCTGATGCGGCTCCAGACCCTGGCCTCCATGTCCGACGTGGAGGTCCCCTTCGTCGCCCTGCACGACCAGATCAACAGCGCCGTCGACGTGCTCGTCCAGCTCACCCGCTTCCCCGACGGCGCCCGCCGCATCACCGAGGTCGCCCTGCTGGCCAGCCACGGCGGGGAGCCGTACCGGCTGGCCACGGTCGCCCGCTTCCACGCCCAGCCCATGACGCCCGACGGCCGGGTGCACGGCGTCTACGAGCACTACCCGCTGCCGCGCCGCACCGCCGACCGCCTCCACATGGCCAGCCAGCCCATCCCCCAGGCGTTCGGCGTCGCCCGCTCCACGGAGCAGCTCGCCACCCGAGAGACCCGGTAGACCCGGTAGACCCGGAAGACCCAGTAGGAGACCCGTCCGATGGAACTGTCCGCCCTCGTCCAGCTCACCACCGGCATCACCCTGCTGACGTGCGTCCTGGCCGTCGCCGGTCTGCACTCCTACGCCGCCGGCCGGGCCCAGCGCCAGGCCCTGGTCGACCGGCTCACCGCCACCGGCCAGGTCTCCTACAACGGCCGCCGCCGCCACTTCCCGAACCTGGACCGCCGGCTGCGCCGCACCCGGCTCGGCAAGAACCTCGAACTGCGGCTGTCCGCCACCGGCCTGGACGTCACCCCCGGCGAGTTCTTCGTCTACCTGCTCGCCGTCGTGGCCGGGCTCTGGCTGATCGGACAGGCGGCCCTGGCCCCCTTCTTCGGCCCGATCGCCGGGCTGCTGGGCGTCTGGGCGGCGGTCCAGTTCCTCACCTGGCAGCGCCAGAAACGCATCGAGAAGTTCATCAACCAGCTCCCCGAACTCGCCCGCATCCTCGCCAACGCCACCCACGCCGGACTCGCCCTGCGCACCGCCATCGGCATGGCGGCGGAGGAACTGGAGGCCCCGGCCGGCGAGGAACTCGGCAAGGTCGCCAACCAGCTCGCCGTCGGCGCCTCCATGGACGACGCCCTCGGCGAACTCGCCGAACGCCTCCCCTCCCGCGAACTCGTCGTCCTCGTCACCACCCTCGTCCTGTCCAACAAGGCCGGCGGCCAGGTGGTCAGCGCCCTGCGCAACCTCACCGAGACCCTGGAGGAGCGCAAGGAGACCCGCCGCGAGGTCCGCACCCAGCTCTCCCAGGTGAACATGACCTCGTACGCCGTCCCGGTCCTCGGGGTCGGCTCGCTCTTCCTGATGAACGGGGTGAAGGACGGCGCCCTGGAACGCATGACGGGCTCCCCGGCCGGACAGATCGCGGTACTGGTCGCCTTCTCCCTCTACACCGTCGGCTTCGTCCTCATCCGCCGCCTGTCCCGTATCGACGTCTAGGGAGGTCATGTCATGGGACTGCTGCTCGCCACCGTCATGGGCCTCAGCGTGTGGGGCGTCTTCGCCGGCATCCGCATGTACCGGGCCGACGCCAAGCTCCCCGGCGACCTGGCCCTCGCCCTGGAGATCGGCGCCACCCGCACCGGCGCCGTCGACTCCCTGGTCGACCGCATGGGCATGCGGTACGCCCCCGCCGTGCTGCGGCTGATGGGCCCGGGGCAGGTCGCCAAGTACCGCCGCCGCATCGACCTGGCCGGCAACCCCGGCGGCCTGACCATCGACCGCTACGCCGCCCGCCGCGCGGTCTACGGCGTCCTGGGCGCCGTGGGCTTCCTGGTCTTCCTCCTGCGCGGCCAGTACCTGGTCGCCCTGCTCCTGCTGGCCTTCGGCGCGTTCTGGACCGAGGTCGGCATCTGGTCGGCGATCCGCGTCCGCAAGGACGTCATCGAGCGCACCCTGCCCGACTTCCTGGACGTCCTCGCGGTCGTCGTCTCGGCGGGGCTCGGCTTCCGCCAGGCCCTGGACCGGGTGGCGACCCGCTACGAGGGCCCCTGGGCCGACGAACTGCGCATCACGCTCCGTCAGATGGACCTGGGCATGAGCCGCCGCCAGGCGTTCGCGGAGCTGAGGAGGCGCAACGACTCCGAACAGGTCGCCATGTTCGTCACCGCGCTCCAGCAGGGCGAGGAACTGGGCGCCCCCATCGTCGACACCCTGGTCTCCCTCGCCAAGGACATGCGCCGCACCGACGCGCAGAACGCCCGCCGCAAGGCCGCCCGCGCGGTCCCCAAGGCCACCATGATGATCACCACCTTCATGGTCCCGGCCACGATGATCCTCCTCGGCGCCGGCCTGATCCTCGGCTCCGGCACCGACTTCGGCACCCTCACCGGTGAGTAGGCGGAGCGGATGACGATCATGGGGACCACCTGGCGACGCCCCGGGCCGCCGCGCCGCCGCCCGAGGGCACCCGAGATCACCGGCCCGCCGGTGGGCACCGTGCTGCCGGACCACGTCAGGACGGGCGCCGCGGACGTGCCGGTGACGTCGGCGACACCGCCGCTGCCGGTGCCCGAGAAGGTTGAGGAGGCTCCGCGCACTCCCGGGATCGGCCTCCAGGTGAACGCCCTGCAGGCGATGTGCCGCCAGGTCTTCGGGTTCCGGCTGGCGATGATCGCCGTCGCCGCCCCCGCCGCGCTCCTCAACGCCGGCCCCGGCATGGGCGTCCGGCTGGTCGGCGCGGCCGTGGTCGTCACCTTCATGGGCTCCTACGTCCTCTTCCGCGACTGGGAGCGGTTCGGCCCGCTCCTGCTGCGCCACCCGACCCTGCTGGCCGCGGACACCCTCTTCGGCGCGCTGCTCCTGGTCTCGGCGGGCCCCGACACCACCCTGGCCTACGTCAGCGTCTGCACCCCGCTGCTGGCCGGCCTGGTCTACGGCTGGCGCGGCGCCGCCGTCTTCGCCTCCCTCCAGTCGCTGATCCTGCTGCTGGCCCACGCGACGGCCCCCGACTTCTCCCCGGGCGTCGCGGAGTCGCTCCTGCTGCCCGGCCTCTGCGTAGTCGCCGGAGCCGCCGGTTCCAGTCTGCGCGGGCTCATGCTCCGTTTCGGCTCCGCCACCCGGGCCCTGACGGCCGTACAGGCCCGGCTGGCGGCGACGGAGGCGGTCAGCGCCGAACGCGCCCGTCTCGCCCGCGAACTGCACGACTCCGTCGCCAAGACCCTGCACGGCGTCGCCCTCGCCGCGGACGGCCTGGCCGCCACGGCCGGCGCCGACCGGCTGGACCCCGCCCTGGTACGGCGGCAGGCGGAACTGGTCGCCCGCTCGGCCCGCCGGGCCGCCGCCGAGTCCCGGGAACTCCTCACCGACCTGCGGCGCGAGTCCGACCCCGAGCACGCGACGGACGTCCTGGTCGAACTCGCCGCCCGCACCCGCGCCTTCGGCGCCCGCACCGGTCTGCCGTCCGTCTACCACCCCACCGGCGACCACGCCGTCCCCCCGGTCGCCCCGGCCGTGGCCCGCCAGGTGCTGACGATCGCCGAGGAGGCCCTGGAGAACGCCCACCGCCACGCCACCGCCACCCGCGTCGACGTCCGGGCGGGCGTCCACGACGACCACCTCCGCGTCACCGTCGAGGACGACGGGACGGGCCTCCCCGAGGGCACCTCCCTCGAACAGCTCCGCCGCACCGGCCACTTCGGCCTCGTCGGCATGGTGGAGCGGGCCGCCTCGATCGGCGCCCGCATCCGCATCGGACCGGGCGAACGCGCGCGGGGCACGGAGGTCCGCCTGGACCTGCCGCTGGCGGCCCTGCCCACCGCCCCTCGACCAGCCGAGGAGGAACCCCGATGACATCCCCGCTGCCACCGGTCCCGCCGGTTCCGCCGGATTCGGCCGCGCTGCGGGTCGTCGTCGCGGACGACAACCCGGTCGTCCGCGCCGGCCTCACCGCCCTGCTCTCCGGCCGCCCGGACATCACGGTGGTCGCCGAGGCCGCCGACGGCCGCCAGGCCTGCGAGGCCGCCGACCGGCACCGCCCCGACGTGGTCCTCCTGGACGTCCGCATGCCGGGCGTGGACGGCCTCTCGGCCCTGCCCTACCTCGTGCGCATCGCCCCGGTGATGATGCTGACGTACAGCGGGGAGTCGGAGACGGTACGGGAGGCGCTGCGCCGGGGAGCGGGCGGCTACCTGGTCCACGGCGAGTTCACCGCGGACCAGCTGATCACGGCGGTACGGGACACCGGGGCGGGCCGCACCCACTTCTCGCCGACGGCTGCGGGGGCGGTTCTTGAGCAGCTCAGGAGTGCGAATGCATACGGTGATGCGGTACGACAACCTCCGTATATTGCCAGCGGCAAGGCGAGTTCGCCTGCTTTCGTGGAAAACCTTTCGCGAATGCAACCGGATGTGGGACAGTCGTCGAGTGGCAAGCCGGGGTTCCAGCTGAGCGCCAGGGAGGCGGAGATCATGGACCTCATCGCGTCCGGCATGACCAATCAGCAGATCGCCGCGGCCTGCTTCATCAGCGAGAAGACGGTCAAGAACCACATCAACCGCATCTTCGCCAAGCTGCACAGCAGCAGCCGCGCCGAGGCGACCGCCAAGTGGCTGGGCAACTGGGGTGATCCGCGGTGAGGCGCCGGATTTGGGCCCGGGATTGGGCCCTGGGGCCCTCGGGAGGCCGGCACCGGCCCCCGTACGGTGCGGCCACCGGCACCGGCCACCGCGAAGGGGAACACCATGGGCAACTGGCTGCACACGACGGCCGCGTACCTGCAGACCCGCGCCGCCCGGGGCGACAAGGGGCAGACGGCGGTGGAGTACCTGGGGATCATCGCGGTGGTGGTGGCGATCGTGCTGGCCATCACGGGGACGAGCATCGGGCAGACGATCTTCGATGCGATCAGGACGAAGATCGCCGAAGTCACCGGCGGCTGACACAGCTGCGTAGGCACGACGACGCTGGGCAGGCATTTCCCATCTACCTCACCGTGGTGGGAGGCCTGCTCTTTCTCGCGCTCGCGTACCTGGCGGTGGGCCAGGCCGGAGCCAACCGGAACGGGGCCCAGACGGCCGCTGACGCGGCGGCCCTGGCGGCGGCGCAGGACTGGCGGGACCAACTGGCGGGACAGTGGGTCGAAAACGTAGCCGACCCGGAGTCCTGGCAGGACATCTTCGACGGCCTGGGTCAGGGGCTCACGCCCTCCTGTTGGCGAGCGGAACAGCTCGCCGCACAGAACGGCGCGGCTCTCGATGCGTGCACTCCCGTCGGGCCGCTCGAATACACGGTGGAGGTCACGGCGGAGGAGTCCGTCGGCGAATCCATCGTCCCCGGCACCGAGAACGTGCACGCGCGTGCCGTCGCCACCGCGGTCGTCGAATCGCGCTGCACGTTCGAGCTTCCCGGCCCCGACGCGGACGACGAGACGCTGCCGGGACTCACCTGTGAGGGCGGCGAGGACTGGGAGTTGGACCCAGAGGATCCCGCCGGACTCCCGGAGCCGCGCGACCTCTTCGACGTCCACCTGACCGACGCTTGAGAGAACGACGAGTGATGAAGGAAGCGGAGTCATGAGCATGCGGTTCACAACGAAGGCCCTCAGAGGGGTGGTCGCGTTGACCGCTGTGGCCGCAGTGGCCCTCGGAGTGACCGGCTGCGGTGGTGGGGGCGGGGAGGAAGAGAGCCCCGACGCCTCGGCGTCCGCCTCCAAGGACACGGGGCCCGCCCCGAGCACTCAGGACGGCAAAGCCGAGGCACCGTTGGCCGAGGTGAAGGGCTCGAACGGTCTGCTGCTGCGGATCACCTCCGCCGAGCGTGACGCCGGTGGCTTCATCACAGTGAACGGTGAATTGAAGAACGACGCTGATGACAGTGTTCAGGTCCCGGCCGCGCTCAGCGGTAACGAAACGGAGATCATCAGGAACGGCCTGTCCCTCGGCGGAGCCACCCTCGTGGACTCCAAGAGCAAGAAGCGGTACTACGTCCTGCGCGACACCGACGGCCGCCCCCTGACCACCACCGGGTTCACGACCCTCAAGGCCGGTGACAGCCTCGCCGTCTTCATGCAGTTCCCCGCACCGCCGGCGGACACCACGGAGGTCACCTTCCAACTGCCGACCTTCGCCAGCGCGACCCTCTCCATCTCCGGGTGAGGCACCCCATGACTCCCACCCGACTCACCGCCACCCTCGGCGTCACCGTCCTCCTCCTCACCGGCGGCACCCTCGCCCACGCCGACGACGCCCCCAGCGTTCCGCCGGGAACCGAAGCCACCCCCTCCGCCCCCGTCGAAGTGGACCCCAACGACCCCGACCTGAAGCTCCCCGAAGGGGCCACGCTGGCCGGGGCCAAGGTGCTGGACATCAAGTCGGTCGTCGAGGACCAGAGCGGGGACGAGCGCCGGGAGGACACCAACACGGACGTGAAGTTCGCGCTCCAGGCAGAGGTGCTGTTCGGCAAGGACAGCGCGAAGCTCGGCGGCGAGGCCAAGTCCCGGATCGCCGGCATCGCCGAGGAGATCAAGGCCCAGAACGCCACCAGGATCCGCGTCTTCGGCTTCACCGACGACCTCGGCTCCGCCGCCCACGGAGACGACCTGTCCAAGGAACGCGCCAACGCCGTGCACGACCTCCTCTCCCAGGCCCTGGACGACCCCGGCATCACCTACGAGGTACGCGGCTACGGCGAGCAGTACCCGATCTCCGACAACTCCACGGAACCGGGCCGCAAGAAGAACCGCAGGGTCGAGGTCTCCTTCCCCCGGACGGAGAACTGACCCGAGTGGTACGTGAGCCAGCCGCCCTGACGCTCCTCGCGGTACTCGCCCTGGCCGGCTGCGGGGGCACCCCGGACCGCACCGCCGGGGAGACGCCCACACCCCGCCCACCGTCCTCGTCACCCCCGTCCCCGTCCCCGTCCCCGTCCCCGTCCCGGCCCCCGTCCCCGACGACGACCGCGGCGGACGGGCGGAACACCGACGCCTGCGCCGACGCCGACTGCGAGGTCACCGTGTCCGAACCGGTGACCATCCCGTTCCGGGGCCCGGAGGGCCACGCCGAACTGTCCGTGACCGAGGTCGGCCCGGACCGGGTTTATTACGAAGTCACCGCCGGCGACGGCCGCTCCAGTGGCGGCGCCGACGGCCCGGGCTGGGGCTGCTACACCGTCCTCGGCGAGGACAGCAGCAGCAACGGATGCGGCCCTGCGGCCCCGGCGCCCAGTGCGGCCCCCGGCACCGTGGTCCTCCACCTGACGACGGCCCCCGACGGCACGGCGACCGTCCGGATCAGCTCCGGATGACCTCTCCCCGCACCTCCACCTCCACCCGCGTCCCCGGCCGCACCCCCCACCCGGCCATCACCCCGGCCGCCGCCTCCAGCACGTGCCGCGACCGCACCCGAGGCAGGCCCAGCCGCCCCGGCACCATCGTGCGCACCGCGAGCACGGTGAGCCGCCGGTCCAGATAGGCCACGTCGATCGGCATCCGCATCCGGAACGTGTGCACCGAGCCGGCCGGCGACAACAGCATCGCCCCGTCCACGGCGTCCCGCCCCAGCAGCCCCCGGGTCCGGGCCCGGTAGGACGCCGCGATCTCCAGCGGGACCCGTACGTCCGTCCCACCGGCCCCCTCGGCCGGCACCACCAGCGTGCCCCGGCCGTCCCGCCACCGCCGCCCGGTCACCGCGGCACGCTCCCGGCGGACGCCCGGTACAGGTCGCGCAGCAGGGCGATCTCCGCACCGTGGTGCAGCAGTTCCTGGTTGACCCACCACACGATGTCCAGGAACGGTTCCTCCGCGTCGCTGCCGTGCGGATAGGTGCAGTGGCCCACCCGGTCGAGCGCGGCGTCGTCCGCGCTCAGCAGCGCCTCCCGCCAGGCCGCCGCCCCGGCCCCGAAGGCGGCGACCGCCCCCGCCGCGTCCCCGGGGACCGCGATGTCGTCCCGCGTCAGGGAACGGCTCCCCGCGGTGTGGTCGGCGCGCAGCGCCAGCATCTCGGCGAGGTGGCTCAGCCGCCACGCGAGGGTGGTGAAGGGCGGCGGCCAGGGATGGGGGTAGGGCGCCGCGTCCCGGCCCCACTCGCCGGAGGCCGCACCCGCCAGGAACTCCCCCCGCGCCCCCGGGCCGTCCGCCCGCCGCCGTACCGACCAGCAGCCCGGCACCGGCTCCCAGAGGTACTCCGCGTCGGTGAGCGGCCCCACCGCCGTCTCCGACCCGTCCCCGCTGTCCATCACGGGCCCGGTCAGCCGGGCGGCCAGCCGCTCCCGGGCGAAGTCGAACTGGTCGAGCAGGGAAATGAGACGGGGAGGGGTCACGCTGCACGCTCCTGTGATGGTCCGGCGGGTCGACGGGTCGACGGTTCGACGGGACGACGGGACGACGGGACGACGGTTCGGCGGGACGTCGGCCCGGCACGTCGGCCGGCCGACCCGCCAGCCTGGCACAGCCCACCCCCGCACCGCGCCCCCTTTCCCGGCGCCGGATCACCCGGCCGAAATCCCGTTGTACGGCGCCCCACCACCCGGGTAGGAAGATCCCATGACCGCACTCGGCGCCGTGTTCCGTCCCCAGCTCGCCCCCGAACGGCTGCGTGCCGTGGCCCGGACCGCCGACGAGGCGGGACTGGACGCACTGTGGCTGTGGGAGGACTGCTTCCGGGAGGGCGGCATCTCCACGGCCGCCGCCGCGCTCGCCTGGACCGAACGGGTACGGGTCGGCGTCGGCCTCCTCCCCGTACCGCTGCGCAACGTCGCCCTCACCGCCATGGAGGCCGCCACCCTGCACCGGATGTTCCCCGGCCGGGCCGTCCTCGGCGTGGGCCACGGCGTGCAGGACTGGATGGGCCAGGTGGGCGCGCGGGCCGAGTCCCCGATGACCCTGCTGCGGGAGTACCTGACCGCGCTGCGGGCCCTGCTGGCGGGCGAGCGGGTCACCACCGAGGGCCGCTACGTCCGCCTCGACGACGTGGCCCTGGACTGGCCGCCGGACGCGCCCGGCGGCGCCGAGGTGTTCGCCGGAGCCACCGGCCCGCGCTCGCTGCGGCTGTCCGGCGAGGCCGCGGACGGCACGGTGCTCACCTCGGCCACCCCGCCCGACGGGGTACGGGCGGCCCGCCGGCTCATCGACGAGGGCCGGGCCGCGGCCGGCCGGACCGACGGGCACGAGGTCGTCGTCTACCTCCTCACCGCCACCGGCCCCGACGCCGACGCCCGGCTCCGCGCCGAACTGGCCGCCGAGGGACTGGACTCCGTACCGGATCTCGGTGCGGCCGGCGACGCGGGTGCCGTCGCCGAGGCCGTCGACCGGCTGGCCGAGGCCGGCGCCGACACGGTGATCCTCCAGCCGACCGCGGACGAACCGGACCCCGAGGGGTTCGTCCGCTTCACGGCGGAACGCGTCGCCCCCTTGCTGGCCTGAGGACACCACCATGCGCACGTACGAGGACCTGGTCGCCGAGGCCGTCGCCGCCCCCACCGAGGGCTGGGACTTCTCCTGGTTCGAGGGCCGGGCCACCGAGGAACGGCCCTCCTGGGGATACGCCCGCTCGCTGGCCGGACGCCTGGCCGGCGCCGACGCCGTGCTGGACATCCAGACCGGCGGCGGCGAAGTACTGGACTTCGCGCTCGGCGCGGCCCCACGACCGCCCCGGCTCACCGTCGCCACCGAGGGCTGGCCGCCGAACGTCGCCAAGGCCACCGCCCTGCTCCGCCCGCGCGGCGTCGCGGTCGTCGCCGCACCGGAGGACGCGCCGCTGCCGTTCGCGGACGGTGGCTTCGACCTGGTCGTCAGCCGGCACCCCGTCAGACCGCGGTGGACGGAGATCGCCCGGGTGCTGAGCCCCGGCGGCACCTACTTCGCCCAGCACGTGGGCCCCGCCAGCGCCTTCGAACTCGTCGAGTACTTCCTCGGGCCCCGCCCCGAGGCGAGCCGCCGCGACCGTCACCCCGAGGACGAGCGGGCCGCCGCCGAGGCCGCCGGGCTGGAGGTCACCGAGCTGCGGGCGGAGCGGCTGCGGATGGAGTTCCACGACATCGGGGCCGTCGTCCACTTCCTGCGCAAGGTCGTGTGGATGGTCCCGGGGTTCACCGCCGAGGCGTACGAGCCCCGGCTGCGCGCCCTGCACGAGCGGATCGAGGCCGAGGGGCGGCCCTTCGTGGCCCACAGCTCCCGGCACCTCGTCGTGGCCCGGCACGCGGCCTCACGCGATGCCCGACGACGCCACTAATCACGTTTGCGCCCTTTGCTGCGCCTATGCCCGATAACTCCATCGAGGATCTCCGCGGATCTCCACGGGGTTTCCACATCGTTATCCCGCGCGGTGTCCAGCGACTCGATCGAGACCCGCCATGTCGCGTAAGTTCAGACCAAGTTGATTCGCGTGAGCAAAGCCACGTGAGTGGCACCGCGCAGCGGAGGGGGCTGCGCGGTGCCGGGTCACGTGCGCGTTCGCCGGTGACGCCGCCCGGCGGGGGGAGCCGGGGCCGCTTCACCGGGCGGGCCGGGGCTTGCCCCGGACCCTGTGGAACGTCTCTCATGGCACACGGCTCCCGTGGGATTCCGCTGTGTTCCGGCCATGATTACGACGTGAATCGGGGACCCGTCGGCCAGCGCGGCGTCGCCGGGCGAATTCGGAGAGTAGTTGTTTCGCGCCGATGCACCCAGTAGCCCTTACGAAGGGTTATGGTGGAAACCCCCCCTCGGGCCGGTCCGTATCCCCCCCCACGGACCGGCCCGTTTTTCTGTGTGGCCTACGCGTGGCCGACGCATGGCCGACGCGTCGCCGGTGGAGGGCCGACGTGCGGCCGGACCGGGCCGTGCGCGGCGCCGCCCCGTCCCGCCGGACCCGCGGGTGTACTGACGGGTCACGTGTCACGAACAGTTCATCAGCGCGCCGTCATATGCCGGGGCATGGCCGCGCTTCGGACCGGGCATAAAGCAACCAGGTCGACACCCGAACCACGGGTGTCGGTTCTCAGCGGGCGGCACGGGGCCGTCCCGCCCGGGAGGCCCTTTGCACCAGCACGACCGTGCGGTCTCGGCACGGGAGAAGCAGTGGAGGGCCGGTTTCCGGCCCGTGCGGTGTGTGCATCGCGGCCGACGACCGGTCCAGCCCCACTCCGTCGCTCCCCGACCTCTCCCGAGGGGGTACGTCCTTCCGTGGTGACCAGCGCAAAGCGCCCCAAGCCAGACCGGCGCACCTACGTTCTCGACACCAGTGTCCTGCTGGCCGATCCGAACGCTCTCAGCCGCTTCGACGAGCACGAGGTCGTGCTTCCGATCGTCGTGGTCACGGAACTGGAGGCCAAACGGAACCATCCCGAACTCGGCTACTTCGCCCGGCAGGCCCTGCGGCTGCTCGACGACTGCCGGGTCCGGCACGGCCGCCTGGACGCCCCGATCCCGATCGGGGAGCTGGGCGGGACCCTGCGGGTCGAGCTGAACCACTCGGACCCCAGCGTGCTGCCCAGCGGCTACCGCCTGGGGGACAACGACTCCCGCATCCTCGCGGTCGCCCGCAACCTCCAGGCCGAGGGGTTCGACGTCACCGTCGTGTCGAAGGACCTCCCGCTGCGGATCAAGGCGTCCTCCGTGGGGCTGCTGGCCGAGGAGTACCGGGCCGAACTGGCCATCACGGACTCCGGCTGGACCGGGATGGCCGAGCTGACCCTGCCCGGCGAGCAGGTGGACATCCTCTTCGAGGAGGGCCACCTCCATGTGCCCGAGGCCGCCGGCCTGCCCGTGCACACCGGGCTGACCATCCAGTCGGAGCGGGGCAAGGCGCTCGGCCGGATCACCCCGGAGGGAACCGTCCGCCTGGTGCGCGGCGACCGGGAGGCGTTCGGCATCAAGGGCCGCAGCGCCGAGCAGCGGATCGCGCTCGACCTGCTGCTCGACCCGGACATCGGGATCGTGTCGATGGGCGGCCGGGCCGGCACCGGCAAGTCGGCGCTGGCACTGTGCGCGGGCCTGGAGGCGGTCCTCGAGCGCCGGCAGCACCAGAAGGTGATGGTCTTCCGGCCGCTGTACGCGGTGGGCGGGCAGGAGCTGGGCTATCTGCCCGGCACCGAGGCCGAGAAGATGAGCCCCTGGGCGCAGGCGGTCTTCGACACCCTCTCGGCGGTCACCAGCCGCGAGGTCATCGAGGAGGTCACCGCGCGCGGCATGCTGGAGGTGCTGCCGCTCACCCACATCCGCGGCCGGTCGCTGCACGACGCGTTCGTCATCGTGGACGAGGCCCAGTCCCTGGAGCGCAACGTCCTGCTGACCGTGCTGTCCCGGATCGGCGCCGACTCACGGGTCGTGCTCACCCACGACGTGGCGCAGCGGGACAATCTCCGCGTCGGGCGGTACGACGGTGTCGTCGCCGTGGTGGAGAAGCTGAAGGGGCATCCGCTCTTCGCGCACGTCACGCTGACCCGGTCCGAAAGGTCACAGATCGCGGCGCTCGTCACCGAAATGCTGGAGGACGGCCGCATTTGACACCCGCGTAGGGGCGCCGTCCGGAAAAAGGCCAAGAGCCTAGCCGGGCGGCGCCTTCGCGTGCGGGAGTTTCCGTAAATCCCCGGGGACAAACGAGGTGTGAGCTTTCACACGCAACTCAAGATTGCCTCACGCCGTCCGGTTACGGCAGAGTCTCGTTCCTGTCAGGCCCCGCATACGACACACGTGTACCCCTGGGGGTACCTCCCAGGCCTTAGGGCACTGGGGGAGGTACGCAATCACAGCAGTACCAGGTCAACTCCATAGCCACGTCGTATGCCGCCCGAGCACCACGCGGCGCTCCCCCACCGGGAGTTGCCCACCGGGCCCGCGCCTCCCGTGACCCCGAAGTTGGGGAGGCCAGCGTCAGGGGCACGATCGCGTCCGCGAGGGTCACCGAAGCGGGCGATGCTGGAAGGAAACCGTGTGAGCCGGATCTCGGTCCGGGGATTCGCAGTGGCCTCGGCCACGGCGGTCACCGCTGTCGGAAGCGTCGTCGGTGTTGCCTCGGGCAGCACCATGCAGGGCAACAACGACGCCGAGGCGACGGCCAGTGGCACGACGCTCCTCGCGGACATCCCCGTGGGGCAGCAGGCCCAGGTCCAGACCGCGTCGCTGACGCAGCAGGCCGACGCGCAGGCCATCGCCGCCGACGCGGGCGCCAGGAAGCAGGCGGAGGAGGCGGCACGCAAGGCCGCCGCCCAGACCGCGGTCGCCAAGAAGAAGCAAGCCGACGCGGCGGCCAAGAAGGCCGCGCAGGCCGCGCAGGACGCGAAGGAGCGCGAGGACGCCGACGAGCAGGCCAGCCGCGACGCCACCCGCGACGCCTCCGACTTCTCCGTCCAGAGCTCCTACACCGTCGCCCAGATCCAGTCGATGGCGCGTCAGATGGTGCCGAGCGCGCAGTTCCAGTGCTTCAGCAACATCGTCGACCACGAGTCGAGCTGGAACTACCAGGCGGTCAACGCCTCCTCCGGCGCCTACGGTCTCTTCCAGGCCCTGCCCGCCTCCAAGTACTCCTCGGTCGGCTCCGACTGGCAGACCAACCCGGCCACGCAGATCAAGTGGGGCCTGAACTACATGAACGATCGCTACGGCAGCCCGTGCGACGCCTGGACCTTCTGGCAGGCCAACCACTGGTACTGAGCCGCCCGCGGCCCCCGTGCCGCCGCTCAACCCCGCGCAGCCCCTCGCCGTCCTACGGTGAGGGGCTTTCGCGTGCGCGCCCTGTACGGTCGGAGCGACGACTCCAGGGGGGAGTGGTGGGGAGAGACGGGGGAAGAGGACGGATCATGTCGCGAGTGCCAGGGTGGATCGGCCGGCTCGGCGCCGGGCTGACCCGGGTGAGCCGGACGCTGGACCAGCGCCGCGCGGAGGCGGAGCGGGAGGACGCCGCCGCCGACGCCGCAGGGACACAGCCGTACGAGCATCAGACGTACGAGCAACGGTCGTACACGCAGCAGTCGTACGAGCAACGGCCGCACGACCACGTACCGCCGCCGCCGGACCACCCGCCCGCCGTCGCCGCCCGGCCCGATCCCGCCCAGGCCGTGCCGTGGGGCGTACGGGTCGCGGCCGAGGCGGGCTGGCGGCTGCTGGTCCTCGCGGGCACCCTGTGGGTGCTGATGCGGATCATCAGCGCCGTCCAGCTGGTCGTGCTGGCCTTCGTCGCCGCGCTGCTGATCACGGCGCTGCTCCAGCCGACGGTGGGGCGGCTGCGGCGGCGCGGGGTGCCGCGCGGAGTGGCCACGGCGCTCACCGCGATCGGCGGGTTCGTGGTGATGGGCCTGATGGGCTGGTTCGTCACCTGGCAGGTCATGGAGAACATCGACAGCCTCTCCGGCCAGGTCCAGGACGGCATCGACGAGCTGCGCCGCTGGCTGCTCGACAGCCCCTTCCACGTCACCGACAAGCAGATCAACGAGATCGCCGAGAACCTGCGGGACGCCGTCGGCGCCAACACCGACCAGATCACCTCCGCGGGCCTGGAGGGCGTGACGGTCGTCGTCGAGGCGCTGACCGGCATCCTGCTGGCCGTCTTCTCGACCCTGTTCCTGCTCTACGACGGCCGGCGGATCTGGGAGTGGTCGCTGAAGCTGGTCCCGGCCGCCGCCCGGCCCGGCGTGGCCGGCGCCGGTCCGCGGGCCTGGCGGACGCTGACCGCGTATGTGCGCGGCACGGTGATAGTGGCCCTGATCGACGCCGTCTTCATCGGCCTCGGCATCTACTTCCTCGATGTGCCGATGGCCGTGCCGCTGGCCGTGTTCATCTTCCTGGGCGCGTTCGTCCCGCTGGTCGGCGCCGTCGTGTCGGGCGCGCTGGCGGTCGTCGTCGGGCTGGTGACGCAGGGCGTGTTCACCGCCGTGATGGTCCTCGTCGTGGTGCTGGCGGTGCAGCAGATCGAGGGGCACATCCTCCAGCCGTTCATCCTGGGGCGGGCGGTGCGCGTCCATCCGCTCGCGGTGGTGCTGTCGGTGGCGGCCGGCGGGCTGGTGGCCGGCATCGGCGGCGCGGTGGTCGCCGTACCGCTGGTCGCGGTGACCAACACCGTCGTGGGCTATCTGCGGGCGCACTCCCGGGAGGCGGCGCTGCGGGGCACGCCCCGGCCGCACGGGGCCACGTCGACGGACGCCGCCCCGGCGGCCGGGAAGCCCCCGCCCGCCGGCCCGCCGCCGGCCTCCGCCTGACGACATGCCGACGGGCCCCGCCCACCGGGAGGTGGACGGGGCCCGTCGCCGTACCGGGTACGGAGGACTCCGTACCGGGGTAGGCGGGACTACTCGGCGAGGACCGCCTCGGCGTCCAGCGTGGCGCCCACGGCCTGGATCACGGCCGCGATCTTGAAGGCTTCCTGGACCGTCTCCCGGTCCAGGCCCGCCTTGCGGAGCACCTGCTCGTGCGAGTCCAGGCACATGCCGCAGCCGTTGATGGCGGAGACCGCGAAGGACCACAGCTCGAAGTCGACCTTGTCGACGCCCGGGTTGCCGATGACGTTCATCCGCAGCCCGGCCCGCAGGGTGCCGTACTCGTGGTCCGACAGCAGGTGCCGGGTGCGGTAGAAGACGTTGTTCATCGCCATGATCGCGGCGGCCGACTTGGCGGCCGTGTACGCCTCCGGCGTGAGGTTCGCCTTCGCCTCCGGCTCCAGCTCGCGCAGCACGATCGGGGAGCGCGAGGCGATGGCGGTCGCCAGCACGGTGCCCCACAGCTGCTGCGCCGGGAGGCCGGAGTTGCCGATGACCGAGCCCAGGTTGAGCTTCAGGTCCTTGGCGTAGTCCGGTATGGCGGACTTCAGGGTGTCGAGGGACATGTCAGCTCACTCTCCCGACAGCAGCGCGACGGGGTCGAGGGTCTCGTCGCCCTTGGACCAGTTGCACGGGCACAGCTCGTCGGTCTGCAGGGCGTCCAGGACCCGCAGGACCTCCTTGGGGTTACGGCCGACCGAGCCGGCGGTCACCATGGTGAACTGGATCTCGTTGTTCTGGTCCACGATGAAGACGGCGCGCTGCGCGAAGCCGTCCTCGCCCTCGATGCCGAGCGCGCGCATCAGCTCGTGCTTGGAGTCGGCCATCATCGGGAACGGCAGGTCGGTCAGGTCCGGGTGGTCCTTGCGCCAGGCGTGGTGGACGAACTCCGAGTCACCGGAGAAGCCGAGGATCTGGGCGTCCCGGTCGGCGAACTCCTCGTTCAGCTTGCCGAAGGCCGCGATCTCGGTGGGGCACACGAAGGTGAAGTCCTTGGGCCAGGCGAAGACGACCTTCCACTTGCCCTCGTAGGTCTTGTGGTTGATCTGCTCGAACTCCTTGCCCTTCTCCAGCGAGACGCAGGCGGTCAGTTCGAACTCGGGGAACTTGTCACCGACAGTGAGCACACGCTCTCCTTGCAGCGCGGAAACGCCCAGTTTGCAGGCGTTTCCCATGGGTTGGACGGTTCCGATGCTGGCACAGGGTGCATTGATTGCGGAAATAGCTACACTCGGTCGGGTTGATCGGAGGTAGTTATCAGTACGGCCGGTAATAAGCCCAGGCAGCCCAGTCTCGCCCAGCTCCGCGCGTTCACCGCGGTCGCCGAGCACCTGCACTTCCGCGATGCCGCCGCGGCGATCGGCATGAGCCAGCCCGCACTCTCGGGTGCGGTATCCGCCCTGGAGGAGACACTCGGTGTCACCCTCGTCGAGCGTACGACGCGCAGAGTACTGCTCACTCCGGAGGGTGAACGTCTTCTGGTCCGGGCCAAGGCGGTACTGGAGGAGATAGGGGCGCTGACGGAGGAGGCCACGGCCCTGCGCGCCCCGTTCACCGGCGCGCTGCGCCTGGGCGTCATCCCGACCGTCGCGCCGTACGTACTGCCGGCCGTGCTGCGCCTGGCGCACGAGCGCTACCCGGACCTCGACCTCCAGGTGCACGAGGAGCAGACCGCGAGCCTGCTGGACGGGCTCACCTCCGGCCGCCTGGACCTGCTGCTGCTCGCCGTCCCGCTCGGTATGCCCGGCGTCATCGAACTCCCCCTCTTCGACGAGGACTTCGTCCTGGTCACCCCGCTCGGCCACTGGCTCGGCGGCCGTGAGGGCATCCCGCGCGAGGCGCTGCGCTCGCTCAACCTGCTGCTGCTCGACGAGGGCCACTGCCTGCGCGACCAGGCCCTGGACATCTGCCGGGAGGCCGGACGCGCGGACGTGCCGGCGACCACCACGGCCGCCGGCCTGTCCACGCTGGTCCAACTGGTCGCCGGCGGCCTCGGCGTCACCCTGCTGCCGCGCACCGCGGTCCGGGTGGAGACCTCCCGGGCCGGCGGGCTCCTCACCGCGTACTTCGCCGACCCCGCGCCCACTCGCCGGATCGCCCTGGCGATGCGCGGCGGGGCGGCGCGGGCCGCGGAGTACGAGGAACTGGCGGCCTCCCTGCGGGAGGCGGTACGCACCCTGCCGGTCCGGGTCGTGGCCCCGACGCCCTGACGCCCTGACGCCCTGACCGGTCCGGCACCGACGGTTCCGGCCTGCTTTGTACGCGGCCCCGGGCCCTGAACGTCCAGGGCCCGGCTGTCCCGCCCGCTCCGTACGCAGGCCCCCGGGCCCCGCCCCGTCCGGCACCGGCTGCTCGGGCCGCCTACTCCGTGCGCAGGCCGTCCGGGCGCAGCATCCGCAGCAGCGGGGGCAGGCTGAGCAGCGTCACCGCCAGGACGACCGCCGCGCCGACGCCGGTCATCGACAGCAGGCTCGGCCAGTCGATCCGGACCGCGGTGCCGGTCATCTTCAGCAGGACCGTGCCGAGCGTCAGCCCCACCACCGCGGAGAGCAGCAGGCCCACCGCGATCGGGACCGCCGTCTGCCACAGCACCGACAGCCCCAGGGTGCGGCGCCGGGTGCCGAAGGCGACCAGGGACGACAGCAGCTTGCGGCGCTCGCGCAGCTGCTCCAGCTGGGTCACCAGCAGACTCGCGCCGATCAGCGCCAGCACACAGGCGGCGCCGACGAACAGGCCGGAGCGGATGGCCGTGAACTTCTCGCTCCGCGTGACGGACGACCAGACCTCGGCGCGCGCCAGCGGATCGACGGCCGCGGCGGTGTTGCGCACCCGCTCCTGGACGTCCGGCACCGACCGGTCGAGCCCCAGGTAGACCTCCGTGCGCAGACTCGACAGGGCCTTGTCGTCGAGGGCTCCGGGAGTGAACAGGAACCCGGTCGTCGTGTTGTTGGTCAGGCCGACGCGTTCGCCGGCCTCCTTGATGCCCTCCGGAACCGTCCATTCGATCCGCGCGCCCGGGAAGTCGTCGTACGACGGATCGAAGTACAGCCGCCGCCCCGGCTCGGTCAGCGTGTCGATGGCCGAGTCGTACGAGGGGTCGAGGACGGCGAAGACGTCGCCGTCCGCGCAGGAGTCCAGCCGGACGATCTGCCGCAGCGCCGTGCAGTCCCCGACCGTCACCTGCTCCGAGTCCTCCGGGTTCATGGGGCGGTCGCCGATGGAGCCCTCGGAGTAGGCGTAGACGTCCTCGACGCCCTTGGTGGACCTGAACTCCGCGCTGGAGGAGGGCTTGGCGCTGTCCGACAGGGTCACCTGCATCTGCGCCCGCGTGACGTCCTGCCCGGTGCTCTTGGTGTAGTCGTCGTCCACCCCGGCGAACAGCATCTGCAGGGCGATCGCCCCGGCGACGGCCACCGCCACGCCGTTGACCATGCGGGCCGCGGTGCCGCTGTTCATCTGGAGGCGCCGGACCGCCAGCTGCCAGGAGACACTGCCCGCGCCGAGCCGGGCGACGAACCGCTCCACGATCCACGGCAGCAGCGCCGTCACACCGATCAGCAGCAGGACGACTCCGCCGACGACCAGGTACTGGTTGAAGTCGCCGTTGCCGCCGCCCTGGCCGATCATCGGGTAGAGCATCGCCAGACCGGCCAGCGGCAGCAGCAGCCGCCACCACAGCCGGCGCCGCGCGGGCCGGGCCGTGCGGACCACGCCGAGCGGCTCGATGACCACCCCGCGCAGCGCGAACAGCGTCACCAGCACCGCCGCCGCCGGGACGGCCACCCCCACCAGCAGGGCCAGCCAGGGCGAGGGGTTCAGATAGCTCGGGAAGACGCTGACGTCGAACACCACGGCCCGGCCCGCGAGCTGCCGGCCGATCAGGAAGAACACCGTGCCGAAGACCAGTCCGAGCACCGAGCCCGCCAGTGCCTCGCCGGCGGCGATCCGCCGGGTCATCAGGCCGTCGGAGCCGACCAGCCGCAGCGCCGCGAGCCGCCGGTCGCGCCGCTCGCCGCCGAACCGCACGGCCGTGGCGATGAAGACGGCGACCGGCATCAGCAGCACCACGAACACCACGAGGATCAGCAGCAGCAGTACGGGGTCGAGCTCGTCCGACGACGTGCTGTCGATGGGGCCGAAGTGGTCGATCCTGGTGACGCTGGAGTCGTCGAGGTGCGCGGCGAGTCCCTCGGCGCCCCGGACGAAGGTGAGTTCCTGGGAGCCGACCAGGCCCTCCTCGGCGATGGTGCCGGTGATCCGGTCCGGGAACCGCTCGCGCAGCAGCTTCCCGGAGTCCGACTCCAGCAGCTCCTTCAGCGCGGGGGAGACGAGCATCTCGCCCTCGGCCGGTACGGCGTCCATGCCGGGCGGCACCGGAGCGTCGGGCCCCTCGGGCTCCATCCCGCGGCCCCGGATCTCCTGGTCCCGGAACTCCGTGTCGAGGTCCGCGACCAGCAGGGTGTCGTTCCCCTTCGGCGGGACGGTGGTGTCCATCCACGAGATGTCGGTGCGGGCGTCCTCCCGGTCGTGCCGGGCGTCGAGCGCGCTGGGAATGGCGGTGGTCAGCAGCAGCAGTGCCACGCCGAGCCCCACGCCGACGGCCGTCAGCAGCGCCCGGGTCCACCCCTCGCGCCCGCCGGTCAGGGTGAACCGGACCCCCAGGGCCAGGTCGCGGCCCCACTGCCGGACGTTCATACGACCCGCTCCATGTCCCGGGACTTCCCGTCCCGTACGACGACCTCGCGGTCCGACCAGGCGGCCACCCGCGCCTCGTGCGTGACCAGCACGACGGCGGCGTTGGTGGACCGGGCGGCCTCGGTGAGCAGCTCCATCACGCGCTCGCCGTTGAGGGAGTCCAGGGCGCCGGTGGGCTCGTCGGCGAAGAGCACGCGCGGGCCGGTGACCAGCGACCGCGCCACGGCGACCCGCTGCCCCTGCCCGCCGGAGACCTCGCCGGGCCGCTTCTTGGCGAGGTCGTCGACCTCCAGGCGTTCCATCCAGCCGAGCGCGGTCCGCTCGGCCTCCTTGCGGGACGTGCCGTTCAGCCGCAGCGGCAGGGCCACGTTCTCCACACAGGTCAGCTCCGGCACGAGCTGGCCGAACTGGAACACGAACCCGAACTCGGTGCGCCGCAGGGCGCTGCGCCGGGCGTCGTTCATGGCGGACAGTTCGCGCCCGTTGTAGGTGATCGTGCCGGAGTCGGGCGGGACGATGCCGGCCAGGCAGTGCAGCAGTGTGGACTTGCCGGAGCCGGAGGGCCCCATCACGGCGACGACCTCGCCGGGGTGGATGGAGAACCCGGCACCGTCGAGGGCGAGGGTCGGGCCGTAGGCCTTGCGCAGGTCCCGCGCGGTGAGCAGGGAACCGGGGGGAGGGGTCGTCACGAGGTCACCGCCGCACGGAGCTTGTCGAGGCGCGCCGCGGTGAGCTCCAGCCACCGCAGGTCGGCTTCCAGGTGGAAGAGGGCGTGGTCGCAGATGAGCTGGTCGGCGAGGTCGCCCTTGCGCTTGCGGTCGGTGAGGACGCGCATGTGGCGCAGGTGCTCGGCGCGCTGCTCGTCGAGGATGTCGGCGGCGTCGCGGTGCGTGAGCAGGGCGAGGACGACCTTGGTGTACAGCGTCGACTGGAGGTACGGCTCCGGTTTCTCCGGCGTCGCCAGCCACCGCTCCACGTCGGTGATGCCGGCGTCGGTGATCGCGTACCGCTTGCGCTCCGGGCCGCCGCCGGCCTCGATGCCGTCGACCTCCACGAGGCCGTTCTTCAGCAGGCGGGACATCGTCGAATAGACCTGGCCGTAGTGGAGCGGCCGGTCCTGACCGAACTTCTCGTCGAAGGCCCGCTTCAGGTCGTAACCGTGGCGGGGCCCGGACTCCAGGAGACCGAGCAGAGTGTGACCGATGGACATGCCGCGCACTCTACACACGGTGTATACCTGGCGTGTATACATGCTGTGTCCAGTTGGTGAGGACGGGCTCCGCGTCGCAGGTCGCGGGGTGTTGTCACGGTTCTGTCACCGCTCCCGGGGCCCCGCTCGCCGGCGCTCGGGGGAAGGGCCGGGATGGCGGCGGCGGGGGTTCGGCATCTCGGACGCGTCGACGGCGGCATAGGTGGCATACGTGTCCATTCCGCTCTGCCGTGGCAACCCTCGGCCCCTCCCGTACGTCGGTTCCAAAGGGCAGGGGTGCTGATTCTCACGTCCCCAAAAGGCTGGATCGGCGACTCTTTGTCACACCTGGCGGTGCTAGCTTCTTACGCTGACCTGCTGACGGAACCTGTGTGTCTTGTGAGCACACACGAACGAAGCGGAGCGGAACGGGCCCATGGGACGAGCGGAAGAGAGAAGAGCGCGGCAGCGTGGCGGACGCCGCGCGGCGCCCAAGCGCCGCCGTCCACCGGCCGCGAACGGCAAGGGACGGATACGCCGGCTCTTCACCTGGAAGAAGATCCTCGGGACCTTCCTCGGGCTCTGCCTGCTCGGCATGGGCGCCTTCGTCGTGCTGTACATGATGATCCAGATACCCGAGGGCAACGCCGACGCGACGCTGCAGAGCAACGTCTACAAGTACGGCGACGGCACGGTCATGACCCGCAGCGGCGAGCGCAACCGTGAGATCGTCGACCTCTCCAAGGTGCCCAAGGACGTCCAGCACGCCTTCGTCGCCGCCGAGAACAAGACCTTCTACGACGACTCCGGCGTCGACCTCAGGGGCACCGCCCGCGGCCTGCTCAACACCCTCTCCGGCAAGGGCGCGCAGGGCGGCTCGACCATCACCCAGCAGTACGTCAAGAACTACTACCTCACCCAGGACCAGACCGTCACGCGCAAGCTGAAGGAACTGGTCATCTCCCTCAAGCTGGACCAGCAGAAGTCCAAGGACTACATCCTCGCCGGCTACCTGAACACCAGCTACTACGGCCGCGGCGCCTACGGCATCCAGGCCGCCGCCCAGGCCTACTACCGCGTCGACGCCGAGGAGCTGACGGTCGAGCAGGGCGCCTACCTCGCCGCGCTGCTCCAGGCGCCCAGCCAGTACGACTGGGCGGTCGCCACCGAGACCGGCAAGAAGCTGGCCAAGCAGCGCTGGAACTACGTCCTGGACAAGATGGTCGAGCAGGACTGGCTGAGCACCTCCGACCGGCAGGCCGCCAAGTTCCAGATCCCCGAGGAGCCCAAGGGCGTCGAGGGCATGCAGGGCCAGAACGGCTACCTGGTGGACGCGGCCAACGACGCGCTGGAGGACCAGCTCGTCGCCGCCGGCACCGCCGAGGACAAGGAGCAGGCCGCCGCGATGGTCGAGGCCGGCGGCTGGACCGTCACCCTCAACATCGACAAGAAGAAGCAGGCGGCGCTGGAGAAGTCCGTCGAGGAGCAGCTGACCAGCAAGCTCGACGCCGACGAACGCGACGTCGACGCCGACGTCCAGGCGGGCGCCGTCTCCGTCGACCCGAAGACCGGCGGGGTCGTGGCGATGTACGGCGGCGTGGACTACCTCAAGCACTACGTCAACAACGCCACCCGCAAGGACTACCAGCCCGCCTCCACCTTCAAGCCGGTCATCCTCGCCGCCGCCGTGGACCAGGACGCCGAGACCCAGGACGGCGTGCCGATCACGGCCAACACGGTCTACGACGGCACCAGCAAGCGCCAGGTCGAGCAGAACGGCACCAAGGTCGGCTTCGCGCCCGAGAACGAGGACGACGTCGACTACGGCGACATCTCCGTCCAGACGGCCATGAACAAGTCCGTCAACTCCGTCTTCGCGCAGATGGGCGTCGACGTCGGCATGGACCAGGTGGTCGACGTCGCCGCCGACCTCGGCATGGACGACGACCTGCAGGCCGTACCGGCCCAGACCCTGGGCAGTATGGGCGCCAGCCCGCTCCAGATGGCCGGCGTCTACGCCACCCTCGACAACCACGGCAAGAAGGTCACCCCGGCCATCGTGAAGTCGGTCGAGCACAACTCCCGCGCGGTCGAGTTCCCCGACCCGATCGGCGAGCAGGTCATCAGCCGCGAGGCCGCCGACACGGTGACCAGCGTGCTGACCGGCGTGGTCGACGACGGTACGGCCAAGACCTCCGTACGGGACAACCCGATGCGCGACGGCCAGCAGGTGGCCGGCAAGACCGGTACCTCCGACAACAACAAGTCGGCCTGGTTCACCGGCTTCACCCCCAAGCTGGTCACCTCCGTCGGCCTGTTCGGCGAGGACGCCAAGACCCACGGCCAGGTCGCGATGTACGGCGCGGGCGGCGAGGACCGCGTCAACGGCGGCGGCTTCCCGGCGCAGATCTGGGCGGCGTACACGTTCGGCGTGATGGACAAGACCAGCAAGTTCGACCTGGACACCAAGCAGGGCGCGGCGGTCGCGCCCAGCACGTCGGCGCCGCCGACCGAGACGACCTCGTCGCCGCCCGCGGAGGAGACGACCTCGGCTCCGCCCAAGGACGAGGAGACGACCTCGGCGCCGCCCACCGACGAGGAGACGACCACCACGCCGCCCCCGGACGACGAGACCACGACGCCCCCGCCGGACGACGAGGAGACCACCACGCCTCCGCCGACGGACGAGGAGACCGACGAGGAGGACGACGGCTTCCCGGGCGGCGGCTGGTAGCCGGCGGACGGACGCGGGACGGAAAAGGGGGAGGGCGCCC
>NZ_JAGGOO010000079.1 GCF_018614415.1 Streptomyces sp. ISL-12
GTGCGGGGGTTTTCTGCGTTTCAGGACGGGTTCACCAGGCCGGTGTCGTAGGCGAGGATCACCGCCTGGACGCGGTCTCTTGAGCCGGTCTTGGCGAGGATGCGGCCGACGTGGGTTTTGACCGTGGATTCCGCCAGGTGGAGCCGAGCCGCTATTTCCGTGTTGGTCCAGCCCTGGCCGATGACGGTGAGGATTTCGCGTTCGCGGTCCGTGAGGGGTGCCAGGCGGGGGTCGGAAGTGGTGGTGGCCGCTGTGGGCGCCGGCAGGTGGTGGACGTAGGTGTCGAGGAGGCGGCGGGTCAGGCTGGGGGCCACCACGGCGTCGCCGGAGGCCACCGCCCGGATGCCGGAGAGGAGTTCCTCCGGCTGGGCGTCCTTGACCAGGAAGCCGGAGGCGCCGGCGCGGAGACCGGAGTAGGCGTACTCGTCCAGGTCGAACGTGGTGAGGATGAGGACGCGGGTGCGGTCGCCGGTGGTGGTGATGCGGCGGGTCGCCTCGATGCCGTCCAGGCCGGGCATGCGGACGTCCATGAGGACCACGTCGGGGTGGAGTTCCGTGGTCATGCGGACGGCCTCGGTGCCGTCGGCCGCCTCGCCGAGGACCGCCATGTCGTCCTGGCTCTCCAGCAGCATGCGGAAGCCGAAGCGCTGGAGGGGCTGGTCGTCGGCGATGAGGACGGTGGTCACTGAGGTTTCTCCTCCGGGAGGTACAGACGGACGCGCCAGCCGTGGTCGGGGGCGGGGCGGGGGCCGGCCTCAAGTGTGCCTCCGTACAGGGCGGTTCGCTCGCGCATGCCGGGCAGGCCGCGGCCGTCGGCGGCGGCGTCGGGCGGGGCGCCGCGGCCGGTGTCGGTGACGGTGAGGGTGACGGCGCCGCCGTCCTCGTAGGAAAGGTCTATGTGGGAGGTGGCGTCGGGGCCGGCGTGTTTGAGGGTGTTGGTGAGGGATTCCTGGATGACGCGGTAGAGGGCCAGTTGGCGGCCCGGGGCGAGGGCGGGGCGGCCGTGGACGGTCGTACGGACCGGGAGGCCGGCCTTGCGGACGCCGGTGATCAGGCGGTCGAGGTCGGTGAGGGTGGGCTGGGGGGTCAGTTCGGCGGTTCGGGCGGCCGTGTCGTCCTCGCGGAGGACGTCCAGGAGGTGGCGGAGTTCGCCGAGGGCCTCGCGGCTCGTGGTGCCGATGGCGTCCAGGGCCTGGGCGGCCCGGTCGGGGGACTTGGCGGCGGCGTACCGGCCGCCGTCGGCGAGGCCCGTGATGACGGACAGGTGGTGGCCGATGATGTCGTGCATCTCGCGGGCGATCCGGGCGCGTTCGGCGGCGGCGGCGAGCCGGGCCTGCTGGTCGCGTTCGGTCTCCAGGCGGCGGGCGCGGTCCTCCAGGGCCTCGGTGTAGTCGCGGCGGGTGCGGATCGTGATGCCGATCAGGGTGGCGGTGACGATGGTCGTCAGCTGGGAGCCGAGCTGTTGGGTCCAGGTGCTCTCGCCGCCGTGGCGGGCCACCGTCACGAAGGTCGGGGCGATGATCAGGAGCGTCGCCCACCAGAGATGGCGGAGGGGGCGGCGGAGGGCGAGGTGGTAGACGAGGGCCAGCTGGAGCAGGGCGGCCTGGAGGGCGGCGCCGCTCCAGGCGTTGGCGAGCGCGACGGGGGCCATGGCGAGCAGGACGGCCCGGGGGTGGGTGCGGCGCCAGAGCAGGGGGACGGTGAATCCCAGGCTGAGGGTGAGGAGGAGCCGGCCGGGGGCGTCGGGGTTCAGGGTGATGGTGCGCCAGCCGCCGCCCACGTAGTCGATCAGGGCGGCCGTCACCCAGAAGCCGGTCAGGAGCAGGTCCCACACCAAGGGGTGGCGCCGGTCGAAGGCGCGGACGCGGCGGTTGATCCGCTGGACGTACTCGGTGAGGGGCTCGGCCGGGCGTTCATCCGTCACGGCACCATGGTGGCGGAGTCCGGTGGGCGGGGGCGTCCGGCTGGGGGACGTATATGGGATGAGGAACGTAGTACCGGGGTATTACCGTGACCCGCATGACTGCCTCGCCCCCTGGGGACTACGTGATCCGGCCCGTCCGTGCCGACGAGTGGACGGCCGTGCGGGAGTTGGCGCTGCGGATGCTGCGGGATCCGGTGGCGCACCTGGCGTTCCTGGACACGTACGAGGCGGCCGTGCAGCGCCCGGACTCCTTCTGGCAGGAGCGGGCGGCCGGGAGCGCGGAGGGCTCGGAGCGGGTGCGGCAGGTCATCGCCGAGGGGCCGGGCGGGGCCTGGCTCGGGACGGTGACCGTGCTGATCGAGGAGGCCGGGACCACGGACTGGGCGGGGTTTCCCGTCGAGCGGCGGCAGGGGCATGTCGTCGGGGTGTACGTGCGGCCCGAGTGGCGGGGGAGCGGGCTGACCAAGGCGCTGTTCGCCGCCGCGCTGGAGTGGGCGTGGGGGCGTGGGGTGGAGCGGATGCGGCTCATCGTGAACGAGGACAACGGGCGGGCGCGGGGGCTGTACCGGAAGCTGGGGTTCAAGGAGAGCGGGCGGGTGATTCCGCTGGCCGGTGCTCCCGGGCAGAACGAACTGGAGTACGTGCTCGACGGGGGCTGAGTCAGACCGGCAGTTCGTCGTGGGGCCAGCGGGCGCGGGCCTGTTCGCGGGACCGGAGCAGGGCCAGGGTCGGCAGGCCCCGGTCCGCCCCGGTGGCGAGCAGCTCCGGTAGTTGGGGAAGCGGAGCCACCGCGGCGACGTCGTCGAGGACGAGCGTCAGTGGTGGGTCGAGCCGACCGGAGGATGACCGTTCGGCCATGCGCCGGCCGTGCTCGACCACGCTGGAGACGAGGGCCGTCAGGAGGGGCATGGCCCCGGGGGCCGTCCTGGGGTCCTCGATGGGTTCACCTACCACGTAAAGGGTTCCCCCTTCGTGGATGAAGGAATCCAGGGCGAGCGTGTCGGTTCGGTGTGGAGTGCAGCTCTCGCGGATGTTGAGCGTGGAGAGGGCGGCCAGGGCACGGTTGGTCAACTGGTGGGCCATGTCGCGGCGGTCGGGGTGCGCGGTGAGCGCGGCTTCGAGCTCGCCGGCGGTGCCGGGGGCGGCCTTCGGGTTCGTACGGAGGATGCGGACGGCGTCCTGGACCTGGCTGCCCTGGGACCAGCGGTGGACGTGGCGGACGGTGCGGGCGTCCACGGCGGCGGCGTGGAGGTAGCTGCGGAGGAGGGTTTCCGCGGTGTCCGTGATCGCCTGGTCCAGGCGGGCGGTGGGGCGTACGGGGGCGAGGAGAGCGGTGGCGCGGGCGGTGGCTGTCTTCTTGTCCTCGCAGCCGGTGGTGGGGGACCAGTGCAGGCGGGACGGGGTGTCGCAGCGGTGGGTGGGGTCGTAGAGGTGGACGGGGCCGAGTTTGGCTCGGGCGTCCTTTGTTTCCTGCCAGAGGGCGGGAGACGAGGTGAGGACGAGGACGGGGCCCTCCGCGTCGGTGAGGGTTTCGGTCGCGGTGGTGTGGTGGGTGGCTCTGGGCGCGTAGTGGACCGTGCCTTCGGCGCGGGGGTTCTCCCATCCGCCCACCCGTTTGCCTTCCGCCGCGGAGGTGGGGGGCTCCTCCGGCGCGGCCGGCGTCTGCTGGTGCGGTGTCCTCGGGAGCGGGACCTCGTGGGGCGGGGGCGGTGGCGGTGTCTCGCGGCGCCGCTGCCGTACCGCCTTCCACCTCGCCAGCGTGCCCAGGACGAAGACCGTCAGCACCACCAGGATCATCAGCTGGCCGATGAACAGGCCCCAGAAGAGGCCGTGGCCGGAGAGGTCGGTGGCGGGGACGTCGGACCAGGCGCCGGGGAGGTCGTCGGGGTGGGTGATCAGGTGGCGCATGGCCAGGGGGGTGCGGGTGAACGACAGGCCGTGCGGCCAGGCGCCGTGGGCGAACAGGGCGGACAGGCCCGTCGCCGTCCACACCAGGACGGTCATGCCGAGGAGGAAGCCGAGGATGCCGAGCAGCAGGCCGTCGGGGATGCCGCCGCTGTGGCCGCCGGGCCGTCGGTCGTCGGGTCTCATCGGTCCCTCCCGCTAGGCGACCGTCGATTCGGACGAGTCGCCGAGGTGCTGTTCCACGAAGGCCGCCGCCCGCTCCTCGGCCTCCAGTTCGGCGGCGCGCAGGGCGTCGTCGGCGAAGTCGGCGGAGGACTCGGTCATCGCGCGGTCGGTGAAGACCAGGGGGCGTTCGGTCTCGGTGACCAGGTGTTTGACGACCTGGACGTTGCCGTTGACGTCCCAGACGGCGATGCCGGGGGTGAGGGTCGGGATGATCTCCACGGCCCAGCGGGGGAGGCCCAGGACGCGGCCGGTGGCGCGGGCCTCGTCGGCCTTCTGGGCGTAGATGGTCCTCGTCGACGCCATCTTCAGGATCGCCGCCGCCTCCTTCGCCGCCGCGCCGTCGACCACGTCGGAGAGGTGGTGGACGACCGCCACGAAGGACAGGCCGAGCCGCCGGCCGAACTTCAGCAGGCGCTGGAAGAGCTGCGCGACGAACGGGCTGTTGATGATGTGCCAGGCCTCTTCGACCAGGAAGATGCGCTTCTTGCGGTCGGGGCGGATCCAGGTGTGCTCCAGCCACACGCCGACGATCGCCATCAGGATCGGCATGGCGATGGAGTTGCGGTCGATGTGGGAGAGGTCGAAGACGATCAGCGGGGCGTCGAGGTCGATGCCGACGGTCGTCGGGCCGTCGAACATGCCGCGCAGGTCGCCGTCGACCAGGCGGTCCAGGACCAGGGCGACGTCCAGGCCCCAGGCGCGTACGTCGTCTATGGCGACGTTCATCGCCTCGGCGGACTCGGGCTCGGGGTGGCGCAGTTGCTCGACGATGTCGGAGAGGACCGGCTGGCGTTCGACGATCGTCTCGTTGACGTAGGCGTGGGCGACCTTGAGGGCGAAGCCGGAGCGTTCGTCCAGGCCGTGGCCCATCGCGACCTCGATGATCGTGCGGAGCAGCGCCAGCTGGCCCGTGGTGGTGATCGCGGGGTCGAGGGGGTTGAGCCGGATGCCCTGGTCGAGCGCGGCCATCGGGTCCAGGCGGATGGGAGTTATGCCCAGCTCCTGGGCGATGAGGTTCCATTCGCCGGCGCCGTCCTCGCCCTGGGCGTCCAGGACGACGACCTGGCGGTCCTTGAAGCGGAGCTGACGCAGGACGTAGGTCTTCTCCAGCGCCGACTTGCCGTTGCCGGACTCGCCGAGGACCAGCCAGTGCGGGGCCGGGAGCTGCTGGCCGTAGAGCTGGAAGGGGTCGTAGATGTACCCCTTGCCGGAGTAGACCTCGCGGCCGATGATCACGCCGGAGTCGCCGAGGCCGGGGGCCGCGGTGGGGAGGTAGACGGCCTGGGCCTGGCCCGTGGAGGTGCGGACGGGGAGGCGGGTCGTCTCGACCTTCCCGAAGAGGAAGGACGTGAAGGCTTCGGTGAGGACGGTCAGCGGATCCCGCATCAGGCTCAGCCCCTACCTTCGGATGCCGGTGGCGAACGGAAGCGTGTTCACGAAGGCGCGATGGTGCTCTCGGTCGCACCACTCCAGTTTCAGGTACGACTTGCCGGCCGACGCCCTGATCGTCCGCTTGTCGCGGGCGAGGGCCTCGGGGTTGCGTGAGGAGACGGTGATGTAGCCGACCAGGTTGACGCCGGCGGCGCCGCTGGCGAGGTCCTCGCCGCGCTGGTCGAGGCGGTCGTGGGCGGCCATGTCGCGCGGGTCGACCGTGCGGTTCATCTTGGCGGCGCGGGACTGCTCGGCCACGTCGTTGGTCTTCTCGGTCAGCATGCGCTCGATGGCGACCTCGGTGGGTTCGAGGTCCATGGTGACGGCGACCGTGCGGATGACGTCCGGGGTGTGGACCAGGAGGGGCGCGAGGAAGTTGACGCCGACGGGGGTCATCGGCCACTCCTTCACCCAGGCGGTGGCGTGGCACCAGGGGGCGCGGGTGGCCGACTCGCGGGTCTTGGCCTGGAGGAACGTGGGCTCCATGGCGTCCAGCTCGGCCGGCCAGGCGTTGCGCTGGGTCATCGCCTGGATGTGGTCGATGGGGTGGTCCGGGTCGTACATGGAGTGGATGAGGGAGGCGAGCCGGCCCTGCCCGAGGGGCTGGCGGACGCGGATGTCGGCCTCCTGGAGGCGCGAGCAGATGTCGGTCAGCTCGCGGGCCATGACGACGGCGAGACCGGCGTCGCGGTCCAGCTTGCGGCCGCCCTGGGGGCGGACGGCGCGGGCCATGGCGTGCGCCTCGGCGGCCAGCTCGCGGGTGTAGTGCATGCAGGCGACGAGGTAGGCGCGGTGCTGCTCGCTGCTGGTGGACACCATCGACTGCAGCTGGTCGTAGGACTGCTGGAGCCAGGGCAGGGCCTTGTCGTCGCCGCGCTGGGCGACGTCCTTGGCGTGCGCGTCGGGGTCGGCGGGCAGGGTGCGGGCGAGCATCTGGAGGCGGGTGACGAAGCCGTCGCCGTTGGCCACGTGCTTGAGCAGCGTGCCGAAGCGGTCGACCAGGGCCTCCTGGTCCTCGGAGTCGCGCAGGCCGACGCCGGGGCCCTCGATCTCGATGGCGGCGGTGACCGTCTTGCGGTCGGCGTGCAGCAGTACGGCGATCTCGTCAGGGCCGAAGGGGGCGGCGAGCCAGGTGATGCGGCCGATGCCGGGGGGCGGGCCGATCTCGACCTCGCGGCCGTCGAGGCGGGTGCCGGCCTCGACGGCGCCGGAACGGTACGTCGTGCCCTTGCGCAGGGTCCGCTTGTAGCTGCGGTTGATCTCGAACCACTTGTAGAACGTGCGGTGCTTGTACGGCACGTAGACCGCGGCCAGCGCGAGCATCGGGAAGCCGGCGAGCAGCACGATGCGCAGGGAGAGGACGGGGACGAGCAGCCCGCACATCATGCCGAGGAAGGCGCCGACGACGATCAGCGCGATCTCGCCGGTCTCGCGGTTGCGGCCGACGATCGCGTTCGGCCGGGCGCGGCCGATCAGATACGTACGGCGGGGCGTGACCGGATGGGACACGTGGGACTCGGTCGTCAACGCCCGTCACCTCCTGTGCTCTTGCTGTTGCGGGTGTTGCTGGAGTGAGGGCTGTTCAGCGGGCTGCCGGAGCGCGGCGCGGGTGCGGCGGAGGGGACAGTTCCGCCGCCGCCGTTCGAGGCGCGGGTGCTGTGCGCGGCGACGCCGCCGGAGGCGGGGTTGGCGGGTCGGGGGCCGGAGGCGGACTGGCCGCCGCCTCCGCCGTCGCCGTTGTTGCGGGTGCTGTGGGTTCTGATGCCCTGGGCGACGAGGTTGGCCGGGGAGCTGATGACGGCGGCGGCCTTGTTCTCGGCGCCGCGCATCAGGCGGTTGTTGCGGGAGCCGGCGATCTCGTCGCCGAAGCCGGGGACGAAGCGGTAGATCATCGCGGAGGCGAAGATGGCCAGCAGGATGATGGCGAGGCCGGAGACGACGGCGGAGAAGGCGTCCGGCCCGTCGTCGGCGGAGAGCGCGCCGGCCAGGCCGAGGACGATGACGATGACCGGCTTGACCAGGATCACGGCGATCATGATCCCGGCCCAGCGGCGGACGTGGCCCCACAGGTTCTTGTCGACGAGGCCGGCGTAGACGACGGTGCCGAGCAGGGCGCCCACGTAGAGCAGGGCGGCCCGGATGACCAGTTCCAGCCAGAGGACGCCGGCGGCGAGGATCGACACCAGGGAGACCACGATCAGCATGATCGGGCCGCCGCCGATGTCCTCGCCCTTCTCCAGGGCTCCGGAGAAGGTGCCGAAGAACGTGTCCGTCTGGTCGCCGGTGGCCTGGGCGAGCACCTCCGTGACGCCGTCGGTGGCCGAGACGACCGTGTAGAGGATCAGCGGCGTGAAGGCCGAGGCGAGGACGGTCAGCCACAGGAAGCCGACCGCCTCGGACAGGGCGGTGGTCAGCGGGACGCCGCGCACGGCGCGCTTGGCGACCGCCAGCAGCCACAGGACCAGGGTGAGGATGGTCGAGGCGGCGAAGACGACGGCGTACTGCTGGAGGAACTTGGGGTTGGTGAAGTCGACGTTGGCGGTGTCCTTCACGGCCTCGCTGAGTTTGTCGACGGTCCAGGCGGCGGCTTCGGCGCAGCCCTTGGCGAGGGAGGAGAGGGGGTCGGCGGTGGTGCTGACGTCGAGGGAGGGGGAGCCGTCGGAGGTTCCGTTGCCCTGCTCGCAGTAGTCCTTGGCGTCGCCGACGATGTTGCTGCAGTCGAACGACGACGACGGCGACGGGGATGCCGAGGGACTGCCGGACGGATCGGGCGTGGGCGCGGCGGCGGCGCGGGTCGCCAGCAGGACGACCGCGGTCTGTACGGCCGTCAGCGCTCCGGCCAGCGTGAGCGCACGACGCGGGTTACCGGGCATACGTGAACCCTCCGTACTCCTCGATGGCCTTGCTGATCTCTTCGGACGTGGCGGCCCTGTCGTCACCGGGGACCGGGGCGGGGCCGTCCTTCTGCGTGTCCTTGACGATCTTCCAGTCGCCGTCCGTCCAGCGCAGGTCGAAGGTCCAGGTCTTCCACGACGAGGTGATGGGGTTGGTGGTCTTCTCCGCCGAGGTCCCGAGCAGCCCCATGTACCAGACGGCGACCCGGGCGTCGCCGTCGCCGTACTTCTCGACGGAGGTGCCCAGCGGCGTGACGCGGGAGACGAACGTGCTCCCCTTCGGCGCCTCGCCGTCGGCGTTCAGCCCCAGCCTGGCGAGGAAGCCGGCCGAGTACGCCGCGTCCATCGGCGCCTTCAGCGCGGCCGCCGCGTCCCGTGTGTACAGGGCGTCGACGATCTCGTGCCGGGTGTCCTTGGTGAACATGCCGGTCGAGCCGAGGGTGACCGCGTAGTTGGCGGCGGCGCTCTGCGCGCCCTGTTCGTCGTGGGCGAAACCCGACCGGACCGGCTGCTTCCCGGTGGGAGCGGTGGCCGCGGCCGAGGGCTTGTCGGCGGATTCCGCGGAGGTCGCGGAATCGTCTCCTCCACGGTTCGCGAAGGCGATCGCGGCGATCAGGACGACCACCACGCCGACCACCGTGACCAGGCTCCGGGAGGAGGACCGGCCGCCTCTGCGCGGGGAGCCGTACGGGTCGGCGTCGCCTTCGGGCAGGCGGGTGCGGGTGCCGCCGTAACCGCCGGAGGACTGGTGCTCGTCTCCGAGACTCATGCCGCGTACGCCCCCTCGACGTCGTGCGGAACCGGGTGCCCGTACCCCGTGCCGTAGTAGTACGACGGTAGCCGCACTGGTTCCCGCGCGGGCGCGGTGTGGTGACTCGACATCAGGGTGACGCAACCTCAGCCGGGGGGCACGACGGGCGGGTGGTGGATGGGGAGGAAGGGAACAGGAGGCCGGCGTGCCCGCGGACCGGCGGGCTGTCGGACGGCGGCCGGCTACACGGCCATGCCGTAGACGATGGTGAAGAGCGTGCCGAGCGATCCGATGATGAAGACGCCCGTCAGGCCGGCGATGATGAGGCCCTTGCCCTGCTCGGCGCTGAAGGTGTCACGGAGTGCGGTGGCGCCGATGCGCTGCTTGGCGGCGCCCCAGATGGCGATGCCGAGACAGAGCAGGATGGCGACCGCCATGACGACCTGGACCATCGTCTTCGCCTCGGTCCCCAGCGCCCCGAAGGGGCCCCAGTCGGGAGCGATCCCGCCGATGATGGTGTTGATGTCTCCCTTGTCGGCCGCAAAGAACATGTAAGTCACCGCCCCTGGTGGGTAGTTCCGCATCCTCTGCGGTCGTGCAGAGGTCAAGCCTCATTGTCGCCGACAATGCCGCCGTCGTATGTCGACTTGGCGTCATTGATTGGCGGGTTTTGTACGAACAGCTTGCCACCGGTTCACGCCGGGCGCTCAGGGAGGCGTGGAGTCCGGGGGCGAGCAGTCACATGGTCACTCTGTGTATCACGGCAGGTCACGCGGGGCAATCATGCTGAAGCGGAACCTGTCGTGTGGTTTCGTCGTTGGGCACTTCTACGGTTCGTCAGGTCCGAGGGGTGGCCGGGCCGTCGGGCGAGTGGGTGAGCGGGTTCACTCGTTCCGTGGGCGAAGGCTACCTCTGTTGTGTGAGCGGCTTCGGCGCGGAGGAGGGGTCGTCGCGGGACTGTCAAGACGTCAGGTCGGCCGGTTCGCGGCCGAATAACGCCACTCTTGCCGGAAAGAGTGCTGAACAGCGCCTGTATGGGGCAAGGTTGGGCCGTGCGAAAAGTGTGGGTGATCGGTGGCGCGGCGGTCGGGCTCGGTATGGGCTTCGTCATGCTGCTCGTCGTCGGCGTGTACATGGCCGCCGGGAGCCTGGCGGGCGGCGTGAGCGGCGGGGCCAAGAATCTGGCCAAGGGGGCGGTGCCCGCCGCGTACGAGGCGTTGGTGGCCAAGGCGGGCCGGTCCTGCGCGGCGATCAACCCGGCCCTGCTGGCCGCGCAGCTCTATCAGGAGAGCGGCTTCGATCCCAAGGCGCAGAGCGCGGCGGCGGCGCAGGGGATAGCGCAGTTCATCCCCGGCACGTGGGCGACGCACGGCGTCGACGGGGACGGCGACGGGGACCGGGACGTGTGGGACCCGGCCGACGCGATCCCGTCGGCCGCCGCCTACGACTGCTCCCTCGCGTCGTACGTGAAGAGCGTTCCCGGGAATTTGACCGAAAACATGCTGGCCGCCTACAACGCCGGCCCTGACGCGGTGATCCGGTACCAGGGCGTGCCGCCGTACGCGGAGACGCAGAACTACGTCAAGACGATCACGACGCTCGCGGAGAGCTTCGCCGCGCCCGAGACCCGGGTCGACCCCTCCGAGCAGGCCGCCGGAGCCATCACCTATGCCCAGGACAAGCTCGGCACGCCCTACCTCTGGGGCGGCAACGGCACCGCTGACCAGGGCGGACGCTTCGACTGCTCGGGTCTGACCAAGGCCGCGTACGAGTCGGTCGGGATCACGCTGCCGCGCGTCGCCAACGACCAGTACAACGCCGGACCGCACCCCTCCCGGGACGAGCTGCTCCCCGGCGATCTGGTGTTCTTCTCGGACGACCTGACCAATTCCCGGGCCATCCGGCATGTCGGGATCTATGTCGGTGGCGGACAGATGATCAACGCGCCGTATACGGGTGCCGTGATCCGGTTCGACCCGATCGACACCCCGGACTACTTCGGGGCCACCCGGGTGACCGAGGATGGCGCGAAAGCGCTCCCCGGAAACGCCTGAACGGACCGTGAACCCTTCCCCTGAGCTGCGGCGATGCATCTCTCTTCGATAACGTCTCCGTGATCATTTCGTGGATTGTGGAACGGAACGCCGAGGGCCGTGCGTTCCTGTTGGCGTAGATGTGCGAGCCGGCGGACGCCCAGCGGATCTACCACCACGGGGGTGGCAGGAGAGGCGCGCGCAAAAGACGTGCCGGAGAACATGACGAAGGGGCCGCAGCACTATGGCTGGACTCGCCGATTCCGGGTCGAACCCCGACGTCGACCTGCTCTACGACATCAACGGCCTGGCCAAGGACGCGCCGCACTGGTTCGACCGGGTCATGGAGTTCACCGGTGAGTACGGGCTGCTCTTCGCCATCCTCGGGCTCGTGCTGTGGTGCTGGTGGGGCGTACGGCGGCGGGGCGGCGAGGACGCGGCCCCCGCGGTGGCCGCGCTGGTCTGGGCGCCGCTCGCGGCCGGCATAGCCGTGCTGGTCAACGTGCCGATCCGGGGCTTCGTGGAGCGGCCCCGGCCGTTCAAGGACCACCAGGGCCTGGAAGTCCTCGTCGACGGCAAGAACGACTTCTCCTTCGTCAGCGACCACGCCACCCTCGTCATGGCGATGGCCGTCGCCCTGTTCGTCGCCCGCCGCAAGTTCGGCGTCGTCGCGATCGTGCTGGCGCTGCTCGGCGGGTTCTGCCGGGTCTACATGGGCGTGCACTACCCGACCGACGTCATCGGCGGCTTCGCGCTCGGCACCGCGGTGGCCCTGCTGCTCTCGCCGGTGGCCATGGCCCTGCTGACCCCGCTGGCCCGGGCCATCGGGCGCTCCCCGCGCGTGGGGTGGCTGATCAGCGCACGGGGGCGATCCGCGTCCGGGACACGGGACGCCGTGATCCCCGGCGCGCGCACGGAGCGGGAGTCCGCGGAGACGGGCGAGCGGGACCTGGCGGCCTGACGGTCACAGGGCCTGCGGCCAGGTGAACAGGCGGTCCGGGTCGTACCGCCGCTTCACCTTCGCCAGCCGGGGCGCGGCGTCCCCGTAGTACGCCGTCCGCCAGTCCGTCAGATCCGGGTCGGGGTAGTTCTGGTAGGCGGCTCCCGAGGCGTGCGGCCGCAGGGCGGTGTGGGCGGCGGCCAGCCAGGACCGGCCGGCGGCGCCGCTCTCGCCGGCCGGCCAGGAGACCAGGTACTGGGCGAGCGTCCGGGAACGGCGGTGCACGAAGGCGGTGGCCGTCGGGGAGACCCGGTTGACCGCCCCGCCGAGCGCGGTGAACGCGACGGTGCCGGTGCCGCCGCGCACCGAGCGCACCTGGGAGAGCAGGGTGTCGATCCCGGCCGCCGACAGCGAGCGCTCGAAGAAGTCCGAGCGGGCCGCGTACGTCTCCCGCCCCAGGGCCCCCTCCGGGGATCGGCCCGGGACCGTGCCGGGCAGGTGGCACCGGGCGTCGGAGGCGAAGGACGCGCAGCCGGCGTACGCCTCCATCGTCTCCTCGTACGTGTGCCGGTTCAGGGAGACACCGCTCGCCGGGGTGCCGATCCGGTCGGCGAGGCGGTCGACGGCGTTCTGGAGTTCGCCGTAGGTGCCCAGCGAGAAGGCGGAGACGGCGACGGTGGGGGTGGCGCCGTCCGCGCTCTCCAGGTGCAGGGACGACCAGATCTCGTCGGGCTGGTCCGGCCCCCACTCCTGCCAGGCGCCGACCACCTCCGCGGCCCTCGCCCAGGGCCAGGTCAGATACGCGGTGACGCCCTGGGGCGCGGCGTGCGTACGGAAGCGCAGCTCCGTCACGACGCCGAAGTTGCCGTTGCCCGCGCCGCGCAGCGCCCAGAACAGGTCGGGGTGCTCGTCGGCGTCGGCGGTGAGCTGCTCGCCGGCGGCCGTGATCAGGGTGGCGCCGGTCAGGCTGTCGCAGGTCAGGCCGTAGGCGCGGGAGACGACGCCGTGGCCGCCGCCGAGGGCGAGGCCGCCGATGCCGACGGTGGGACAGGAACCGGCGGGGACGGTGACGCCCTGGGCGGACAGCGCGCGGTACACGTCGATCAGCCGGGCGCCGGCGCCGACGACGGCCTCGCCGCCCGAGGCGCGGACGCCGTTCAGCTCCGCGACGTCGATGATCAGACGGTCGTCGCCGGAGGACCAGCCCGCGTAGGAGTGGCCGCCGCCCCGGATCGCCGGGCGGACCCCGTGGGCGCGGGCGTACGCCAGGGCGGTGCGGATGTCGTCGGCGTGGGCGGCGTAGGCGACGGCGGCGGGCCGCAGGCTGTCGAAGCGGGTGTTGTACAGCTGCCGCGCGGGTTCCCAGTCGGCGTCACCGGGCCGGACGAGGGTGCCGTCGAGGGAGCGGGCGAGGGCGGTCCAGTCGGCGGGGGCGGAGCCGCGCGTCGGGGAGGCCGTGGCGGAGGGACCGCTGTTCTTGCCGCTGCCCGATCCACTGCCGGTCCCGTTCCCGTTGCCGTTGCCGTTGCCGTCGGTGTCGCACGCGGCCGTCGTCGTCACCGTGAGGCCGGCGGCCGCGGCGCCGCCGAGGAAAGTACGCCGGTCCATGGGTCCTCGGTCTCCTCGGTCTCCTCGATCCCCTGGGGGCTCGTGGAGCGAGACGGGGAGGAGGAGACGGAGGTTCCCCCGGGGACGTGATCCGGCCGTTCAGGAACCGATGTGATCGCTGGCGTCCGTCCGCGCCAGGCTTCTCGCCCGGCGGGCCGGTCCGCGCCAGCCGCAGGAGCAGCGGGCCGAACAGAAGGGTCCCTGTTCGACCGTGGTCGTCCGGTGTTCCGTGGAATCGGGAAGGTCCGGGAGGTCCCGGGGGGCGTCAAGGCCGTCCTGCTGTGCCACGGCGACCACGTTACCGGGGTCACCCGCACGTCGTTAACCCGCGTGACGGGCGGCCCGGGACGGGGGTAGGCAGGCGATGGCCAGGAGGCAGGGACGGCAGCAGCGGCGACTGGGCACGGCAGGTGCCGTGGCGGGCGTCGTGGCCTGCGTCGGGCTGGGCGCCGGCGGCTGCTCCGACACCGCCGCCGTCGCGCCCGAGGCCCGCTTCGGCGACCCGGTCCGCACCCTGCGCGGCGCGGCCGACCGGCTGACCGAGTCCGGCAGCGCCAAGGCGCGCACGTCGATGCAGATGGCCAGCGGCGGCACCCGGGTCACCATCCGGGGCGAGGGCGTCTACGACTTCGCCGGGCGGCGCGGGCGGCTGAGGGTACGGCTGCCGCAGGACGCGGCGGGCACCAGCGACCGCCGGCCCATCACCGAACTGCTGGTCCCCGGCGCGCTCTTCATGAAGAACCGGGGCGCCGGCGTCCCCGCCGGCAAATGGGTCCGGGTGGAGACCGCGAGCCTGTCCGACGGCAATCTGGTGACCGGCGGCGCCACCGATCCGCTCGCCGCCGCGGAGGTGCTGCGCGGCACCCACGAGGCGGAGTACCTCGGGCGGACGGCGGTCGCCGGAACCCCGGTGCACCACTACCGGGGGACCGCCGACCTGGCGCGGGCCGCCGAGCGCACCGGGGGCAGCGCCCGCACCTCGCTGCGCGCGGCGGCGAAAGGGTTCGCCACCGTCCAGGTGCCGTTCGACGCCTACCTCGACGACCGGGGCCGCGTCCGCAAGGTCCGGCACCGGTTCGGTTTCGTCAACGGGCAGCGGGAAGGCACCGTCGCGGTGGCCTCGACGACGCTGCTGTACGACTTCGGCGTCCCCGTCACCGTACGGCTGCCGGACGAGGACGACATCTACGCCGGCAAGATCGCCGAGGAGCCCGCTGTCAAGGAGGACTAGCCCGTCCGTGCCATGCGCGGTGCGTAGAGCGCTCCCTACTCTAGGAATCCGGTACTGGCAGGGACGAGGTGATGCGCGTGGCTCCGGTCGGCGGTACGGCGGTTCAGGACCACGTGGCCCTCGCCGAGATCGAACTGTGCGGAGACCTGATCATCGCGGCGTCGGCGGCCAGGGAACGGCTCAGCCTGGAGAGCATCGACGAGGTGCTGCGGGTGGCCGAGGAGCGAGAACGCGCCAGGCGGGCCGCCGGGCGCTGACCCTCAGGTCCGCAGCAGCCGCCCGATCGCCTTCGTGGCCTCCTCCACCTTGGCGTCGATCTCGGCGCCGCCCTTGAGGGCCGCGTCCGCGACGCAGTGGCGCAGGTGCTCCTCCAGGAGCTGGAGGGCGAAGGACTGGAGGGCCTTGGTGGAGGCGGAGACCTGGGTGAGTATGTCGATGCAGTAGACGTCCTCGTCGACCATGCGCTGCAGGCCGCGGATCTGCCCCTCGATGCGGCGCAGCCGCTTCAGGTGCTCGTCCTTCTGATGGTGGTAGCCGTGCACCCCGCGGTCGTGGTCGGTCACGATGTCCGTTTCCGCCTCTTCCGCCTCGGCGGAGGGCGCTCCGGCACCGGCCTGTGTGGTCGTCATCGCGTCCTCCTGTGAGACAGATCGCCGTCATATACCCCTGGTGGGTATATGGTAACGAATTTCCCTGGGTATGGGGCCCTTGGCCCATGCGGTGCGCGACGTCCGGAAACAGGCCCCGGGTCGCCCCCCTGCTCATCACTGTGCCTGATGGGCGACACTGGGGGACGGCCCGTTAGCCGTGGCCGGATGATGCGCCTAGCATCAGCCTGACCGAAACCGATGCATACCGAGGACCCCACGTGCGCTTTCGTCTGACCCCCAGGGAGACGAGCTTCTATGACATGTTTGCCGCGTCCGCGGACAACATCGTCACGGGCTCGAAACTCCTGATGGAACTGCTCGGGGCGGACGCATCCGCCCGGGCCGAGATCGCAGAGCGTATGCGGGCCGCGGAACACGCCGGTGACGATGCGACGCACGCGATCTTCCACCAGCTGAACTCCTCGTTCATCACGCCGTTCGACCGTGAGGACATCTACACCCTCGCGTCGTCCCTCGACGACATCATGGACTTCATGGAGGAGGCCGTCGACCTCGTCGTCCTCTACAACGTGGAGGAACTGCCCAAGGGCGTCGAGCAGCAGATCGAGGTGCTGGCCCGGGCCGCCGAGCTGACCGCCGAGGCCATGCCGAACCTGCGCACGATGGACAACCTCACCGAGTACTGGATCGAGGTCAACCGGCTGGAGAACCAGGCCGACCAGATCCACCGCAAGCTGCTGGCCCACCTCTTCAACGGCAAGTACGACGCGATCGAGGTGCTGAAGCTGAAGCAGATCGTGGACGTCCTGGAAGAGGCGGCCGACGCATTCGAGCACGTGGCGAACACGGTGGAGACCATCGCGGTCAAGGAGTCCTGAGCGCACGCCATGGACACCTTCGCTCTGATCGTGACCGTCGCGGTCGCGCTCTTCTTCACCTACACCAACGGCTTCCACGACTCGGCCAACGCGATCGCCACGTCGGTGTCGACGCGGGCGCTGACGCCCCGCGCCGCGCTCGCGATGGCGGCCGTGATGAACCTCGCCGGCGCGTTCCTCGGTTCCGGGGTCGCCAAGACCGTCAGCGAGGGCCTGATCGAGACGCCCGAGGGCTCGACGGGGATGGGCATCCTCTTCGCCGCGCTGATCGGCGCGATCGTCTGGAACCTCGTCACCTGGTACTTCGGCCTGCCCTCGTCCTCCTCGCACGCGCTGTTCGGCGGCATGGTGGGCGCGGCGCTGGCCGGCGGCACCACTGTGTACTGGGGCGGGGTCGTCGACAAGATCATCCTGCCCATGTTCATCTCGCCGGTGGTCGGCCTGGTCATCGGCTATCTGGTCATGACCGCGATCATGTGGCTGTTCCGGCGGTCCAACCCGCACAAGGCGAAGCGCGGTTTCCGTATCGCGCAGACGGTGTCGGCGGCGGGCATGGCCCTCGGCCACGGCCTCCAGGACGCGCAGAAGACGATGGGCATCGTGGTGATGGCGCTGGTCATCGCCGACGTCGAGGACTACGGCGACCCGATCCCGATCTGGGTGAAGATCGTCTGCGCGCTGATGCTGTCGCTGGGGACGTACGCCGGTGGCTGGCGGATCATGCGGACGCTGGGCCGGAAGATCATCGAGCTCGACCCGCCGCAGGGGTTCGCGGCGGAGACGACCGGTGCGTCGATCATGTTCACGACGGCGTTCCTCTTCCACGCGCCGATCTCGACGACGCATGTGATCACGTCGGCGATCATGGGGGTCGGGGCGACGAAGCGGGTGAACGCCGTGCGGTGGGGTGTCGCGAAGAACATCATCCTGGGGTGGTTCATCACGATGCCGGCGGCTGCGGTGGTCGCCGCGCTGTCGTTCTGGGTCGTCCAGCTGGCGTTTCTCTGAGGTGACGTGACGCGGGGGTGGGTGGCGCGACCCGGCGCTGACGGGGCGCCGCCGCGCCCACCCTCCCCCACTCTCGGCTTCGCTCGAGCGGGGGGACCCCCATCGCCCCTGGCGGCACGATTGCCCGCGGTTGCGTGGCCTGTGCCGCCCGCGCGAGTGAGCGGGTTCCCCGGTGCCGCGTAGGCGGAATGGGCACGTGCCCGCAGTCGCGTACGGCGGG
>NZ_JAGGOO010000080.1 GCF_018614415.1 Streptomyces sp. ISL-12
GCCGGCCCGGCCGCACCCTCAAGGACGAGCCCCGGCGGCCCTGTTGCCGGGGAGCGCGAGGGCGGCCGGTGTCGGCCCGGCGCCCGGTGCGGTCGGCGCACGAGTCCTCCGCGCGGCCCCCTGCACCCGCCCCGCCGCGGGAACGGCCGGCACCGGCCCACCTCCCGGTGCCGGGCGGTGGCCGGTGGCGGGGGTGCGGGTCGGCCTCATGACGGGGGCGTGGCGCGGCCGGCCGGGCGGTCCGGGGGCAGCCAGCCCCTGGCCCGGCCGCGGGGTATCGCCATCGCCGCCCAGCCCATCAGCAGGACGAACCCGGTCACCGCGCCGGTGAAGGCGAGGGCACGGTGACGGTGGCTCGGATCGGCGGCGTCGGACAGCCGCGCGGCCGGGGCCCCGGCGGACCGCTCACCGCGGTCGTCCGCGTCCCGTACGAGGGTCAGCGCCGCGGTGGGATCGAGCCGGGGGATGTCCGCCGGATAGGCGGTCGCCAGCAGCCGCCGGCGTACCTCGGCACCGCTCAGCCCGGGCTGCCGGGACCGGACCAGCGCGGCGGCGCCGGCCACCTCGGCCGCGGCCAGCGAGGCGCCGGAGCCGATGTAGTGGCCCGAGCCGCGCGGGCCGACGCTGACCATGCCGCTGCCCGGGGCCGCCAGGTCCGGTTCCCAGGCGGGCGGAGCGCTCTCCTGCCGGGTGCCGCCGGCGCCGAAGTCGACCACGGCCAGGGCGCCGGGCGCGGCGGCCGGCCAGTAGGGGCCGGTGGGCTGCTCCCCCTCCGGGCCGAGCTCCTCGTCCGGTACGGCGTCGGGGGCCGCGGGCGCGACCACCAGCGCGCCCCGGCCGGCCGCGTGGGCGACGGCGTCGGTCAGCTCTTCCCGGCCCGTGCGCAGGGTGTGGCCCACGTAGATGACCTGGGCCCCGCTGTCGGCTGCCGTGCGGATGGCGTCCGCGACGAGCGTGGCGTCGGGCACCCCGCGGTCGTCGGTGCCGCGCAGCGCGAGCACGTCCGCCTCCGGTGCGACGCCGACGACGCCACTGCCCTTGCGTTCGGCGGCGGCGATGAGGCCGGCCGCGAAGGTGCCGTGTCCGACGCAGTCGTCGCCCGCTCCGGCGGTCACCGTCACCCTGCCCGCCAGGGCGGGGGCGTCCGGGGAGACACCGGTGCCGACCACCGCCACGGTCACCCCGGCGCCCCGGGTGACCCGCTGGGCGGCGGACAGACCGAGGGTCGTCTGCGACCAGACGGCACCGGTCGCGGTGGTCCCCGACGCGCCGGTGCAGGGCCGTCCCTCCCCCAGGCGGACCGGCAGCGGCGGCAGCAGGGTGGTCCCCGGGTCCTGGACCCGGGGACCGGCGCCCGGTGCCGCGACGGCGGGCACCGCGGTGGCCGACAGCAGCACAGCCGCGGCCACCGCACAGGACGTATAGCGGTATGTCATGAAAAAGGCCATGGCGAGGATGATACGCGTGGCGAGCATCCAGCCGGTCGTCAACACCGGTGGAACAGCGACGAGTTGGGTTCCCCACAGCAACAGGAGGTCTGAGGCACGTGTCACGGCAACTACTGATGGTCGGCGCGCACCGGCCGGACGGACTCCGGACGATCGGTGAGGCTCTGGCGCAGGCCCGCACCGGCGCGGTCATCCGGGTCCACCCCGGCCGGTACGCGGAGAACCTCGTCATCAGGAACCGGGTGACGATCGTCGCCGAGGGAGATCCGGGCGCGGTCGAGATCTGCCCCGGCACGGGGAGCGCCGTCACGCTGCTGGCGGACGCTGTCATGCTCAGCGGTGTGACGTTGCGCGGCCGCGACAAGGAACTCGCGGTCGTCGACATCCCGACCGGCCAGGTGGCCCTGGACTCCTGCACCGTCGTGGGGGCGGGGTGGACGGCGCTGCTGGCCCGCGCCAAGGGCTCCCTGGCCGCGCGCGGCAGCCGGGTGTCCAATCCCGGGGGCGCCGGATTCGTGGACACCTCCGAGGCGGAAAGCATCGTGGAGGACTGCGGGTTCGAGAACTTCGGCACCTCGGCGGTGGTCATCGGCGAGACCGGCCGGCCCCTGATCCGCGACTGCCGTATCCGCGGTGCTCGGGCCAACGGTGTCCTGGCCACCGGAGAGGCCACCGGCACCGTCGAGAACTGCGACATATCAGGTACCGACAAACCCGGTATCGCCCTGGAAGGGCACAGCTCCACCCGGGTGATCCGGACCACCGTGCATCACACGTCCGTCGGCCTGCTGGTGACCAGCGTGGCCCGTCCCGAGATCCAGGACTGCGTCTTCGAGTCGCTCGCGGAGAACGCCGTCGTCGTCACCGGCGGCGCCGACCCGGCGCTGCGCCGCTGCGTCACCCGGCGTACGAAGCTGAGCGGCCTGCTGGTCATGGACCGTTCGCGGGGCACCTACGAGGCGTGCGAGTTCCTGCGCGCCGAGGGTTCCGCCGTCCGCGTCCTGGAGGGCAGTTCGCCCCTGTTGCGGGAGACGGTGGTGCGCGACTGCTCCGCCCCGGACGCCGCCGTCCTGGTGACGGACGACTCCACCGCCGAGTTCGACCACCTGAGCGTGTCGGGGGCGGCCGCGACGGGCGTCCTCGTCCGTGCCCTCGCCGACCCCCTGCTGCGCCACGCGCGGATCACCGGCTCCGGCGGACACGGCGTGGAGGTCACCGGCGACGGCCGGGGCCGGCTGGAGCACTGCGAGATCGAGGCCGCGGCCGGAGCCGGTCTGAAGATCGACGACTACGCCGCTCCGGAGATCCACGACACGGTGGTGCGCGGTGCCGGACAGACCGGCGTACTGGTCGGCGCGTACGGTCAGGCCGTGCTGCGGGACTGCGGCGTCGAGGGCAGCGCCGACGCGGGCGTGAGCGTGGGCCGCGACGCCGAGGTGACCTTGGAACGGGTCCGGGTGAGCGGGGCGAGGGCCCACGGCATCCAGGTGCTCGCCGGGGGCCGGGGAGTGCTCACCGCCTGCGAAGTGACGGGGAGCACCGGGGACGGGGTCCGGGTGGACAGCGCCGAGGACGTCTCCGTCCTGCGGTGCGTGGTGCGCGACAACCGCGGAGCGGGGCTGCGGCAGGCGGTGGCGGGTGCCGGGCTCACCGTCGAAGCCCTCACCAGCTCCGACAACGGCGACCCGGACGCCTGGGGCGAGGACGCCGGTGTGCCGGCCGCCTCCGGTGCGCCGGGCGGAACCGGGGAGCCGGGGGATGACGGTCCGCTGGCGGCGCTGCGCTCGCTGATCGGGCTGGACAACGTCAAACACCAGGTGGAGACGCTGGTCAACCTCAACCAGCTCGCCGAGCGCCGTCGCGGACTCGGCATGCCGGTCGCCTCGATGAGCCGCCACCTGATCTTCGCCGGGCCACCGGGCACCGGCAAGACGACGGTCGCCCGGCTGTACGGCAGCATCCTGGCCGAACTGGGTGTGCTGCGCTCGGGTCATCTCGTGGAGGTGTCACGCGCCGACCTGGTCGCCCAGGTCATCGGCGGTACGGCCATCAAGACGACGGAGGCGTTCGAGCGGGCCCTGGGCGGTGTGCTGTTCATCGACGAGGCCTACGCCCTGACACCCGAGGGCGGAGCCGCCAACGACTTCGGCCGCGAAGCCGTCGACACCCTGCTGAAACTGATGGAGGACCACCGCGACGACGTGGTCGTGGTCGCGGCCGGGTACTCCGAGCAGATGGAGCGGTTCCTGTCCGCCAACCCGGGCCTCGCCTCGCGCTTCACCCGCACCATCGGCTTCACCAACTACACGGTGGACGAACTGGTCACCATCACCGAGCACATGTGCGCGCAGCACCGCTACGAACTCGGACCCCTGACCCAGGAGGCGCTGGTACTCCGCTTCGAGGGCATGACCCGCGACGCCGCCTTCGGCAACGGCCGGGCGGCCCGCGCGGTCTTCGAGGAGATGGTCGACCGGCAGGCCTTCCGCCTCGCGGCCACCCCGGACCCCGGCGAGAAGGACCTGGTCCTGCTGCTGCCGACGGATGTCGGGGACGCCGAGGCGGCCGCCGTCGGCGGCGACGGCTCACCGGCCGCGGACGACGACGGCGACCCGATGGCCGAACTGACGGCCATGGTGGGGCTGGAGTCCGTCAAGCACGAGGTGACCGACCTGGTCAGCCTGCTGTCCAACGCCCGCCAGCGGATCGCGGCCGGACTGCCCAGTCCCCGTATCAGTCACCATCTGGTCTTCACCGGGCCGCCCGGCACCGGCAAGACGACCGTGGCCCGGCTCTACGCCAGGCTCCTGCACTCCCTGGGCGTGCTGCCCGGCTCCCGCCTGGTGGAGGTGGCGCGGGCCGATCTGGTGGGCCAGTACATCGGGCACACCGCGCAGCGCACCAAGGAGGTGTTCACCAGCGCGCTGGGCGGTGTGCTGTTCATCGACGAGGCCTACACCCTGACACCCGAGGGCGGAGCCGCCAACGACTTCGGCCGCGAAGCCGTCGACACCCTGCTGAAACTGATGGAGGACCACCGCGACGAGATCGTCGTCATCGTGGCCGGTTACACCGAGGAGATGGAGCGGTTCCTCGCCTCCAATCCCGGACTCTCCTCCCGCTTCTCCAAGTTCGTCGCCTTCGAGGACTACACCACGGAACAGCTCGTCACGATCGTCTCCCGGCACGCCGCGACGTCCGGGTACACCTGCGGCGCCGACACCCTGGCCGCGCTGCGCACCCATGTGGACGCGTTGCCCAGGGACCGGTCCTTCGGCAACGCCCGGCTGGCTCGGCAGCTGCTGGAGACGATGATGACCCGGCAGGCCCGGCGGCTCGCCGCGGTCGCCGCACCGAGCGTCGACCAGCTGACCGCGCTGCTGCCCGAGGACCTGCCCGCGCCGGACGGTGTCCGGGTCCGCCCGCGGCCCGGGCCGGCAGCGGAAACATCGATCGCGCGGTGAACCGCGGCGCCTCGCGGTCCGTTCTGCGCGCAGAGTGTTTTCCCCGTGAACCGTTTCCTGTACGAGGCAAGGAGCGACGTGTTGCCAGCACCGAAGGCGGCGGGGACCGTACTGGCCGGTCCCCGCCCCCGACCTCCCGTACCGGCGGCTCCCCCGGCAGCGGCGCCCGAGACCGGACCGGGGCCTTGTGCGCAGTACGCCCGAGACCACAGGAGGGGCGGCATGGCACAGGGCCAGGAACAGGACCAGGGCACCGGGACGGCGCCGCCGCCCGTGGACATCCTGCTCGCCGCCACCGTCGCCCGGCGGTTCTATCTGGGGCAGCAGTCGAAGGTCGAGATCGGCAATGCCCTGGGCATCAGCCGGTTCAAGGTGGCCCGCCTGCTCGACGCGGCCGTCGCGCACCGCATCGTGCGCATCGACATCAGCGTCCCGGCACAGATGGACACCGTCCTCTCCCGGCGGATGCGAGAGCGGTTCGCTTTGCGCCACGCGGTGGTCGTCGACCTGGCGCGCGACGGTGCCCGTGCCGAAGCGGCCCCTGTCCTGCCGTGGCTCGCGGAGGCCGGTGCCCGGCTGGTCACCGAACTCGCCCGGGCCGGCGATGTGATCGGCCTGGCCTGCGGCCCGGTGACCGACGCGCTCACCTCGGCCGTCGACCGGCTGCCCGCCTGTGAGGTGGTGCAACTGGCGGGCACGGCGGCGCCCGACCCGTTCGGCGAGGAGGCCGTGGCGCCGGTGCGCCGACTGGCCGCGGCGGCCGACGGCAGGGCCTTCACGCTGCACACGCCGCTGGTCCTGCCCAACGCGCTGACGGCGTCCATCCTGGCGCGTCAGCCGTCGATCGCCGACACCCTCCAGCGGTTCGCCCGGGTGACCCGGGCTGTTGTCCCGATCGGCGGGTGGGAGGCGGGCTCCGCCCTGTACGACGCGTCGACGCCGCACGAGCGCGCGGTGTACCGCTCTCTGGGGGCCCGCGCGGAGATCTGCGGCCTGGTGCTCGACGAGGACGGCCGTACCGTGCCCACGGACATGAACGACCGCATGATCTGCGTCGACGCCGACACCCTGCGGGCCGTTCCGGAGGTGATCGGCGTCACCGGCGGTCCCGGCACGCGGACAGCGCTGGCGGCGGCACTGCGGTCGGGCTGCCTGACCGGCGTCGTCACCGACGCGGAGACAGCGGCACAGGTCCTGCACTCCGGGGAGCCCCGTCCGCGGGGCGGCACACCACGGCCGGAGGCCCGGCCCCCCGCTCGCTGAGGTTGCCTGCGGACGGCGCCAACAGCCTGCCGGCGCAGGGCAGTCGGACGCCGGTCCGAGTCGTGCACCGCACCCCCGGTCGAGCACGGAGCAGTCATGGTCGCTACACTGCGGCGGCAGGATCACGCGGTCCTGGGCCCGGGGCGGAAGGACGCCCGGCCCGGCGGCGCTCCGTCCCGGACGGCACTCCGGGGACGGAGCGGCAAGAGACCCGCGTCCCCGCTCTTCTCCGTGGACATCGGCCCGGCCTTGCTCGCCCGGTCACGCCACGGTTCCTCCCCCCCCTGCGGCCGTCGTGCTGCCTGTACGGCTCCCGTCCCTCAGCCGCCCCGCCGCGCGCGAGGACGGCCCGCCGTCGGCTCTCGTGACGTACCGGCACCGCGCACCCATCCGATCGAGGACAGTGATGACCGAACAGACACCCGACGAGACGATCCCCGACGAAGCCCATCAGCCCGCGGCCGGCGCTCCCGGTCTCGCGCCCGGCGACGGCACACCGGGGGCCGGACCCTCTCCGGGTGCGGACGGGCCGCCCGTCCCCGACGAGATCCGGGAGGCGGGCAGGCTCGCTCCGGACCACTGGCTGGGCATGGTGGACCCGGCCTGGACCGGTGACGGCGAGCCCCCCGAGTGGGCGACGGTCGGCCGCTGGCGGTCAGGGCTCGACGGTGAGATCGAGGAGTGGCAGGACAACCCCGAGTACCGTCCCTCGCCGCGCGCCCTGGGCTGGCCTGAACCGGAGGACGAGGTCGATGCCGCGGTGCAGCTCGCGGCGACCGGCTACGGCCCGGGCGAGGCCGTCGCACAGGCCCTGGCCGGCCGCGAGGTGGCCGTGCTGACCAGCCCGGCAGGCGTCCCGTTGACCGCCACCACCCCGGAAGGCGAGCCCGTCGTCCCGCTGTTCACCTCGCCGGTGTTCCTGCACACGACCGGGCGTTTCGCCTTCGAACTGCTCCACACGGACGACCTGCTGCCGCGGGTCCCCGAGGGACACGCGCTGTACCTCAACCCGTCCGGGCCGGTCAGCATGACACTGGATCCGCAGGCCCTGCGCGAGGCCGCCGACACGGCGGACACCGAGCAGGCGGCCTCTGCGGAGGCGGACGCGCTGCCGGCGGCGCGGCGGGTCGCCACCGCCGGTTCGGACGCCCCCGGTGCCGGTGCGGCCGGCACCGGCACCGACGTTCCCGGCGTGCGGGAAACGGCGGAGCGGCCGGACCTGGACGGCGGCTCCACCGCGGCACCCGGTGGGCCGCAGGGGTGAGACGCTGGTCATCCGCCCGTACGCAACGGCGCAAGGATTCCGGCTCCCCCGCGCCCGGTCCGGCCGCCGCCCCGCTGGTCGAGGACGTGGACGGGCTGCTGCTGGTGCGCTCCTTCGAGGACGACGCGCTGAGCCTGACGGGCCTGGCCGAGGTGGCGCGCGCCGTGAGCACGGAGTCGGACACCGTCACCGTGCTGGTCGGCACGCCCGACGACGGCCCGTCCGGGCACGGCGTCTGGACCCGGCTGGCGACGCTGCTGGACTCACTGCGCGACAGAGGCACCCGGCGGGTGCGGCTGGTCATGCCCGGATCCGGGGACGACCGGGCGGACCGCGCCAGCGTGGCCCGCCGGATCGCCGACGCGTGGCAGCTGGACGTCGTCGCGCCCGACGGCCCGGTCCTGATCACCCCGGGCGGAACACTGTTCGTGGACGGCGAGACCCCGGCCGCCGGCGCCTGGTGGCACTTCACGCCCGACGCCGGGCCCCGCAGACTGGGTCCCCGCGCTCCGGCTCCTGGCTGGCAGTCCGCGCTGGGCCGGCTTCCGGCACGGACGGACGGCGGGTGTCTGGTGGAGCAGATACCCGCCGGCGTACTGATCCGCCCCGCCGAGTCACCGCGGCCGGACCCGCTGCACCTGTGTTTCGCGATGCCGATGGACCCGGCGCGGCCCATCGTGGTGGTCGGTGCGCCCCGGGCCGAGGATGTCTCGGCCGCCGAGGTGGCCGCCGTCCTCAGCGCGCTGCCGGCCGCGCAGCGCGCTGCCGCCCGGCTGGCCCCCGGCGGCCGGCGGGACGTACTGAGGCTGGCCCAGTCGGTGGCCGACATGCTCGCCACCGAGGTCGAAGTACTCACCGGCGTACCGCTGTTGCCCGAGCACGCGGACGGACCGCCGGGTGCCTGGCCGACCGTCGTAGGTTCGGACGGCAGGCCGGGGTGGCGGCCGTTCGTGGGTGCGGTCGCCTGCCGCCCCGCCGGCCCGGACGGACAGCCGCCCCCGCCGCGAGTGGTCGACGGGCGTCCCCTCCCCCTGGGCCGTCCGGGGAAGGGCACAGTAGCGCTGACGGACCGGTGGAACGCCACCGCCACCCGGGCGGGGCTGGTCGTGTGGGACGGCGGGGGGCCGCCCCCGCCCCTGGCCGAACTGGCCGTGGACCCGGACACCTGCACGGTCGAACTGGGGCTTCCGGGGCAGCCGGTGGACGACACCGTGCTCCCGGCGCTGACGCGGCTGCTCATCGCGTTCGGCCCGCGGGCCGCCGCGCGGGTCACGCTGCTCGTGCGGGGCAGGCTCCTCGGCGGTGAGAGCGGACTGCGCCGCCTCGCGGCGCGGCACGCCGTCCTCGGCATCCGTTACGTCACCTCCCCCGTCACCCGCGGCACGGTGCGGCGGGACGGCGCGACGCCACGGACCGCGCCGGTGCCGCACGGCGACGGCGGTCCCCGCCCGGGCCCGACGCCCACCCCCCGGCTTCCGTCCGCGGGGACGGAAGTGCCGCACGGAGGTGTCGCCGAAGACGACGGCCGGGTCCGCACGGGGACACCGGACCACGGTGAGCAGGAGTGGTCCGGGGCACGTCCTCGCACGAGCGGTGACATGACGTCGCGCGAGTCCCTGCTCGACGTGCTCTCGGGAACCGGCTCCCGGTCCGCCGGTGGCGCGGGTGTCCCCCTGCCGTCCCGGGAGCCCGCTTCCGCCGCCTCCGCCGGTCCGCACCCGGGCCCCGTGTCCCCGCCGTCCGCCGCGGTCGACGCGGCCGGCCACCGGACTGCCGAGCCCTCGGGGACCGGGCCACGAGCACCGTGGGAACGGCGTGCCGCCGAGGAGTCCGCCGAAAGGACGGCCGCGCCGTCCGCTCGGCCCATGCGCCGCGACGGCCCCGGGGCGTCCGGTCGCAGCGAGCCGGGGCGGCCGCCGACCGGCCCGCCCACGAGCCCGGAGGGTGACGGGAACGTCTCCCCGGAGCGGGGCACACGTCCGGCCGAGCCGCCCGCCGGAACCCCGCCGCCCGGCCCCGAAAACCCCGGCACGGACACCGGCACCGTCTCCGTCCCCGTTCCCAGCGGCGCGGCCCCCGACGCGCCGACGCCCCGTTCGGATACCGGGAAGCCCTCCCCCCGGCCTCCCTCCACCGAGGCCCGGCGCACCACGCCCACCGGCACAGAGGGGACCTCCGGAGGGACTTCACCGGACGCCCACCAGAACCGGACATCGGACCGGCCACCGGCCCTTCCGCGCGAAGAGCCGGCGCCGCGGCCCCCGCGTGCACCGGCGGGCGCGGCACTGTCGGTGCTGCCGGGCCATATGAGCAGCGACAGTGACCGCACGGCCCTGCGCGACCTGGTCACCGACTGGGAACAGCACGCCGCCGCCGTAGCACGCGTACTCACCCGGATGCCGGCCCTGCGCGGCCAGCAGATGGAGGCGGCGCGGGCCGACCTGGTGGCCGCGCACGTCTATCTCACGACCACCGAGGGTCCGCTCGACCACCGCGAACTGCTCAGGGACCTGCGCGCGGGCGAGGGCAGGCTGTCGGCCTACGCCGCCTGTCTGGCATCGGCGCTGCGCAGGCTTCCCTCCTACCGCGGAGTAGCCCTGCGCGGCGCACCGGCCGAGGGGCACGGGGAGCCGCCCGAGGTGGGCCGGCTGCTCCAGGAGCCCGGCCCGCTCAGCGCACTGGCCGCCACCGCCCCGCTGCCCGGCGGGCGTCCTGTGGCCTACGCCGTCTGGTCGGTCACCGGACGGAAGGTGCGCCAGCTCCTGGACCGCCCGGACGAGGCGCGGGACAGCCTGGACGAGGTGGTCTTCGCGCCCGGCAGCGGGTTCCGCGTACTGGGCACGCGGACCGTGGCCGGCTCGACCACCGTTCTGCTGCGCGAACTCCCGCCCACCACGACGGCGTACGTGGACGAGGTGGCCGAGCTGAGCCAGCTCGACCGCAAGGCGTTGGCCCGCCTCGAAGAGGCGCTGGGGAGTGCGCTCCCCGTGGAGCGGGACACGAACTGGCCGGAGCGCTGCACCGGCCACGTGGGGACGGACGCGTGACCCGCCGTCCGCCCCCCTCGCCCGCGCGTCCCGGTCCCAGGGGCCGGCGGGCAAGCGAACGACCTACCTAGCCAGAGGAGAACAAGTGTCACGAGATCAGACACGGTCCCCCGACGCCTCGTCATCGGCGGCCGGCGGCGGGACCCCGGGCACGGACGTGCGCCGTGCCGTGGCCATGTCCGCGGTCCCGGCGGACCCCGGTGCCGCCCTGGCACCGGCGGCCGGCAACGCGGCGGCCGTCTCGGCGGAGACCGAGCGGCGGCCCGACGAGCGACAGCCGGAGGCCGCCGCGCCGGTCGGCTCAGCCACCTCGTCGTCCGCCCGTGCGGGTGGACTGGCCGCGCTGCTGAGCCGCCGGGCCGACCGGTCGGACAGTGTCCCGGCCGCCGAGGAGAGCACCCGGGGCCGCGCGGCGGACACGGCGGAGACCGCGTCCATGGCGGCGGTGGCGCCGACCGCCGCCACCGCTGCCCGGGGCGACCGGGAGGAGGACGGCGACGGGGTGCGCGGCGGCAACCCCAAGAAGCCGTTGCTGGCCGCGGCCGGGCTGGCCGGTGTGGTCCTGATCGGGATGCCGCTGCTGATCCTGGCCACGGACGACGACGACAAGCAGGACCGGACGGTGTCGGTGGGGCAGACCGCCCCGCGTCCCGAGGAGGACGTCGCGGACGTCCCGCTGGGCGACTACGCGGCCCAGGAGCCGTCCGACGAGCCCTCGGCCCCCTCGGCCGAGGCGACGAAGTCCCCTGCGCCGGAGGAGAAGCAGAAGAAGAGCGGGGGCGGAGACAAGGACCAGGAGGCCACCGCGCAGGCGTCTCCCTCCCCAGGGACATCGACCCAACCGCGCAGCGCTTCCCGGCGGTCGGTGACGGTGCTGAAGCAGGAGACGAGCGCCCCGTCCTCCGCGGCTCCCTCGGTGCGCACGTTCAAGCTCGTGAGTTCCGACACCGGCAAGTGCCTGACCGGCAGCGCCACGGCCGGGACCCAGCTGGTGATCCGCGCGTGCGACGGTTCCGCGGCGCAGCAGTGGAAGTTCGCCAACGACGGGACGATCCGGACGAAGGGCATGTGCCTGGACCTCTTCGACGGGACCAAGTCCACCGAGGCGAAGGTCGAGGTGTGGCCGTGCAACGGTGAGGCGTGGCAGCAGTTCCGGCTGGACGCGGCCGGAGAGCTGGTCTCCCAGCACTCCGGGCACTGCCTGGACGTGTGGCACGGGAAGTCCGACGGCACCAAGGTCACGACCTGGCTCTGCAACGGTCAGCCCAACCAGCGGTGGAGCCGCGCGTGACACGCGGCTGACCTCGGCCGGGCCGGAGCCCGCCGGCCGGCACACGTCCGGCCGGCGGGCTGTCCTCTTCGCCTCGGCCACGCCGCGGGGCACGGCCTCTCGCCGTACCCGCGGCGGGTAGCGGCCGGCGCGGGCACCGGACGGGCCGGTCACGTCCGCGTCAGCCGCCGGTCCGCGCCCGCCGCGGCACCGGCCGGGCGCTCATCCGACCTCGCCGCCCACCGCACGCGTCACCGGAACCCGCGTCGCGCGGACACCGGGGCCGAGCGCGGCGAGCACACCGATGACGCCCGCTCCCGTGAACACCGCGAGCAGGAACAGCCAAGGCACACTGACCACGGCACCGGCTCCGGCCGCCGCGGCCGTGCCGGCCGCGGTGCCCGCGACAACTCCCAGTCCGGCGCCGAGCACCGACACCACCACCGCCTCCACCCGCAGCATCGACCGCACCTCACCGCGCCGCAGGCCGACCGCGCGCAGCAGGCCGATCTCACGTCCGCGTTCGAAGACCGCCATGCCCATGGTGTTGGCCACGCCCAGCGCCGCCACGACCAGGGTGACGCTGAGCAGGGCGTACAACACGGACAACAGTGAGCCGAAGCCGTGCCGGGCCGCCCGTACGGCGTCCGCCCGGTCCTCGACGAGCAGCATCGGATTGCGCAGCGCCCGGTGGATCTCCGCCTTGGCGGCGCTCGTCCGTCCCGGCTCCGCCCGCACCAGCACCGCGTTCACCTCGGCCGCCGGCAGCCCGCCCCCGGTCACCGCCCGTTCCGGCAGCAGAGCGGGGCCGAGGGCCTCGGGACCGTCGTACACCGCGACGATCTCCCGGTCCAGTGGCGGGCCGTCGGGTGTGCCCGGGTCGGACAGCCGCCGGCCGGTGACACGGTCGCCCACCCGCCAGCCCCGCTCCTCGGCCAGGTCCGTTGTCACCGCGATGCCGCGGGACAGGCCGGAGAGGTCGCCGGAGCGCACGCGGAGACCGACCAGGCGGCCCTCGTTCACCGCGTGCGGATCGACGGCGGCCGTCCACAGGTGGGAGCCGTCGGGCAGAGCGAAACCCGCCTCGCGCACCGAGCCGGCCGCCGCCACGTGGGGCAGCCGCGCCACCCGTGCCGCCGTTCCCGCGCCGATCTCCGCGAAGTCGACGGCGGTGACGCGCAGGTCACTGGGTACCGCCGTCATGGCCTGCTGTTCCGCCGTGGCGCTGAGCGAGGACACCGCGACGGTGACCGCGCCGACGAGCGCCACACACACGGTGAGGGCGCCGGAGGTCGCCGCTGTACGCCGCGGATCACGGCGGGCGTTGGCCAGGGCCAAGGTGCCGCGCACTCCGGTCAGTCGGCGCACCGGGGCCCGCAGCACACGGGTGACGCTCCGTGCGAACAACGGAGTGAGCAGGACCAGCCCGGCCAGCAGCACAGAGGTGGCCAGACAGAGGACACCGAGATCCTCACCGGCTGTGACCAGCGCCGACACGCCCAGTACGACGCAGACGCCACCCGCCCGGGAGCGGCGCCGCGAGGCGCCCGCCGCGACCGGCAGACCGCTGCGCAGCGCCGCCACGGGGGCGGTGGCGGCGGCCCGCCGCGCGGGCAGGCAGGCGGAGACCGCGGTGCACCCCACGCCGAGGCAGAGGGCGGTCACCAGCGGAAGCGGGGCCAGGATGTCGGGCCGGACCGCGCTCGCGGGACCGGCCGCCGGACCGAACAGGGCTCCCAGCAGCTCCGCCACACCGACGCCCAGCGCATGACCGGCGACGGCCGCGGCGGCGCCGACCAGGGCCGCCTCCGCGAGCACCAGCGCGAGCACCCGGCCCCGGCCCGCGCCCACCGCGCGCAGCAGGGCGTGTTCGCGGGCCCGCAGCGCACTGAGCATGGAGAAGGTGTTGCCCACCAGGAAGACGGAGACGAACAGGACGATCCCCGCGAACAGCAGCAGGATCGTGCCGAGCTTCTTCCGGTCGGGGGACCGCGCCGCCTCCGTGTCGAGTTCCGTGCGGGTGGCCACGTCCAGGCCGCGCGGCACGACGGCGGCCACGCGCTGGGCCAGCGCCGCCTCGGACGTGCCCCCGGCAGCCGTCAGGGTCACCGACTCGTACCGGCCGGGACCGGGTGCGAACAGGGCACGGGCGGTGGCCGCGTCGAAGGCGGTGACCGTGCCGCCGGCCGCGGTGGCGGGGTCGTGCACGGTGAACACACCGGTCAGCCGGGCGGTGCGGACCTCACCGGCGACGACCACCCGTACCCGGTCGCCGACCCGGTACCCGGCTCGGTCCGCCGCCCACCGGTCCACGGCGACCTCGTCGGGGCCGTGCGGGCCGCGGCCACCGGTCATCGGGTAGCGGGGGTCGACACCCCGCGCGCCGGGAAGGTGGTCCACGCCGGTGTCCGCGGACGGCTCCCCGACCAGGGTGCCGTCCGGTGCCACCAGGAAGGCCCGGCCGCGCAGGGTGCCGCGGGCCGCCGCCACCCCGGGCAGCTTCGCGAGCCGGCGCCGCAGAGCCTCGTCGGTCGCCGCCCGCTCTCCGGTGGCACGCACCTCCACCGACACATCGGGGCGCCAGGCCCGCTGGAGGCGCTCCGCGTCCCGGGCCAGCGAGCCGGTGTAGAGCAGCGAACCGCTGACGCAGGCCACGCCGATCAGTACGGCGAGTGCCGGCAGGGCGAAGCGGTGCCGGTCGCGGAGCACGGAGCGCAGGACGATACGGAACATGGGGCCTTCCGGAGCCGTGGAGGGGTACGTCGGCGCCGTGGTCCGGCGGACGGTCCGATCCTGCGTCAGACGGGTGGGCGCACGGATCAGCCGCACGACCGAACACCGGACGCTCATGCCGTCCCGCCTCGGCCGAACGGCCGAGGCGGGACGGTGGCGGGCCCCCGTAGGCTCCGTCCGCATGAACCAGTTCTTCGACCTCCCCCCGGCGGAGGGCCGGCGGATCGCGGCGCTCTGCACGGCGCTGGTGCTGCTGGCCGTGGTGGCGGCCGAGGGCGCGCAGACCGGGTCCGTGCCGCTGGCCACGGCATGGACGGTGTCCGGCGGTCTCGTCCTGGCGGCCGTCGTCGCGCGCCCGGACCGCTTCGCCGCGGTGGCCACCTCGGGTGTCCTCGTCTCCTGCCTGGTGACCCTGGTGAACAGTCAGGTGGACGCCCGTGCCGAGAACACCTTCGGCGTCGTCGAATCGGCGGCCCTGCTGCTGGTCGTGACCCGCGCCGTACGGCTGCTGCGGGCGCGGGGCGCCGTGCCACTGGCAGCGGGCGCGTTCACCGCGCTCAGTGCGCAGTTCCTGCGCTGTCCTCCGTCCGAGTACCCGGTTCTGGTGTCGTTCGTGGTGCCCGTCCTCTGGTTCGGCGCCGTCCTCGGCACCGTGCTGGGTCTCTACCTGCGGCTCCTCGACCGCTACCGGAGCCGGGAGCGGACGGCCGAACTCCAGGAGCAGCGACTTGAGTACGCCCGTGACCTGCACGACTTCGTCGGCCACCACATCACCGCGATCATCGCCCAGACCAAGGCGGTGCGGTACACGACGGCGGCGGGCCGGCCGCCGTCGCCCGACGAGCTGGACGGCCTGCTGGCCGCCGTCGAGGACGCCGGCTCCCAGGCCATGCGGTCGATGCGGTCCATGGTCACCGTCCTGCGCGCCCCGAGGGACCAGGGCGCTCCGCCGGACCCGGACGGCACACTCGACGAACTGCGCGTCCTGACCGGCCGGTTCTCCGAGACCGGTCCGCCCACCACGCTCGCGCTGGAACCGCGTCTCGCCGCGGGGGCCCTGCCGGTCGGCACCGCCGCCACGGTGTACCGGATCGTGCGTGAGGCGCTGACCAATGTGCGCAAGCACGCTGGCCGGGCCACGGCCGTCACCGTCGACGTACGGCTGGAGGAGGACGGCACCGAACGGCCCGCCGTCCTCGTCGCGGTGACCGACGACGGGCCGGACACCGGCCGGAACGTCCCGTCGGCGGGTGCGTCACGGACCGGCTTCGGCCTGACGGGGCTGTCGGAGCGCGCCGCCATGGTCGGCGGCACGGTCACCGCGGGGCCGCGGGAGGGCGTCGGCTGGATCGTCGAGGCACGCATCCCCCTCCCCGGGCCGCTGCCGGAGATCGGCCCGGCGGGCGGTGACCGGGCCGCCGTCGCGTCCGGCGCGGAGGCCGGGGCCGGAACCCGCCGCCCGGCTGCCACCCTGGACACATGACGACCACCATCCTGATCGCGGACGACCAGCCGATGATCCGCTCCGCCTACGGCATGATCCTCGGCGCTCAGCCCGACATGGAGGTCGTCGCCTCCGTGGCCGACGGTGCGACCGCGGTGCGCGAGGCGCGGCGGCTCCGCCCGGACGTGTGTCTGCTGGACATCCGGATGCCGGGTCTGGACGGCCTGGAGGCGACCCGCCTGCTGGCCGGCCCGCAGGCGCCCGATCCGCTGCGCGTCCTCATCGCCACCACCTTCGACCTGGACGAGTACGTGTACCGGGCGCTGCGTCACGGCGCCTGCGGGTTCCTGCTGAAGGACGGGTCGCCCGCGCTGCTCGTGGAGGCGGTGCGCGCGGTGGCCGCCGACACCGCGTTGATCTCCCCGGCCGTCACGGTCCGGCTGCTGAGGCACATGACCGAGGCCGGCGACTGCACCGGCGACGGGCGGCGGGGTGCGGCGGACACCGGCCCGGACCTGCCGGGGCAACCGCTCACCACGCGTGAGCTGGACGTCGTACGCCTGGTCGCCCGTGGCCGCACCAACGAGGAGGTGGCGGCCGAACTGTACGTCTCCCTGTCCACCGTCAAGACCCACCTCGGCAGCGTCCAGCGCAAGCTCGCCGCCCGGAACCGGGTGGAGATCGCCGCCTGGGCGTGGGAGAACGGCGTGTGCGCGGGCCGGGAGGAGAGCGACGGACATCGCCGGGGCCGGAGGTGACCGGGGACCACACTCCGCCCGCGCCTCCGGCCGTTCACCGCGGGCGGACGTGGACGGCGGTGAGCAGCGTCCGGACCGGGCGGAGGCGGACCGTGACGCGGAACAGCGTGAGCGTCGTCGCCGGCGGCGCTGTCGCCGCCGCCTCGGCGACATGCCCGTTCGAGGTGACATGGGTCAAGTCCACCTCGCGCGGAACGGGACGCGGGGGTTGACGGCCCGTCATGCCGACAGCCGGACGGCGTCGGCGACGGACATGCCAAGTTCGGCCACGGCCAGGAACCAGGGCCGGACGCGCCGGCGCCGGACCAGTGACCACGAGCGCCGCAGCGCGGTCCGGGCCGTCACACCGTCCATGACGACGGCGGCGGGAACCGGCCGGAATCCGAGGCGCGGAACGACCGGCACCGGCGCCGGCATCCACGCGAGCCCGGCCGGTGTCCCGAACGGGCCGCCCCTGCGGAAGCGGGCGAGATCGGTGGACAGCTCCAGGACGGCTGCCGCCCCCACCGCCGCCGCCCCGGCGGCGGGCGTCGCCGCGAGCAGGAGGGCGGCACGCGGGGCGTAGAGGACGAGTACGCCCCGCGGCGGCGCGCCGCAGTCGCCGCCACGCCTCCCGCACGGACGCCGCCGGTGGTATCCCCCGCCGCTGACACCGGCGGCGGGGGTGCACCACCGCGCTGCCCACGGCGACGACCAGCGCGCCGAGCGGCATCGCGAGGAGCACGGGAGGGACGACGCTCAGCCAGTCGTGCGAGTAGCAGTCCTCGGCCGCGCGGGCGGCCGATGGCACACAGGGTGACAGCTGCCGACGGACTCCGGCGAGGCCGACGGACGTTCGTCTGCAGCCACGTGCCCGCCGCCCCGCTCCCATGCTCTGGGTTCCACCACACCGGCCCACAGGTATCCCCGGGCGACGGCGTCGAAGCCCCTCGCTACGTGGGATGAGCAGGAACAGAGCAATGTTCGAACAGCTCGTCCGAACTGCGGGGGCGTCGCGCGGACCGCCGCTCTGGTTACGCTCGCGGAGCAGCGGTCCGCCGCCCGGTCCCTCCTGTGCGACCCGGCGGCCGTCGTGCCGGAGCGGCACCGGAACCACTTCACCCCTCACCCCGGAGACCCCATGCGCAGCACCATGCACACCACGCACCTGCAGATACGACGCATCCTGGAACACGGAGCACGGGTGCACGCGAACAGCAGGATCGTGACGGCCGGGCCCGGGGGCGCGCGGCACGAAGAGGTGACGTACGCGCAGACCGCGCGCAACGCCGCCCGGCTCGCGAACGCCCTGCGCGCCCTGGGCGTGGACGAGGGCGATCCGGTCGCCACCTTCATGTGGAACAACCAGCAGCACGTCGAGGCGTACTTCGCCGTACCGGCGATGGGCGCCGTCGTGCATCCGCTGAACATCCGGCTGCCCGCGGAACAGCTCATACACATCGCGCGTCACGCCGGGGACGCGTATGTGATCGTCGACCACTCGCTGGTGCCGTCCTTCCTGCCCCTGCTGCCGCACCTGGAAGCCGTGCGGCACGTCATCGTGAACGGCCCCGCCGACCTCGCCGCGCTGCGGGAAGCCGCCCCCGGAGCCGAAGTGCACGACTATCAGGTACTGTTGGATGGCGCTGCTGACACCTACGACTGGCCGGACCTCGACGAGCGGTCCGCGGCCGCTATGTGCTACACCTCCGGGACGACCGGCCGCCCCAAGGGGGTCGTCTACAGTCACCGGTCGGTCTACCTCCACTCGGTCGAGGCGTGTCTGCCCGACGCGTTCGCGCTCTCCCGGGAGGACATGGCGCTGGCCGTCGTCCCGCAGTTCCACGTGCTGGCGTGGAGCCTCCCCTACGCGGCGTTCGTCACCGGTGCCTCGCTGGCCCTCCCCGACCGGTTCCTCACGGCCGCACCGCTCGCCGCGTTCATCGCCGAGGCACGGCCGACGAAGGGCGCCGGCGTCCCGACGGTCTGGGGCGCCCTCCTGCGCCACGCCGAGGAGAACCCCGAGGCCGACCTGTCGTCCCTGCGGGAGATCGTGGCCGGGGGTGCCGCCGTTCCCGCGTCCATGGTGCGGGCCTACGCGCACCGGCACGGCATCGCCCTGTTGCAGGCATGGGGCATGACGGAGACCTCACCGCTCGGCTCCTTCTACCGGCCGGGCGGCCCGCGCGGGGGCGCCGGGACGCCGGTGACCCAGGGCCGTTTCACCCCGTCCGTGGAGGCCAGACTGGTCGGTGCCGACGGACAGGAGCTGCCCTGGGACGGTCAGGCCGTGGGCGAACTGCAGGTGCGGGGGCCCTGGGTGACCGCCTCTTACCACGGGGAGGACGAGACACACGGCAGTGCGTTCGACGACGGCTGGCTCCGGACCGGTGACGTGGGACGCATCCTCGACGACGGCCAACTCGATCTGACCGACCGGCTCAAGGACGTCATCAAGTCGGGCGGCGAGTGGATCTCCTCCCTCACGCTGGAGAACCACCTCGCGGAACATCCCGCGGTGGTCGAGGCCTGCGTGGTCGGCATACCCGACGACACCTGGGGAGAACGCCCCCTGGCGTGCGTCGTCCTGGGGGCGGAACCCGTGGACGCCGCGCTGCTCAAGACGTTCCTCGCCGAGCGGCTGGAACAGCGCTGGCAGGTGCCCGAGTACTGGTCCTTCCTGCCGTCGATCCCCAGGAACTCCACCGGGAAGCACGACAAGAAGGAGATCCGCGAGCGGCACCGGAACGCCGCACTGACCGTCATCACCGTCTGAGAGGGAGACATCATGGTCGCCGTCGTCGTCATGCCCGAGCCCCGCGCGCCGCTGGAGCTGCGGGACATCGATCCGCCCGCGCTCGAACCGGGCGGCGTTCTCCTGCGGACTCTGGGCAGCGAGGTCTGCGGAACCGACACACACCTGTGGCAGGGACAGCTCGCGGGAGTCCCCTACCCCATCATCCCGGGGCACGTCAGTGTCGGCCGCGTCGCCGCCGTCGACACCCGCGCAGGCACGCCACGGGACGTGTCCGGGGCGCCGCTCGCCATCGGCCAGGTGGTCACCTTCCTCGACGTGTACGGGACGTGCGGCCGCTGCTGGTACTGCACCGTGGGCCACGCCACCACGCGCTGCCCCGAACGCAAGGTGTACGGCGTGACCCTGTCGGCGGACGACGGACTGTTCGGCGGCTGGGCCGAGCAGATCCACCTGAAGCCAGGGGTGCATGTGATTCCGCTCCCCGAGGAGCTCGGCTGGCGGGAGTTCCTGGCCGGCGGGTGCGGCATGCCCACGGCCCTGCACGCGGTCACCCTCGCGGACATCGCCTTCGGTGACACCGTGGTGGTCCAGGGCGCCGGTCCGGTGGGCCTGTGTGCCGCCGTGCTCGCCCAGTTGCGCGGGGCGGGCCGGGTCGTGGTGGTGGGCGGACCCGAGGTCCGGCTGCGCACGGCGTCCCGATTCGGGGCCGACGCCGTCATCGACATCACCCGCACCACCGTCGACGAACGCCGGGAGCGGGTCCTCGAGTTGACGGGAGGGCGGGGCGCCGACGTCACGATCGAGGCGACGGGCGTCGCCGACGCGGTCCCCGAGGGCATGCGCCTGACCCGGGACGCGGGACGGTACGTGGTGGTCGGACAGTACACGGACGCGGGCGCCGCGTCCTTCAATCCGCATCTCGACCTCAACCAGAAGCACCTCGATGTCCGGGGCTGCTGGGGAAGCGACGCCGGTCACCTGTACCGGGCCGTCCAGGTGATGGCCCGCTACCGCGACCGGTTCCGCTGGACCGAGCTCATCAGCCGGGAGTACTCCCTGGCGGAGGCGCAGAACGCACTGGAGGACGTGGCCCGGCAGCGCGTCGTGAAGGCACTCGTCGTGCCCTGAGCCGGAGGAGTACGAACACGGGCCGGCGCTGTGCGCGCCGGCCCGTGCCGTGTCGGTGCGGGGCGGACCACCGCCCCGGCCGGCCCGTCAGTACTGCGGGAGCCGCCCGGTGCTCGCCCAGTGCTCCATCACGGGTTTGGCGCCGGGGTGCGCCAGCTCGATGCTGATGCCGGTCGCGTCACGGGACGTGATGGCGGCGATCGGATCGGAGTCGGCGTCCATCCGTATGACGGCGTCCATGGTGAAACCCTGTTCCGTGAGCCGCGCGACGCGCCGGGCCATCTCCGGCTCCCAGCAGGCGTAGTACATCAGCGCTCCGGCGCGGTCCGGCCCGAAGACACCGTCGCCCGTCGCCTCGATCAGCTCGATGTACGGCTCGCGCGTGCGGGAGATCGCCTGGCGCTGGCGGAAGGGCGTGTGCACCACATCGCCCTCCACCTGGTGGGGGCTCTCGGTCCAGGCCGCTTCGGTGAAGGGCACGCCGAGCACCGCGGCGCACCGCTCGATCGCCGCGTCGATGTCCGGTATGACCATGCCCACGTGGTAGTACGACTCGGGCAGCGGGCCACCGCCGTGTTCGCGTCCGACCCGGTCGGCCCACTCGTCCCGCAGCGCGGTGCCCACGTAACAGAGCCGGGTACCGCAGAGGTCGCGCTCCGTGACGATCATGGAGGGTGGCGCGTCGGGTCCGATCGCGTAGGTCGCGGTGATCCCCACGCCCTCCGCCCGCAGATGCCTCAGCCGTGCCTCCGTGTCCTCCTCCCACCAGCCCCAGTAGGCGAGGGAGCCCGCCTGGTTCCTCGCGTAGACGCCCTCTTCCCGGTCCTGTGCCTCGACGAGCACGAAGTAGGGCTCCTGGGTGAGGGAGACACACGTCCGCACGGTCTCCTGGGTGACACCGGCGGTCCCCCGCACATACGGGAAGACACTCGTCACAGGCATGGTGAAGGCGACACCGAAAACGTCGGAGAACCGCTTCACCGCCGCTTCCATGTCGTCGACGACCAAGGCCGTGTGGGAGAAGGAGAACGGCAGCTCGGACGCTGCTCCCTCGTTCGTCGTGCCAGTCATGTCCGCACCTGTCCTGTGTGAGATCGAGCAACGTGCCTGCGCCGGCCCGTCCGCCCGGACGGCAGGACGGGCTGGGACGAGCCTAGGTTTCACGCACCCCGGCCGACCAGGTCATCTGTGGCTCACCGCGCGCTCACCTCTGCTCAGGCGGGCAGGTGCCCCATGGCACGCACCACGGTGTGGGTGTCGAGGACGGTCTCGAAGTGGACGGGCACGCCGTGCTCGAAGCGCCGGACATGGGCGCAGCGGATCCGCATCGCCTTGCCCGTGGACAGGTTGGTGCCGCTGTAGTGCCCCAGCGCCACGACCGCCTCCCCGGCGGGGAGGACTTCGGCGGGTGCACGGCGAAGCCCTGCCACTCCGGACGAAACGAGCGAAGACGTTGTCCAGGACCGCCTCCCGGCCACCGGTAGGTGCCTCCGTAGTGCAGGCCCGGCGGGACGACCCACTGGATGTCGTGTTCCACGCTCCGCACGTCCTTCACGGGCCAGTGGCCCCGGCACATCGGCTGATCGACCTGTGCGGATGGAGACGATTCGGGTCGCGGAGATACTGGCGGCGTTCTCCCTCACCACCGACATGGCGGCCGGCATGGCCGTGGAGAAGGGGTTGCGCGCCTGGGTGATGGCGACCGTGTTCGCACGGGACGCGCTCGGCGCGGGAGCGGACACGTGCCGGACCGTCCACGAGACGGCCCTGCTGCGTTCGGTCGGCTGCACGTCCTACGCACCGGAGCCGGCGGCCCCTTTCGGTGACGAGGTCGCGTTCCGGTGCGCGCTGAAACACCTCGACCCGGCAGACCGCGCACCAACCGACCGGTGTCCTGGCCGAGGTACTGCCGAGGGCCGGCGCGGAAGCCATGCGCAACGGCTGTGAGACGAGCCGGGTGCTCGGCAAGGGGCTCGGACTGGGCACACCCACCTCGCGGCGCTGGACGACGTCTACGAACGCTGGGACGGGCTCGGCATCCCGCACGGCCGGAAGGACCCGCGCCTGCCCCCTGGCCGCACGTGTCGTCCACGTCGCCGAGCATGCCTCGCACGTCTACGACAAGCCCGGACGGCGCTCCCGCGCCGGGGTGGCCGTCTTTGCCATGGAACACCACCTGCTGCCGTAGCGTCAGCGGCGTTGCCCGGCGTCGTCAGGCCCTCCGGGCCGGTGCGGGCACGCGGACCATGGTGAAGGCCGTCCGGCAGCGCACGCGGAACCCCAGGGACTCGTACAGCCGCACGGCCCGGGTGTTGTCGGCCGTCACATGGAGGAAGGAGCGGTCGCCGCGGCTCCGGGCGCCGGCCGCGACGGCGCGGACGAGCCGGGCGGCGAGGCCCTGTCCCCGGTGGGCGACGGCGGTGCAGACGGCGCTCGTCTCCGCCCAGCCGGGCGGACGCAGCCGTTCGCCCGCCATGGCCACGAGTTCGCCGCCCCGGCGGATGCCGTAGTACGCGCCGAGTTCGATGGTCCGCGCGTGGAAGGGGCCGGGGCGAGTCCGCTCGGCGAGGGCGAGCATCTCCGGTACGTCCGCGGGGCCCAGCCGGAGCACTTCCTGGTGGGGGACGCACGCGTCGTCGCGTCCGTCCAGGACCATCTGGAAGCCTTCGAGCCGCCACTCGACGTCCCAGCCTGCCGGTGGCACGGCCGCCGAGGCGGGAAGGAGGGCACGGTTCCCGGGACCGGCGAGCGCGGCGAGGTCCTCCCAGTCCGCCGCCACGGGGGCGTCGGGCAGGGCCACGAACCCCGACACCTCACGCGGATAGCGGAGCACGCGTCCACGGCGTTCCGCGAACCGGGCGTGGGGCCCGGTCAGGGAGGTGAGGGCCGGGTTGTCGAGCCAGTGACCCGTGACCTGTGGCATGGGAACCTCCCTGGATCGGTGTGATCACTCCGGTCCCGGGACGCTAACGCGCGACCACAGGCAACGGTCGGCCGGTTGCTGTCCATTTTCTGCTCACGCGCGGAGCGTCTGCGGGCCGGGTCAGCGGCCCACGTGGTGGCCGCCCTCCGCCGGGAGCACGGCCCCGGTGGTCCAGCGGCTCTCGTCGGAGAGCAGGAACAGGGCGGCACGGGCCATGTCGTCGGCGGGTGCCACGTGGTTCATCGGGGACATGGACGCGAGGTGGTCCTGCATCGCGGCGGGCAGCATGTCCCACATCTCGGTGCGCGTGGAGCCCGGCGCGAGGGCGTTGACGCGTACGTTGTGCGGGGCCAGCTCCAGGGCCGCGCTCTTGGTGAGGCCGTTGACCGCCCACTTGGACGCCACGTACTCCGAGATGCCCGCCACACCGACCATCCCGCCGATGGAGGAGACGTTGACGATCGACCCGCCGCCGCCTGCGAGCAGGGCGCGGACCTCGTATTTCATGGACAGGAAGACGCCCTTGGCGTTGACCTCCATGATCCGGTCGTAGACGTCGGTGGGCTTGTCGTGCACGGGGGTGCCGTCACTGGTCACGCCGGCGGCGTTCAGGGCGCCGTCGAGGCGGCCGAACCGGCGGACGGCGGTGGCGACCGCCGCCTCGACGGACGCTTCGTCGGTCACGTCGAGTGGAACGGCGATCACCTCCGTGCCCTCGCTCGACAGTTCGGCGGCCAGCAGCTCCAGACGGTCCACGCGGCGTGCGCCGGCGATGACCGTCGCTCCCTCGGCGGCGAAGCGCCGCACGGCGGCCTCGCCCATGCCGGCGGACGCGCCGGTGACGAGGATGACCTTGTTCTCCAGGCGCCGGGCCCGAAGCGTGAGCGGCGCGGGGTTGCGGTTGGAACGCGTGGTCATGGGGTCACTCCGTAACGGTGGTGGACTTGGGGAGCGGCTCGCAGCGCTTGCGACGGCCGCTGTCCTCAACGATGGGATGCCTGCCGGTCCGGTACCAGAGACCGCGTTGTACTAGCACTGACAGGGCGACCCTCGTCCGTGCGAAGTGGGTGACCATGGAGTCATGGAACGCGAAGAACTCGCCCGCTCTCTGCGCGGCTGGCGCGACCGCCTCACCCCGGCGACCGTCGGACTGCCCACGGGAGGCCGCCGACGCGCACCCGGTCTGCGTCGCGCGGAGGTGGCCATGCTCGCCGGACTCTCCGTGGACTACCTCGCCCGCCTCGAACAGGGAAGGGCGGGCAACCCCTCGCCGTCGGTGGTGGAGTCCCTGGCCCGGGCGCTGCGCCTGTCCGACGACGAGAACGCCTACCTGTTCCGGCTCGCGGGGCATGCCGACCCGCGCGTCAACGGCATCAGCAGGCACCTCGCGCCCGGAGTGCGACGCATGCTGGACCGGATGTCGGACACCCCGGTCCTCGTACTGGACGCCGCGTGGCAGGTGGTCGCCGCCAACCCGCTGCTGATCGCCTTGCTCGGCGAACTCTCCGCGGGTCCCGCACGCGACCAGAACCTGTTGTGGCGCCACTTCACCGGAGTGCCGTCGCGGGTCGTCGCCACCGCCGAGCAGGACGCCGCATTCGAGTCCGCGGCCACCGCCGACCTTCGTGCCGCCGTCGGACGCCACCCGGACGATCCGCTGCTGAGCGGCCTCGTCAGCGATCTCCGGCGAGCCAGTCCCCGGTTCGAGTCCTTGTGGCAGGCGCGCGCCGTCGCTCGTCATGCCTCCAGCCGCAAGACGATCCGTCACCCCCAGGTGGGTCCCCTGACCCTGGACTGCGACGTGCTCACCGTCGAGGGCAGTGACCTGCGCGTCGTTCTGTACACGGCTGTCCCGGGGTCGGCGGACGAGGACGCACTCGCACTGCTGCGGACGATCGGAACGCAGTTCTCGCGGAGCCCGTCGTAGTGGTGGCCTGCGGTTCACCCGGCTTCAGGGCCAGACGCGGCAGGAAGAAGGCGACCAGCGGTCCGATACCGACGGCGTACACCGCCGTGCCGATGCCGACGGTACCGCCGAGCAGCCACCCGCCCGTCAGGACCGATGCCTCGATGAGGGTACGGGCGACGAGAACGGGAACACCCAGCCGTGCCAGCCCGGTCATCAGGCCGTCCCGGGGGCCCGGTCCCCAGCCGGCGCCGACGTACAGCCCGGTGGCCACCGCCGTGCCGACGAGGCCGGCGAGCAGGAACAGCAGTCGCCACGGCCACGGCCCGGGGGTGGGCAGTACCCGCAGCGCCTGGTCGAGCACGGGGCCGACGAGGACAGCGTTGGCGAGGGTGCCGATGCCGGGACGCTGCCGCAGGGGTATCCAGAGGACGAACACGACGGCCGAGACCAGAACCATCACGGCTCCGAGCGACAGCCCCGCGGCGTGGGCGACGCCCTGGGTCAGCACGGTCCACGGATCCGTTCCCAGACCCGCGCGGACCAGCAGGGCCGTACTGACCCCGTAGAGGGCCAGGCCCGACAGCAGGAGGGCGGTCCGGCGCGCGACCCGGTCCCCGGCGCGCCTCATGACGTACCGGCCGCCAGCAGCACGGCCGCGGCGGCCGCGGCGTCGCTCACCGCCCGCGCGGCGGCCTGTGGCCCCTCGACGACCACGCGCCCCGCCACTCCGTCGATGAGCAGCAGGAGTTGGGAGGCGCGCAGTTCGGGCGCCGCCGTACCGGCCTCGGCGCACAAGGTGGTGAGCAGGTCCAGCAGCCAGCGCTTCTCCGCCCGGACGGCGTGGTGCACGGGGTCCTCGGGGTCGACCGTCTCGGCCGCGGCGTTGAGGAAGGCACAGCCTCGCCTGCCCTTGGTCCGGTACCGGTGAGCCAGCCAGGAGAACACCGCCTGCGGCCGGTCGCCGGGTTCTTCCACTCCGGCCAGCCAGTCCGCCAGTTCCGCGGCCGCCTGGTCGTGCCGGTGACGCAGTGCCGTCGCCGCGAGTTCGCTCTTGCCGGCGAAGTGGGCGTACACCGTCGGTTTGGACACGCCGGCTTCCTGCGCGACGACGTCCACGCTGGTGGCACCGATGCCTCGGCTGTAGAAGACCTCCTCGGCACTGGCGATGAGCTGGTTGCGGGTGCTTTTCCGGGGACTCATGAACCTTAACTTACCAGTAAGGCAAGTTTGTGCCCTCGCGACACGCGTCCTGCCGCGCCCTCTCGGCCAGCACGACGTGGACGAGCACCTCGCTCATCCGCAGACCCTCCGCCACCGGTGTCGTGTAGGGCTGGGTGCGGAGCCACTGGAAGGCGTACGTGGCCTGACTCCCCACGTCGGCCCGCAGGTGCCCCTCGGTGACCACCCTCGCGGCGGCCGCGACGGCCAGTGTCCTGCGTTGCAGGGCCGTGGGTGCCGGGCCGACGAGGCGGCCGAACAGGAAAGAGGTGGTCGACGGAGCGGGCGACCATGCCGTCCCCGTCCCCGTCCCCGCGACGGGGACGGGACGGGTCAGTGCGTCGGCCGCGGCGGCACGCAGGGCGAGCGGGTGGCCCGCGGCGAACGCTTTGACGGCGGTGCGCAGCGGCCTCGGCACGAGGAGGCTGTCGAGAAGCCGGTCCGCCTCGTCGTCCGCCAGGCGTGTCAGCCGGCGCGTGCGGGCGTGGCGGGCCCATCCGGGATCGGCGGTCCAGGCCGGTTCGGGGCTCCGGCGGCCGACGAGGACGACGATCGCGTCCTCGGACAGGGCGGGCAGGATGCCTTCGCGCAGCCACGGTGCGAGCCCCTCGCACCGGTCCACCTCGTCGACGAGCAGCACGGGACCGGTCAGGTCCTCGATGTTCCCCAGAGCGGCCGTCAGGGCTCGCGGTGCGGCGAACCGGCCTCCGTCGGCTTCGAGCACCGTCCGGCCGGCGCCGGCGGCGTCACGGGCGAACCGCCTCAGCAACGCGCTCTTCCCGGAACCGGTCATGCCGTGCAGGTAGAGCACCGCCGGCGCTTCGCGCTCGCCGCGAAGCGCCGACCGGAACACCGCACGCTCCTCCGTCCGGCCGACGAAGAGGAGTCCTGGGGCGTCCGAGAACTCGCCGTGGACCGTGTCACCGCCCGGTGAACACACAGGCTGTTCCCTCATGTGCATCGGATCACTCACCTGTAAGAGCCGGCAGGGGACTCCTGCGGTCAGCTCGCCACTGCCCCTCGGCCGCCTGTCACGCGGTCATTCCTTCGTCCCGATGGCGTCCACCGGCCGGGCGCGGAGCATCAGCCGGCTGGGCAGCATCGCCCCGGCCACCGCCAGCAGACCCGTCGTGCCGACGATCGCCAGCCAGCCCGGTACCGGCACCGTGGGGAACGGCCCTCCGGTCAGGGCGAGTGCGACCAAGGACAGCGGCGGAACGGCGAGGAGCGTTCCCAGGACCGCCCCGGTGATCACCACCGCCACGCTCTCCCGGCGCACCATCCCCAGCAGTTGCGCACGGGTGGTCCCGGTCAGCCGCAGCAGGGCGAACTCGCGGCGCCGGGAGGCGGTGTTCATCGCCTGGGTGTTGACGACGGTGAGCGCGGTGTAGGCGATGATCAGTCCGACCACCACGTAGTTCACCCACGCCATGGCCCTCTGCTCGGCCACCAGGTCGTCCACCGCCAGCGCGCCGCTCAGGGCCGTGCCCGGATACGAGTGGGCCAGGGCGGAGAGTTCTTCCGCGACGTCGCCGGCCCCGGATGCCGATCGGACCAGTACCGACTGGTCGACGCCCGCGGTGGTGTGCGACAGCAGCAGGTCGTGGTCGAAGGTGAGATCGGCGAAGCCGAGTCCCCGGCCGTACACGGCGATCACCTCGCCGGTGAAGGGAGTGCCGTCCCCGAGGTACAGATGAGCCCGGTCCCCGACCTCCAGGCCGAGCCACGACGCCGCCGTCGTGCTGAGGGCGACCGTGTCCGGGGCAAGGGCGGAGAGGTTCCCTTCCCGGGCGTCCAGGTCGATCGTGGCGGACAGAGCGGCGGGCTGGAGGCCCTGCGCGGTCAGGGACACGGTCTCCTCCGTACCGAGCAGTGAGCCCACGCCCACGGCCTTGGAGCGGACCACCCCGGTGGCGGCCGACACCCCGGGCAGATCCGCGGCCCGCTGCGCCAGATCGGGAGAGACCCCCGAGGTGGAGGTCAGCACGTGGTCGGCCACTGTTCCCGAACGGATCTCGTGGGCCGCCCGGTCGAGTTGGGTGGTCTGGGTGAAGACGACGGTCGCGGCGAAGGACACCGACAGGACCAGCGGGGTGACCGCCGCCGCCGTCCGGGCGGCCCGTGCCCGGGAGTTGGCCGCCGCCAGCCAGCCGGCGACGCCGGTACGCAGCAGCAGCGGGGCGAGCACGGCGGTGGCGGCGCGGGCCAGCTGCGGACCGAGGACCGCTGCCGCTGTCACGAGCAGCAGGACCAGCGAGTTCGCCATACCGACCAAGGTCAGGAAGTCGGTGCGGTAGGCCAGGCCCAGGCCCAGTACGGACACCGCCAGCGCGAGCAGGACCCCGCCGGTCACCAGTCGGCCGCGGCTGGGGCGGTCGGGCTCGCCCGTCGCCTCGCGCAGGGCCTCGGTGGGGCGGATGCGCGCCGCGCGCCGGGCGGCGAACCAGGAGGCTCCCACCGCGGTCAGGACGGTGGCCGTCACAGCGGTGAGGAAGGGCAGCGGTCCGACCACCGGCTGGAAGTCCGGCGGCACGATCCCGCGCCCGGCGAACTGGTCGCTGAGCCAGTACACGACGCCCACGCCGAGCGGGCAGCCCAGCAGCCCCGCGACCAGGCCGGCCACGGCGGACTCCGCGGCGATCATACGGTGCAGCTGCCGCGGGGTGGTGCCGATCGCGCGCAGCAGAGCCATCTCCCGGCGCCGGTGCCGGATGGCGAGCGATGTCGTCGCGCACAGTACGAAGACCGCCACGAGCAGGACGTTGCCGCCGATCGCGGTCGCGAGCTCCACCAGGGTGGCCGCGCCGACCGCCACATCGGTGAACTCCGCCTCGCCTCGCCCCTCGCCCGTGTACACGGACGCGTTCGTGTCCTTCAGTGTCCTTTCGACCTCCGAGGCGACCTGCCCCGCGGCAGTGCCCGGGGCGGTGAGCACACCGAACGCGTCGACCGAGGTGCGCGCGGCCGGTGACAGCCCCTCGACCGCGGCGGTGGAAGCGAAGAGCACCGACTGCCGCGGTGTGCGGCCTCCGTCGAGGGCCACGAGGCCGGTGACCTCGAAGGTGCGGGGCGCGGCCGCCGACATCAGCCGGACGTCGTCGCCGACGTGGAGACCGGCCCGCTCGGCCAGGTCGGTGTCCAGCACGACCTGTCGGGGCCCCTCGGGGCGGTGTCCTTCGGTGAGACGGAAGCCGCCCAGGACCCGGCTCTGCCAGGTGTGTGCCTGGGGCACGGCGCCGTTGGCGCCGGTGACGGACCGGTCCCCCGCCAGGAGACGCACTGTCGCGCGACGGTCGGGCACGACCGATTCGACACCGTCGAGCGCGGCGAGGTCGCCGGCCAGGGCGGCGTCGAGGCGCGGGCGTTCGGGAAGGGGCTGCGCGCTTCGGTAGGCCGATCCGTCGGCGGACTCGACCTCCAGTTCCACGGACTGGCTCGCGGCCACGATCACCGGGGCCTTGTCGTACCGTTCCGGCGGAAGTGCGGAGCGCAGCCCCGATTCGAGGAGCACCCCGCAGGCGCTCACCACGGCCGCCGCCAGCAGCAGCGCCGTGAACGTGGCGGCGAAGGCACCGCCGCGCGACCGCAAGGTGGCCAGGGCCAGACGCAGCATCAGTACCTCCTCCGCAGCTCACTCAGGACGCTCTTCACCTGGGCCACGGACGGTGTGTCGACGGAGTCGACCACACGGCCGGCGGCCAGGAACATCACCCGGTCGGTGCGCTGGGCGGCGGCCGGATCGTGGGTGACCATCACCACGGTCTGGTGCAGGTCGGTCACCGCCTGCCGGAGCAGGGCGAGTATCTCCTCGGCCGTGTCGGGGTCGAGTGCGCCCGTGGGCTCGTCCGCGAAGATCACCTCAGGACGGGTGATGAGGGCGCGGGCGATGGCGACGCGTTGCTGCTGGCCCCCGGACAGCTCGGCGGGGCGCCGGTCCAGCAGCCCCGTGAGTCCCACGGCGGAGGCGGTGGCGTGCACTGCCTCCCGCTCGGCCTTGGCCCCGGCCAGTCGCAGGGGAAGGGTGATGTTCTGCTCCACGGTGAGGGAGGGCAGGAGGTTGAACGCCTGGAAGACGAACCCGATGCGGGTCCGACGGAACTCCGTGAGCTGCCGTTCCCCCAGGTCTCCGAGGTCCTGCCCACCGAGCTGCACCACCCCCGACGTCGGCTGGTCCAATCCGGCGGCGCAGTGCAGGAAGGTGCTCTTGCCCGAGCCCGAGGGCCCCATGACGGCGGTGAAGGTGCCGGCGGTGATGCCGGTACTGACCTGGTCGAGCGCGACGACCGCGGCCGGTCCGCGGCCGTAGGCCTTGGTCACCTGGGTCAGACGTACGGCACTGCGGGTGGAGTCGATTCCGATGGGCGTGCCGGGGGGCGTTGTGCGGCTGCGTGCTCCGAGCATGCGGGGACCTTCTGTCGGTTCGGTCAGTGGTCCTCACAGTCCACCCGCGGTTCGCGGCGGCAACCTCCGTCCCGGCGGCTGTTCGGCGGCTCCGCCACGCAGACGAGGAGGTGGACGGGCTCCGCCGCAGGGAGGAGGGAATCGGGCGTCGGCGCAAGCTCGTCGGGGGGCGGACTCCTCCCTGGGGAGGGGGCCGCTGGAAGGAGCGCGCACCGTTCCCGGGAGCCGGCGCGGCTGGGCAATGAGTGAGCGGAATATGAGCACTGCCCGCAGCGTCAGCGCACGCGCGAGCCGTTCGCGATCGCACCCGTGCCCGATACGATGTGCAGCCGTCCGCCCGCAAGGTCCCTTACCGGGCTCGAAGGAAACTGGTTGCACATGGACGTCCTCACAGGCCTTCTCGCGATCCTCGTGGGCCTCACCACGATGGCGACGCTGGAAAACCGGACACGCCGGCTGGACCGGCGAATGATACGCCTGGAGCAGAAAATCGATCTCCTCTTGAAGCAGGGGAACGTGCCGGATGACGAACTCGTGCCGACGGATGTCACCGCCCTCGTCCGTGCCGGGGACGACATCTCGGCGATGAAGAAGTACCGCGAGGCCACGGGGGCGGGTCTGCTGGAAGCCAAGGAAGTGGTGGACCGGCTCAAGGGATGAGCATGTACGCCCCGGACGCGGACGACTGGGATTCCCAGTGGGACGGCGGCGAAGGACGCATCCGCTTCCTGGGCGGACCCGCCGCGAGAGACCAGGACAGCCCGCCGCGGCCTCGTCGAACGGCGGACGCGTCCACCGTCGGTGGCGGTGCCGTACGACGTCTGCTGGAAGATCCGGTCTCCGTGCTGGTGAACCGGGAGCGTGTCGCACGAGGCCTGGAGGTCCTTGTCGGTGACGAGCGGCTGCGGACGTCCGCCCGCGGTCACAGCGCGGAAATGGTCCGCCTCGGCTTTTTCGACCACATGGCTCCGGACGGTACCTCGCCGGCGGAACGCATGCTCGCGGCCGGTTTCCCACTGCCCGGGGGTGAGAACATCGCTTTCGGCCAGCCGACGCCGGAAGCGGTGGTCGCCGACTGGATGAACAGCCCCCCGCATCGGCGCAATATCCTGCGCCGGGAGTTCCGTGTGATCGGCGTCGGCGTGTGCGTCACCTCGCTGGGTCCCATGTGGACACAGAATTTCGGATACGTGTGACCCGCACCGTCTCAACTTCCGTTCATCTGCTGCTCAATTCGCGGAGGCAAGGAAAATCTCACGGATAGCGTGAGCACATGCCGCGTCTTTGACGGGCTCTTCCGCTTCGCGGACCGCCGTACCGTCCGGTCGACCGAACTCCACCACCCCGGGACTCCTATGTCTGCCTTCCGCCCCGTCCGCGCCACCGTCCACGGCACGGACAGCAGGCGCGCACTCTCCATGGTCGCGCTGGGCAGCTGCTTCCTCGTGGTCATGATGGACAACACGATCCTGAACGTGGCGTTGGCGACCATCCAGGCCGATCTCTCGGCGTCCAACGGGGAGCTGCAGTGGGTACTCGACTCGTACATCCTGTGCTACGCGGCCCTCATGTTCACGGCGGGCGTCATGGCCGACGTCTGGGGACACCGGCGGGTGCTGCTGGCCGGGCTCGCTGTGTTCACGGTGGCATCGGCCCTGGCGGCGTTCGCCACAACCCCCGGTGAGCTGGTCCTGTGGCGAGCCGTGATGGGTGTCGGCGGGTCGGTGGTGCCCCCCGTGTCACTGGCGTTGATCAACGAGATGTTCGACGAGGAGGAGCGCGCCAGGGCCATCGGTGTCTGGTCGGCGCTGGGCGGACTGTCCATCGCGTTGGGTCCGCTGACCGGAGGGATGCTGCTCCAGCACTTCTGGTGGGGCTCGGTCTTCCTGGTCAACGTGCCGGTCGTGATCACTTGTGCGGCGATGCTGCTGCTCCTGGTGCCCGGCTCCCGCGCCCCGGGCCGCCTCCGCGTCGACGTTCCCGGTGTCGTGCTCTCCGCCGGGGGTGCCGGCCTGGTCGTCTACGCCGTCATTCACGCCGGGGAGAGCGGGCAGTGGTCCGGCGGGGGAACGCTGTTGCCCCTGGGGGCGGGCGTGGTGCTGCTGTCGGCGCTGGTCCGGTACGAGCGGCGTGCCGCGGCCCCCGCCGTTGACGTGCGGCTGCTGCGCGACCCCGCCTTCGCGGTCGGCACGCTGGGTTTGGCCCTGGCGTACTTCGCGCTCACCGGCGGGACGTTCCTGATGGTGTTCTACGCGCAGGGGGTCCGCGGGTTCTCCCCCATGCAGCTCGGTCTGAGCGCCCTGCCGATCGCCGTGGGGACCGTCTTGGCAGCCGCTCTCAGCGGCCGGGTGCGTGACCTGGTGGGTGTCCGGGTGACCGTGTCGAACGGCCTGGTCCTGATCGGCGGCTCCTGCCTGGGCCAGGCTTTCGTGACCGCCGACACGCCGCTGTGGATCTACGAGGCTGTGCTCGCCGCGTCCGGCCTCGGGATGGGGCTCGTCCTCGGTGTGGCCACCACGGCGGCGACGAGTCGCGTGCCCGCCGGTCAGGCCGCCGCGGGGGCCGGCCTGAGCAACGCTCTGCGGCAGATCGGTTCGGCGCTCGGTGTGGCCGTGCTGGGGTCCGCCGTGTCGGCGGCCTACCGGAACACGCTCGACGAGGTGGCGGGTGCGCTGCCCGCGGCCGTGCGGGAGACGGCGTCGGAGTCCCTCACCCACACCTTCGGCGTCCTCGACGCGCTCGCCGCCGACCCGGCCCTGCCCGCGTCGCTGCGTGCCGCCCTGCCGCACCTGCGGACCTTCGCTCAGGACGCTTACGTGGACGCCATGCGGCTGGGCTTCCTCATCGCCTCGGTCACCGTGGGGGTCGCCGTGGTCGTGACGGCGCGCTGGATGCCGGAACCGTCCCGGCCGTCACCGCCCGCCTTCCCCGGTCGCGTCCCTCCCCCACGTCCCGTCCCGGCCGTGGAACTCTCCGGCACCCCGCACCGGCAGGGCTCCTGATGGGCGGCGCCACCACGGGGTCCCTGCGGAACGCGGCCGTCCGGGGAACAGCCGTCCCCCCGGCCGAGCCGGACACCGCCACGGGGTGGGCCACCCGGCTGCGCGACGGGGCGACGACCCGGACGCGGCTCGCGGCCAACGGTGACCTGCCGTACGTCAACGCCCTGCACGCCCGCTGCTCACGGCAGAGCCTCATGCTGCGCTACCTCTCCGGCAGACAGCGCCTCACGGCAGCGGAGTGGCGCGCTCTGGCCGCTCCGTCGGCCGGCCTCACCTGGGTCACCCACCCGGCCGGTGCTCCCGGACACGTCGTCGCCGTGACGCACGTCCTGTACACCGACCGGACGCCGGGCTCCTCCGCCGCCGGTGAAGCCGGTCGCGGCCCCGCCGAACTCGCCCTCCTGATCGACGACACCTGGCAGTCCAGGGGACTCGGGACGGCACTGGTCACGCGGGCGGTGGCCGTCGCCCGGCAGCGCGGGCACGGCGAGCTGCACGCCTTGGTGCTGTCGGACAACCGGCCCGCCCTGGCGCTGGCCCGGGTGCTCGGCGGTGTCGTCACCCCTCAGGGAAGCCAGTGCACCGTGAGGCTGCCGTTGCCGCGGCGGGACGGGGCCGCACCGGACGACCTCCCCCTTCCGACGTCGGTGTGACCGGCGCCGAAGGTCCACCGGCGGGAGGTCGACGTGCCACGACCACCGGCTCTACGGCGTCGCCCCTCGCCGCGTGCCCGCCGGACCCGGCCGCGACGACACACCGCGCCGTACGGCTCGGGGTCCCGTCCGGTCGGCACACCGGACGGGACCGCGGTGGCCGCGGCCTGACCCGTACCCGTCGGCGTTCGTGAACCGTCAGGTGCCGCACGCGGCGCGGGGGCCACGGCTCCCGTGCCCCCGCTCACGGGATGGCCGTCAGACGGTCATGGCCCGCTGAGTGTCCTCGGTGATGAGGTCGAGGTTCAGCCCGGCCGCCGCCTTCAGCCCGGCCGCCGCGGAACCGATCGCCGTCTCGGTGACACTGGTGACGTTGCCCGCCGCGAACACTCCGGCGACGCTGGTCGCACCTTGCGGGCCGGCCGCCACGAAACTGCCGGCCACCTGCCCGAACATCTCCCAGTCCGTGACCTCCAGGCCCAGCCCGTCCAACCCGGTGACGCGGGCGGTGAAACGGGGGGCGACCACGATCCGCGTGAGGTCGACGCGCTGCCCGCCCGCGAGCAGCACCCCCGTCAACCGGTCGTCCACGACGTCCAGCGAGCGCACTTCGCCTTCGACCACCCGCACCGAGCGCGCTGCCAGGCGCTTGCGTGCGGTGCCGTCGAGGACCGGCCCGGTGTGCGCGAGCAGGGTGACCCGGTCGCTCCACTGGCTCCACAGCAGCGCCTGTTCCACGCCCACCGCGCTCGTGGCCAGAACACCGATGGGCTGGTCCCGTACTTCCCACCCATGGCAGTACGGGCAGTGCAGTACGTCACGTGCCCAGCGCTCGGCGATGCCGGGCACGTCGGGCAGCTCGTCCACCAGTCCGGTGGCCAGGAGCAGCCGCCGCGCGCGTACGGTGGCGCCGTTGTCGAGTTCGAGGCGGAAGTTCGTCTCCGTCTCACGCGCCGCGGCGGTCACCGAGGCGGTCACGCGCTCCCCGCCGAAGCGGGAGACCTCGCGTCCCGCGATGTCCAGGAACTCGGTGGGGGTGATGCCCTCGTGCCCCAGGTAGTTGTGCATCGACCGTGCCGGGGCGTTGCGCTGCTGCCCGGCGTCGATGACCAGTACGGAGCGCCGGGCCCGCCCGAGAGTGAGCGCCGCGTTGAGGCCGGCCGCGCCCGCGCCGATGACAGCGGCGTCGTACAGGATGTGTTCGTCGGTCATGGTGTTTCCTTCCGTTCGCCGGTGATCTTGCGGCCGTCGGGCGGGCGCGTCCAAGGCCGCTTGCCGACTTGGCAAGATGAGGGGGTGAACCACGACGAGGTAGAGGGTTTCCTGCAGTCGGTCGGCGGACGCCTGCGGGCACTGCGGCATGAGCATCAGGCCACCTTGGACGACATCAGCGACATCAGCGGCATCTCCCCGAGCACGCTGTCCCGGTTGGAGTCGGGCCGGCGCAAGTACACCCTTGATCTGCTGCTGCCGCTGGCGGCCGCGTACAACGTGCCGCTGGACGAGTTGGTGGGTGCCCCCCAGACCGGTGACCCCCGCATCCATCTGCGCCCGGTCGCCGTCGCCCAGCAAGGCCGGACGGCGATCCCGCTGGTGCGCCACTACGGAGGTCCGCACGCGCACAAGCACGTTCTGCCGGCGGGCCCGGCAGACGCCGAGGCGCCGGAACTGCACACCCATCAGGGTTTCACCTGGATCTACGTCCTGTTCGGACGACTGGGTATTACGGCAGGCGGGGAGAGACTCGTGGTCCAGGCCGGGGAAGCCGCCGAGTTCGACACACGTCTCCCGCACGCCTTCAGCAACCTGGGCGATCAGCCCGTCGAGTTCCTCAGCCTCTTCGGAGCCCAGGGTGAGCGCGTGCGCGTGAAGGCGTGGAAGTGACCCGGACGGGCCTCGCTGTCCACGGCACACCGGCCCTCGGCGGTTCCTGGCACACGATTGGTCCCGCACATCGGCGAAGGCACCACCGCGGGTAAACCGAGGCGCCCCCTGATCCGTTTCCGCAGTGGCACAGCCACACATACGGAAAGGACCCGAGGTGCGCTTTTCCCCCGCCGGCTCCGGCAGCCGACTCAGATCCAGCGTCAGACCTCTGACGGCCGCACTGCTCACCACAGCGGTCGGCGCCACACTCCTCACCACCAACACCGCCCGAGCCCACGCCGAGGAAGGGACCGCGACGGTGACCACCGCGCCGGACCCGGGCACGGACATCACCGGCAACGGCGGCAAGATCACCGCTCAGTACAAGGAGACCGGAGCCGAGTCGGAGTCGATGCTGATCGACGACGACATCACGACCAAGTACTTCACCATCCGATCGGCGATGTGGGTGCAGTACGAGTCGGCCACCGCCGCGACGATCGACCGTTACACCCTCACCTCCGCCAACGACGCCCCCGACCGGGACCCGAAGGACTGGACGCTGCAGGGCTCCGTGGACGGATCGACCTGGACCGTCATCGACACCCGTACGAACCAGACGTTCTCCGCGCGCAACCAGACCCGGGGCTTCAGCGTCACGCCCGGCACGGCCTACACCCACTATCGGCTCGTGGTGAGCGAGACCAACGGTTCGTCCGACTCCCAGCTCGCGGAGTGGGAGCTCTGGGCGGGCGGCAACGGCGTCCCGGCGGCCCCCTCCAAGCTGACCGCGACGCTGGACGGTGACGCCGCCGTACTGGACTGGGCGGACAACTCCAGTTACGACACCGGTTACGCCGAGTCCGGCTTCCAGATCGAGCGTTCCGTCGAGGGCGGCCCGTTCGAGCCACTGGCCACAGCCGGCGCCGACGTGCACACCTACACCGATCCCGCGCTGGACACCGACACCGCCTACGCCTACCGCGTCCGCGCGGTGGGAGCGGGCAACGGGCTGTCGGAGTACTCCGGTACCGCCGAGCTGTCGGTGGGCGTGTTCGACATCACCGACCTGCCCGGCAAGGTCACGGACCAGTACGCCACGGGCGGAGCGGAGGGCGGGGAGCGGGCCGCGGACAACAGCGAGTACACCAAGTACCTGACGCAGCACACCACCACGTGGCTCCAGTACCAGCCCGCCAGCACCTCCAGACTGACGGGCTACACCGTCACCTCCGCGAACGACAGTCCGGAGAGGGACCCGAAGAACTGGACCCTGCGGGGCTCGGTCGACGGTTCCACGTGGACCGACCTCGACACCCGCAGCGGTGAATGGTTCACCAGCCGGTACCAGAAGAAGTCCTACACGGTCGGCACCGACCGTTCCTACCGCTACTTCCGTCTCGACGTGACCGCCAACAACGGTGCCGGCCAGACACAGGTGGCCGAGTGGGAACTGACGGGCACCGGCAACTCCGGCTCCCAGATCGACGCCCCCGAGGCACCCAGCGGCCTGTCCGTGAAGGCCGTCTCCGGCGACCAGGCCGTCCTGAGCTGGACGGACAACTCCCGTCTCGAACAGTCCTTCCGGCTGGAGCGCTCCCTCAACGGCACCGACTGGGACTGGTCCCGGGTCGTGCCGAACGGCACCACCCGGTACACGGACCTCGGTCTGACCGGCAACACCACCTACCACTACCGTCTGCGGGCGGATAACGCCGGTGGTCAGTCCGCGTACACCACGCCGGTGAGCGTGACCACCCCGTCGAGCGCCATGCCGGCCACCTGGCAGGAGCACTGGCTGGAGCACGTCCAACTGCTCGACAAGGTCCACGAGAACGACGACGTCGCGATCTACTTCGACGATGACATGGACCGTTCGCAGACCTGGCTCAACGGCTACGTCACCAAGCTGTGGAAGTACACCAAGCAGAACTACGGCAGCTTCAGCAACCCGCAGCTCGCCGCCATCTTCCACAAGGGCAAGTACGGCGGTGGTCACCCCTCGAACGTCTTCGACGCGTCCCACGACTACCGCAACGTGATCGACATAGGTCTCGCTGACTGGAGCGAGACCGACACCCAGGCGCGGAACGTCACGTCGCACGAGATCGCGCACATCGTGGAGTTCTCGGCCTACGGCGTCAACGGATCACCCGCTTTCGGCCTCTGGGGCGACAGCAAGTGGGCGGAGATCTACCAGTACGACGCCTACCTCGGAGCCGGGCTGACCGCCGACGCCGAGAGCTGGTACAGCAAGGCCATCGCCAAGACCGACAACTATCCGCGAGCCAACACCGCGTGGTTCCGTGACTGGTTCCTGCCCATCTGGCGCGACCACGGCAAGGGCGAGGCACTCGACGCGTTCTTCCGGCTGACGGCCGAGCAGTTCGCCCAGCACAACGGCTCCTACGTCCGCGACATGAACATGGGCGAGTTCGTGCACTTCTGGAGCGGGGCCGCCGGCGCCGATCTGCAGAAGCAGGCCGAGACCGCCTTCGGGTGGACGGACGCGTACGAAGCACAGCTGGAGCAGGCCCGGCTGGACTTCCCGGACGTGCCGTACACGCACTCCTGACAACAGGCCATGGGGGCGCGAGCCAGTCACGTACTGGCTCGCGCCCCCTCGGTCTGCGCAGCGCGGGTGGCCCGGCTCAGTACATGAAGTAGCCGGAGATGCGATTGTCCCACTCGGCAGGAGCGACCCAGCTCTGGTGGGGGCCGATCTCGGTCCAGGCTCCCTGGTAGTTGTCGTCCTCGAAGACACGGAGCCGGTAGTCGGAATCGTTGATGACCGACGAGATCTTGTCGTTCTTGTCGGCGGGCAGAACGGGCGTCCACACCAGCCTGTTCTCGAGCAGTCCGGTGAAGTCGGCTCCGTCGAAGACACATATCGGGGCCACCGTGGGGGTGGGCCGGGGGCACGCCGCCACGTCCGTCGACGCCGAGGCGGCCGACGCCCCGGTCATCAGCAGTGCGGCGGCGAACGATGCGGCTCCGGACGTGCGTACCATGCTGCGTATCCTGCTCATCAAGAACGCCTCTCTCGCGTCGTGGGGTCCCGGAACGGGATGTGGAGAAGTCGGTGCTCCCCGGTGATCAGTGTCGACGACCGACGTTCGGGCCAGGCGGCCGCGACCGAACTAAGAACAACCGATGAGCAGTTGGCGAGCAGGTATTGAGCGGCTCCCGTGAGTCGTCGGTCAAAGGCAGCCGTCCTGACGCGCGCGGAATCGGTACCCCCGTCCCCGCACTGTGTCGATGAAGCCCGGCGCACCACGTGACTGTCCCAGCTTCGACCGGAGGCGCTTCACACAGGAGTCGATGTTCCGGGGATTCGTACCACCGTCGGTTCCGCCTGTGACCGCCAGGAGGTCCTCGCGGCTGAACACCCGGTCCGGCGCCGCGGACAGGGCGAACAGCAGCATGCGCTCCGAGTGGGCGAGGGGGATACGCCGGCCGCCCAGGGTCACTTCCACCGCGACGCGGTCGATGAGCAGGGCACCGTACCGTTCCGCCGGAGCACGTTCCGGCCGGACCCGGCCGAGGTGTCGCAGAGCCGCGGCGACATAGGACTGCAGCACGCGAGCAGCCACGGGCTTGACGAGATACCAGTCCGCTCCCGCGTCCAAGGCTGCTATGGCCTCATCGTCGTCCTCCCGTGCGGACAGGAAGACAACGGGCAGTGCGCCTGCCGCTCGGATGCCGCGGCAGACGTCCACCGCGCTGATGTCCGGCGGGTCCGCGCCCAGCAACACCAGGTCGGGACAGCGTTGCCGGACACTCGCCAGTCCGCTCTGCCCCGTCGACGCGACGAACACCTCGGCGTGCAGGGGCAGGAGTGCCTGTCGCACCTCGTCACACAGCGCGGGATCCTTGTCGATCAGCAGCACGCGAGCCATCCGGCGAGTATCGGCAGCGCCCGGGCCGGTGACCGGACGTCCGCCGGACCCGGGCGAAAACCGTTATGCCCGCGCGCCGCGCACACTACTGCCCGTCTGCGGCCGGACCCTCGTCCGGCGCGGGGCGCTCGGTGATCCGGGTGGCGACGCCCTGCTTGACCACCACGTCCGCGGCAACGGACCCGCTGCTGGTGCTCGCCTCCAGGTCGCCGAGGGAGCACCGTGTGGTCGCACGCGTGCTGTAACTGCCGCACAGCGTTCCCGCCCCGTAGACAGCGGTGCTGTCCGAGACGAAGAACTGCTGGTCCTTCCCGGAGGCGCTCACGATGTACGTGCCCGGCGCCAAGTACTCGATCGTGCCGCCGGCGAACGTTCCACTGATCCCACCGCTCACCCCGCCGGCACGGTCGTCCGCCGCGGCGTCCTCGTCGGCCGCACTGTCGTCGGCAGCCGAGTCCTCGTCGGCCGCGTAGCCCTCTTGCTGCCGGGAGGAGTTCGCGGCCGCACCGTCACCCGATGCCGCTGTCTCCCCGCCGTCCGCCGCGGACGCGGATGACGACGCGGACGCCGACGCCGGGGCCGAGACAGTGCTCGACACCTCACTCGCGGCAGTGTCCTGGTCGGAGTCGCCCTCACAGGCCGTGAGCAGCGCTACGCCCGCGACGACGACAGCGGCCAGCAGACGCGCACGGGAACGGCGATGGGTAAGCATGAGATCTCCTCGTCGTAGTCGAGGGAACACCGTTCAAGGCTGTGCCCTCGTCATGGAATGTCTGATCACCATGCACCGGCCCAGGGACTCGATGCCGCAGCAGCAGCGACCCATGACCGGGTTGTCACCTCGCTCGAACAGTTGATACGTGTTGGCCCTTTCCCGACGGCCGGTTCAGCGGCGCACTTCGCCGGACCGTCGCCCGTCGCGCGCCCCGGTGTTGAGCAGTGGTGAGCACTATCCGGGTCCTGATGGAGCATGAGTAACAGGCATGATGAGTGCGCAGGCCGGTGACGGCGGTGTGTGCTGAGACTCCGGCTCCGGTGGAGCGCTGTCACACCGTTCACCGCGCTGTTCTGTACAGCGGCTGCGGGGAAGCGGGGGCGGACGACGCGCCGCGGCACATCGCCACGATGACCACACCCGACGAGGCCCTGTCCGTGCTGATCCGACGCATGTGCTGGGGTTCCCGCGGCGCGTCCGACTCACTGCGCCAAGAAGGAGAAAGACATGGCCACCCTGGTCAAGGAGTTCGATTTCTACGTCGACCTCGCCACAGAGCCCGTCGGTGACGGTCCCTTCGGCGACCGCGTCATCGCTGAGGGAGTGGGAGGAGGGATCACAGGAGACAGGCTGAAGGGAACCATCACCGCCGGCGGAGGTGACTGGCTGCTCGTGGGCGACGACGGTTACGCCCGGGTCGACGTGCGCAGCACGTTCGACACCCACGACGGGGCGGCCATCTACGTCCAGTACTTCGGGCTCATCGAGATGACGAGAGGGATCAAGGCAGTCCTCTCAGGCGGCGATGAACCGACCGCCTTCGGTGAGCAGTACTTCATGATCACACCGCGTATGGAAACCGGGGACAAGCGGTACGCCTGGGTGAACCAGACGGTGTTCGTCGGTGAAGGAAGACTCCTGCCCGGATTGCGCGTCGAGTTCCGGGTGTACAGCGTCGCCCTCTCCTGATGGGTCACTGGCGCGGGCCCCGGTGGCGCCCGACGCCGGTTCCTCCTGTTTCTCCCGCGAGCGGAAGCCGCGGGAGAAACAGTTCGGGATGTGGCTGAGAGGTTCTCGCGCACCTCTCATAGGCCGCGGCGAAACTCGCCCGCTCGTCGCGCGGGACTGAGTCAGCTCGGCCACGGCGAGGAGTGCCGGTGCCGTCAGGGTGCCGGTGCCGTCAGTGTCGGTGCGACGGCCGGGGAAACGCCTCGGATGAGACGTCGGCGAGCCGTAACGCCAGTCGTCATGGAGGTACTCCTCACGACGGCACCCGTCATTGTGCGGACAACGAGACACCACCGGTGACCGGTCGGGCGACAAGGCCCGCCGCACCGCCGTCGCCGGGCGCGGCCGCGGGCGACTCGGCCCGTATCCGAGAGCGTGCGAAGGCCGGCCGAGCAGCACCAGGGGTCTCGTGCCCGCCGCGCTCGACGTTTCCAAGGACCTGCGCGAGTTCCGTGTCCGGTTCTGCCGCCTCCGGCGCGCCGAGGCGCGCGGCGGCGGTCCGCGGGTGTCTAGGCAGCCCGCTCACCGCCCAGAGGCCCGGCTGTCGTCGTCAGGACGACGTTCTCCAACTCCTCACCCCGCGCGTATCGGTGCAACTGCCGGCAGAGGAACTCCACGGACATCGAGGGGAACGCGTCCGTGAACGCCGCCACGTGCGGAGTGATCAGCGCGCCGGGCAGGTTCCAGAGGGGGTGGCCGCCGGGGAGGGGCTCCGGGTCCGTCACGTCGAGCGCGACCCGGAGCCGGCCGCCGCGCACCTCCCGGACGACGGCGCCGGTGTCCACCAGTTCCCCGCGCGCGACATTCACCAGGAAGGCTCCGTCCCTCAGCAGCGCCAGGGTGTCCGCGTCGAACATGCCACGGGTCCACTCCGTCAGCGGTGCGCACAGCACCACCGCGTCCACCGTGGGCAGCAGCGAGGACAACTGCTCCGCTCCGTGCACATGTCCCGCTGGGGTGGTGCGCTCGCTGCGGGCCACGAGGACCGGCTCGCAGCGCAACGCGCGGAGCCGGGCCGCGACGGTCGCGCCCACGGCGCCGTACCCCACGACCAGTACCCGCTTGCCGACCAGAGTGGTCCGCGGTTCAGGGCGCCAGCGTCCCTCGGCCTGCCGGACGGCGAACTGGTCGAGCCCGCGGCACAGCGCCAGCAGAAGGGTGACGGCCAGCTCCGCGGTAGCCTCACGGTGCACTCCGCGCGCCGTCACCAGCTTCGTGCCGGGTGGCATGTCGTCCAGCATCGGCATCACGTAGTCGTATCCCGAGCTGAGCAGTTGAAAGACCTCCAGTCGGCCCATGCGGGGCAGCACCGTCCGCAGCGCTTGGTCCGCGCCCGGCGCTGGGGGTCCCGTGAGGAACCGGACCTCACCCGGATCCCCGGGCAACGGACCGGAGCCGTCCCAGTGGCCGTAGGTGAAGTCGTCCGGCAGGCCGGGAATCTGCTCCCGGGGGTATGGGAGCCACACGGTCGCGCCGTCCTTCATGGTGTGCATCAGCTACTTCCGATTCGTGTGCCACGCGGGCGGAGGCCGGAGCCGCCACGGCCGACATCTGGTCATGCCACTGCCTGAACGGTGCGTCACGAACCACGGTTCGCATGAAGCGCGTCACAGGACGACCGCGGAGCGGCTCGCGACCGCCGCTCGGCGACTGACTGCGAGTCGGCGCGCGGAGGGACGTGCGCCGTGTCCCTCCGCCGTGCCGACACGCCCTCGCGATGTCACCCGCACAGTGCCCGGTCGACGAAGTCCAGCACGTGTGCGGCCGCGGCTTCCGGCTCCGGTACCGCCGACGGCAAGGCCGTCACCGCCACGGTCACCGCGCGTCCGCCCTCGGTGACTCCTCCCCGCGTCTCGTATCCCGGGATGTCACCACCGTGGCCCCAGACCAGGCCTCCGCAGCTCAGCGGGGTGCTGAACAGGCCGAGCCCGTACCGGGCACCGGGCCAGGTGCCCGGTGCCGCGACCGTGGTGCGCATCTGGCGCAACTGCTCCGCCCGCAGCAGCTTTCCGTCCATGAGCGCCGTGAAGAAACGATTGAGATCACGGGGTGTGGAGACCAACTGTCCCGCCGCCCCTGCCCAGGACGGGTCGAAGACGGTGAGATCACGCAGTGGAGCGCCGGGGGCGGTGGCGTGGTATCCGTGCGGATGTGCTTCACGGATGGTTCGCTCCCCCGGAGCGGGGAAGTACGTGTGCCGCAGAGCGGCCTTGCGGATGACACGGCGAGTGATCTCCTCCGCCACCGTGCGCCCGGTGATCTCCTCGACGAGCAGCCCCGCCAGCAGGTAGTTGGTGTTGCTGTACTCCCACCGCGTACCGGGTGCGAAGTGCGCCTTCCGCGAGAGCGCCAGGTCGAGCAGTTCAGTCGGTTCGTAGTGGGTGTCGCGGATCGCGAAGAAGTCGTCGAGGCCGGACACGTAGTCGGGCAGCCCGCTCGTGTGCTGCAGCAGCTGACGCACGGTGATACGGCTGCCGTCGATACCTTCGCCTCGGACCAGTCCGGGCAGGTAGTCCTCGATCGGGGCGTCGAGACGGACCACGCCCTCCCCCACCAGTTGCAGCACCACCACCGCGGTGAAGGTCTTGGTGTTGCTGCCCGCTCGGACCATCCCGTCGACGGGGACCTCGGTACGGCCGCGCAGCTCGCCGACGCCCGCGGTGAGGTCCGACGTCTGTCCCCACCGGCCTCTCACCGCGGCCAGGGCGGCCGGGAACCCGTCCTCGTGCACCAGGTCCTGCAGTCGGCGCAGGTCCGCCGACCGGCCACCGTGCTGAGTGACCGCCTGAGCGGGCAGTGCGCTGCCGGCGAGAACTCCCGCCAGGACCGCCGCGGTGGTCACCCTCATGAGGACGCTTCCGCGGAAGCGATGAATGTGTCGCGTCATCAACGACGGGTCCTTCCTTGGTAGTCAGTGCGTCAGACACTGATCCGGAGCCGTGATCAGCATGTGCGTACGCGGCCCGGCGGGCGAGGGGGCCGGCCCGTGTATCACGGTGGTGCCAGCCCCCCGCTCAGATGTGACCGCTCAGAAGAGGTCTGCTCGACTCGATCCGAGGGACCCCGCGGACTGCGGTCCGTCGTCTCACGCAGGGTGGGTTTAGTGCGCCAGCCGCAGGATCAAGCACGTTGAACCTCGTACCACCCCGAGCCGTTACGCCCATGCGTACACCTTCCGCACACCAGCGCACCTCGCGCTCCAAGGGAGAAACCATGCGGCGACACCTGTTCGATCGCACCAAGAACCTCAAGAGGGGGCGGCTCAACGCCGCGCTACTGGGCTGTGCGCTGTTGGCGCTCGTTCCCCTGACGAGTGGGTGCCAAGGTCAGACACCTCCTGCCGACGACGCCGTCAGCACCCCGCCCGACGTCCCGACCGCACAGGCTCGGCCGGCGAAGACCCCGCGGCCGACGCCATCGACAGCCACCCCGACCCCGACTGTGCCGCTCACCGGATCGGGAGAGTTCACCACCGCTCAGGAGAGCCTGGGTCCGGTCGGATCAGGCACTCCCATGAGGTACCGGGTGCAGGTCGAGACCTCCTTGGACTTGTCCCTGGCGGACACGGCCCGGGAGATCAACTCCGTCCTGGCCGATCCTCGCGGCTGGACGGCCGGCGGCCAGGCGTTCCAGTTGGTCTCCTCGGAGCCGGCGGAACTGACCGTGCAGGTGGCTTCGCCCGGCACGGTCGACGCCACCTGCGGGGCCGCCGGCCTGGACACCCAGGGCGAGGTCAACTGCTCGGTGGGCTCCGTCGTCGTGGTCAACCTCAAGCGCTGGATGCTCGGATCACCACAGTTCGACGGCTCCCTGCACGACTACCGGGCCCTCATCATCAACCACGAGGTGGGGCATCGCCTCGGCCACGGCCACGAGACATGCCCCGGGGAGCAACGACCCGCACCCGTGATGATGCAGCAGATCAAAGGTCTGCACGGTTGCACGGCCAACGCCTGGCCCTACGACAGCGACGGCGTGTACATCAGCGGCCCACCGACAGCCTGACCGGCCGGCACGGCAACGGACGGGTACCGCGTACTCGGACACCTGCCACACAGCATGACCGTCACCGCTGTGCGGCGCGCCCCTTCCCGGAGTGAACCGTCCTCCGACTCCGCCCGTTCTCACCGTGAACGCCCGCACGGACGCGTTCACGCCCCCGTGTACGCACCCGGGCCCCCTCTTACGGCTTCCGGAAGCCTGCCCCTGCCTGCAAGAAGGAACGCGATGCCGCATGAGCTGAGCCAGCAGACGGTCCGCGTGTCACCGATACCAGTGCGACCGCACAGACAGGTGACGCGCGACCGCAACGCGGCTGTCTTCTTATCCGTCGTCCTCGTCACATTCCTCGCGGCGTCCAGCGCCCCCACGCCCCTGTACCACGAGTATCAGATGCGATGGCACCTCACGTCAGGTGCCATCACACTGATCTACGGCGCGTACTGCCTGAGCGTCCTGGCATCGCTGCTGACGGTCGGCGCACTCTCCGATCACGTCGGTCGGCGTCCGGTCATCTGGGGCTCCCTGGCGCTCGAAGCGCTGTCGATGCTGCTCTTCCTGCAAGCCGACGGCATGACCTCGCTCGTCGTCGCCAGGACGTTGCAGGGGTTGGCGACCGGAGCGGCGACCAGTTCTCTGGGGGCCGCCCTGCTGGACGTCACGGAGCGAGGAGGGGCCCTGTTCGTGAGCGTGGCTCCGCTCGTCGGCATGGCGTCCGGGACCCTCGTCACCAGTGTGCTGCTGGATCTCTGGCCCGCCCGCACGGGCGTCGTGTACGCCGTCCTGCTCGCCGCCATGGCCGCACAGGTGGTCGGCTTGCTCTTCGTTCCCGAGCCGGGGGCCCGCAGGCCCGGTGCTCTGCGCTCCCTGCGCCCCCGGGTACGGACACCTCGGTCGACCCGTCCCGCCCTCATGCTCACGGCTCCGGTCTTCGTCGCTGTCTGGGCACTGGGCGGTTTCTATCTGTCCCTCGGGCCCGACCTGATCCAGCGGGTCACCGGATCGTCGGTGAGCAACGGGCTGATCGTGTCCGTGCTCACCGCCTGCGCGGTGCCGGCCGTCCTGCTCACCCGGCAAGCAGCGGCAGAACGGACGGCTCTGGGAGGCTCGCTGCTGGTCGCCTGCGGAGTGGGCGTCACCCTCGTCGCCGTGCACATCGACTCCGGTGCCGTCCTCTACTCGGGCACGGCGATCGCCGGTCTCGGCTTCGGTCCTGCCTTCCAGGGCGGTGTACGCCTTGTGACGGCCACCGCGGACGCGACGGAGCGGGCCGGTCTGATGGCCGCCGTGTACACCATCACCTACTTGGCGATGTGCGTGCCGGTACTGGCCGCCGGGATCCTGGCCGGCCGCTACGGCCTCGTCCGATCGACCGAGCTCTTCGGTTTGCTGGTCATGGGCCTTTCACTGGCGCCACTCGCCAGACTGAGAAAGCTGATCCCCGAGCGGGCGTCGTGAATACGAGGTCGGGTTGCCTCGACTCGCCACATGATGTTCAGTATTCGATCGTGACCACCAAGAAGAGCAACACAATCCGGCGTTTCACTATGCTGTTCGCCCTTGCCTCAGCCATTCTCCTGACCACCCTGAGCGGGCCCGGCAAGGCGCAGGCCGCCACGGACGAGACAGCTCCGGCCGCATTCGTGTCGCTGAAGGACGTCGCTCCGTCAATTCTTCAGGACATTCGGTACTACACCACTCACAATTTCGTCGGCAGCAAGATAGCCGGCTACGACGAGTCACTGTGCATCCTCACTTCTGCGGCGGCCCAGGCCCTTGCGGAGGCACAGCAGGAATTCCTCGCACAGGGATACAGCCTCAAGGTGTACGACTGCTACCGGCCACAGCGCGCCGTGGATCAGTTCGTCAGCTGGGCCGAGGACCTCGACGACGAGCTGATGAAAGACGAGTTCTACCCGCAGGTCGAGAAGTCGGATCTCTTCACCGACGGGTACATCGCGGCCAAGTCCGGACACAGTCGCGGCAGCACGGTGGACCTGACGCTGGTGAAGCTGCCGGTCACGACCACCCGCCCCTACGTACCCGGCGAGAAACTCGTCCCGTGCTACGCGCCCGCGAAGCAGAGATTCCCCGACAACTCCATAGACATGGGTACGGGCTTCGACTGTTTCGACACGCTGTCCCACACCCTTGACCCCCGCGTCGGCGCGACGCAGGCAGCCAACCGGATGCGGTTGAAGACCGGGCTGGAGTCCGTCGGGTTCGTGAACCTCGCCGAAGAGTGGTGGCACTTCACGTTGTCCGCGGAGCCCTTCCCGGCGACCTACTTCGACTTCCCCGTCTCCCGGGCCTCGCTGAGCGGCTGACGCCGTCGCTAGCGCGCTGCGCCTGCCCCACCAAGGGGGAGGCACAGCGCGGTAGTGCTCACATGATGACCAATCAGTGCTCATCCGTCGATGGGCGCCGGGCACCCTCAGTAATATCGCGTTCTGTGAGGCTCACCGTTCTCGATATCGAAGACAACTGACCTCTCGTCCGATGTCATCCAGTCCTGACAAGCAGCGACTCAATGAGATGACAAGAAACTTGCGAGTACCTCCAAGCGGGAATTCGGGGTGCACGAGGAGGTCAGAGAGTTGCCGTCAGAAAAGAAGTCCGAGGACGATGCGACGTTCGATGTCGAGTCGTCCGACACCATCGTCGGCATGTATCAGCAACATGGCGCCGACCTGCGGCGGTTCGCTCACCACAAGCTGGGGGGTGACTGGCACCGCGCCGAGGACCTGTTGCAGGAGGCCATGCTGCGGGCCTGGCTACAGCTGCGCAGAAGGCCGGAACGAGAGTTGCGCGTCAAACCATGGCTGAAGACCGTCATCAAGAATCTGGCCATAGACGAGTTCCGGTCACACGGGAGCCGCTTCGAAGCTGCGGCCGACGTGGAGACCGATGACCACGAAGCAACCGACCACACCCGTTCCGTCCTCACCGAGCTCATCATCCGGGACGCGATGAGAGACCTGAGCGACAACCACCGGCAGATCCTGCAGCGTGTCTACATCCTCGACCTGAGCATCAGCACGGTGGCGGAGGAGCTGGGCATCCCCAGTGGAACGGTCAAGTCACGCTCCTACCACGCGGTGAGGGCGTTGAGGTCGGCACTGGTGACTCGGGGCGTCACCCGGGACATGGCTGTGTGACAGGGCCCCGACCCATTCGAATCCGCGGCTTTCCCCCTCACCCCTGTTTTCACGAGCGACCGAGCGAAAGAAGCACATCACATGGCTGAAGCCACCTCCTCGCATCCGCAGCCGTCCCGCAAGCCGCGGGTCGCCGTCGTGTTCGGCGGGCGCAGCTCCGAACACGGGATCTCCGTGGTCACCGCCGGCGCCGTCCTCGCCGCCCTCGACCGGACCAAGTACGAGGTCCTGCCGATCGGCATCACGACGGACGGCCGGTGGGCCCTCACCGCCGACGAGCCCGAACGCATGGCGATCACCGAGCGGCGCACGCCGACGGTGGAGCAGCTCGCCGACTCGGTCGAGAGCGCGGTGGTGCTCTCCGTCGACCCCGCCAGCCGCGAGGTCGTCTACAGCGAACCGGGCTCGGTGCCCAAGGCGCTCGGCGAGGTCGACGTCGTCTTCCCCGTCCTGCACGGCCCCTACGGGGAGGACGGCACGCTGCAGGGGCTCCTTGAGCTGTCCGGGGTGCCGTACGTCGGCTCGGGCGTGCTGGCCTCGGCGGTCGGCCAGGAC
>NZ_JAGGOO010000081.1 GCF_018614415.1 Streptomyces sp. ISL-12
GCCCCGCCCCGGCGCGGTCCCGGACGGCCCCTGAGGGGCCCCGGACGGCCTCCACGGAGTCCACGACCGCCACCGCCGCGGCCAGCGCCCTCGCCCGGTCCGGGGCGTGGCCGAGGGCGCGGGCGGCCTCGTAGGACCTGCGGCGCAGGTCCTCGTCGAGGGACCGGGCCAGCGGCAGCAGCGCGTCGCGGATGAATGTCTCCCGGCGGGTCAGCCGCAGTTCCGGGCTGCCCCGCCGGACGAACCCGGCGCGGTCCCCGGCGACCGTGCGCATCAGCACGTACAGCGGGCGCAGTTCGCGGTGGGCGAGCCGGACCCGCCAACGGTCGTGCAGGTACTGTCCGGCGTGCGGCAGGATGAAGCCGGCCGCGATCAGCACGGCGGAGACGCAGGCGGCCGCCGGGGCCACGTCCGTGTTGAGCCGGTCCAGGTCGTGCCCCGTCCAGCGGGCGACGACGGCGGTGAGTTTGGCGGCGTCGAACAGCAGGTTCATCGCGTAGCCCACGCCCAGGAACTTCAGGCCCCAGCGCAGCCAGGCGTCCAGGCCGTCGGCGCGGATCCAGTTGCGGATCAGCCGGGACGTGATGAGCGCGGCCGTGGTGTGCGCGAGCAGGTAGAGCAGGATCATCTCGCGCATGAACGGCGTGGTGGCGTAGTACGTGTCCAGGTCCCGCAGCCGCTCCACGGGCGCGTGCGCGAGGGCGAACAGCACCCACAGGGCGACGATCACGCCCGCGTAGACGCCGACGACCCAGCGGGCGGCGCGGCGGGTGGCGCCCGAGCGGCCGGACCGGTCGTCCAGGTCACCCCGCCCGCCCCGGTCGTCCAGGTCGCCCCGCCCGCCCCGCCAGGCGATGATCAGCAGCAGACACGACCCGCAGAACGCGGTGAGCAGCGAATACACCCAGGGCGCCGAGATGTTGGGCACGCCGGTGAGCCGGTTGACGCGGGCGATGGTCGAGGGCGCGACGAAGACGAACACCGCGCAGGCCAGCAGCAGCAGACCGCCGACCGCGCGCAGCATCGGGTCGGCCCGGAAGCGGATGATCACGGGCAGCTTGATGGTCAGGGCGGCGGCCAGCACGGTGGCCGGGATCCACCAGAAGTCCGTGTAGAAACCGCTGAGGACCGCGAAGTCCATCGCTCCCCCTTCGCGACTCCTCCGGCCCGCCGTTCGGCGGGGTACAGAGCGTACGCGCCTGTGGATGTGCGCGTCATCGTGTCCAACCCATTGACGTGGGAGGTGTTCGACTTTACGGTCCGTTCGAAGTTACGGGCATCATTCGAGATACCGAACACCAGGGGACCGGTGTGCCCGGTCACCGACGGACAGATGGGGCAGGGCATGGGACGACCTGGCCTGAATCGCAGGCAACTTCTCGCCGGACTCGGCGGGTTGACGGTCGCCGGAAGCTTCGGCTTCGCGGCGCTCGGAACCGGAGCCGACGCGCTCGCCTCCGGAGCGGACACCCGCGTGCGCTACTGGAACCTCTTCAGCGGCGGCGACGGATACAACATGATCGCGATGCTGGACTCCTTCCGTAAGGACAATCCGGGCATCGAGGTGAAGGACTCCACCCTCCAGTGGGGCAGCCCCTTCTACACCAAGCTCGCCATGGCCGCGGCGGGCAACCGCGCACCGGACCTCGGCGTGATGCACCTGGGCCGCGTCACCGGCTTCTCGCCCGGCCGCCTCCTGGACCCCTGGGACGTCGACCTGCTCGCCAAGTACGGCGTACGGGAGCGGGACTTCAACCCCGAGCTGTGGAAACGCGCCGTCATCGACGGCAAGCTCTACGCCCTCCCGCTCGACATCCACGTCCAGCTCTGCTTCTACCGCAAGGACGTGCTGGGGAAGGCGGGCCTGCTCGGCGCCGACGGGCACATGGTGTCGCCCACCTCGGTCGACGAGTGGTTCGCGATGCTGAAGGAGGCCAAGGCGGCCACCAAGAAGGGGCTGCAGACCATCGGCCTGTGGCACAACGACCAGAACTTCCAGTGGTGGTTCTTCGTCGCCTTCTACACCCAGCTCGGCGGCACCTGGTTCAGCGCCGACAACACCGAGGTCACCTTCGACACCGACAAGGCCACCCAGGTCCTGGAGTTCCTGCGCCGGCACCTCGCCGAGGGGTACGCCGACCCGGGCTTCGGCGGCTCCGCGGGCGCCGAGCAGTTCGTCAACGGCTCCCCCTTCTGCTGGGAGGGCAACTGGTCGGTGCCGGTCTTCGACAGCGCGAAGGTCGAGTACGGGGCGGTCCCGCTGCCGCCCGTCTTCGGCAAGCAGGCCACCCACGCCGAGTCGCACTCCTTCGTGCTGCCGCACCAGTCCGGCCGCGGCGGCGCCACCAACGAGGGCGCCCACCGCCTCGCCGCCTACGTCGTCAAGCACGCCCGGCAGTGGGCGGCCGGCGGACACATCCCCGCCTACACCCCCACCCTGACCACGGCCGCGTACCAGAAGCTCCAGCCGCAGAGCGAGTACGTCACGGCGATGGACCACCAGGCCACCGAGCCCAAGGTGTGGTTCGCCGGGTCCACCGGCATCCTCGCCCAGCGCGTCGGCCCGATCGTCGTCTCCTCGACGACCGGCTCCGCGAAGCCGGACGCCGTCGCCCGAAAGATGAAGAGCACCCTGGCCACGCTGCTCGCCATGAAGAACCCGATGGACGGCAAGACCGCCGCCGAGGGAGGTGCGGTCGCATGACGACGACCAGCGCTGAGACCGTCATCCGCCCGGCGCGCGCCAAGGCCGCCGCCGACAGCGTGACCGTCCGCCGCAAGCAGGGCTTCCAGCACGGCGGCTGGTTCGTCGCCCCGTTCCTGCTGCTGTTCACGCTCTTCGTGATCTGGCCGCTGGTGCGCGGCGTCTGGCTCAGCTTCACCGACGCCAACATCTCCGGCGACGCCGCGAGCTTCGTGGGCCTCGACAACTACCGGGAGGCCCTGGGCGACTCGCTGATGTGGGACGCGCTCGGCCACAGCGCGTTCTTCACGCTGCTGGTGGTGCCCTGCATCACCGTCCTCGCCTTCCTCCTCGCGATGCTCGCCCACCACATCGAGCGCGGCAAGTGGCTGTGGCGGCTCTGCTTCTTCCTGCCGTTCCTGCTGCCGTCCACCGTCGCGGGCAACCTGTGGCAGTGGCTGTTCAACCCCGGCAACGGCATGATCAACCACGTCTTCGGCCTGGAGACGCCCTGGCTGACCGACAAGTCGTACGCCATGTTCGCCATCGTCATCTGCACCCTGTGGTGGACGGTCGGCTTCAGCTTCCTGCTCTACCTCGCCGCCCTCCAGGGCATCCCCGCCCACCTCTACGAGGCCGCGCGCCTCGACGGGGCCAACGCCTGGCACCGCATGGTCCACATCACCCTGCCGATGCTGCGCAACATCACCGGCCTGGTCGTCGCCCTGCAGATCCTGGCCTCGCTCCAGGTCTTCGACCAGGCCGTGGTGATGACCGACTTCACCACCGGCCCGGAGGACAGCACCCGCACCTTCGTGCAGTACACCCTCGAACAGGGCTTCACCAGCTACCGCGTGGGCTACGCCTCCGCGATCTCCATCATCTTCTTCGTGCTCATCGCGGCCGTCGCCCTGGGGCGGATGTGGCTGCTGCGCAACCGTGAGGAGGGCGGCCGATGACGACCGTACCGATGACCAGGCGGCCCCGCCGGTCCTGGACCCCCAGCCAGATCGTCCTCACCCTGCTCGGCGTCGCCGTCTCCGCGGTGATGCTCTCCCCCCTCCTGTGGGCCCTGTTCACCTCGCTCAAGTCGGAGACCGAGTCCGTCGAGGTGCCCACCCACTGGCTGCCCGAGGACTGGACCGGCCAGGCGTGGTCGGCCATCTTCGAGAACGGCAACATCACCAACTGGTTCGTGAACTCCCTGGTCGTGTCGGTGTGCGTGACCGCCGTCGTCCTCCTGGTCAGCAGCCTGGCCGGATACGGCTTCGCCCGCACCGAGTTCCGCGGCAAGGGCCTGCTCATGGGCGTGGTGATGGCGGGGCTGATGATCTCCCCGGCCGTACTCGGCGTCCCCCTGTTCACCACCGTCCAGCAGATGGGGATGGTCGACACCTACTGGGGCATGATCCTGCCGCAGTGCGCGCCCGCCGCGATGGTCTACATCCTCTACAAGTTCTTCCAGGGCGTCCCGCGCGAACTGGAGGAGGCCGCGTTCATCGACGGAGCCGGCCGCTGGCGCGTCTTCTTCACGATCATCCTCCCGCTCTCCCGCCCCTCCCTCGCGGCGGTCGGCATCTTCACCTTCATCAGCTCCTGGAACAACTTCCTGTGGCCGTACATGGTGACCAACAACCCCGACCTGATGACCATGCCGAACGGCATCGCGACCGTCATGAACTCCTACGGCATCCAGTGGGCCCAGCTCATGGCCGGCGGCCTGATGGCGGGCCTGCCCCTGATCATCGTCTTCGTCTTCTTCCAGCGGCAGATCGTGGCGGGTGTGGCGCACACCGGCCTCGCCGGCCAGTAACCCACCCCCAGGGAACCCGACTTGAGACGCTTCCGACTCGCGGCACTGCTCGCCGCGGCCGTCGTCGCCCTGCTCCCGTCCACCGCGACGGCGGCCACCTACCCCGACCCGCGGCCCGTCACGGGCCAGCAGATCATCCACGACCCGACCGTCATCCGCCTGAAGTCCGGCGGCTACGTGGCGTACTCCACCGGCGGGGTCATCGGCGCCCGCACCTCCACCGACCGTGAGCACTGGGAGGACGCGGGCAACGCCTTCGCCACGCCCCCGTCCTGGTGGTACGAGTACAACGCCACCGGCGACCCGTGGGCGCCGGACATCAGCTACCGGGCCGGCCGCTACTGGCTGTACTACGCCGTCTCCTCCTGGGGCACCAACCACTCCGCGATCGGCGTGGCCACCTCCCCGACCGGCCTGCCCGGCACCTGGACCGACCAGGGCAAGGTCTTCACCTCCGAGACCACCGACACCTGGAACGCCATCGACCCGGCGCTGATCCGCGCCGACGGCAAACTGTGGATGGCGTTCGGCTCGTACTGGTCCGGCATCCGCATGGTCGAACTCGACCCCCGCACCGGCAAGGCGCTCCCCGGCACCACCGTCCACCACCTGGCCACCCGCCCCGACGAGCCCTACGCCGTCGAGGGCCCGTACATCGTCAAGCACGGCCGCTACTACTACCTCTTCGCCTCCTACGACGCCTGCTGCTCGGGCGTGAACTCCACGTACAAGATCCGCGTCGGCCGCTCGGCGTCGGTCACCGGCCCTTACGTCGACAGCACCGGCACCCCGATGCCGGCGGGCGGCGGCGACCTCCTCCTGGCGGGCCACGGCCGCTACATCGGCACGGGCGGCCAGTCCGTGTTCCGCGACCGGGGCCGCGACGTCCTCGCCTACCACTACTACGACGCCGAGGACGAGGGCACGCCCAAGCTCGGCCTGAACGACCTGACCTGGCAGAAGAACGGCTGGCCGGTGGTCCGTTAGCCACCGTCCCCCTCCCCGGACCGGACACCCACCCCCCTGGAAGGAAAAAATGCGCACCGCCCGCTTCACCCTCGACCCCGCCTTCACCGTCGCCGAAGTGAACCCCCGCCTCTTCGGCTCCTTCGTCGAACACCTCGGCCGCTGCGTCTACACCGGCGTCTACGAGCCCGGCCACCCCACCGCCGACGAGGCCGGCCTGCGCCAGGACGTCCTGGACCTGGTCAGGGAACTCGGCGTCACCGCCATCCGCTACCCCGGCGGCAACTTCGTCTCCGGCTACAAGTGGGAGGACTCCGTCGGCCCCGTCGAGGACCGCCCCCGCCGCCTCGACCTCGCCTGGCGCTCCACGGAGACCAACCGCTTCGGCCTCTCCGAGTACATCGCGTTCCTGAAGAAGATCGGCCCCCAGGCCGAGCCGATGATGGCCGTCAACCTCGGCACCCGCGGCGTCGCCGAGGCCCTGGAACTCCAGGAGTACGCCAACCACCCCTCCGGTACCGCCCTGTCGGACCTCCGTGTCGAGCACGGCGACAAGGACCCCTTCGGCATCAGGCTGTGGTGCCTGGGCAACGAGATGGACGGCCCCTGGCAGACCGGCCACAAGACCGCCGAGGAGTACGGCCGGGTCGCCGCCGAGACCGCCCGCGCCATGCGCCAGATCGACCCCGGCGTCGAACTGGTCGCCTGCGGCAGCAGCGGCCAGGCCATGGAGACCTTCGCCGAGTGGGAGGCGACGGTCCTCAAGGAGACCTACGACCTCGTCGACTTCATCTCCCTGCACGCCTACTACGAGCCCCTCGACGGCGACGTCGACTCCTTCCTGGCCTCCGCCGTGGACATGGAGTCGTTCATCGAGAACGTCGTCGCCACCTGCGACCACATAGGCGCCCGCCTGAAGTCCAAGAAGAAGATCAACCTCTCCTTCGACGAGTGGAACGTCTGGTACCTCTCCCGCACCGACGCCGAGGTCGCCGCCCTCGACTGGCCCGAGGCCCCCCGCCTCCTGGAGGACAACTACAGCGTCACCGACGCCGTCGTCTTCGGTTCCCTGCTGATCGCCCTGCTCCGGCACGCCGACCGCGTCACCGTCGCCTGCCTCGCCCAGCTCGTCAACGTCATCGCCCCGATCATGACCGAGCCGGGCGGCCCGGCCTGGCGGCAGACCACCTTCTTCCCCTTCGCCGCCGCCTCGCGGTACGGCCGCGGCCAGGTCCTCGACGTCCGCGTGGACTCACCGACGTACGAGACGAAGAAGTACGGCGAGGCCGACCTGCTGCACGCCACCGCCGTGCGCGCCGAGGACGGCACGGTCACCGTCTTCGCCGTCAACCGCTCCCGCACCGACGCGCTCCCCCTCGACGTGGCCCTCAACGGCCTGGACCTCACCGAGGTCGTCGAGCACAGCGCCCTCGCGGACGCCGACCCCGAGGCCCGCAACACCCTCGCCGAGCCGGAGCGCGTCGTCCCGCACCCGGTGGACGGCACGGCCCTGGACGGCGGCCGGCTGACCGCCACCCTGGAGCCGCTGTCCTGGAACGTGATCCGCCTGGCCTGAGCCGCGTTCAGCGGCCGGGGGAGGACACCGCCTGAAGCGGCACGCCCCCGGCCGCGCCGCCCAGCACCGTCAGCCGTACGGTGCCGGGCCCGGCGTCCGTCGTCCCGTCGGTCAGCACCGCGAGCGCGAGGGTGTTGGCGGAGCGGGGGCGCAGGATGCCGCCTGGCAGGACGAAGGTGTGCTGGGCGCCGTCCTGTCCGGGGGCGTACTGGCCGATGTTCCAGCCGTTGAGGAAGATCTGGGCGCGGCAGGCGCCGCCGTCCTCCAGGACGAGCCCGAACGAGGCGTCGACCCCGGCGGGCACCTCCGGCCGGAAACCGGTCCGGTACCAGGTCTCGCCCTGGCGCCGCCCGGTCCGCGTCGACTCCACCGGCTCCCAGCCGTCGCCGTCGGCACCCGGCAGGTGCCAGCCCTCCCGTTCCCCGTGCAGCCCGCCGTTGTTCAGGGGACCGCGCACGGGGTCGGGCGTGCCCGCGCCCCGGATCCGCCACGCGGCCCGCGGCGCGGCACCGCGGAAGGACACCTCCGTCAGCCCCCGGGCCGTCTTGTGGCCGTCGTGCGGCCCCGGCCGGACCAGTACGGCCAGTACGGCCTCCCCGTCCCGGTCCGCGAACCGCTCCCGCAGCCGCCCGGACAGCCTGAGGACCGTCTCCGTCTCCCCGTCCGCCCCGCCTCCGCCGCCCAGCGGCTCCCCGTCCAGCCAGGCCAGCACCAGCCCGTCCGGCCCGGTGCGATGGGCCAGGGACACCGACGTCAGGCCGGCGGGGTCCGTCAGCCGCGCCCGGTACCAGACGTCGCCGTAGTGGCAGCCGTAGTCGTCGGCGAAGAGCACCGGCCCCCCGGCGGGCACGGGCGTCGTGCTGTACGACTCCGTACGGTCGGCGCGGGTCCAGTCCGCGTCGTCGAAGCCGGGGTCGGACTCCGGGTTCCCCCTCCGCCGCCGCCAGCCGTCCAGCGCGGGCGGCTGCACCGGGGGCGCGCCCGGCAGCATGCCCTCGATGGTCAGGCTGCCGGCCCGGGTGACGTTCGCGCGCCGCGCGGTGCCGTTCCAGGTGACGGACGCCATCCCCGGCGGCCCCCACACCTCAAGACCGGTCGCCCCCGTCGTGTCCCCGGTGAGGTGCGCGGTGGAGCCCTTCAGCGTCACGCCGCGCAGCAGCGCCGGGCCGTACACGAGGAAGGTCCCCGAGCCGGTCTCGTACGGCCACATCCGCAGCGAGGTCGCGTCGTCGGCGAAGAGCAGGATCAGCGTCCGGTCGGACCCGCCGCCCGCCACCGACACCCGGGCCAGCCCCCCGATGCCGAGCGGCACGTTGACGTTGAGCCGGCCGTGGTCGTGCGCCCAGGCCGCCTCCGCGTCCAGCCGCATCGTCTCCGGCTCGCTCGGGCACTCCAGCACCACCTGCGCCATCTCACCGTGCCGCCCGGCGAACACCGCGATGTCCTGGCCGCCCACGTCGCTCAGGAACATCATCGGCTGCGCGGTGGAGTACGCGAGCTTGCGCTCCCCGCCCATCGACAGCCCGGTGGCGAGCAGCTTGGCGTCCCGCGCCGCGACCTTCACCGGCGCCTCGACGGCGGTGCCCGGCAGGGTGGTGGTGACCTCGTCGTCGGAGTCGTTGCGCAGGACGTACACCTGGGTGCCGGTGTCCGGGTTGGCCAGGTGCCGCACGCTCACCCGCCGGTCGCCCGCCCGCACCCGCGCCGCCTCCTTCAACCGGGCGAAGTCGGGCACGTGACGCGTCAGTTGACCGAGCTGGTGGACCGGCGCCAGCCGGGACGTCGGCTTCCGGCCCCCGTCGAAGGCGGCCCCCTCGTCGTACCGGGTCGGCAGCGCCGGCGCGCCCAGCCACCCCGGGTTGATCCCGCCGAAGGCCAGCGACCCGGCCGGCACCGCCGTCCCGCCGGCGCCGAGGCCGGCCAGCCGCAGCCGCCGTTCCTCCTCGGGCCCCGAGGTCCGCCGGACCTCCGTACCCCCCGCCACCAGGGGTACGTCGATCCCGTCCGCGCGCACCTTCCCGCGCACGTGCCGGGCCAGCGCCCGCGCGTCGGCGGAGTCCCCCGCCTCCTCCAGCCGGTAGAGCAGGACCGTGCCCTTGCCCCGGGTGTACAGGTGCCGCCGGACCGTCGCGTCGACCCGGGCCAGCCACGCGTCGGCGTGCCGCAGGTACGCGGCGTCGGTGGTGCGCGGCCGGGCGCCGGTCCCCGCCAGCCACCCGGGCAGACCGCCGCCGTCCACGTCCGCGCCGATGTACGGGCCCGGCCGCACCACCACGTACAGGCCGGTTCCGGCGGCCGTGCGCAGGAACAGGTCCAGGTCGCGGACGCCGGTGAAGTCGTAGCGGTCCGGGGCGGGGGAGTGGACGTTCCAGGCCACCGGGACCTCGACCGCGTTGTAGCCGTGCGCGCGCATCTTCTCCAGCGCGTCCCGCCACAGGGAGGGGCTCGGCAGCCGGAACGGGTGCAGTTCGCCGGGCCACAGCACCAGACGCCGACCGTCGACCAGCAGCGAGTACCGGTCCCGGCCGACCCGGTGCCGGACCCCGTCGGCCCGGGGCCGGGGCGGCGGCGGGCCGGTGGGCACCGTCAGGCCGGCCCCGTCGGGCACCGCGCCGCTGCTCCCGCCGCCGAGCACGAGACCGAGGACGGTGGTGCCGGCGAGGGCGCTGAAGGTACGTCTGGTCAGCTCCAAGGGGGAGCGCCTCCCATCGAGCGCCGCCGTCGGCGCGGGTTCATGCGCTGTTCATGTGCGGCCCCATTCTGTACAGCGGACCCCCGAATGGTCATATGGCCAGTTGAGAAGGGGTGCGTCGAACTCTCAGGTCCCGCTCAGATTGGTGCCTTACCATCATCCCCGGCCTTTCCCTACCAGTCCGATGGGAAAGCCAGGGAACTGTGTCACTCCGCGAACCCGAAAGGACGGCGGGCCGACGATGCGCACGCTGATACTGCTCGCCCTCGCGGGCCTGGGAGCCCAACTGGTCGACGGCAGCCTCGGCATGGCCTACGGGGTGACCTCCACCACCCTGCTGCTGGCGATGGGCACCAACCCGGCCGCCGCCTCCGCCACGGTCCACCTCGCCGAGATCGGCACCACCCTGATGTCGGGCGCCTCGCACTGGCGCTTCGGCAACGTCGACTGGAAGGTCGTCGCGAAGATCGGCGTCCCGGGCGCCGTCGGCTCCTTCCTCGGCGCGACCGTCCTGTCGAACCTCTCCACCGAGGTCGCCGAGCCGGTGATGTCCCTGATCCTGCTCGGCCTCGGCCTGTACGTCATGTCCCGCTTCACCCTGCGCGGCCTGCCCAAGGACCGCCTCGGCAAGCCGCTGCGCCGGCGCTTCCTGACCCCCCTCGGCCTGGTCGCCGGGTTCCTCGACGCGACCGGCGGGGGCGGCTGGGGCCCGGTCGGCACCCCGGCGCTGCTGGCCAGCGGCCGGATGGAACCCCGCAAGGTCATCGGCTCCATCGACACCAGCGAGTTCCTGGTGGCGATCGCCGCGAGCCTCGGCTTCCTCTTCTCCCTCGGCTCCCAGGGCATCGAGTGGACCTGGGTCCTCGCCTTCCTCCTCGGCGGCCTGATCGCCGCGCCGATCGCCGCCTGGCTGGTCCGGATCTTCCCGCCGCGCGTCCTCGGCTCGGCGGTCGGCGGCGTCATCATCGTCACCAACGTCCGCACCCTGGTCAACAGCGACTGGGCCGGGGTGTCGGGCACCCCCGCCGTCCTCCTGTACGTCGCCCTGTACGCCCTGTGGGCGGCGGCCCTCGCGTACTCGATCCGGGCGCACCTGCGGGAGCGGGCGGAGGAGGAGCGGACGGCCGCCGGTGCGACGGCCGTCGATGCCGGGGCTGCCGACGTCACGGCCGACGGGCCGGCTGACGGACCGGCGGACGGACCGGCGGACGGACCGGCCGGGCGGGTGCCGCAGCCGGTCGGCGAGTAGGCCGGCCACCGTGGCAGGGCTCAAGGCGGCCGGGCTCAAGGCGGCCGGGCTCAGGCATGGGGTTCCTGCGGTTTGACCTCGACCTCGCGCAGGCTCTGCTCCTTGAGCCCGGCGCGTGCCTCGGTGCGGTGTCCCCGGGCGATGTAGTCGCGCACGACCGCCTCGACGGCGTCCTGGGGCGAGCCGACTCCGGCCAGGACCATCACCTCCACCACGAGTTCGGCATCGAGACTGACGGTGACCTTCGCCATGAGCTGCCCCCTTCGTCGGTGCGGGACCCGAACGCCCGCGCGGCGGCGACCGGTTCGGGCACCGGGCCCCGCTCGGGGGAGCATGTCACGGCCGCGCTCACCTCGGCAGGGTGAGGATCTCCGCGCCGTCGTCCGTGATGGCGATCGTGTGCTCGCTGTGGGCCGTACGGCAGCCCGTCGCGCTGCGGAGCGTCCACCCGTCGGCGTCGGTGACCAGCTCGGCGGTGTCCGCCATCACCCACGGCTCCAGCGCCAGCAGCAGGCCGGGGCGCAGGGGGTAGCCGCGGCCGGGCCGGCCGGTGTTCGGGACGTGCGGGTCCTGGTGCATCGTCGATCCGATGCCGTGGCCTCCGAAGTCGGTGTTGATCCGGTACCCCGCCTCCTTCAGCACCGTGCCGATGGCGTGGGAGAGGTCGCCGATGCGGGCGCCGGGCCGGGCGGCGGCGATCCCCGCGGCCAGCGCGCGTTCGGTCGCGTCGATCAGCGCGACGCTCTCCGGGGGCCTCGCCTCACCCACGACGAAGCTGATGGCGGCGTCCGCGGCGACACCGCCGAGGGAGACGGCGAGGTCGAGGGTGAGGAGGTCGCCGTCGGCCAGCGTGTAGTCGTGCGGCCGTCCGTGCAGTACGGCGTCGTTGACCGCCGTGCAGATGTAGTGCCCGAACGGGCCGCGGCCGAAGGACGGCGCGTAGTCGACGTAGCAGGACTGCGCCCCCGCCTCGGTGATCATGGCCTTGGCCCACCGGTCGATGTCCAGCAGGTTCGTGCCGACCGTGCTGCGGCGCTTCAGCGCGTGCAGGATGTCGCCGACGAGGCCGCCGGTGTCTTTCGCCCGGGTCAGCAGGGTGGGGTTGAGGATCTCGATCACGGGGCGTCCTTCTGGTGCGGCCAATAACTATACCGGCCATACTATACCGGTATTGAAATTGCCCGCCGCGTCCGCCGCGTCCGCCGCGTCCGCCGAGTCCGCCGCGTCCGCCGGGTGCGACGCTCCGGTTGCGCGGGCAGGCGGGCAGGCGGGCAGGCGGGCAGGCGGGTCCGGCCGACGGGTGCCGGACCCGCCCGCCCGCGCAACCGGTCGGGCCGACCGCCCGCTCACCGCCCCCCGTACGCCCCCGCGTCGATGTCCTCCAGCAGCGTCGGCCCGGTGGGCGTCCAGCCCAGCAGTTCCTGGGTCGCGGTGCTGGTCGCGGCCCCGTTCATGCCGAAGAACGCGCCGATCCAGCCGAAGTGGCTCTGCGCCTCGGCCGGGTCGACGGAGGCGACGGGCAGGCCGTAGGCGCGGCCGATCGCCTCCGCGATGGCGCGGGTCGGGACGCCCTCCTCCGCGATGGCGTGCAGCCGGGAGCCCGCCGGCGCCTTCTCCAGGCCGAGCCGGACCATGCGGGCGGCGTCGGTCACGTGCACGGCGGCCCACCGGTTGGTGCCGTCGCCCGGGTAGCCGGAGAAGCCCTTGTCCTGGGCCGTCGAGGCGATGATCGAGATGAACCCGTGGTCGCCGGTGCCGTGCACGGTGGGTGGGAAGCGCAGGCTCACGCTGTGCACGCCGCGCTCGACGTAGTCCAGGGCGAGGTTCTCCGTGCCGCCGCGCGGCGAGTCGGGGCCGTGGGCCGGGGACGGGTCGTCCTCGGTGGCGGGCCGGCCCTGCGCGAGGCCCGCGATCCCCGCCGCGAGCAGGAACGGCCGGCCGCTCCCGGCGAGCGCGTCGCAGATGGTCTGTACGGCGGCCCGCTCGGCCGCCGCGGTCGCCACCGGGTCGGTGAAGTCGTGCTTGTTGGCCAGGTGGATGACGGCCTCGGCGGCCTCGGCGCCGAGCCGGATGCCGTCCAGGTCGTCGAGGTCGCCGCGGCGGACCAGGGCGCCCTTCGCCTCCAGGGCCGCGGCGGAGGCGTCCGACCTGGCCAGACCGGTGACCTCGTGACCCGCGGCGAGCAGTTCGTCGACGACGGCGGAGCCGATCCAGCCGGTGGCTCCGGTGACGAAAACGCGCATGACGTGCTCCTCGTGTTCGGACATGCGGTGATGTCTGTGACTGACGTCAGTCACAGACATCACTGTACGCCGGTACGTCAGTCCCTGTCATCACTTGGCGCGCAGCCTTAGACTCACCGCATGGCGAGATGGGAACCCGGAACCGCGAAACGGCTGCAGGCCGCCGCGCTGGAACTGTTCGCGACCCGCGGCTACGAGCGCACGACCGCCACGGAGATCGCCCAGTCCGTCGGTCTGACCGAGCGCACGTTCTTCCGGCACTTCAGCGACAAGCGCGAGGTCCTCTTCCACGGGACGCAGCTGCTGGTGCAGGCGCTGGTCGACGGCGTGCGGGGGGCGCCGCCCGACGCGTCGCCCCTCGACGCCGTCGCCCGCGCGCTGTGGTCCGCGGCGCCCTTCTTCTCGGCGGAACGCCGCCCGCACTCTCGTACCCGCAAGGCGGTGATCGACGAGAACCCCGCGCTCGCGGAGCGCGAACTGCGCAAGATGGACGACCTCGCCGCGACGCTCGCCGACACCCTCCGCGCGCGCGGCGTGGACGAACTCGCGGCCACCTTGGCGGCGCAGACGGGCGTCGCGGTGTTCGGGGTCGCGTTCGGGCGCTGGGTGCGCGACGGCGAGGAGCGGTCCTTCGAGGAGATCGTGACGGAGGTGTACCGGGAACTGCTGTCCCTGGCCGGCGCGGCGGCTCCGGTGCCGCACGGGACGCGGTGACGCCGGAGCCGCCCGCCTCTCAGCCCTGGTCGACGCCCAGGGTCAGGCTGCCGGTGTAGCCGGCCGTGGCCGAACCGGTGACGGTCATCAGGCCGGCCGCGGCGCCCCCGTTCCCGTAGATGCCGTCCTGCGCGAGCGTGGTGCGCGGCACGGTGTTGGTCGAGTACGGGGAGACGCGGGCGACCGCGGTGGTGATCGCCTCGTCGATGAAGAGCTGGCCGGTGTGCAGTTCCTCCCCGCCGCTGAACGAGCCGTCCGAGGTCAGGGTGACGTCCGTGTGCACCTTGACGTGGATGTGCACGCACCGGCCGCGGTACCAGCCGGGGTAGATGGTGCTGATGCGGGCGACGCCGTCGCTGCCGGTGAGGATGCCGCCCCGCAGGAACGTGCCGTTGTCCGGCTCCTGGTGCCCGTTGTTGCCGACGAAGCCGGAGTACTCGCCGAGCGCGTCGCAGTGCCACAGCTCCACGAGGGCCTCGTTCAGCGGGGCGCAGGTGGCGTCGTCGACGACGGTCAGGACCAGCTCCAGCGGCACGCCGGGTTTGTCCTCGGTGAGGTCGGCGCGGACGAGCGCGCCGTCGAGGTAGTACGGGCCCTCGGTCAGCTCCTTGGTGAGGGTGCAGACGGCCGCGGCGGCGACGGGAGCGGTGCGGTCGGTCTCCGCGCCCTCGGCCGTCACGGCGTCCTTGGCCGACACGGCGCCGACGGTGAGCGCGGCGGCCGTGGCGCCGGTACCGAGCAGGACGGTACGGCGGCGGATGTGGGGGGTGTGGGGGTCGATGTTGTCTGTCATGAACACGGCACCGTAAGGAGGTCACCTGGCAGAGCGCTGTGAATTCGGCAAAGTGACGGACTGTCAAGTCGCGGACCGGTCACGAGCGGACGGCCGCGCACTGTACGCCGCCGTCCATGCCGGGAGTCGGCAAGGTGTGGGGTCCGGACTTGCCGCGGCGCCGCCTTCCCCGCAGCCCCGTCGCCCCGTACGGTGCCGGGTGCCGTCCGGCAGCGCGAACCGTGGGAGGACCCGTGCCGAGAGAGCCCCGTACCTGGCAGCCGGCCGTGTCCGCCGCCCTCGGCCTGATCCTCGTACTGGTCTCCGCCCGGCTCTTCACCACCGTGCCGGACCGGCAGGCGGAGGAACGCGCGTACACCGCCGCGTCCGCCTGCCCGGCCGGTACCTCCGGCACCCGCGCGGACGACTGCCTCATGGCCGTACCGGCCAGGGTGGAGCGCAAGGAGCACGAGGCCACCCGGGGGCGCGGCAAGGACTGGCTCCATGTCGTCGTGTCCGGCTCGGACACCGCGCGCCGGATCCGCATGGACGACGCCGGCGGCCCCGTCTACCGGTCCGTCGAGCCCGGGGACCGCGTCACGGTGACGTACTGGCGGGGCGAGATCCGCGGCGTCGGGGCCGACGGCCTGACGCAGGCCACCCGCGCCACTCCGGTCGACGGCTGGCGGACGCCGATGGGCATCGGGCTGGCGCTGTTGCCGATGGGCCTCATGTTCCTGTGGAACGGCTGGTGGCTCCGGTACCGCCACCGTCCCGGCACGTCCCCCGCCCGGTACGTCTGGAGCGTCTCGGCGGCGTGGGTGGCCGCCGTGCTGCTGGGCGCCTGGGCCTTCTTCGCGAGCGGCACCGGCAGCGGCGTGCCGGACGTGCTGCTGGCGGCGGTGTACGGAGTGCTCCCGGCGGCGGTCCTGAGCGGCCTGCTGATGTGGGCGATGCGGCGGCGCCTGCGCCGGGCGAACGACACCGGTGACGTCGTCCCGGTACCGCCGGCCGGACGCCGGGTGGTCCCGGCGAGCGTGCGCGGGAACGTCCCCTACGCCGTGGACGGTTACGGCCTGCTGGTGGTCGGCGACGGCCGCCCGTCGGCCACTCCGGACCCCGGGGGCCGCGTGGGCCTGCGGGAACTGGCGGGGACCCTGACCGTGGCGGGCGTCCGGGGCTTCCGGATCGGCGAGGACCCGGAGCAATGGTTCCAGGCGTACAAATGGAACGGCGTGGCCATCGAGTGCCGGGACGGCGACGAGACGGTCCTCATCGCCGCGAAGCGGCGCGACGCACCGGTGATCCTCGGGGCCCTCAACGCCACCGCCGGGGCGCGCGCGTAGCGACGGGGACCGCGGCCGCCGCCCGCGACGTCCGTCCCCTCGGAGCGGACCTCCGTGCCGCGTCCGACCGGACCGGTCCGCCGCGGTCGGGCCGGACCGTGCCGCCCTCTGCGACGGTGGTCACCGGAAGGAGGCGCAGTGATCTCAGCGCTGAACGAACTGGTCGACCTCGTCGAGGAACACCTGGCCGAGGATCCCGACCTCAACGCACTGGCCACGGGGCTCGGTACGACCGAGTACCACCTGCGCCGGATGTTCTCGTCCCTGGCCGGCCTGCCCCTGTCGGAGTACGTGCGGCGCCGCCGCATGACCGTGGCCGCCGCCGACGTGGTCCGGGGCGAGGACGACCTGCTGAGCATCGCCGTCCGGCACGGCTACGGCTCCACGGAGGCGTTCGGACGCGCGTTCCGCGCGGTCCACGGTGCCGCGCCCCGCGCGGTACGCCGTGACGGAGGCCCGCTGCGCACACAACCCCGGCTCAGGTTCCGCCTGACCGTAGAAGGGAGCATCTCCATGGACACCCGTATCGCCGACCGCCCCGCGTTCCGCCTGATCGGCCACGCGGCCCGGGTCCCGCTCGTCCACCGGGGCGTCAACCCGCACATCCAGCGGCACGTCGCCGCGCTGCCGCGGCAGGAGCACGACCGGCTGAAGGCCCTTTCCGACACCGACCCGGCCGGCTTGCTCCAGGTCAGCGACGACCTCGCCCCGGACGCCCCCGAGGGCACCGGACTGACCTACCTCCACGGGGTCGCCGTCACCGGGGACACCCCGGTCCCCGACGACCTCGACGCCATCGAGGTACCGGGCGGGCGGTGGGCGGTCTTCCGCAGCGCCGGGCCGTACCCGGAGACCCTCCAGACGACGTGGGCCGCGACCGCGGCCGAGTGGTTCCCGTCCAACCCGTGGCGCCTGCGGCCGGGCCCGTCGATCGTCGCGGTCCTCGACCGCGCGGCGGATTTCAGTACGGCGACGTGTGAACTGTGGCTGCCGGTGGAACCGGCCGTGCCGGAACCGGACCGGGGCTGATCAACGCCCGCCGCCCGCGCCGCCGACGGGCTCCGCCCGGTAGGTGGGGTAGTCCGTGTACCCGACGGGTCCGCCGGTGTACATGAAGTACTTCGCCCGTACGTCGTTGACGGGTGCCCCGGCGCGGATACGGGCGACCAGGTCGGGGTTGGCCAGGAAGGGCCGGCCGAGCGCCACGAGGTCGGCCCCGGCCGCGAGGAGGCGTTCCCCGGCCGCCCGGCCGCCGTCGGCGGGGAGGCGGTCGGCGGGCAGGACGGGGTTGGCGATGAGCGTGCCGGTCCACAGCTCGCGCAGCCGGTGGAACAGCGGCCGGTCGGGATCGGCGTAGGCGAGGTGCAGACAGGCGAGCCCCTGTCCGGAGACGGCCGCCAGCAGGGCCGGGTAGAGCGTCTCGGTGTCGGTCTCGGCGATGCCGTTGACCGTGTTGCCGGGGGAGACGCGCAGCCCGGTCCGCTCGGGCCCGATCGCCTCGGCCACGGCGGCGACGACCTCCGTGGCGAACCGGATGCGGCCGTCGACGCCACCGCCGTAGCCGTCGGTCCGCCGGTTGGTGCCGGACGTGAGGAACTGGTGCAGCAGGTGGCCGTTGGCGCTGTGCACCTCGACGCCGGCGAAACCCGCGTCGACCGCGCGGCGGGCGGCGGAGGCGAAGTCGCGGACCGTCCGCCGGATGTCGTCGGCGGTCATCTCCCGCGGCATGACGCTCGGCCGGGGGCCGCCGGGCGTGTGGATCGTCCCGGGCAGCGGTACGGGGGAGGGGGCGACCGGGGTCAGACCGCTCGTGTCGGGGTGGCCCACCCGGCCGCCGTGCTGGAGCTGGACGAACACGGGTCCGCCTCCGGCCGCCCGGACGGCCTCGACGACCCGCCGCCAGCCGGCCTCGTGACGGTCGGTGTGCAGGGCGGTGATGTTCGGGTAGGTCTGCCCCTCCGCGTTCGGCGTGGACGCCTCCGCGATGATCATCCCGGCGGTGGCGCGCTGCGCGTAGTACTCGGCCATCAGTGGCGTAGGCGTGCCGTCGGGCTCCGCGCGGTTACGGGTCATGGGGGCGATGACCAGGCGGTTTGCCAGCCGGTGGCTGCCGAGGCGGGCCGGGTCGAGGAGCGGGGAGGTGGTTGGTCCGTAGGTCATGCGCTTACGCTAGAACTTGACATCACTGTCAGATTCAAGGCGGAAAGGTGTGACGTGCGTCATGCGCATCGGTGAGCTGGCCCGCCGTACGGGCGTCAGTGAGCGGTCCCTGCGCTACTACGAGCAGGAGGGCCTGCTGTGGGCCTCGCGCACTCCCGGCGGGCACCGCGAGTTCACGGAGGCCGCGGTGGAACGGGTGCGGCGTATCCAGGAGTTGTACGCGGCCGGGCTGCGCAGCTCGAAGATCGCCGAGCTGCTGCCGTGCATGCGCGACAGCGACGGCGGCCCCTCCCGCACCGCCGACGCGCGCCTCGTCGAGGAACTGACGGCGGAACGGGCCCGAATCGACCGGATGATCGACGACCTGCGCCGGTCGCGTGCGCTGCTGGACGCGGTGATCGAGGCGGCGTCAGCCTCGTAGGCGCGTGAGGAAATCGTCCCAGGCGGCGGGGGAGAGGGTGAGGCGGGGGCCGGTCTTGTCCTTGGAGTCGCGGACGTGGACGGTGTGGGAGGCGGTGGATATCTCTACGCAGTCGTCGCCGGAAGCGCTGCTGTGGCTGGACTTGCGCCAGGTGAGGGCGACCTCTACGCAGTCGCCGTCGCTGCTGCTGCTGTAGCTGGACTTGAACCAGTTCAGTCGGTCGGTAGTCATAGATTTCCTCGCATCCGCCGCAACAGGCTCGCGGAGTCCGGGACGGTGAGAGCCTGTGAACGCATACTGGCATACCGCTTCAGCAACACGCTGACTACTTTTCGGTCCGTGATCAGCTGTCCGCTCTTCTGCCCCTCGTTGTAGGCGAGCCACTGGTTCTCGGGTGTCTCCAGCAGATGGATGGGGCCCTGCAACCCGGCGTGTTTCTCCTGTACCAGGGGCATAAGCTGAATTTGGACATTGCGTAGCTCAGCAATTTCCAGCACGTGGTCGATCTGTCCCCGCATCACTTCGGCTCCGCCCGTACGTCGCAGGAACACCTGCTCTTCCAGGATGAAGCTGAACGTGGTGTTCGGACGCTCTCTCAGCAGCTTCTGCCTCTCTGCTCGCGCGGTCCACCGTTCCGTGATCTCGGCGTCGCTCAGCGGCGGCACCGCAGTCGCGGACAGAGCGCGTACATAGGCTTCGGTCTGCAACAAGCCGGGAATCATCCGGCACTCGTACGTGTACAAGGCGATGGCCATCCGCTCCAACTGTGCCCACCGCCGGAACCACGCCGCCAACCCCGGTTGCCGCACCAGATGCACGGCCGCCTTCCGCAGCGCGCCCGTGTTGCCCGTGGCCACCTCGCCCCGCTCGACGAAGTCGACGTCCGGCATCCGCCTCCCCAACTCCACCGAAGCCACCGTGTGCTTGGAGAACCGCACCAGCTCCGCGAACTGCTCCCGGCTCAACCCCACGTGCTCGCGCAACGCCTGGACCACCGCACCGAACGTCCGCAGACTGTCCGAAGACTCATCGACCACAGTCGGCCACCTCCCGCGCCCATGGTCACGGCACGTGACGAGTACTGTCCAGTCAGTCACCGCGTACTCTCGCGCGGAGTACGCACTGCCGCCCTGGTGAAGCGGGCGAGAGGGCGTCAGATTGGGCGCATGACCGCACCACCCGCCCGGCAGGGCATCGTCACCGTATGTGTGTTCGCTCAGCGTCTCAGTGCCACCCCGCGCGGTGCCCGCCTCGCCCGGCGGCTGGCGGGGAACCAGTTGGAGGCGTGGGGCATCCCCTACGGCTCGGACGTCTCCGAACGGGCCGCCGTGATCGTCGCGGAGCTGGCCGCCAACGCCGTGACCCATGGCCGGGTTCCCGGCCGGGACTTCGAACTGCGCCTCACCCTCCGCCCGGAGGGCCTCCGTATCGAGGTGACGGACACGCACACCAGTCCGCCGCGCCCGGCTGTACGCCCCGTGGGTGCCCTCGACGAGCACGGCAGGGGGCTGGTACTGGTCGAGGCGTTGGCGGACCACTGGGAGGTGCTGGACCAGGAGCCGCCCGCCAAGACCGTTCGCGCGGACATCACTCGGGTGAGCGGCGTGCACCGGACCCGTTGAACGGCGCTGCGGACGGCGTCGGTTCAGACTGGCCCCTCGAAGAAGCCCAGGACCGTCACCGCGTCGAAGCGTCCGGCCGCCGCGTCCCGTTTTCTGATCGTCCAGTAGACGTCGCCGTCGATGTGGGCGGCGCCGTGCCACTGGGCGAGGAGGGCCCAGTCCGCGGGGCGGGGCGCCTGCCCCGTCTTCCGTGCCGCCTGCCAGGCGGACGCGGTGACGAGGTCGGTCTCGCGGTAGGGGTCCGAGGAGTAGCCGTCGAGCTGGAGGTGCGAGGTGCCGGCGTCCTGCCGGTCCTCGTACTGGACCTCTCGCCAGGCGTCGCGCAGATCCTCGGCGCGGGGGTGCTCGGCGGGGTCGAAGAGGGACGCGTTGTCCGGCAGGGAGACGTCATGGCGCAACCGCAGCTCTCCTCCCGCTGACCGCAGTCCCTCCTCCAGGCCCGCCCACGCGTCGTCGGATGCGTAGCCGGGTGCCAACGGTCGTTGTCCGACGGGGGTTCCGGCGGGTACGTACACCGCCTCGCCGTCCGCGTCGAGGCCGTCGTCGTAGGAGCGGGCGAAGAGCAGGAGCCGGCCGTCGGACGGCAGCGGGAGTGTCGTCGCGTCGGAGGGCAGGGCGGCCAGGTCGAGGGAGGCGATGAGGTAGGTGCGTTGTGGGAGTTCGGGGTGGGCGGTGGGGAGCAGCGCGGGGCCGCCGAAGCGGCCCACGACCGGGCCGTTCCCTTGGGGGGCGAGCGTTGCGCACGGGCGGGCGGCAGCCAGCCATCGGTCGATGTCGGGGAGCGGAACCCCGCGTGTGAGGGCCTTCTCGCGGACGCGGTCCAGCTTCCGGAGTATCTCGGGTCTCATACGGGGAACGACATCACACGTGGCCGTCGGGCCACTCGCTTCTTGGCAGTGTCGTGCTTCCACGGCCCGCGTCAAGGGCGCTCCGCTGTCGCTCCGCGTCGCCTGCGGCGATGGGCCTGCGGCCCACCCTTGACCCGGGCCGTTCCAGCACGGGGGAGAAGCGAGCGCGCGGCCCGGAAGGGCGGGTGTCCGGGCCCGACGGGCCCTCAGGTCTCTTCGTGTCCCGCCCGGCGTGACGGGTGCGCGTTCGCGCCTCGCATGCACGCCGGGCCGTCTCGGCGGCCAACGGTGGGGGGGTAGGGGGTACCCCCTCCCGAAAAGGGATGACACTTCGGCCCGAAGTGTCATCCCTTTTCGGGAGGGGTGGTCGGGCTCGACGGCCGAGCAGGTGGCCGAGGGGTTCGGCCACTCCGGTCAGCACCCTGTGATGCCGGGGGGCGGGGGCCGGGTCGTCCTCGTGCCGCAGCTCACTCGATGTCGTCCACCAGCGGGGCGCAGGCGGTGGCCAGCACGAGAGCCACCGTTCCGCCTTCCGGCGCGGCGGGCGGGGTTCCCGTACGTCGGACAGGGCCGGGGGCGGTGCATGACAACCGACGCCTTCATGGGTGTCACACAGGAACAACTCACGGAAAAATAAGGTCCGTCGGGGAATGTTGCGCCCATGCACGCACACAGACCACGCACCCCCCAGACCGAGCGCACCCGCCGCTGGTTCATGAACCGGTCGCTGCTGCTCGGCGGCGCCGCGGCCGTGACGACCATGACCGGCGTGGCCGGCTGCTCCACCGACTCCTCCGGCACGTCGGACACCGCCTCCAGCGGGGCGCCGAGCGGCGGCCCCGGCGGTGACACCGGCGGCATGGGACCGGGTGTCACGGCGGTGAAGTACGCCGATTTCGTCGGTGTCACCACCGACGGCAAGGTCGTCGACGACCTGTACTCGATCCACTCCACCGACGTCTCCACCGACAAGGTGGTCCAGGCCGCGCAGAAGTTCCTGGACGGGCTGACCGCCAAGGAGCGCAAGGCGTCCGTCTTCGAGGTGGACGACGACGAGTGGCTGGCCTGGAGCAATGTCGACGGGTACGAGCGCGAGGGCGCCCGCATGGGCGACCTGACCGAGGCGCAGCAGAAACTCGGCTACGCCCTGCTGGGCGCGGCACTCTCCGCCGACGGGCTCAAGCAGACCCGCGGCATCATGAAGCTCAACGGCTTCCTCGGCGAGTACAACGGCGGCAACCGGGAGACCCTGGAGGAGGGCGCCTACTTCTTCACCTTCATGGGCACCCCCTCGACCACCAAGCCGTGGGGTTTCCAGTTCGAGGGCCACCACGTGGCCATCAACTACTTCGTCCTCGGTGACCAGGTCGTCATGACCCCGACCTTCATGGGCTCGGAGCCGACCGAGAAGACGTACAAGGGCGAGAAGATCTCCCTGTTCAAGTCGGAGACCAAAGCCGGTCTCGCGATGATCCGCGCGCTGACGTCGGCCCAGCGGGCCGAGGTCATCGACTCCAGCAAGGAGAAGAGCGGCACCGACATGATCGCGGGCGCGGGCGCGGACAACCTGGAGCTGCCCTACGCGGGCCTGCCCGGCTCCAAGATGACCGACGCGCAGAAGCAGAAGCTGCTCGACCTGGTCGGCGTCTACGTCGGCTACATGGACGACGGGCACGCCGCGGTGAAGATGAAGGAGGTGGAGGAGCACATCGACGAGACCTACTTCTACTGGCTCGGCGAGACCAAGGACTCCTCCGCGTTCTACTACCGCGTGCACAGCCCGGTCGTCCTCATCGAGTACGACGCCCAGTCGCCGCTGTTCTACGGCACCGACTCGGCGGCGGGCGGCGGGATGCCGAGCGGTCAGCCGTCCGGAATGCCCAGTGGTCAGCCGTCCGGGATGCCCAGTGGTCAGCCGAGCGGCGGGCCCGGCGGTGGCGGTGGCATGGGCATGGGCGGCGGCACCCCCACCCAGGAGCACATCCACACCATGATCCGCACCCCCAACGGCAACGACTACGGCGTGGACCTCCTCAAGCTGCACCTGGAGACGGATCACTGACCGCTCGCGGTCGCCTCACTTCTGGCCGGATCGTCTCCCCGGCGGCGGGTCAGGAGTGAGACGCCGGCGACCACGCAGCCGATGGCCGCGACCCGGCCGGCTCCGTAGTAGCTCGCCCAGTCCTCGTCGAAGGACTTCCCGGACAGCACCAGCCACAGCAGCAGGGCCGCGCCGACGGCGAGGACGGCCGCTCCGCCCACCGGCCGGAGCCCGGCCCACCAGGGTTGTCGGCTCATCCGTCCATGTCTCCTTCGGCCGGCCGGTGGTGTGATCACGGGAGAGGACGCCGTCCGTCGCCACCGGGTTCCGGGACGGAAGAGGCTGTGTGAATCTGCGCGAACCATTGACGCGCAAGGGGTTCGATTCTACGGTCCGTTCGAACTTGCGATCGCTGTTCGACACTTCGAACATCCCCCTTCCGCAAGGAGACCCGTATGAGCCGCAAGCGCACCGCTCTCCTCGCCCTCCCCGTAGCCGCCCTGCTCGCCCTCGTGCCGGGCACGGCGTCGGCGTACCCGAACCCCGGTTACGTCACCGGCTCCGTCGTCACCCACGACCCGACGATGATCCGCACCTCGTCCGGGCAGTACCTGCTCTACGCCACCGGCGGCGGCATCTCCAGCAAGACCTCCACCGACCGCACCGCCTTCAGCGCGGGCGCCGACGCGTTCTCGTCCAAGCCGAGCTGGTGGTCGGCGTACTCCTCGGTCCCGGAGTCCTGGGCGCCGGACATCTCGTACCACGGCGGGAAGTACCTGATGTACTACTCCGTCTCCAGCTTCGGGGTGAACACCTCCGCCATCGGGCTGGCGGGCTCGACCACCGGACAGCCGGGCAGCTGGACCGACTACGGCATCGTCTACACGTCGAACGGCTCCAGCGACTACAACGCCATCGACCCGAACCTCTTCGTCGACGACGACGGCAAGTGGTGGCTGTCGTTCGGCAGTTGGTGGACCGGGATCAAGATGATCCAGATCAACCCGTCCACCGGGAAGCAGCTCTCCAGTAACACCACGCGGTACTCGCTGGCCTCCCGCCCGACCGGGACGAAGGCCGTCGAGGCGCCGTACATCGTCAAGCGGAACGGGTACTACTACCTCTTCGCCTCGTACGACACCTGCTGCGCCGGCACCAGCTCCACGTACAAGGTCAAGGTGGGACGGGCCACCTCCGTCACCGGGCCCTACTACGACAAGAACGGGGTGTCGATGATGAACAACGGAGGCACGCCGGTGCTGGAGTCGCACGGCAGCGTCATCGGCCCGGGCGGGCAGTCGATCATGAACGACTCCGACGGTGACCTGATCGTCTACCACTACTACGACGGCAACGACGGCGGCACCCCGAAGCTCGGCATCAACCTGCTGAACTGGAGCACCGGCTGGCCCGTCGCCTACTGACCGGCACCGCGCGGACCCCGCCGGCCGGGCAGGGCGGCGGGGTCCGCGCGGCAGGGCGGTCGGTCACACGCGCCGCAGGTTCACCACCTGGCCGCTGTTCCGGCCGAGCCAGATCGCGGGGGCGCCGGCCAGCCGCGGGTTGTCGTAGCGGGCCCCGCCGGGGGTGACGGTGACGATGACGCGCTCCAGGCGCCACGTCTCGTCCGGCTTGTCCGACGGCGGCGCGTAGCGCAGATAGGCCGGGTAGCGGTCCAGGTCGTCGGTGTCCAGTTGCGGATCGCGGGGGTCGTTGCGCTCGGGCTCGTAGATGTTGGCGCCGTCGCCGAGCACATAGGTGACGTCGGTGCCGGGCTCCCACTCGTCGCGGCTGGAGTCCAGGGCGAACTCCCGGCCGGCGACGTTGACGTAGACCCAGCCTCTCACTCCTGACGGGCTGTCGCTCGCCGTGACGATCCGTACTTCGATCCGCTCGATGGCTGCCACTGTCGTTCCCTTCGGTGGAGGTGCCCTCCGTGTCGGCTGGGGCACCTCATCGCTACCCTCCGGGGTTGTTCGGATGCGCTGAGTGTTGGCAAGTCCGGGGCGTGCGGCGGCACTTGGGCGGTGGTCGGTGGCTTTCCGGCCCGTCCGCGCTCCGGAGCGGGAAACGGGTGTCACCCCGTCCGGCCCACGCCCGCCGCGTCCGGCCAGCGCTGCGTCCCCGGCCAGCCCGTCGCCGGGGCCGCCGCCAGACCGTCGGTGCCCCGTACCTGGGCGGCGGTGAGCCCGCCGCGCGCGGGGACGCCGGGCGGGGTGGGACCGGCGGACGCGGCTGCGGCGGCCGGTATCTGCGGCTGCGGGGCCGGCATCGGCATCGGCTGGGGTGCCGGCTGCGGAGCCGGCTGGGGCGTCGGCTGCGGGAACTGCTGCGGGATCTGCTGTGGGACCTGCTGTGGGATCTGCTGTGGGATCTGCTGCGGTGCCGCCGGTATCGGCATCGGCATCGCGGCCGCGACGGCCTGCGCGGCCAGTCCCCGTGTTCCGCCGCCGTTGGTCTCGCCCATCAGCCGGTCCACCGCCGCCGTGCCCGAGCTGTAGCCGCTCCCCGTGGCCTGCTCGGGCCCGGCGGCTCCCCTCCTGGTCCCGTACAGCACCTGTTCCAGGCCGGACACCAGGCGGCGTACGTCGACCTGGGGGCGCACCACGAGCCGCAGGAAGCGGCTGGAGGAGCCGATCTTGTTGCCGCACTCGCGGACCAGCACCCGGTGCTCGGTCAGCAGCCGGTCCCGGACCACGGTGCCCTCGGCGCCGACGGGGAGGCGGACGAAGAGGAAGTTGCCCTGGGAGGGGTAGACCGTCAGGCCGGGGAGGGAGGAGAGCCGGCTGGACATCTCCAGGCGGTCGCGGCGCACCTCGTGCAGGCTCTGCGCGTACTCCGCGCCGTGGTCGCGCAGCATGAAGACGACGTGCTCGGCGAAGGAGTTGAGGTTCCACTTGGGCAGCATGGAGCGGACCTTGCCCGCGAGCGCCGGGTTGGCGACCAGGTAGCCGAAGCGGATGCCGTGCAGGCCGAAGTTCTTGCCGAGGCTGCGCAGGACGATGACGTTGGGGCGGAGCATCGCCTCCTGGACCACGCTGGGCTCGGCCTCCGCGTCGGCGAACTCCAGGAACGACTCGTCGATCACCACCAGGTCCAGGTCGGCCATCGCGTCCATGAACTGCACGAGCGCGTGCTTGTGCAGGAAGCCCCCGTCGGGGTTGTTGGGGTTGCAGATGACGGCGACCCGGGTGCCCCGGGCCCGGATGAACTCGGCGTACTGCGCGAGGTCCAGGGCGAAGCCGCCGGACTCCTGGAGCGGGAACATGTCGACCCGCTTGCCGGTCTCCATCGGCTGGTCGGTCCAGCGGCCGAAGGTGGGGACGGGGACGGCGAGGGACTCGCGGACGAGGAGGTGGTCGATCCAGGTGATCAGTTCCGTGGAGCCGTTGCCCATCGCCACGCACTGCGGGGGCAGTTGCAGCAGTCCGCACAGCTCGGCGGTGATGGTGTCGGCGCCGCTCGGGTAGTACGTGATGATGTCCCGCAGCCGCCCCGCCATCTCCTGGAACATCTCCGGCGTCGGGAAGTACGGGTTGCAGGGGATGCAGAAGTCCACGGGCCCCGCGCCGTCGCCGGTCTCCCGGGTCAGCGTCGCCATCGACGGGCTGTGCGCCGAGGCGGAGCGGAACAGCGAGGTGACGTTGCCGGCCAAGGGAACCTCCGTAGCGGGAACGGCCCGCGCGGGGGAGCGCGGGCCGCCCATGAGTACGGAGGTGCCTGGGCCGGCGTTCACCTCATGTGAGGGAAGTGTGACGACCGGGGCTCAGGAGTCGAACGAGTGGACGGTCGTCGTCCGGTAGGTCTCGCCGGGGCGCAGCACGGTCGACGGGAACGACGGCTGGTTCGGGGAGTCCGGGTAGTGCTGGGTCTCCAGGCACAGGGCGTCGCCCTGCCGGTAGAGCCGGCCGCCGGTGCCGGCGAGGGTGCCGTCGAGGAAGTTGCCCGAGTAGAACTGGAGGCCGGGCTGGTCGGTGGCGATCCTCAGGGTGCGGCCGGAGGACGGGTCGCGCAGGGTGGCGATGTGTTCGGGGCGGGCGGTGATGCCCTTGTCGAGGACCCAGTTGTGGTCGAAGCCCTTGGCGAGGACCAGTTGCGGGTGGGCGGCCCGGATGTCGCGGCCGATCGGCTTGGCGCGGCGGAAGTTGAAGGGGGTGGCGGCGGTCGGGGCCAGTTCGCCCGTCGGGATCAGGCCCGCGTCGGTGGGCGTGAAGCGGGACGCGGCGATCGACAGCTCGTGGTCCTCGATGGTGCCGCTGCCCTCGCCGGCCAGGTTCCAGTAGACGTGGCTGGTGAGGTTGACGACGGTGGCCTTGTCGGTGGTGGCCTCGTAGTCGATGCGCCAGTCGCCGGAGCGGGTGAGGGTGTAGGTGACCGTGGCCTTGAGGGTGCCCGGGTAGCCCATCTCGCCGTCGACGCTGGTGTAGTGCAGGACCAGGCCGACGTCGGAGCCCTTGGTGAACGGCTCGACGTCCCAGACCCGGTAGTCGAAGCCGAGGGCGCCGCCGTGCAGGGAGTTCTCGCCGTCGTTGACGGAGAGCTGGTACGTGGTGCCGTCCAGGGTGAAGCGGCCCTTGGCGATGCGGTTGCCGTACCGGCCGATCAGGGCGCCGAAGTGCGGGCTGCGGGCCACGTAGTCGTCGAGGTTGTCGAAGCCCAGGGAGACGTTCGCGTACCGGCCGCGCCGGTCGGGGATCTCCAGGGACTGCACCACACCGCCGTACGACAGCACCTTCATCCGCGTGCCGCCGTTCTCCAGCGACCAGCGGTACACCTTCGTGCCGTCGGCGAGCTTGCCGAAGAGTTCCTTCACCGGCTTCCTGCCTCCCCCTGCTGCGTGTGCCGTGGTGCCGATCGCGGTGGCGGCGACGCCCGCCGCGGCGGCGCCTGCGATGACCGTGCGTCTGCTCAGTTCCATGCGGCTCTCCTGAAAGGGATCGGCCCCCCGCCCGGGCGGGCGGGGGGCCGGAACTGACCTACGAACCCACCTTGCGCTTGTTCCACACGTCGAAGCCGACCGCCGCCAGCAGCACCAGGCCCTTGATGACCTGCTGCCAGTCGGTGCCGATGCCGACGAGGTTCATGCCGTTGTTCAGCACGCCCAGGACCAGACCGCCGATGATCGCGCCGAGGACCGTGCCGACGCCGCCGCTCATCGACGCCCCGCCGATGAACGAGGCGGCGATGGCCTCCAGCTCGAAGTTGAGGCCCGCCTTGGGCGAGGCCGCGTTGAAGCGGGCGGCGAAGACCAGACCCGCCAGGGCCGCGAGCATGCCCATGTTCACGAAGACCAGGAAGGTGACCTTCTTGTCCCGCACACCCGACAGCTTGGCCGCCGGGAGGTTGCCGCCGATGGCGTAGATGTGGCGGCCGATGATCGCGTTGCGCATGACATAGCCGAAGCCGACCAGCAGCACGCCCAGGATCAGCAGCACGATCGGGGCGCCCTTGTAGGAGGCGAGCAGCATGGTGACGACGAGGATGGCGGCGGCCAGCGCCACCAGCTTCAGGCCGAACAGCTTGGCCGGCAGCACGTCCAGGTCGAACTCCTGCTGGCGCTTGCGGTCCCGCAGCTCCTGGAAGACCACGAACGCGATCAGCGCGATGCCGAGCAGCAACGTCAGGTTGTGGTAGTTGGTCTCCGGTCCGACCTCGGGCATGAAGCCGTTGGCGACCTTCTGCAGGCCCTCCGGGAACGGCCCGAGGGTCTGGCCCTCCAGGAAGATCTCCGTCAGACCGCGGAAGATCAGCATGCCGGCCAGGGTCACGATGAACGACGGTATGCCGCCGTACGCGATGAAGAAGCCCTGCACCGCGCCCGCGACCGCGCCCATCAGCAGACACAGGATCAGCGCGACCGGCCAGGGGAGATCGTTCTTGACCATGAACACGGCGGCCATCGAGCCGATGAACGCCGTCAGCGAGCCGACCGACAGGTCGATGTGGCCCGCGATGATCACCAGCATCATGCCGATCGCGAGGATCAGGATGTAGCTGTTCTGCAGGACCAGGTTGGAGACGTTGCGCGGCAGCAGCAGGTCACCGCCGGTCCAGACCGCGAACAGCACCACGATCAGGCCGAGGGCGAACAGCATGCCGTACTGCCGCATGTTGCGGCGCATCCCGTCCAGCATCAGCTGGAGCAGGCCGTCGCCGCCGGCCGGCCCGCCCTTCCCGGCCGGCGCGGGGGCCGGCGACTTGGCGGTCACATCCGTGCTCATCGGGTTACCTCTTTGTCCTTCGTCATCTGACGCATCAGCGATTCCTGCGAGGCCTCGGCCCGCGAGAACTCACCGGTCAGCCGCCCCGCGGCCATCGTGTAGATGCGGTCGCACATGCCGAGCAGCTCCGGCAGCTCGGAGGAGATGAAGACGACCGCCTTGCCCTGGGCGGCCAGTTGGTCGATGACCGTGTAGATCTCGTACTTCGCGCCGACGTCGATGCCGCGCGTCGGCTCGTCCAGGATCAGTACGTCCGGACCGGCGAAGATCCACTTGCTGAGGACGACCTTCTGCTGGTTGCCGCCGGACAGCTTGCCCACCGGCTCGAACACGGTCGGTGCCTTGATGTTCATCGACTTGCGGAAGCCCTCGGCGACCTGACGCTCGCCGTGCTCGTCGACGACCCCTCGCTTGGCGACCTTGCCCAGGGCACTGAGCGAGATGTTGCGCCCGATGGTGTCGATGAGGTTGAGCCCGTAGTGCTTGCGGTCCTCGGTGACGTACGCGATGCCGTGCTTGACCGCCTCCGGGACGGACTTGGTACGGATCTCCGTGCCGTCCTTCAGCACCGTGCCGCCCGCGTACCGGCCGTAGGTGCGGCCGAAGACGCTCATCGCCAGCTCGGTGCGGCCGGCGCCCATCAGGCCCGCGATGCCGACGATCTCGCCGCGCCGTACGTTCAGCGAGACGTCGTCGACCACCTTGCGCTGCTGGTCGATGGGGTGGTGCACGGTCCAGTTGCGGATCTCCAGGGCCGGTGCCCGGCCCTCCTCCGGCTCGTGCGGGGAGCGCTCGGGGAAGCGGTGCTCCAGGTCCCGGCCGACCATCCCGGAGATGATCCGGTCCTCGGTGGTCTCCTCGGCCTTCACGTCCAGCGTCTCGATGCTCCGCCCGTCCCGCAGGATGGTCACCGAGTCGGCGACCCGGCGGATCTCGTTCAGCTTGTGCGAGATGATGATCGAGGTGATGCCCTGTTCCTTCAACTGGAGGATCAGGTCGAGCAGTTTGCCGCTGTCCTCGTCGTTGAGGGCCGCCGTCGGCTCGTCGAGGATGAGCAGCTTCACCTTCTTCGACAGCGCCTTGGCGATCTCGACGAGCTGCTGCTTGCCGACGCCGATGTCCGCGACCCGGGTCTCGGGGTGCTCGTCCAGACCGACCCGGCGCAGCAGCTCGGTGGCGTGCCTGAGGGTGTCGTTCCAGTTGATGAAGCCCCGGGCGGCGTGCTCGTTGCCGAGGAAGATGTTCTCCGCGATGGGGAGATAGGGCACCAGGGCCAGCTCCTGGTGGATGATCACGATGCCGCGCTGCTCACTGGCCCGGATGTCCTTGAAGGCGCAGGTCTCCCCCTCGAAGAGGATCTCGCCCTCGTAGGTGCCGTGGGGGTGGACCCCGGAGAGGACCTTCATCAGCGTCGACTTGCCGGCGCCGTTCTCCCCGCAGATGGCGTGGACCTCGCCCTGCCGTACGGTCAGCGTGACGTCCGACAGCGCCTTGACGCCGGGAAAGGTCTTGACGATCGAGCGCATTTCCAGGACGGGTCCCGCCATGGTCGTGCCTTCCAATCACTCGGTGCCGGCGGTTACTTGAGGTCGCTCGCCTTGATGTAGCCGGAGTCGACGAGTTCCTTCTGGTAGTTGTCCTTGTCGACGGCGACCGGCTCCAGGAGGTAGGCCGGGACGACCTTGGCACCGTTGTCATACGTCTTGGTGTCGTTGACCTCGGGCTTCTTGTCGTTGAGGAGGCCGTCGACCATGTCGGCGGACACCTTCGCCAGCTCCCGCAGGTCCTTGAAGACGCTCATCGACTGCTCGCCGGCGATGATCGACTTCACCGAGGCCAGCTCGGCGTCCTGGCCGGTGACGATCGGCAGCGGCTTGCTCTTGGAGCCGTAGTCGTCCGACTTCAGGGCGGACAGGATGCCGATGGAGATGCCGTCGTACGGCGACAGGACCGCGTCGACCCGCTCGCTCTTGTAGGACGAGGTCAGGATGTCGTCCATGCGCTTCTGGGCGGTGCCGCCGTCCCAGCGCAGGGTGGTGACCTGGTTGAGGGCGGTCTGCCCGGAGCGGACGACGAGCTGCTTCTTGTCGATGTACGGCTTGAGGACCTTCATCGCGCCGTTGAAGAAGTAGCGGGTGTTGTTGTCGTCGTTGGAGCCGGCGAACAGCTCGATGTTGAAGGGGCCCTTCTCGCTGCCGTCCTTCAGCCCGAGCTTCTCCAGGATGTAGGTGCCCTGGAGCTCGCCGACCTTCTCGTTGTCGAAGGAGGCGTAGTAGTCGACGTTCTCCGTGCCCAGGATCAGGCGGTCGTAGGAGATCACCGGGATGTCGGCGTCCTTGGCCTGCTGCACCACGTTGTTCATCGACTTGTTGTCGATGGCCGCGATGATCAGCGCCTTCACGCCCTGGGTGATCAGGTTCTCGATCTGCGAGACCTGCTGGTCGGGGTCGTCCTCCCCGTAGACCAGCTTGGTCTCGTAGCCCTTGGCCTCCAGCTCCTTGACGACGTTGGCGCCGTCGGCGATCCAGCGCTCGGAGGACTTGGTCGGCATCGCGATGCCGATGGTCGCCCCCTCCGAGCTTCCCTTGTCCTCCTCGCTGCCGCCCTCGCTGCTCTGGCCGCAGGCGGTCAGGGTCAGGGCGAGGGAGGCGGCCGAGGCGATGGCGGCGAGTGCGGCTCTGCGGTTACGCATGATCATCATCCTTGATGTGTGCGAGGAGGAACCGAGACGAGGTGTGTCGGATTGTGCGCGGTCGTGTCTTCTTTTGAGAAGGGAGTTTCCAGAACGTTATGACGAGATCTCGAACCGGTTGAGCGAGCCGGGCAGCCGCGTGCCGAGCGGGGCCATGTCGCCGCCGGCACCGTGCCGCGCGAGCAGGTCCAGCGCGAGCCGCCCGCGCCGCACCCGCTCCTTGGCGGTGGCCAGTGTCAGTTCCCGCAGGTGGTGGCCGTACGGGTAGATGCCGGGGGACTTCGACAGGCCGAACTTCAGGTAGAGCGGGGCGCCGCGCCGGATCAGCTCCGCCACCTCGTACATCCGCACATAGCCGCCCAGGTCGTCCGGAGCCTCGATGTACATGTCCATCGGCGCCGCCGACACCCGGCGGATCTCGGTGAGGTGGTCCAGCGTCAGGTCGCTGGGCACGTTGACGGAGTCGGCGCCGAGCCGCTCGTAGACGGCGAACGAGGCCGGGTTGACGGGGCCCACGAGCGCCGAGACCTTCAGGGTGGTGTCGGCGGGGATGATCCCCTGGGCCCGCGCCCGGTGCAGCGTCCACAGCACGCCCTCGTCGGCGACGAGCAGGCACTTGACGCCCAACTCGGTGGCCCGGACGGCGTCTTCGACGCATCCGGCGACGGCGTCGTGGCCGCGTGCGCGCAGCCCGCCGCCGCCGGAGTCGGTCCGGGTGGAGCCGCCGATGTCCCAGGTCCCGCGCGGACCGGTGAACAGGCACAGTTCGATGTCGCGGGCGGCGGTGGCCTCGACCATCTCGGTGATCTCGGCGTCGGAGAGCATCCACACCCCGCTGCCCTGGCTGATCCGGTGGATCGGCACGTCGAGGCGGGAGGACTCCTTCAGGACCACCGCCAGCGCCTCGGGACCCTCGCAGGACGGGATCTCGGTGCGCCAGCGACCGCCGTCCGGGAAGGTGTGCGGCGAGGCGTCGGCGGGGTCGAGGGCGGGCGCGCCCAGGCCGAGGGCGGTGAGCGCCTGCTCACCGGGCCGGCGGGGCGCCGTGGCGGAAGCGTCGGTCACAAGCTGTCCTTCGTGTTCGATATGCCGGACAAGGTTCGCGGCACATGGCAGACGGGCGGGGCATGGGTGTACGCCGGTACGGAGGCCGTCAGGTCGCCCCCGTACCGGCGTACGGCTGGGGGCTGCCTCAGGGACGCAGCAGTACCTTGCCGACCTTCGGATCGCCGGACCCCACCAGCTCGATGGCGTGCGGGAACTCGGCGAGCGGCAGTTCGTGCGTCACCAGCGGCAGCGGGTCGAGCAGCCCGGCGGCGAACACCCGGACGGTGTGCGCCCAGGCGTCCGGGGGCGCCCCGAAGACGGTGTGCACCTCCAGCTGCCGCACGACCAGGCCGGTGGGGTCGAGGCCGGCGGCGCCGGGCGCCGGGATGCCGGTCAGCACCAGCCGTCCCCCGCGCCGGAGCAGCGCCGCCGCGGTACGGGCGGCGTCGGCCGACCCCGCGGTCTCGATGACGACGTCGAAGTCGTCGGGGAGCGGCTGGTCCTTGGTGCGGAAGTCGGTCGCCCCGAACTGCCGGGACAGCGCCTCCCGGTCGCCGCGCGTACCGACGGTCAGCAGCTCGGCGGGGGAGCCGGCGGCGAGGAACTGCACGGCGAACATCCCGAGCGTGCCCGTGCCGACGACGGCGACCCGCTCACCCGGCCGGGCGTTCGCCTTCAGCGCGGCGGCGGCGATACAGGCGGCCGGCTCCAGCAGGGCGGCGGCCGAGAGGTCGGCGTCGTCGGGCAGGACGTGCAGCAGCCGGGCCGGGAGCGTCAGCGTCGGGGCCATGGCGCCCGGCTGGGTGAACCCGGTCTCCTCGTACCCGGCGGTGCACAACGTTGTCTCACCGGCGTGGCACCGGTCGCACACCTGGCAGTTGCGGAACCCCTCGCCGACCACTTTCCGCCCGACGAGCGAGACCGGCACCCCGGCCCCGACCGCCTCGACCGTCCCCGACCACTCGTGCCCGGGGACCAGCGGGTAACGGACGTACCCCTCCGGCCTGTTGCCCTGGTGCACCTCACGGTCGCTGCCGCAGATACCGGCGGCGTGCACCCGTACCAGCGCCTCCCCGGCGGCCGGGTCGCGCGGCTCGTGCGGGACGAGCCGGTGCGCGCCCGGCGCCTCGATGACGACGGCGGTGCTCACTGGGTGCCCTTGGGCTTGCGCTGCTCCCAGCCCTCGGCCCACAGGTCGAACCGGGCCTGCTGCTGCGGGAACTCGGCGGCGGCGTCGGTGTCCAGCTCCACGCCGAGCCCGGGGGCGTCGGAGAGGTGGAAGCACCCGTCCTCCGGGTCCACCTGCGGAGCGCCCTTGACCACCTTCTTGATCTCCGCGTCCGCGAAGTCGTTGAAGTGCTCCAGGATCTTGAAGTTGGGGGAGGTGAAGCCGACCTGGAGCGAGGCGGCGGTGAGCACGGAGCCGCCCACGTTGTGCGGCGCGACCAGCGTGTAGTGCGTCTCGGCGGTCGCGGCGAGCTTGCGGGTCTCCCAGATGCCGCCGATGTGGCCGACGTCCGGCTGGATGATGTCGACGGACTGGTCCTCGAACAGCTCCCGGAACTCGATCCGGTCGTGGATGCGCTCACCGGTGGCGACGGGGATGTCCACCTTCTCGGCGACCTTCTTCAGCGCCCGCAGGTTCTCCGGCGGCACCGGCTCCTCCAGCCAGGCCGGCTTGAAGGGAGCCAGTTCCTTGGCGAGCCGTACGGCGGTGGAGGGGGAGAACCGGCCGTGCATCTCCAGCATCAGCTCGGCCTCGGGCCCGATGGCGTCCCGCACGGCCTCGATGAGCGAGACGGCGTACAGCGTCTGCTCGTGGTCCAGCTCGAAGTGCCCGGTCCCGAACGGGTCGATCTTCAGCGCCCGGTACCCGCGCTCCATGACCCCCTGGGCGGCCTTGTGGTACGCCTCGGGCGTCCGCTCCGTGGTGTACCACCCGTTGGCGTACGCCTTCACCTTGTCGGTGACCTTGCCGCCCAGCAGCTGCCACACCGGCACGCCGAGCGCCTTGCCCTTGATGTCCCAGCAGGCCATCTCGACGACGGCGATGCCGGACATCACGATCTCGCCCGCGCGCCCGTAGTCGCCGTACTTCATGCGCTTGACGAGGTCCTCGACAGCGAACGGGTCGGAGCCGAGAATGTGGTTGACCTCGGCCTCCTTCAGGTAACCGAGGAGCGCGTCGGTGTGACCGAGCATCCGGGTCTCGCCGACTCCGGTCAGGCCCTCGTCGGTGTGCACCTGGACATAGGTCAGGTTGCGCCACGGCGTTCCGACCACGTGCGTGCTGATTCCGGTGATGCGCACGGCAGCTGCCCTCCGCTACGTTCGATATTTCGTCACTCGTTCGAAATGCTGGCGTGACAGTAAGGACGGGGTGGCGGGGGTGTCAATGGGTCGGACGCATAACGGTTTCGGGAGCTTTCGAAACCTCGTCACCTGCCGGGGCGGCCGTTTCCCACACAACTTTCACAGGCGGCACTAGGAAGGCGGCCGACGCGGAACTTAACCTTCACGCGTCATGGACTACTGCGAGCCGTGCCGACGGCACGTCAACGGCGCCCTGGTCTGCCCGGGGTGCGGCGCACCGGCCGGCCCGGCGGACATATCGGCCACGGAGACCCTGGAGGTGCCGGAAGCCCCGAACGGCGGACGGCACATCACCGCAGGGGCGGCGGGGGAGTCCACGGCCGTCGCCGTCGCCGTCGCCGGGGCAGCGGCTCCGGGGGGCCGTGCCGCCCGCAGACGCGAGCAGCGGCAGGGCGGGCGGCGGAGCCGGGAGCGGGGCCCGGCGGGCGGCGGCCCCGACGCCGAGGGTCCGGCCGCCGAGGGTCCGGCCGCCGACGGTCCCGCCACCGATGGGGACGTGCCCGGCCGACGCGATCGCAAAGCGGCGGCCCACCGCAGGCGCCGCCGCCGGGTCCTGCTGATCACCGCCGGGTTCGTACTCGCCGCCGGCGGCCTGAGCCTGGCCGAACTCGGCACCGACGTCCCCGGCTTCCCCTCCTCGAAACCGGCCACGTCCGGGGAAGGGGCCCCCGAGTCCGACCGGGAGGACGAGGACGATCCCGCGCCGGGAACCACGGCCGCCCCCGTGGACGACGCGACGTCCGCCGGCGCGACGGGCACGGCGTCCCCGGACGCCTCGGACTCGGCGTCGGCGGACCCGGACGCGTCGGGCACGACGGAGGCGACGGACTCCGGCGCCCCGGACGACGACGAGGACACGGACCCGACGACCTCCCACGCCACCACCCCGGGCGCCTCCTCGGCACCCCCGGCGGAGACCACCCCGGCGGACGAGTCCCCTTCCCTCCCGGAAACCTCCGGCCCCGAGCCCTCGACCTCCGACCCGGAGCCGTCGGCGTCGGAGACGTGTGACCGGTGGCTGTGGTGGTGCTCGTGAAGCGCCGCCGCGCCTCCGCGCCTACTCGCTGACCGGCGCGTCGGCGAGCCGGTTGTTCCGGTCGATCTCCGACATGTGCGTCTCGGCCCAGACCCGCAGGGCGGACAGCGGCCCTTCGAGGGAGAGGCCCAGCTCGGTGAGCCGGTAGTGGACGGCGGGCGGCACGGTGGGCTCGACGCGCCGGGCGACCAGGCCGTCGCGGTCCAGGCTCCGCAGGGTGGTGGACAGCATCTTCTGCGAGATGCCGGGGACCCGGCGCCGCAACTCCGCGAACCGGATCTCGCCCGGCGCCTCCTCGGCCAGCACCTTGACCACCATCGACGTCCACTTGGTGCCGACGCGGTCGAGCAACTGCCGCGTCGGACAGCGCGGATCGAGCAGATCACCGGGACGTGACGTGGTCACCCGTACCTCACCACCTGAAACAGAAGTGCCGTCTTGGGCCCACCAGGCTAGTTCCTTACGGTGACCAGGTCACCTCTGTTCACCCCCGCACCCGGAGCCCGCCATGCCCGACCTGCGCCGCGTCCCCGTCAACGGCACCGAACTCAACGTCGCCCTCGCCGGATCCGGCCCCGCCGTCCTGCTGCTGCACGGCTTCCCGCACACCTGGCAGGTGTGGACGGACGTCCTGGCCGACCTGTCCCGCGACCACCTCGTCATCGCGCCGGACCTGCGCGGCTTCGGCGCGAGCGCCCGGCCCGCCGCCGGATACGACGCCGGCACCCTGGCCGAGGACGCCGAGGCGCTGCTCACCGCGCTCGGCGTCTCCTCGGCCGCCGTGGCCGGCATCGACGCCGGCACCCCGCCGGCCTTCCTCCTCGCCCTGCGCCGCCCCGGCCTCGTCCGGCGCCTGGTCGTCATGGAGTCCCTGCTGGGCCGGCTGCCCGGCGCCGAGGACTTCCTGGCCGGCGGGCCGCCGTGGTGGTTCGGCTTCCACGCCGCCGAGCCCGGCCTCGCCGAAACCGTCCTCGAAGGACACGAGGCCGAGTACGTCGACTGGTTCCTCAACGCCGGCACCCTCGGCGCGGGCGTCCGCCCGTCCGTCCGGGACGCCTTCGTCCGCGCGTACACCGGCCGGGCGGCGCTCGGCGGCGCGTTCGCCACCTACCGGGCCCTGCCCGAGAGCGCCGAGCAGATCGAACGGGCGCTCACCACCACCCGCCTGACCGTCCCGACCCTGGCCGTCGGCGCCCACCCCGTCGGCACCGCCCTGGAACGCCAACTCCGCCCCGTCACCGACGACCTCACCGGACACGTCATCGAGGACTGCGGCCACATCATCCCCTTGCACCGGCCTCAGGCCCTGCTGACGGTGCTGCGGCCGTTCCTGTCCGCCGGGCCGGACGAGGCACCGGGACCGACGGCGTCGTCCTGAAGACGGCCCACACGGCCTTGCCGACGACATGCCGCGTGACTCCCATGCCGTCGGCCACTTCCCGGACCAGAGGCAGCCCGCGCCCGGAACACGCACCGGGGCCGGCCTCCGGCCCGTCGAGGACCAGGCTGCGGTCGCCGCTGTCCCGGACCGAGAGGAGGATCGACCTCTCGTCGAGCGTGAGACTCACGCAGTACTCCCTGCCGGGCGGCGCTCCGTGCAGAAGCGCGTTCGTGGCCAACTCGGAGACGCACAGCGTTATGTCGTCCAGTCGATCGGTGTGACCCCAGTCCGTCAGCACCTGACGGACGAAAGCGCGGGCGTCGCGCACCGAGGTGCGTGAGCGTGGGAAACGACGGTGCCGTGACAGGGGCACGGGGCCACCTCCGGGAACTGGGGCGTCCGACGAGCGGCAACCTTACTGCGTTTCGCGAATGGTGGCTAGGTGGCAGGATGGTGGGGAACATCCGGGCGAGGTCGCTAACGTTGAGGCCACCGTGGGAGTCTGGCATCGGTCACGAGGAGGGCTTTGTGAGCACGAGCAGCTGGGTCAGCGCATCCCTTCCGTATCTGACCCCGCAGAAGAAAGACGCCTGGGCCGCCGAAGCCGCCGCGCAGGGCCGTCGGGGAACCCAGCGCATCCTGCACGCCGGCGAGGTGCCCGCACCGGCCGAGGTCGCGGAGCTGTTCGGCATCGCGGCAGGGGAGCCGGTCGTCGTGCGCCGCCGCCTGATCCTCCTCGACGAGCGTCCGAACGAACTGACCGACACGTACTACCCCCTGCCCATCGCCCAGGGCACCGACCTCGCCCGCACCGCCAAGATCCGCGGCGGAGCCGTCGCCTTGCTCGCGGAACTCGGCCACGTCGGCGTCCTGGTGAGGGAGGACGTGACGGCCGCGCTGCCCGACGAGGAGGAGTGCCGGACCCTGGACACCGCCCCTGACGAGCCGGTCCTCCGGCTCACCCGGCTCACGCTCGACCGCGACGACCGCCCGATCCAGGCCGACCGTATGGTGATGCCTGCCCTACGGCAGAGACTGCGTTACGAGATCAGGATCGGATGACCGTGCCCCAGGCAGAAACGGAAGCCGTCGACCGCCGCTCGCTGCACGAGCGCATCGCCGCCGATCTGCGCGACGACATCATGAGCGGCGAACTCGCGCCGGGTGCGAACCTGCCCTCGACGGCGCGGCTCAAGGAACGCTTCGACGCGTCGAACGCCACGGTGCAGAAGGCACTCCAACTCCTCAAGGAGGAGAGCCTCGTGGTCGGCCGGGCGGGAGCCGCCGTCACGGTGCGCGAGCACCGGCAGCGCAGGGTCCGGCCCGCCGCGCTCACGGCTCCGGGCCGCTGGCTCACCGAGGCCGCCAAGCACGGCACCCACGCCCGCAGCGCCCTGCGCGAGGTCGCCGAGGTCATTCCGCCCGCCGACGTCCGAGCCGCCTTCGGCCTCCCGGCGGACGGCACGGCTCTGCTGCGCGCCCAGCTCCTCCTGATCGACGACGAGCCCGCCGAACTCGCCCACTGCTACTACCCACTGGACATCGCCCGGGGCACGGCTCTCATGGAGCGCCGCCGGATCAAAGGCGGTGCCACTGCACTGCTCACGGAAGTGGGGCATCCCCCGCGCCACAGCGTCGACCGCGTCTCCGCACGCATCCCCACCCAGGAGCAGTACCAGGCCCTCCGCCTCACCAGCAGCACGCCCGTCCTGCGCACCCTCCGGGTCGTCCACAGTGACGGGGAGGCCCCGGTCGAGGTGACCGTCATGGTGAAGGCCGGGCACCTCTACGAGCTTCAGTACGAGTTCGACGCGTAGGCGCCCGACGGCTCAGCCCTCCGCCCCCTCGTCCTCCCCCACCATCCTCCGCAACGCGTCCCGCAGCGCCAGCCGCTCCCCCTCCGCCAGCCCCGCCAGCGGCTCCCGCGCGAAGCGCAGTGACTCCCGCAGGCTCCGGGACACCCGCAGGCCCTCCTCCGTGGCCGCCGCCACCTTCACGCGCCGGTCGCCGGGGTCGGGGCGGCGCTCGACCAGCCCGCGTGCCTCCAGGCGGTCCACGATGCCGGTGACGTTCGACGGTTCGCACCGCAGCTTGCGGGCGAGCCTGCGCATCGGCAGCGGCTCCAGGGACAGCAGCCTCAGCAGCCGCGCCTGCGCCCCGGTCAGCGCGTGCTCGGCCGCCGCCTCCTCGTAGTCCGCGTGGAACCGGGCCACGGCCACGCCGATCAGCTCGACGACCTCCAGGGTCAGTGCGTCCGGTCGGGGGGTGGGGTGCGCGTCGGCCATGGATTCAGGGTACCCATTGTTTGACAACCTGAAATTTCCAGGCGCACAGTTGTTTCAGGTACTGAAACATCTTCGAAAGGGCCGCTCATGACCGAGTCCCCCACGCTCCCCTCCGTCAACCGCGAATGGCACCTGCTGAGCCGCCCGGTCGGCTGGCCGAAGGAGGAGGACTTCGCCCTCGTCGAGGCGGACGTTCCCACCCCCGGTGAGGGCCAGGTGCTGGTCCGCAACACCTATCTCTCCGTCGACCCGTACATGCGCGGCCGGATGAGCGCCGCCAAGTCCTACGTCGCCCCCTTCGAGCTGGGCAAGGTCATGCAGGGCGGCGCGGTCGGCGAGGTCGTGGCGTCGAACGCCGAGGGCCTCGCCGTCGGCGACCACGTCCTGCACTGGCTCGGCTGGCGCGAGTACGCCGTCGTGGACGCGCAGCAGGCCGTCAAGGTCGACCCCGAGGTCGCGCCCCTGTCGACGTACCTCGGCGTGCTCGGCATGCCCGGCCTCACCGCGTACGCCGGTCTGCTGCGCACCGCCTCCTTCAAGGAGGGCGACGCCGTGTTCGTGTCCGGTGCCGCGGGCGCCGTCGGCGGTCAGGTCGGGCAGATCGCGAAGCTGAAGGGCGCCTCGCGGGTCATCGGCTCCGCCGGGTCCGACGAGAAGGTCAAGCTGCTCACGGACGAGTACGGCTTCGACGCCGCCTTCAACTACAAGGACGGCGACGTCAGCGGCCAGCTCCGCGCCGCCGCCCCGGACGGTGTCGACGTCTACTTCGACAACGTCGGCGGCGACCACCTGGAGGCCGCCATCGGCTCCCTCAACCGGGGCGGCCGGATCGCGGTCTGCGGCATGATCTCCGTCTACAACAACACCGAGCCCGCCCCCGGCCCGAAGAACCTCGCCCGCCTCATCCAGACCCGCGGCCGCATCGAGGGCTTCCTCGTCGGCGACCACTACGACCTCCAGCCGCAGTTCGTGGAAGAGGTCGGCCCCTGGGTCCGCGACGGCCGGCTGAAGTACCGCGAGACCGTCGTCGAGGGCATCGAGAACAACCTGGAGGCGTTCCTCGGCGTCCTGCGCGGCGACAACACCGGGAAGATGATCGTCAAGCTCTGACGTCCGGTTCTGGAACCTACCCTGACGCGAGGGTAGGTTCCGGCCCCGCCGGTTTCCGGTCGGCCCCGTCGACCCCGCCCGGCCCCGCCGCCCCTACTGCCGAGCCGGCTCCCCGCCGGACTCGGCCAGCCGCTGCCGCAGCGTGGCGGCGAAGTCCTCGGCCATCGACAGCCGGGCCCGCAGCGTCTCGCAGCGCGCGTCGGCCACCTTGCGGTAGGAGTCCAGGCGCTCCCGCAGCCGCTCCCGCTCCTCCTCGGAGGGCGTCTCACCGGAACCGGCCGCCGACAGCCGGTCGGTGATCTCCAGCAGGTCCCGCATCTCCTCCAGGGAGAAGTCCAGCGGCTTCATCCGGCGGATCACCATCAGCCGCTCGACATCCGACTCCGTGTACAGGCGAAAACCGCCCTTGCTGCGGGCGGAGGGAACAACGAGGCCGACTTCTTCGTAATGACGCATGGTGCGCAGCGACAAACCGGTCCGTTCGGCGACCTCGCCGATCTGCATCTGTCGCTGTTCCGTCATCGCCGTGTCTCTCCTCGTACTGGGCAACTCGCACTCTTCCCTCACGTCAGGGTAGAGTCATCGAGCGGGTAGAACCATGATGCCCGACCGGCGCCCCGAACGGGCCGCCGCTCTGTCCGTCGAGTCTGTCCGTCGAGGCCCGTCGAGGCGGCCGGGCCTCGGACGATTCCCCCGGACGAATCCCCGGACGGTTTCCCGGGGGATTCCCCCTCGGAGTCACGCACACCGCGCGCGAGTGCCCAGCGGCAAGTGGATACGTGCGCCTGAACAGAAACGGTCGCATGTCCTCACCGCTGTCCCAGACCCCCAGGCCACGCCTGTCCAAGCCGGACTGGCTCGCCTCGCCCAAGGTGCTGCGCACCGAGGTGCTGGCCGGCCTGGTCGTCGCCCTCGCCCTGATCCCCGAGGCGATCTCCTTCTCGATCATCGCCGGCGTCGACCCCGCGATCGGTCTGTTCGCCTCGTTCACCATGGCGGTCGTGATCTCGGTCGTCGGCGGCCGCAAGGCGATGATCTCCGCCGCCCCGGCGCGGTCGCCCTGGTCATCGCCCCGCTCAACCGCGAGCACGGCCTCGGCTACCTGGTCGCCGCCGTCATCCTCGCCGGTGTCTTCCAGGTGGTCCTCGGTGCGCTCGGGGTCGCCAAGCTGATGCGGTTCGTGCCGCGCAGCGTCATGGTGGGCTTCGTCAACGCCCTCGCGATCATGATCTTCATGGCGCAGGTGCCGGAGATGCACGACGTGCCCTGGGCCGTCTACCCGCTGATCATCGGCGGCCTCGCCCTGATGGTGTTCTTCCCCAAGGTCACCAAGGTGGTCCCGGCGCCGCTGGTCTCCATCGTCGTCCTCACCGTGATCACCGTCGCCGCCGGCATCGCCGTACCGACCGTCGGCGACAAGGGCGACCTGCCCTCCTCCCTGCCGGTGCCGGGCCTGCCCGACGTGCCGTTCACCCTCGACACCCTGACCACCATCGCCCCCTACGCCCTCGCGATGGCGCTGGTGGGTTTGATGGAGTCGCTGATGACGGCCAAGCTGGTCGACGACATCACCGACACCCGCTCCGACAAGACCCGGGAGTCCATCGGCCAGGGCATCGCCAACATCGTCACCGGCTTCTTCGGCGGCATGGGCGGCTGCGCCATGATCGGCCAGACCATGATCAACGTGAAGGTCTCCGGCGCCCGCACCCGCCTGTCCACCTTCCTCGCCGGGTCGTTCCTGATGGTGCTGTGCATCGCCTTCGGGCCCGTCGTCTCGGACATTCCGATGGCCGCCCTGGTCGCCGTCATGGTGATGGTGTCGGTGGGCACCTTCGACTGGCACTCGGTCCGGCCGAAGACCCTCAAGCGGATGCCGCTGGGCGAGACGACCGTCATGGTCGTCACCGTCGTCGTGGTGGTCGCCACCGACAACCTGGCCATCGGCGTCGTCGTCGGCTCCCTCACCGCGATGACCGTCTTCGCCAAGCGCGTCGCCCACCTGGCCCAGGTGTCCGGCGTGGTCGACCCCGACGGCCAGCAGGTCGTCTACTCGGTCACCGGCGAGCTCTTCTTCGCCTCGTCCAACGACCTCGTCCACCAGTTCGACTACAAGAACGACCCGGACGACGTGGTCATCGACCTCTCCGGCACCCACATCTGGGACGCCTCCTCGGTCGCCGCGCTGGACGCCATCGAGACCAAGTACGCCGAACGCGGCAAGAAGGTCACCGTCACCGGCCTCAACGAGCCCAGCGCCGCCATGCGCGAGCGGCTCACCGGACAGCTCACCGGAGGCCACTGACCCCCGGGCCCCAGCGCCCATGCACCCGCGGCCCCCCGCCCGATAGAGTGCGCCCATGCGTGATCTTGGGGCGGGATTCGGTCATCTCCTGAAGGGCCAGCGCTGGGTGGCCCGGCACGGCAAGAGCTACGGTTTCGGGCTGCTGCCGGGACTGATCACCCTGGTCCTGTACCTGGCGGCCCTGGTGGCGCTCGCCCTGTGGGGCGCGGACTTCGTCGCCTGGGCCACCCCCTTCGCCGACGACTGGTCCAGCCCCTGGCCCGGCCTCTTCCGCGGCTTCCTCACCGCCGTCCTGTTCGCCCTCGCCCTGCTCCTGGCCGTCCTCACCTTCACCGCGGTGACCCTGCTGATCGGCCAGCCCTTCTACGAGAGCCTGTCCGAGCGGGTCGACCGGGACGTCTCCCCGGACGGCACCGCCCCCGAGTCCGACCTGCCGCTCTGGCGGGAGCTGTGGATCTCCGGCCGTGACAGCCTCCGTATCGTCGTCCGCGCCGCGATCTGGGGCGTGCTCCTCTTCGCGCTCGGCTTCATCCCGGTCGTCGGCCAGACGGTCGTCCCCGTGATCGGCTTCTTCGTCACCGGCTTCTTCCTCACCGAGGAACTGACCTCCGTCGCCCTCCAGCGCCGCGGCGTCGTCCTCCGTGACCGCCTCGCCCTGCTGCGCTCCCGCAAGACGCTGGTGTGGGGCTTCGGCACCCCGCTGGGCCTGGCCTTCCTGGTCCCCGTCGTCGCGGTGTTCCTGATGCCGGGCGCGGTCGCCGGAGCCACCCTCCTCGCCCGCGAACTGCTGGGCGAACAGACCCGCGACGGCGACGAGGAGACCGCCGCCGTCAGCTCCGCGCCCGTTCCGCCGACGCACTGACCGCCACCGACACGATCGCCCGCACCTGCGCCACGATGTCGCGCCGGTCGCGTACGAAGTCGGCGTCCGTGACCTCGGTGGTGTTCCCGGCGCCGAACTGGAGCACCGGCGTGTGCACATGCCCGCCGGGCAGCTCGCCGCGCAGCCCCAGCCGGTCGCGCAGCAGCGTCGCCCGGTAGGCGATCTCGTTGGACAGGTAGTCCCCGCCGCCCCCGGCCCGCGCCGCCGACCCGGGCGTGGGCCCGTCCGGCCGCACCACGGGCTCGGTGCCGCCCGCCGGGACCTCGGTCACGCTGGTGTTGTCGTACACCGGGAACCGCCCGGTGTCCGCCGCCACGATCTCCCGGTACGGCAGGGTGGTCGTCGTCCACTGCGGCTGGCCGGCCGGGTCGGACACCGGCACGACCCCCGTCCGCGAGACGTTCTCGTTGTCCGCGAAGCCGCCACGCCAGGCCCCGTTGGTCCGCTCCACGTCGAACCGGCCCACCCGCCCCTGGCTCACCGTCGCGAACAGGTCGACGCGCGGCAGGTACGGCCGCAGCGCCCGCTCCACCTCACCGCCCGCGAAGTCGTCCCAGCGCACCGGGAACACCGCCGTCTCCACCCGGGCCGGCCCCCGGTCGGTCTGGATCACCGCACCGTCCAGCGCCAGCGCGGACGCCCCCGACGGGTTGGAGATACGGATGTCCCGGTCCAGCGTGAACGGGTCGAACCCGGTGACCAGGACCCGCCGCACGCCACCCCCGCCGCCCGGCAGCCGGATGTCCTCCTGCCCCCGCGAGGTCCGCTCCAGGTCCTCCAGCAGCGCCGCCCGCTGACGGGACGGCAGCCCGGACTCCGGCTCCCACCCCCGCAGTTCCCGCGTCATGCCGAGCCGCGCCCAGTACAGCGGCCGGTCGTCGTCCCGCGCCAGGTCCCCGCGCGCCGGACCCCGCCCCCGCGCCCGGTCCACCGCCCGCTCCCACAGCGCCGACCCCTGCCGCAGGACCGTACGGCGGGCCTCGGCGTAAGAGTCCGCGCGGCCGAGGGCGCGGGCGAACGCCGGTGCCACCGCGTCGAATCCGGACCGCCGCAGGATCTCCTGGGGCACCGCCCGGTCGAGCCGCTGTTCCTCCACGGTGACCGCCGAGCCGACTGCCGCCGAGCCGACTGCCGCCGAGCCGACTGCCGCCGAGCCGACTGCCGCCGAGCCGACTGCCGCCGAGCCGACTGCCGCCGAGCCGACTGCCGCCGGGTCCGCCGCCGCCGGTGCCGAGAGCCCCGCCACCAGGGCCAGGGAGAGTACACCGATCCGAACGCCTGTGCCGGTCAAGGGAATCCAGGTCCTTCCGTCACGCCATACGGCCGCCCTCGGGCGGGTCCGCCGGACGGCGGCAGTATCGCGTGACGGAAGTGACGCGCGCTACGGCGCCTGACGCTGCCGGACGCGCCTCACGACTCGCCCAGCAGCGTCAGGAAGTCCCGGAACGCCCCCGGCATGTCCACCGACTCCGGGTCCAGCAGCCACTGGTACTGCAACCCGTCCAGCACCGCCACCATGAGCGGCGCCGCCCGCTCCGGGGCCAGCCCGCTCGGCAGCCGGTCGCCGTACTCCGCGCGCAGCAGCTCCGCCATCGAGCCGCGCACCCGGCCGTACCGCTCGGCGAAGTACGCACGCGCCGGATGCCCCTCCGTCACGCTCTCCCCGAGCAGCGCGGAGAAGGTCTGGACGATGCCCGGCCGCATCGCGTTGTACTCGACCAGCGAGGCGAGCAGATCCAGGCGCAGGCCGTCGGCGGGCAGGGCGTCCCAGCGGTCCCGTTCCTCCAGGACCGCGACCAGCAGCGCCTCCTTGTTCGGGAAGTGGTGCATCAGCCCCTGCTGGGTGAGCCCGACCCGCTCGGCCACGGCGGCCAGGCTCGCGCCCCGGTACCCCCGCTCGGCGATGACCTCGACGGCGGCCCGCAGGATCTCCGCGCGCCGGTCCGCGCTCCTGGCCCTGGTCGTCATGGCGTCACCGTACGTCATACGAACGGTCACCATATAACGACAAGGTAACGAAACCTACCGATCACCAGGTGCCGGGTGCAGGATGAGGACGTCCGAACGGCTTTCGACGAGGAGGTGCCGCGGTGGCTGAGACAGCGGTGGAGACCGAGGCTCGGGAGGCGGCCGTCGAGGCCGCCCTCGGCAAGCTCGACCTGGAGGCGAAGACACGGCTGCTGGCCGGGCAGGACATGTGGACCCTGCCCGCGTTCCCGGAGATCGGCCTCGCCTCCCTGGTGATGTCCGACGGCCCGATCGGCGTCCGGGGGGTGCGCTGGAGCGCCGACGACCCCTCCGTGGCGCTGCCCTCCCCGACCGCGCTGGCCGCCTCCTGGGACCCGGAGCTGGCCCGCCGCGCCGGGGTGCTGCTGGCCCAGGAGGCCCGCCGCAAGGGCGTCCACGTGCTGCTCGCCCCGACCGTCAACCTGCACCGCTCCCCGCTCGGCGGCCGGCACTTCGAGGCGTACAGCGAGGACCCGTACCTCACCGGCCGGATCGGCACCGGCTATGTCACCGGCGTCCAGTCCGGCGGCGTCGGCACCACCGTGAAGCACTTCGTCGCCAACGACGCCGAGACCGACCGCTTCACCGTGAACAACCTGGTCTCCGAACGCGCCCTGCGCGAGCTGTACCTGGCCCCCTTCGAGGCGATCGTCGCCGACGCCCACCCCTGGGGCATCATGACCGCCTACAACTCGGTCAACGGGCCGACCATGACCGAGCACCACAGGCTGGTCGAAGAGATCCTGCGCGGCGAGTGGGGCTTCGACGGCTTCAACGTCTCCGACTGGACCGCCGCCCGCTCCACCACCGGCGCCATCGACGGCGGCCTGGACGTCGCGATGCCCGGCCCCGGGACCGTCTACGGCGAGGCCCTCGCGCAGGCCGTACGCGACGGCCGGGTCGAGGAGGCGAAGGTCGACGCGGCCGTGCGCAACGTGCTGCGGCTCGCCGCCCGCGTCGGCGTCCTCCAGGGCGCCGAACCGGTCGTCCCCGAGCCCCCGGCCCCGGTGGACGGCGCCGCCCTCGCCCGTGAGATCGCCCGCCGCTCCTTCGTCCTGGTCCGCAACGAGGGCGGGGCGCTTCCCCTGCGGCCCGGCACCGTCGCCCTCATCGGCGCCGCCGCCCGCGACGCCCGCGTCCTCGGCGGCGGCTCCGCCACCGTCTTCCCCGCGCACGTCGTCTCCCCGCTCGACGGCCTCACCGCCGCCCTCCCCGAGGGCACCCTCCGCTACGCCGTCGGCGCCGACCCGAACACCGAACTCGCCGTCGCCGGCAAGGGCTTCGCCCTGCGCACCGTCTGCCACGACACCGACGGCCGGGTCATCGGCACCGCCAACGCCCCCGACGGCCACGTCCAGTGGATGGGCTCCGACCTGCCCGAGGGCGTCACCCACGAGGCCCTGCACACCGTCGACCTCACCGGCACCTTCACCCCGCGCGAGACCGGCACCCACACCTTCGGCATCAAGGGCCTGGGCGCCTTCACCCTCACCGTCGACGGCACCACCCACTTCGACGACGTGCAGCGCCCCGTCAAGGACGACCCCTTCCTGTCCTTCTTCGGCGCCCCCGAGCCCCGCGCCGAGGTGGAGCTGACCGCCGGGCAGCCGGTCGAGGTCAGCCTGCGGTACGTCGTCGACCTCCCCGACGACATGCCGATGAAGGTCATCACCTTCTCCCTGTGCCACGCCGAACCCGTACGCGACCCCGACGAGCTGATCGCCGAGGCCGTCGAGACCGCCCGGGGTGCCGACACCGCCGTGGTCGTCGTCGCCACCACCGAACGCGTCGAGTCCGAGGGCTTCGACCGCACCGACCTGAAGCTCCCCGGCCGCCAGGACGACCTGGTCCGCGCCGTCGCCGCCGCCAACCCGAACACCGTCGTGGTGGTCAACGCCGGCTCCCCGGTCGAACTGCCCTGGCGGGACGAGGTCGCCGCCGTGCTGCTGAGCTGGTTCCCCGGCCAGGAGGGCGGCGCCGCGCTCGCCGACGTACTGACCGGCGCCCACGAACCGGGCGGCCGGCTCCCCACCACCTGGGGCTCCCTGGCCGACGCCCCGGTCACCCAGGTCGTCCCCGAGAACGGCGAACTCCCTTACACCGAGGACGTCTTCATCGGCTACCGCGCCTGGGAACGGGAAAGCCGCACCCCCGCCTACCCCTTCGGCCACGGCCTCGGCTACACCGACTGGACCTACGAGTCCCTCCAGGTCACCGGCACCACCGTGCGGGTCCGCCTGCGCAACACCGGCGACCGCCCCGGCCGCGAGGTCGTCCAGCTCTACCTGGCCCCCGCGCAGCCCGACCCCACCCGCCCGGCCCGCTGGCTGGCCGGATTCGCCGGCGTCGAGGCCGCCCCCGGCGAACGCGCCGAGGTCACCGTCGAACTGCCCCGCCGCGCCTTCGAGGTCTGGGACGAGGCGGCGGGCACCTGGTCGTTTGTGAAGGGTTCGTACGAACTCCAGGCCGGGCGCTCGATCGCCGACCGCCGGATCACCGCGCCGATTACCGTCTGAGACCGAGGCCGCTCACCTGACGAGCGGCCTCCCGGGACAGCCCCGGCCCGGACCTGACGACCGGGCCGGGGCTCAGTCCTGTCCGCCGTGCCTCAGCGCGCGGAGAACCCGTACACCGTCTCCGACCGGAACACCTCGCCCGGCGCCAGCACGGTGCTCGGGAAGGCCGGCCGGTTCGGCGAGTCGGGGAAGTGCTGGGTCTCCAGCGCGATCCCGTCCCCGGGCGCGAACGGCTCCGACAGGTGGTCGGCGGTGTACAGCTGGAGCCCGGGCTCGGTGGTCGCCACCGTCAGCACCCGTCCGGACGCCGGGTCGTACAGCTCCGCGACCTCCTCGGCCGCCGCCGTCACCCCCTTGTCCAGCACGAAGTTGTGGTCGTACCCCGACCCGGCCTTCCGCGCCTCACGGAAGTCGAAACGGGTCCCGTCCACGTCCGCCAGCTCGCCCGTCGGGATCAGGTCCGCGTCCACCGGCGTGATCCGCGAGGCGGCGATCCGCAGCTCGTGCCCGCCCGCGTGACCGGCGCCCCGGCCGCCCAGGTGGAAGTAGCTGTGGTTGGTCAGGTTCACCACCGTCGGCGCGTCCGTGACCGCCTCGTACGCGATCCGCAGCGCCCCCGACCCGTCCAGCGTGTACGTCGCCGACAGCTCCAGCCGGCCCGGGAAGCCCTCCTCGCCGTGCGGACTGACCCGGCGCAGCCGCACCCCGTGCTCGACGGGCGCCGCGTCCCACACGTACTTGTCGAAGCCGCGCTCACCGCCGTGCAGCGTGTTCGGCCAGTTGTTGCGCGCCAGCGCGTACGTCTCGCCGTCCAGCGTGAAGCGCCCGCCCGCGATCCGGTTGGCGTACCGCCCGACCAGGGCGCCGAAGTAGGGCCCCGGATGCGTCAGATAGCCCTCCAGGTCGTCGAACCCCAGCACCACGTCGTCGCTCCGCCCGTCCCGGTCGGGGACCTCGGCCGACTGCACGATCCCGCCGTACGACAGGACCCGTACCCGCACGCCCGCCCGCTCCAGGGTCCAGCGGTGCACCGGGGTGCTGTCCGGAAGTGTTCCGAAGAGTTCGTTCATGTGCGAACTCTAAGACACGGTGAGATCAGGACTCCCGCGCCGTGACCGCCCGGTAGGCGATCGCCGCCAGCCGGGCCTGCCCGTCCACGCTCGGATGGAACCAGTCCCAGTGACTCAACTGCCCGGTCCCGAACCGGTAGTCGTACACGGCACCCCCGTCGGTCCGGCACCGCTCGTCCGCCGCGCACACCTCGGCCAGCACCGCGTTGTAGTCCTCCACCCGCTGCGCCACGGCCGCCCGCCGCGAGGTCGCCGCCGCGTCCACCGCGTCCGCGTCCCCCAGCATCGACGGGCAGATCCCCAGCTTCCACACCTGCTTGCCCAGCGCGCTGGTCCGCCCCTGCGACCACAGCCGCTTCAGGTCCGGGATGCTCGACACGTACACCTGCGCCTTGGGCAGCTCCGCGCGCAGCGTCCGCATCGCCTCCTCGAACTGCTCCCGGAACTCCGCCACCGGCGTCATCGCCGCCGTACTCGCCCGGCAGGCGTCGTTGGCCCCCACCATCACCGTCACCAGCTCCGGCCGGTGCTTCGCCGCCCGGGTCACCTGCCCGGCCAGATCCGCCATCCGGGCCCCGGTCACCGCGTGGTTCCAGCTCCGCCCGGCCGCCCCCTTCTTCCCCAGCAGCCGTACGGCGAGACTGCCGACCTCGGCGCTGTCGCCCGTCGCCCACGACACCTCCGGACAGTCCGACAGGACCGTACAGGCGTCGAACCCCCGGGTGATGGAGTCGCCCACCGCCGCGACCGACTCCGGGGAGGTGTCCCACACGGGCGTCGGAGTCGGGGACGGCGACCCGCCGGACTCGGCGGAGCCGCCGGAGTCACACGCGCCGGCCCCCAGCACGGCCGCGACGAGGACGGCGAGCACGGCCCGCGTACGCCGGCGGCCCCGCCCGCCCCGGTACGTCCCCTGTCCCATGCCCGCGTCCCATCCCTCGTCGTGCCGCCACGATCTCCCACAGCTCCAACCCATGACACCGCGCCAGGGTTCCCGGGGCCCGCGAAGCAACGTCTCACACCCGCACAAGCGTCCTGCCGGGTGAATGGCGGAGGTTTCCCGCTGCCGGGACCGACGGTACGTCACACTCCGCACGCCACCGCACGGTAGCCTCGCCCTCAACACGGCCCACCGGGCCGCTGCCGTTCCGCCCGCCTGAGATGTCCCGCTCTGCCCGGAGGTTCCGGTGACGACACGTGGAGTTCTGTACGTGCACTCCGCTCCGCGCGCGCTCTGCCCCCACGTCGAGTGGGCCGTCGCGGGCGTACTCGGCACGCGCGTCAGCCTTGACTGGATCCGGCAGCCCGCCGCCCCCGGCACCTGGCGCTCGGAGTTCTCCTGGCAGGGCCAGGCCGGCATCGCCTCCAAGCTGGCCTCCGCGCTGCGCGGCTGGCAGCTGCTGCGCTTCGAGGTCACCGCCGAGCCGGGCGCCTCCCACGAGGGCGAGCGCTACAGCTGCACCCCCGACCTCGGCATCTTCCACGCCGTCACCGGCATCCACGGCGACATCCTCATCCCCGAGGACCGCCTGCGCGCCGCCCTGCAACGCTCCCAGCGCGGCGAGACGGACCTGGCATCCGACCTGGCTCGCCTCCTGGGCAAGCCCTGGGACGACGAACTGGAGCCGTTCAGGTACGCGGGCGAGGGCGCCCCGGTGCGGTGGCTGCACCAGGTGGTCTGACCGCAGCGCCCCGTAGGGGCGCGGGACTGTTTCGATCTGCGGCTCCGCCGCGTGGGCGCGACCAGCCACATCCGGCCCGCACCCGGCACACGACACACACCGAAACGGCGATGGCCCGGACCCTCTCTCAAGGGCCCGGGCCATCACAACTCACGGCGCTGCGTCACACCGTCCGGAACGCCAGCACCACGTTGTGCCCCCCGAACCCGAACGAGTCGTTCAACGCGGCGATCCGCCCGTCCACGGGCAGCTTCCGCGCCTCCCCCCGCACGATGTCCGCGTTGGCGGCGGCCTCGGGGTCGAGGTCGGTCACATTGATCGTCGGCGGAGCCACCCGGTGGTACAGCGCGAGCACGGTCGCGACCGTCTCGACACCGCCCGCACCGCCGAGCAGATGCCCGGTCATCGACTTCGTGGCGGAGACGGCCATGTGGTCCGCGTCGTCCCCGAACACCTTCCGCAGCGCCTTCAGTTCGGCGATGTCACCGGCCGGCGTCGACGTGGCGTGCGCGTTGACGTGCACGATCTCCGCCGGGTCCAGGTCGGTGCGGTCCAGCAGGTTCTGCAGGGCGTGGGAGATACCGCGCCCCTCCGGCTCCGGCTGCACGATGTCGTGGCTGTCGGCGGAGATGCCCTGGCCGACCGCCTCCGCGTACACACGGGCGCCGCGCGCCGCGGCGTGCTCGGCGGACTCCAGGACGATGACGCCCGCGCCCTCACCGAGGACGAAGCCGTCGCGCCCCGTGTCGAAGGGACGGGACGCGCCCTGCGGGTCGTCGTTGTTCTTGGACATCGCCATCATGTTGCCGAACGCGGCGATGGGCAGCGGGTGGATCGCCGCCTCCGTGCCGCCGGCCACGACGATGTCGGCACGGCCGGTGCGGATCATCTCGATGGCGTAGCCGATGGCCTCCGCGCCCGACGCGCAGGCGGAGACCGGGGTGTGCACGCCCGCCCGGGCGCCCACGGCGAGGCCGACGTTGGCGGACGGGCCGTTCGGCATCAGCATCGGCACGGTGTGCGGGGAGACCCGGCGGACGCCCTTCTCCTTCAGCACGTCGTACTGGTCGAGCAGCGTCGTCACCCCGCCGATGCCGGAGGCGACGACCGCGCCCAGCCGGTCGGGGTCGACGTCCGCGCCCTCACCGGCCTTGGCGTCGAAACCGGCGTCCTTCCACGCCTCCTGCGCCGCGATCAGCGCGAACTGCGCCGAACGGTCCAGGCGGCGGGCCTGCGGCCGCGGGATGGTCTCGGTCGGCTCCACGGCCACCGGGGCCGCGATACGGACCGCCTGGTCGGCGGCCCACTCCTGGTCGAGCGGCTTGACACCGGACTTGCCGGCCACCAGGCCCTCCCAGGTGGAAGCTGCGTCGCCACCCAGCGGTGTGGTTGCGCCGATACCGGTGACGACCACGGTGCGATTGGTCGAGCTCACGGGAATTCATTCTCCAGATACGAGGATTCGAACGGCGCCACCGCCGGGTGGCGGGGCATCAGCCCAAGGCAGTGATCGGCGGATCAGCCCTGGTGCTTGAGGATGTACTCGGTCGCGTCGCCGACCGTCTTGAGGTTCTTGACGTCCTCGTCGGGGATCTTGACGTCGAAGCGCTCTTCGGCGGCGACGACGACCTCGACCATGGACAGCGAGTCGACGTCCAGGTCGTCGGTGAACGACTTGTCCAGCTCGACGTCCTCGACCGGGATGCCGGCGATCTCGTTCACGATCTCCGCGAGACCGGCGACGATCTCTTCCTGAGTGGCGGCCATGAGGGCGCTCCTTCGTTGTGTTCCGTAAGGGTGTGGCGGTGCGTTCCGCACCGGACTCATGAATGATCCGGCACGGAGTGCCTAGGGGAGAGTAACGACCGTCGCGGCGTAGACGAGACCCGCCCCGAAGCCGATGACGAGTGCGGTGTCGCCGCTCTTCGCCTCGCCGGTCGCCAGGAGCCGCTCCATCGCGAGCGGGATCGAGGCGGCCGAGGTGTTGCCGGTGGTGCGGATGTCACGGGCGACCGTGACGTGCTCCGGCAGCTTCAGCGTCTTCACCATCGAGTCGATGATCCGCACGTTGGCCTGATGCGGGATGAAGACGTCCAGTTCGTCCGAGGTGATTCCGGCGGCGTCCAGGGCCTGCTGGGCGACCTTCGCCATCTCGAACACGGCCCAGCGGAACACCGCCTGGCCTTCCTGCGTGATCGCGGGGAACTTCACGTGGCCCTCGCTGTCGAGGGGCAGTTCGGCGACATCGCCGATCCTGAACCGGTCCCAGGACACGGTCTGCTTGATCGTCTCCGACTTGTCGCCCTCCGACCCCCAGACCGTCGGGCCGATCGCCGGCTCCTGCGAGGGGCCGACCACGACCGCGCCCGCGCCGTCGCCGAAGAGGAACGCGGTGGCCCGGTCCTCCAGGTCGGTCAGGTCGCTGAGCCGCTCGACGCCGATGACAAGTACGTACTCTGCCGAACCCTCGACGATCATGCCCTTGGCCAGCGTCAGCCCGTAGCCGAAGCCCGCGCAGCCCGCCGAGATGTCGAACGCGGCGGCCTTGTCCGTGCCCAGCTGGTCGGCGATGGCGGTGGCGATGGCCGGGGTCTGGGAGAAGTGCGACACGGTCGACACGACGACGGCACCGATCTGGCGGGCGTCGATCCCCGCGTCCGCGATCGCCTTGCCGGACGCCTCGATCGACATCGCGGCGACGGTCTCCTCGGGGCCCGCCCAGTGCCGGGTCTCGATGCCGGAGCGGGAGCGGATCCACTCGTCGGACGAGTCGATCTTCTCCAGGATCACCTCGTTGGGCACCACCCGGGTCGGGCGGTAGCCGCCGACACCGAGGATGCGCGCGTACGGGGCTCCCTTGCTTGGCTTGATCTTCGACATGCTCTCGGGCTCCTTCTCACGCACCGTGTTCCGCGATCAGATCGCGGGCGGCGTCGAGGTCGGCGGGGGACTTGAGGGCCAGCGTCTTCACGCCGGGCAGCGCGCGCTTGGCCAGCCCGGTGAGCGTGCCGCCGGGGCACACCTCGATCAGGGCGGTGACACCCAGCTCCTTGAACGTCTCCATGCACAGGTCCCAGCGGACCGGGTTGGCGACCTGGCCGACCAGCCGGTCGAGCACCTCGGCGCCGGCGGCGACGGTCCGGCCGTCCTTGTTGGAGACGTAGGGAACGGCGGGGTCGGCGGGGGACAGCTCCTTGGCGGCCGCGGCGAGCACGTCGACCGCGGGTGCCATGTGGTGCGTGTGGAAGGCGCCGGCCACCTTCAGCGGGACGACCTTGCGGACGCCCTCCGGCTTGTCCTCGGCGAGCGCGGCGAGCTGCCGCATCGTTCCGGCGGCGACGATCTGACCGGCGCCGTTGACGTTGGCCGGGGTCAGGCCGAGCTTCTCCAGGTGCGCCACGCTCACCTCGGGGTCGCCGCCGAGCAGCGCGGACATCCCGGTCTCGACGGTGGCGGCGGCCTCGGCCATGGCCAGGCCCCGCTTGCGTACGAGGGTCAGCGCGGCGGTGTCGTCCAGGACGCCCGCGAAGGCCGCGGCGGTGATCTCGCCGACGCTGTGGCCCGCGACCGCGCCCGGGGCGATATCGGAGACGGCGCCGAGTGCCGAGGCCGAGAGCAGACCGGCGGCGACCAGCAGCGGCTGGGCGACGGCCGTGTCACGGATCGCGTCGGCGTCGGCCTCGGTGCCGTAGTGGGCGAGGTCGAGGCCGATGGTGTCCGACCACGCGGCGACGCGGTCGGCGGCGCCGGGGAGCTGGAGCCAGTCAGTCAGGAAGCCGGGCGTCTGGGCACCCTGGCCGGGAGCGACGAGTACGAGCACTCTCACACTCTCTCTTGGGGACGGGCGTGGCCGCCCGTGGGGACAGGGACGAAGAACGTGAAGGGGTTTTGTCGACCCCCTACAAAAGACTAGGGTTGTGGATCTCCATCGGCCAGACGCCCCAGGATCAGCGCGATCCGCAGGGTGAACGCGGATCGTACATCGGAGGGTGACCAGCCGGTGACATCAGTCACACGTCGGAGCCGGTAGCGCACGGTGTTGGGGTGAACGAACAGCATCCGGGCGGCCCCTTCGAGGCTGCTCGCCTGTTCGAGATAGACGCTGAGCGTCTCCAGCAGCGCCGCGCCGGCTTCCTCCAGCGGTCTGTAGATCTCCTCCACCAGCTGCTCGCGGGCCGCGGGGTCCCCGGCCATCGCGCGCTCCGGGAGCAGATCGTCCGCCAGCACCGGGCGCGGGGCGTCCGGCCAGGCCGAGCCCGCTTTCAGCCCGGCCGCGGCGGCCTGCGCGGACCGGGTCGCGGCGAGCAGATCGGGCACGACGGGACCGGCCACGACCGCCCCCTGCGCGAACGGCCCGATCAGCGACTTGGCGACGGCGAGCGGATTGTCGCTGCCGCCCGCGATCACCACCAGCCGGTCGCCGAGCACCCCGGTCAGCACCTGGAGCTTGGCGTACCGCGCCGCCCGCCGGATCGCCTCCACGGTCAGCTCGGAGTCACCGTCGGGCGCCGTGCCCAGCACCACGCACACGTGCTCGGGGGAGTTCCACCCGAGGGCGGCGGCCCGCGACACGGCCCCCTCGTCGGCCTCCCCGCTGAGCACCGCGTTCACCACCAGCGACTCCAGGCGCGCGTCCCAGGCACCGCGTGCCTCGGCGGCCTGCGCGTAGACCTGGGCGGTGGCGAAGGCGATCTCCCGGGCGTACACGAGCAGCGCCTCGCGCAGCACGGACTCGTCGCCGGGCGCGGCCACCTCGTCGATCGCGGACTCCATCACCTCGATCGTGGTCCGCACCATCTCCACGGTCTGCCGCAGCGTGATCGCCCGGGTCAGCTCGCGCGGCGCGGTCCCGAAGACGTCGGTGGAGATGGCCTGCGGGGTGTCCGGCCGCCGGAACCACTCGGTGAACGCGGCGATGCCCGCCTGGGCGACCAGCCCGATCCAGGACCGGTTCTCCGGCGGCATGGCCCGGTACCACGGCAGGGTCTCGTCCATCCGCGTGATCGCCTGCGCGGCGAGCGACCCGGCGGACTGCTCCAGCCGCTTCAGGGTCGCGGAGTGCGGATGGGCGGGACGCGCTGCGGGGGGCCTGCTGGCTTCGGGTTCGGGCACGGGGACAAGACTGCCTTATCGGGACGGGCACCTGTGCCGTCGGGTCTACGGTGGACGGTGTGATGGACGTACGCCGCGCCGACGAGCGCTACCCGGGAGGTGACCCGGCGGCCGGAATCGAGTCGCGGCACGCCTTCTCCTTCGGGCCCCACTACGACCCGGACAACCTCCGCTTCGGCGCCCTGATCGCCTGCAACGAGGAACGGCTCGCGCCCGGCGCCGGCTTCGACGAGCACCCGCACAGCCACACCGAGATCGTGACCTGGGTGGTCGAGGGCGAGCTGACCCACCGGGACAGCACCGGCCGGGAGACGGTCGTCCGCGCCGGGGACGTGCAGCGGCTGAGCGCCGCGGGCGGCGTACGGCACGTGGAGCGCAACGACGGCCCGCGGCCACTGACCTTCGTGCAGATGTGGCTGGCCCCGCGCGAGCCCGGCGGCACACCCTCCTACGAGATCGTCCGCGGCATCGCCGACTCCACGCCGTACGCCCTCCCCGCAGCCGGCGCCATGCTGCACGTACGGCGGCTGACGGCGGGGGAGCGGACGGCGGTGCCGGACGGGGCGTACGTGTACGTCCACGTCGTGCGCGGCACGGTGCTGCTGGACGGGGCCGAGCTGGGCCCCGGCGACGCGGCGCGGGTCACCGGGGCGAAGGGCCTGGAGGCGGCGGGCGGGACGGAGGCGGAGCTGCTGCTGTGGGAGATGGCGGCCTGACTCAGCCGCGCCGCTGCCGCGCCTTCCGCTCCTTGACCGCCGCGCGGCGCTCCTCCTCCGCCTCCCACAGGGCCTGCAGCTCACGGGTGCGTTCGTCGAGTTCGACCGGCTCGTCCTCGTCGTCCTCCCACAGCCCTTGTTCCTTCAGCTGCCGCGTGTGGACCTCGATCGGCGGTTCCGGGTCGTAGTCGCTGGGCCGGGGGCCCTCCGGCCCGTCGGGGCCGATCCGCACCAGCCGCTCGACCCGGGTGACACGGAACCGCGTCCCGTCCACGCTGAGGCTGTTGCCGCGTTTCTCGTCCAGCTTGTCGGCGGCCCGCGCGTACTCCGCCTTCTTCTCGTCCGACAGCCGCAGCGTGAACGGCGCCATGACCCGCAGCCACCCGGCGAGGGCGTCGCGCGCGCCCTGCGGAGTGGAGTGCGAGGCGCCGGGGTTGTGCGACTGCCACTCCCCGTCCGTCCGCTCGGCGACCATGAACACGGCCGGCAGCAGCACCCCGCCCGGGTAGTCGCGGGCCGCCCGCCGCGCGTCCCGGCGTACGTCCTCCGGCGCGCCGGGGCCGGGTCCGACGAACTGCACGAGGTCCAGCCTCAGCAGGCTGTCGGCGAGCCCGGTGCTGGTGTACGGGTCGACGACGAAGCCCTTGGTGCGCCGCGGCTCGCGGTAGCCCTCGCCGACCTCCGCCGGGTCGGGGTCGGAGGGGCGGGGCGGCTCGGGCCCGGCGTTGCCCAGCCGGACGAACTTCGCGGCCCGGACGATGCGGAAGTGCTCCCCGTGGACCCGGAGGTCGTCGACGACCTCCCGGTCCATGCGCAGGGTCCCCGACATCCACGTCTTCTGGGACTTCGCGTCCCCGGCCTCCTCGGCCGCCTTGGCCCGCATCCGGAAGTGGGACCCCAGGGAGTCCCGGGCGCCCTGCGGGGTGTCGTTGCCGTACTCGGAGAGCTCCCAGCCGCCGGTGTCCAGCTCACGCGCGTGGAAGAACTCCCCGAGGCCCACCCCCAGCAGCTCGGGGTACCGCTCCCGCGCCTCCCACGCCTCCTGCTCGGCGAACGCCGCGATGGGGCCGTCCTGCGGGGCGACCCGGAAGGTCAGGTAACCCGGCGCTCTGTCTGCGTAACCGCTCATGTACTCAATGTGCTGGAAGCCGGAGCGGTTTCGCCGGGGAACGGGAGAATCACTCCCGAATCACCCCCCGGATCAGCTCCGGATCAGCTCCGGATCAGCCCCTGTCGGCGAGCACCGCGTCCGTGAACGGCGGCCACACCTCGACCGCCCACGGTCCGAACGCCCGGTCGGTGAGCGCCGCGCAGGCCAGCCCCGCGTCCGGGTCGATCCACAGGAACGTACCCGACTGCCCGAAGTGCCCGAAGGTGCGCGGCGAGGACGCGGAACCGGTCCAGTGCGGGGACTTGCCGTCGCGGATCTCGAAGCCGAGGCCCCAGTCGTTGGGGTTCTGGTGGCCGTAGCCCGGCAGCACGCCCTTCACGCCCGGGTACTGCACGGTCATCGCCTCGGCGACGGTACGCGGGTCCAGCAGCCGCGGCGCCTGCACCTCGGCGGCGAAGCGCAGCAGGTCCTCGACGGTGGAGACGCCGTCCTTCGCGGGGGAGCCGTCGAGCGTCGTGGACGTCATGCCGAGCGGGGCGAGGACCGCCTGCCGGGCGTACTCGGCGAACGGGATGTCGGTGGCCTTGGCGATGTGGTCGCCGAGCTGCTCGAAACCGGCGTTGGAGTACAGCCGCCGCTCCCCGGGGGACGCGGTCACGCGGTGCTCGTCGAAGGCGAGCCCGGAGGTGTGCGCGAGCAGGTGCCGCACCGTCGACCCGGGCGGGCCGGCGGGCTCGTCCAGCTCGATCGCCCCCTCCTCGTAGGCGACGAGGGCCGCGTAGGCGGCGAGCGGCTTGGTGACCGAGGCCAGCGGGAAGGGCCGCCCCACGGGGCCGTGGGTGCCCAGCACGGTGCCGTCCGCCCGTACGACACCCGCCGCGGCGGTGGGAACCGGCCAGTTCTCGATCAACGCGAGGCTCTTCAGCGACATGGCGTCGAGCCTAGGCGGCTCAGAACCGGAGCCGCATCGAGGGGTCCGGCTTGCGGACGAAGCCGAGCGAGGCGTACAGCGGCTCGGCGTCGGCGGAGGCGTTCAGGTCGACCTGACGGACACCCCGCTCCCGGAACCACTCCAGCAGTTCCGTCATGCACGCGCGCGCGTACCCGCGGCGCCGGGCGTCCGGGTCGGTGGCGACGCTGAAGACGTGGCCGATCAGTCCGTGCGGGTTGCCGGCCCGTCCGATGCGGTACTCCAGCGTCCCGGCCACCAGCGCGGCCAGCGCCCCCGGCCGCTCCGGGTGGTCGACGACGAACGCGGCGAAGTCCCCGTCCGGGTCGGCCAGTCGGCCGCGCAGCGTCGGCAGCGACTCGGCGTGCCAGCCTGCGTCGCCCGGCCCCGCCGCCATCGAGTCGATCATCACCTGACGCAGGCGCAGTACTTCCCCGGCGTCCTCGGGCACGGCACGGCGTACGAGACTCATGCCCCAGACGGTAGTGATCCTCCCCGTGCCGTGTCCGGCGATTTTCCGCCGCGCGGCTTGCCTGGAGCGCACTCCAAGGTCATAGCGTGGGCGTCATGACGGTGATGCAGACCACGGCCCCGGCCTCCCGGCCGGACACCACCCGCACCGGCACCTGCTCCTCGGGACCCCGGCGCCACCCGCGCCCCGACGGCCAGGACCACTACACCATCAGCGAGGTCGTCGCCCACACCGGCCTGACCGCGCACACCCTGCGCTGGTACGAGCGGATCGGCCTGATGTCGCACATCGACCGCTCGCACACCGGCCAGCGCCGCTACCGCAACCGCGACCTGGACTGGCTCGACTTCGTCGGCAAGCTCCGGCTGACCGGCATGCCGGTCGCCGACATGGTCCGGTACGCCGAACTGGTGCGCGAGGGCGACGGCACCTACCGCGCCCGCCGCGACCTGCTGGAGGCGACCCGGCGCGACGTCCTCACCCGGATCGCGGAACTCCAGGACACGCTTTCCGTCCTCGACCTGAAGATCAGCTTCTACGAGGGGGCCGGGAGTTAGAGCTGGGCCAGCAGCTCCGCCTTCTTCACGGAGAACTCCTCGTCCGTGACCAGACCCGCCTGGTGCAGTTCCCCGAGGTGCCGGATGCGCTCGGCGATGTCGGCGGGGTCGCGGCGGGCCGGCGCCGTGGCGGCCGGTACCGCCACCGGACCGGCCCTGCGCACCGCCGCCAGCACCGCCGCGGCGAACGGCAGCGACTCGTGCACCGCCCCGTAGCCCAGGCCGAACACCACGGACGCCGGGTCCTGGTCGGCCTGTGCGGGCGCCGGTTCGCCGTCGCGGCGCTCCAGGCGCAGGTAGCCCTCGAGGACCTCGGGGGAGCGCCACTCCACCCCGCTGAGGCCGGCGACCGGGAAGGTCTGGTCGCCGGCCTTCCACTTCGCCGACGACGCCCCGGTCCAGAACCACCGGAACGACACCGTGTTCCCGTCGAAGGACGCCTTCGCGTCGTACGCCTTGAAGTGCAGCGGCGCGTCGGGCGCCGCCACCAGGTACTCCTCGGCGGGAGCGGCGCCGGCGCCGGGCAGCCGTGCCCGCAGCTCGTCGGCGTAGTACTCGGCGAGCATCTCCCGCTCGGCCGGCAGCACCAGCCGGTACGGGTCGGACGACTCCTTCAGCTGCCCCGCCGCCGCCTCCATCAGCGGGTCGGCGCCCGCGCGGGGTTCGATGCGCAGGACGACCGTGCCGCGTCTGCCGGGCGTCAGCGTCACGCCCGCGACGGCGGCGAGGGGGACGCGGCGTTCCCCCAGTACCTGGAAGAGCTTCGGTGTTCGAATCCCCCGTTCGTAGCGGATGAGCACGGAGTCGGACCCGAACTCCCAGGCGGCATGAAATCCGGCCAGTACGTCACCCATGCGGCTCATCGTATGCGGCACCGGCTGTCGCGTCCTATCCCCGCGTAGACCGCGGTTTCCGTCGTCTCTACGCGCGTCCGGCCGTAACGGCCGCGGACAAACCGGTCCGGCAGCTTCCGGATTCGCCGGCGCAGTCCACCGAGCGGTACGCGCCAACTCCGATCCGCGCGAAGTTGGCCAGGCTCGCCGTCCCCGGGACGAAGTAGCCGCTGTGCCCCTCGGCACCCCGCGCCGACAGCACGCGCGCCCCGAACGCGGCGGACACCGGATCGGCGCCGTGCCCGAGCCCGCCCCACTCCAGGTACGGCACGCTCTGGATCCAGTCGTCGGCGTCCCGCATCGCCCACACCCGGGCCGAGGTGCCCAGCCGGGCGGCGCTCTCCACCCGCATGCCGGGGCTGCCGGCCACCGCGACGTCGGCGACCCGGCCGGGCAGTGACCGGGCCGCCGCCAGGCCGCAGACCACCGAGCCGTAGCTGTGGCAGAAGAGGGAGACCGGCGTCTTCCCGGGCAGCGCGCGCACCAGCGCGGCCAGCCGGACCGCGCCGTCCGCGGCGAGCGGCGCGGTGGCCGCGTCCACGCCCAGGCCGCTGGGCGCGGTGTAGTCGGCCCAGGCGATGACCGCCGTACGGGTCGCCGGGCGGGCCGCGCGCTCGGCCCGGTACAGGGCCTTGGCCATGCCGACCGGCGCGGTGTACGCGCGCTCGGTGCGCTGGAAGGTGAGCAGGTCGGTGTCGGAGCCGGGGACGACGACGGAGATCCGCTCGGCGCGGTCCAGGCTGCCGAACACCTCGGCGACGCGGCCGGAGCCGTCCGGGTCGAAGGCGAGGATGTGCCGGCCGGGGCGCAGCAGCTCCTCGTACCGGTGCATGCGGGCCGCCGCCTCGCGCTGTCCGGCGGGGGAGAGCCGGCTGTCGTGCAGGCGCCGCCGCTCCTGGGTCCGGGCCGTTTCGAGCGCGGCCCGGTTGGCTCTGTAGCGCAGGGCCACGGGGGCGCCGTTCATGTTGCCGACGGCGAGCGGGTAGCGGCGGGCCAGGGAGGAGCGCTGGGCCTCGGTGAGCGAGGCGAAGAAGCGCGCGAGGCGGACGGGGCCGGTGCCGGTGTCCGGCAGCCGGTGCCCGTCGAGGCTGCCGCGCTCCCACGCGGTGACCGATGCCTGGAGCGGCGTCGCCTCCCGCTGGTTGCGCAGGGCGGTCCAGCCGGTGGTGGCCAGCATGACGAACACCACGGCCAGCGCGAGCAGCGCCCGCCAGACATTGAGTTGCGGGGAGGTGTCGAAAGAAGTCACTGGGAGGACACACTAGGAGAACGAGACGGTCTCGGGTGTATCAAGTGACGCGGATCACGTTTCGATCACACCATACGGGGATCAGGTCGTGCGCCAGTTCCCCGTCAGCGCCGGTTCGAGCTGGTCCAGGTGGGTGTCGGTCAGGGTGCGCAGGGCCGTGAGGCTGGCGTCGCCGCGTGTCGTCCAGGTCCGCTCCGTCACCCGCATCACCGCGCCGAAGGCGGCCACCACCACGCGGGGCCGCGGGTCCGCGTCCACGTCCAGGCCCTCGCGCTCGGCGATCACCCGCGCGATCTGCTCCTCCAGCTCCGTGGCCCGGTGCAGATGGGCGGCGAGCAGGGCGGGCGTCGACTCGATCACCTGGTAGAAGCGCAGGTGCACGTCGAGCGGGACGAGCTGCTCGATGGCCTCGCCGATACCGTCCCAGCTCTCCGTCAGGGCCTGGCGCAGCGCGTCCAGCGGCGCCTCGCCCGCCGGGCGGGCGCGCACCGCCTCGACGAAGCTCGACTCGGCGAGGCGGGCCACGTAGAACGCCACGTCCTGCTTGCTGGCGAAGTAACGGAAGAAGGTGCGCTGCGAGACGTCGACGGCCGCGGCGATGTCGTCGACGGTCGTCTCCTCGTAGCCCTGCTCGGTGAACAGGTCGAGGGCGGCCCGCAGCAGGGCGTCCCGGGTGCGCTGCTTCTTGCGTTCGCGCAGCGATCTCAAATGGACTCTCCTTCAACACTTCCCCCAGTTCAGGCTATAGGGGAGTGTCCTGTCAGTTACCGACTTGTGAATCTGTTTGTCAATTGTCAGTGGCTGTCACTAGCCTCGAATGTATGACTAGTCAGACCATCGAGACGACGGGGCCGGGGGACCGGGGGCCGTCGGACGCCGGGCCGGCCAAGGGGCTGCGCGGCCACCCGTGGGCCACGCTCATCACCGTCGCCGTCGGCGTCATGATGGTGGCCCTCGACGGCACCATCGTGGCCATCGCCAACCCCGCCATCGGCAAGGACCTCGGCGCGAGCTGGTCCGAGCTGCAATGGATCACCAACGCGTACTTCCTCGCTCTCGCGGTCACCCTGATCACCGCGGGCAAGCTCGGCGACCGCTTCGGCCACCGGCAGACCTTCCTGATCGGCGTGGCGGGCTTCGCCGTGTCCTCCGGGGCGATCGGGCTGTCCGGCAGCATCGGCGCGGTCATCGTCTTCCGGGTCTTCCAGGGTCTGTTCGGCGCGCTGCTGATGCCGGCCGCGCTGGGGCTGCTGCGGGCGACCTTCCCGGCCGAGAAGCTCAACATGGCCATCGGCATCTGGGGCATGGTCATCGGCGCGTCCACGGCGGGCGGGCCGATCCTGGGCGGCGTGCTGGTCGAGCACGTCAACTGGCAGTCCGTGTTCTTCATCAACGTGCCGGTGGGCGTGCTCGCGCTGGTGCTCGGCGTACTGATCCTGCTGGACCACCGGGCCGAGAACGCGCCGCGCTCCTTCGACATCGTCGGCATCGTGCTGCTGTCGGCCTCGATGTTCTGCCTGGTGTGGGCGCTCATCAAGGCTCCCGAGTGGGGCTGGGGCGACGGGAAGACCTGGCTGTTCATCGTGGTGTCGGTGGTCGGCTTCGGGCTCTTCTCCTTCTGGGAGACCAGGGTCAAGGAACCGTTGATCCCGCTGGCCATGTTCCGCTCGGTGCCGCTGTCGGCCGGTGTCGTGCTGATGGTGCTGATGGCGATCGCGTTCATGGGCGGCCTGTTCTTCGTCACCTTCTACCTGCAGAACGTGCACGGGATGAGCCCGGTCGACGCCGGTCTGCATCTGCTGCCGCTGACCGCGATGATGATCGTCGGCTCGCCGGCGGCGGGCGCGATGATCACCAAGTTCGGGCCGCGGGTGCCGCTGGCCGGCGGTATGGCACTCACCGCGATCGCGATGTACGGCATGTCGACGCTGGAGACGGACACCGGCAGCCTGGCGATGTCGATCTGGTTCGCCCTGCTGGGGCTGGGCCTGGCGCCGGTCATGGTCGGCGCGACCGAGGTCATCGTCGGCAACGCGCCGCTGGAGCTGTCCGGTGTGGCCGGCGGTCTCCAGCAGGCGGCGATGCAGATCGGCGGCAGCCTCGGTACGGCGGTGCTAGGCGCGGTGATGGCCTCCAAGGTGGACAACGACTTCGCGGGCAACTGGGCGGACGCGGGGCTGCCGCAGCTCACGCCGGCCCAGCTGGACCAGGCCGCGGAGGGGGTCCAGCAGGGGATCGCTCCGGTGCCGGAGGGGACCCCGGCGCCGATCGCCGAGAAGATCGCGGACGTCGCGCACGACACGTTCATCTCCGGGATGAGCCTGGCGTCGCTGACCGCGGCGGGGGTCGCGGTGGTGGCGGTGTTCGTGGCCTTCCTGACGAAGCGGGGGGAGAACGCGGAGGCGGGCGCGGGCGTCGGCCACATCTGACGGGCCGTCGGTCCGCCTCTTCGGTCCGTGGTTCGCTCATCAGAGTGACGATTGCGGTGAACCCCTCCCTTCCAGCGGGCGCCGCAGGTCACAGTGGGTCAGGTTCTCTGCGGCGCGCTGCTGGAGGGGGGCAGCGCGCGGGCAGCGCCTCGCCGGGGGGATTGGCCGTCTCATCGGGGGTACTCGCTCATCGAACCCGAAATGGACCCGAACTCAGGCAAGGGTTCAGGGAGTTGATGATGGCGAGCTTCGGACAAGGAACGCGCGGGCACCCTCGCTCACGTGGCCGGACGTGGTCAGGGAGCGGGCCGGATCGCGCGACGCTCGGGATCATCGGGGTCATCTGCGCGGTCGCCGGGTTCTTCGTGCTGGGGATCATCCTCGGCCCTGCGGCGATCGTCTGCGGCTGGCTCGCCATGGACCGGACCTGGGCGGGCTCCCGCCCGCTCCAGGCCGTCATCGCCGTGACTCTGGGCGCGATCGACACGCTGGTCGCCCTGGTCGGGCTGATCGGGTACGGCGCGTCACTCTGATCCGAGACGGGGGACGCCTGCGGCTCGGCCGCGGCTCCGGTGGGGGGGCGCGTAGCGCCCAGTCGTGTGCGGGTGGGGCGGGGCCGGGGTGGGGGGTGTCCGTCCTCGGAACGGCGCGGAATCGGTCTCCTACGGGGCTTACCCGGGTCGACGCGCCAACCGCTGCGGGCGGACACCCCCCACCCCGTCCCCTTCCCGCCGTACGCGACTGCGGG
>NZ_JAGGOO010000082.1 GCF_018614415.1 Streptomyces sp. ISL-12
TCGGGCCGGGGTGTGCGGGGTGGGGCTCATATGGCTGGTGTGCCGGGCCGGGGTGTGCGGGAGCGGGCCGATGCCGTCAGGGCCAGCAGCAGTGCCACCGCCGCGGCGGTGACCGGGATGCCGTACCCGGCCGTGGGCGTGACGTGCTCCACCGTCCAGCCGCCGGCCGCGCTGCCGCAGGCGATGCCGCCGAGCAGGCCGGTCACCGCCAGGGTCATGCCCTCGTTGAGGCGGCCCTCGGGGGTGCGCTGCTGGACCAGCGTCATCGTGGTGACCATCGTCGGGGCGGTCGCCATGCCGGCCAGCAGCAGGGCACCGGCCAGCAGCGGCAGCGAACCGGTGCCGGCCGCCGCGAGCAGGGGCAGCGTCATCAGGGCGGTCATCGCCGCGACGCACCGGACCAGCCGGGACGCGGCGGGCCCGGCCGGTTTCAGCGCCCCGAACAGCAGCCCGGCCACGCACGAACCACCCGCCTGCAGCGCCAGCACCGCCCCGGCCGCCGCACGGTGCCCCTGCGCGTCCGCGAACGCGATCGTGACCACCTCCAGCGCGCCGAACACCGCGCCCGTCGCCAGGCACACGGCCAGCAGCGGCGGGATGCCGGGGGCGCGCAGCGGGGCCTTCCCGGCGGACGTGCCGGGACGGGCGGGCGGTTCGGTGGCGCGCTGGGCGGTGAACAGCAGGATGCCGGTCATCAGCAGCGTCGCGGCGACCAGCGTGCCCGCCTCCGGGAAGAGCGCCGTGCACAGGAAGGCCGCCACCACCGGGCCGAGCATGTAGCACAGCTCGTCGGCGGCCTGCTCGAAGGAGTTGGCGGTGTGCAGGGCGGCGGGGTCGCCGCGCAGCAGGTGGTTCCAGCGGGCGCGGGCCATGCCGCCGGTGTTGGGGGTGGCGGCGGTGGCGATCTGCGCGGCGAACAGGGTCCAGTCCGGGGCGCCTCGGCGGACGCAGAGCACCAGGGCGAGGGCGCCGAGGACGGTGATCAGGGTGGCGGGCACGGCCACCCGGGCCTGGCCGTGCCGGTCGACGAGGCGGGCGAGCAGCGGGGCGACCACCGTGGTGACGGCCAGCCCGGAGGCGACGACCGCGCCGGCCAGGGCGTACGAACCCCGGGTCCCGGAGATCATGACGACCGCGCTCACGCTGAACATGCCCTGCGGAAGGCGGGCGACGAGATTGCCGGCCGTGAACGCCCGCGCGCCGGGTACGGACAGGAGCCGGCGGTAGGGGCCGGGCGGGTGGCCCCGCCGCTGTGGGCGGGGGCGGGCGCGGGGGCGGAAGTCGGCGGTGACGAGGCTGTCGGCGGTGACCGCCATGGTGACCGCGGGGCGGTCGCAGGGGCGGGGGCGGGGAGAGGTCTGGTGCGGCATGGGCCTTACCGTCGCCCGTGGCCGGACGCGGGGTCCAACACCTGTCGGCTCCTGATTCACGCACTCCCGTTGTAAATTCTCCGGATGCCCGTGCCGAGCCACCTCGACCCCCGCCTCCTGCGCGCCTTCGTCGCCGTCGCCGAGGACCTGCACTTCACGCGTGCCGCGCACCGGCTGTACGTCGCCCAGCAGGCGCTCAGCCGCGATGTGCGGCGCCTCGAACGCGAGCTGGGCGCCGAACTGTTCGTCCGCTCCACCCGGCAGGTGACGCTGACGGCCGACGGCGCGCGGCTGCTGCCGTACGCGCGCCGCGTGCTCCAGGCGCAGGACGAGTTGCTGGCCGCCTTCGGACAGGTCCGCCCGCTGCTGGTGGACCTCAACTCGCCGGGGCTCGGCACCGGACGCCGGGTGCTGCACCGGGCCCGGACGCTCGTCCCCGAACTGGAGCTGATGGCCCGCTACGAGAGCGGGCTGACCTGGGCGGCGGCCGAGATGGTGGCCGGGCGCCTGGACGCCTCCTTCGGACGGTTCGCCGGTCTGGCACCCGCGCTGCGGGCGGGCCTGGAGCAGCAGCCGGTGCGGTACGAGCCGATGGCCGTCATCCTTCCCGAGGACCACCCCCTGGCCCCGCTGCCCGAGGTGCCGCTGGCCGCGCTGGCCGGGGAGACCGTGTACGCCGGCGCCGGCAACGACCGTACGCCGGAGTGGACCGACCTCGCGCGCCGGCTCTTCGAGGGGCGCGGCATCGCGGTGGCGCCGCCGGCTCCGCTGGCGGTGGGGGAGGAGGAGTTCGAGCGGCTGATGGCGAAGACACGGCATCCGGTCCTCGCCGTGACGGAGTTTCCGGCCATGCCCGCGACGGTGGTGCGGCCCCTGGTCGATCCGGTGCCGCTGTCGCCGGTCTCCCTGGTGTGGCGAAAGGGGCTGGTCCACCCGGCGCTGGGGGCGCTGCGGCGGGCCGCGGGCCGGGTCGCGGCGGAGGAGGGGTGGCTGCGGCGGCCCCGCGAGGGATGGATTCCAGCCGATGACGCGGACGTGATGACGCCTTGACGGGAGCGTGATCCCGTCTTAACAGATGGGCACCTGGCCGACACACCGTCTGTCGGTGCGCTACATTCGTCCCCCGAGCACTGTGTGGTAACGGGGGCGCTCGAACCTGGTGGGGGCCGGGTTCGCTCGACGGGTGCTCGGAGTCGAAGCGCGCCCTGTACCTGCTCGTTGGGGGGAAGTGCGGCGCGTGGAAAACTGGCAGAAAGACGCCCAACCGGAGTGGCCCGAGGCCGCGTCGGGGACCAGGGAGTTCCCGAAGACGGAGGCGGGGGCGTCCGCGGGGAGTGACATCTCCTGGTTCGGCAGAGGCGCCGCCGACGGTGACGCCCGGGTCGATTCCGCCGACGCCACGGACGTGCTGCCTCCGGTACGTGTGCCCGAGAGCGACCCCACGGACGTGCTGCCGGCCGTGGGCGGCCCCGCCGGCGCCACCGCGGTCCTGCCGCCAGTGCCCGCACCGGCCGACCCCACCGCCGTGCTGCCCGCGCTGTCCGATTCCGGTGGCCCGGCGGACGCGCCGCGCAAGGGCTCCGGACCGGCCGCCGGCGCCCCCGGGGCCGTACCACCGTCCACGGCACCCGCGCCCGCGTCCCCGTCCCCATCCCCGTCCGGGACCGGCGTCGAGACCGGCCGGCCCGCCGCCCCCGCCGCCACGACGAGCGGCTGGCCCAAGCTCCCCAGACCGGCCACCTCCACCGCCGCCGTCCCCGCCCCCACCGCCGTCACGGACGTACTGCCCAGCGCCCCCGCCCCCGTACGCGACCCCTGGCAGGAGGGCGACGGCGCCTTCGGTACGGCCGCCACCGCTCCCGGCGTGGGCCGCGGCGCGGTCGGACCGGTCGGCGGCGCCCTCGCCGCGGACGAGCCGGAGCAGCACGACCCGCACGAGGTGACCGTCCAGCTCGACGCCGTACAGCTCGGGGACGGGGTGCTGCGCAGGGCGGCGGGCGGGCCGGTGTCCGCCGACGCGGCCGACCGGCCGGTCTTCGTCGACGAGTCGGGCCGCCGCAGCCGCCTCTACCGCCGGATAGGCATCGCCGTCGGCCTCGCCTGCGCCGTCTACGCCGTCGTCATGGTCGTGACCCTCCTGTCGGGCAACTCCGACGCGCCCTGGCTGCCCGTACCGGGCCAGGAGGACGGCGCACCGGCCGGCAAGGTCGACACCACCCCGCTGCCCACCGGATCGGTGGACCCCTCCGTCACGGGCAGCCCCTCCCCGCAGACCACGCCCTCCGCCACCGGCGTGGAGGAGCAGCTGCCGACCGCCGACGCCTCCGCGACCGACACCGTGCCCGCGGCCGGACAGACGGCGACCGAGACCGACCCAGGGCCGACCGTCACCGACACCGCGCCCGCCCAGGACGGCGACGAGACCGAGCCCGACCCGACCGACACGGCCACGGAACCGGCCGCCGGCTCGCCCGACCCGACCCCGACGGACACCGGCGGCACCACGCCCGACCCGACCGCGACCACCGGCGGCGACAGCGCGGGCACCGGCCTCGGCTCCGGCACCCTCGCCCAGGCCCCGGGCACCTCGTCCCCCCGCTCACCGCTCGTGGAGTACACCTACTGATGGCCGCCCCCACCCGTCGTCACGGCGCCGCACCCCGAGCCCGTGGCGGCTCCCGGCGGCGCCGTCTGCCGCTGCGCCTGCTGCTGCCGGTGCTCGTCCTCGTCGCCCTGATGGCGATGCTCATGCTGCGCGGCTACGTGCACAGCGAGATCCTCGCCGACCACCGCGTCCAGCCGCCCGCCGCCACCGACAAGGTGCCGGAGAGGATCCTGGAGGGCGGCCCGGTCATCGACACCCGGGCCGGCCGCACCGACTCGATGAGCGTGCCGGACCACAAACTGGTCCTCACCTTCGACGACGGACCCGACCCGACCTGGACCCCGAAGGTCCTGGACGTGCTGAAGAAGCACCACGCGCACGCCGTCTTCTTCGTCACCGGCACCATGGCCTCCCGCTACCCGGACCTGGTCCAGCGGATGGTCGACGAGGGCCACGAGGTGGGCCTGCACACCTTCAACCACCCCGACCTCTCCTACCAGTCGCAGTCCCGCATCGACTGGGAGCTGTCGCAGAACCAGCTCGCCCTCACCGGCGCCGCCGGCATCCGCACCTCCCTCTTCCGCCCGCCGTACTCCTCCTTCGCCGACGCGATGGACAACAAGTCCTGGCCGGTGACGGAGTACATCGGCAGCCGCGGCTACCTCACCGTCGTCAACAACACCGACAGCGAGGACTGGAAGAAGCCCGGCGTCGACGAGATCATCCGCCGCGCCACCCCGCACGGCGGCGAGGGCGCCATCGTCCTGATGCACGACTCCGGCGGCGACCGCCACCAGACCGTGCGGGCACTGGACAGGTTCCTGCCCGGCCTCCAGGAGAAGGGGTACGAGTTCGACAACCTCTCCGAGGCCCTGGACCTGCCCAGCGCGCACTCCGAGGTCACCGGCGCGGACCTCTGGAAGGCCAAGGCATGGGTCTTCCTCGTCCAGGCGTCGGAGAAGGTCACGGACGCCCTGGTCGTCGGCCTCGCGGTCATCGGCACGCTGGTCATCGGCCGGTTCGGCATGATGCTCCTGCTCTCCGCCGCGCACGCCCGCAAGGTGCGCCGCCGGAACTTCGCCTGGGGGCCGCCGGTCACCGAGCCGGTGTCGGTGCTGGTCCCGGCGTACAACGAGGCCAAGTGCATCGAGAACACCGTCCGTTCCCTGATGTCGAGCGACCATCCCATCGAGATCGTCGTCGTCGACGACGGCTCCACGGACGGCACCGCCCGCATCGTCGAGGCGATGGGCCTGCCGAACGTCCGGGTCGTCCGCCAGCTCAACGCGGGCAAGCCGGCGGCCCTCAACCGGGGCCTGGCCAACGCCACCCACGACATCGTCGTGATGATGGACGGCGACACGGTCTTCGAACCCTCCACCGTCCGCGAACTCGTCCAGCCCTTCGGCGACCCGAAGGTCGGCGCGGTGGCCGGCAACGCCAAGGTCGGCAACAAGGACAGCCTCATCGGCGCCTGGCAGCACATCGAGTACGTGATGGGCTTCAACCTGGACCGCCGTATGTACGACGTCCTGGGCTGCATGCCGACCATCCCCGGCGCGGTCGGCGCGTTCCGCCGCTCCGCCCTGGAACGCGTCGGCGGCATGAGCGACGACACCCTCGCCGAGGACACCGACGTCACGATGGCCCTGCACCGCGACGGCTGGAAGGTCGTCTACGCGGAGAACGCCCGCGCCTGGACCGAGGCCCCCGAGACCGTCCAGCAGCTCTGGTCCCAGCGCTACCGCTGGTCCTACGGCACGATGCAGGCCATCTGGAAGCACCGCCGCGCGGTCATCGACAAGGGCCCCTCGGGCCGCTTCGGCCGCGTGGGCCTCCCCTTCGTGTCGTTGTTCATGGTCGTGGCCCCTCTCCTGGCCCCCTTGATCGACATCTTCCTCCTCTACGGCATCATCTTCGGCCCGACCGAGAAGACGATCGGCGCCTGGCTCGGCGTCCTGGCGCTCCAGGCGGTCTGCGCGGCGTACGCCTTCCGCCTGGACCGCGAACGCATGACCCACCTGATCTCGCTGCCCCTCCAGCAGATCCTCTACCGACAGCTCATGTACGTCGTGCTGCTCCAGTCCTGGATCACCGCCCTCACCGGCGGCCGCCTGCGCTGGCAGAAACTGCGGCGGACGGGCGTCGTCGAGGCGCCCGGCGCCATACCGGCGCAGCGGCGGCGCGGCAACGACGATCGGAGGCCCGTGGCATGACCCACGGCTACACGGCCGGCACCCCGGGAACGCCCGAGGCGTCGTACGACTTCCCGCAGCAGCGCACGGCGGACTCCACGCCGCCACCGCAGGCCGCACCCACCGCACCCACCGCCCCCGCCAAGCCGGGCCGCGACCGCTACCTGGACCTGCTGCGCTCACTCGCCCTGGTCCGCGTGGTCGTCTACCACCTGTTCGGCTGGGCCTGGCTGACCGTGGTGTTCCCGTCGATGGGCGTGATGTTCGCGCTGGCGGGCTCGCTGATGGCGCGGTCGCTCAAACGCCCCGCGCTGAGCGTGATCCGCGGCCGGGTCCGCCGGCTGCTGCCGCCGCTGTGGCTGTTCAGCGCGGTGCTGCTGGCGATGATGCTCGGCGCCGGCTGGAACCCGCTGAAGGACCCGGACCACGGGGGCACCTGGGGCCTGGTCGAGCTGTTCAACTACATCGTGCCGATCGGCGCCCCGCCCTTCCCCTGGCACCTCGGCTCCAAGTCGGGCGTACTGGAGGACACCTGGGCGGTGCAGGCGGCGGGCGTGCTCTGGTACCTGCGCGCCTACCTGTGGTTCGTCATCGCCTCCCCCCTCCTGCTGTGGGCGTTCCGCCGGGCGCCGTGGCCGACGCTGCTCGCCCCGCTGGGCCTGACCGCGATCGTGGGCACCGGCCTGGTGACCATCCCGGGCGAGACCGGCAACGCGGTCTCCGACTTCGCGATCTACGGTGGCTGCTGGGTGCTCGGCTTCGCCCACCATGAGGGCCTGCTCCAGCAGATCCCGCGCTACCTCTCCGTCTCCTGCTCGGCGCTGATCATGGCCTTCGGCCTGTGGTGGGCCTCGAACCACCAGGGCCCCGACGGCTGGGACCTCAACGACATCCCGCTCGCCCAGGCCACCTGGTCCTTCGGTTTCGTGGTGATCCTGCTCCAGTACTCCCCGTCCTGGCAGGAACTCCCCGGCGCCCTGAAGAAGTGGGACAAGCTGGTGACGCTCTCCAACAACCGGGCGGTCACCATCTACCTCTGGCACAACCTCCTGATCATGGCCACGGTCCCGATCATCGACCGCCTGTACGAACTGCCCTTCACACAGAGCGAACGCGCGATGAGCGCCCTGGACACCACGTACATGCTCTGGATGTTCGCCCTGGTCTGGCCCCTGATCGGCCTGATGACCCTGGCGGTGGGCTGGGTGGAGGACATCGCCGCGAAACGGAAGCCCCGGCTGTGGCCGAACGGCGCGAAGCGGACCGCGCGCAGGGCGGGTCATCGGGGCTGAGGGGCGACCCCTCTGACTGAACCGTGAACACTTGAGGCTGAAGTGTTCACGGTTCAGGGCGTGTGTCCTGGGCGGGACGCGACTGGTGGGGGACCGCGTGGATCAGACGTCGCGGAACTCGCCGGTCCCGACAGCGCCGACGAACGCGGCGAACGCCGCCCGGCCGAAGACGAGAGCGGGCCCGTCCGGTGCCTTGCTGTCCCGGACCAGCGCCGAGGTCGTCGTCAGCGAGCTGGTCACCAATGCCCTGCTGCACGGTCGCCCGGCCCGAGCGACGGCGGAGGAGCCGGGGTGGTGCCGGCTGACGCTGGAGTGTCCGGCCCAGGGGACGGTGTGGGTGACCGTGGCGGACTCCTCGCCCCGCCGTCCGGTACGGCGGACAGCCGGCGCCGATGCCGAGTCCGGCCGGGGGCTCGCGGTCGTCTTGGGGCTCGCGGCCCGCGTCACCGCGTGGACGGAGGGGAACGGCAAGGCCGTCCGGGCCGAACTGACGAGCCGGGACCTCTCATCCCCGCCCCCCGCAGGGTGAGAGCAACGTTCCCCACCGGTCACCCACAGCCACAACGCCGAAACGCGGCCTCCCTACCTTCGGAGATCCGAAGCCCGGAGGAGCGTGGAGGCGTCATGGCAGCAGGAGGTCGCTGGATCGAGCACTGGGATCCCGAGGACGAGTCGTTCTGGCAGCGGACCGGCGCGAGGATCGCCAACCGGAACCTGTTCTTCTCCGTGCTCTCCGAGCACATCGGGTTCTCGGTGTGGACCCTGTGGTCCGTGCTCGTGCTCTTCATGGGGCCGGAGTACGGGCTCACCCCCGCCGACAAGTTCCTGCTCACGTCCGTGGTGACGCTGGTCGGCGCCGTCGTCCGCGTCCCCTACACCTTCGCCGTCGCGATCTTCGGCGGGCGGAACTGGACGATCATCTCGGCCAGTCTGCTGCTCGTGCCGACCGTCGCCGCGTTCGCCGTCATGGAGCCGGGGACGTCCTTCTCGACGTTCCTCCTGGTCGGCCTGCTGGCCGGCATCGGCGGCGGCAACTTCGCCTCCTCCATGACCAACATCAACGCCTTCTTCCCGCTGCGGAAGAAGGGCTGGGCGCTCGGCATGAACGCCGGCGGCGGGAACATCGGGGTGCCGGTCATCCAGCTCGCCGCGCTCGCCATCATCGGGGCGAGCGGGGGGCCGAGGGTGCTGCTCGGGATCTACATCCCGCTGATCGTCGTCGCCGCCGTCCTCTCCGCGCTCTTCATGGACAACATCGCGTCCGTGAAGAACGACACCGGCGCAGCCAAGGACGCCGCCCGTGACCGGCACACCTGGATCATGTCCTTCCTGTACGTCGGGACGTTCGGGTCGTTCATCGGGTACTCGTTCGCCTTCGGGCAGGTGCTGCAGAGCGGGTTCGGGCGGACGCCGCTCCAGGCCGCCTACCTGACCTTCATCGGTCCGCTGCTCGGTTCGCTGATCCGGCCCGTCGGCGGGAAGCTCGCCGACAAGTACGGCGGCGCGAGGATCACGCTGTGGAACTACGTCGCCATGGGCGCCGCCACCGCCGTGCTCATCGTCGCCAGCATGCGGGACTCGCTGGGGCTGTTCGTCACCGCGTTCGTCGTGCTCTTCGTGCTCAGCGGGCTCGGGAACGGGTCGACCTTCAAGATGATCCCCGGCATCTTCCAGGCGAAGGCCGAGGCCCAGGGGCTCAGCGGCGAGGCCGCCGCTTCGTACGGGCGGCGGCTGTCCGGGGCCTCCATGGGGCTGATCGGCGCCGTGGGCGCCCTCGGCGGCGTCGGGATCAACCTCGCCTTCCGGCAGTCCTTCCTCTCCTACGGCTCCGGCACCGGCGCCTTCGTCGCCTTCCTCGCCTTCTACGCCGCCTGCTTCGCGCTCACCTGGTCGGTATACCTTCGCCGTACGGCGGCCGGCGCCCCGGACGCCGCCGCCCGCACGGAGGAGAACGCGCAGCTCAGCTACTCCAACGTGTGACGTAACACTGGTGACATACATCCGAACCGAGCCTGTCACGAGCCGTTGACAGGCTCGGTCGGCACGATGGGCGCAAGTGATCCAAGCGGGACGAGGCCATGGACGACGTACAGCAGCGAACCGACGACCACGGACCCCTGGCCGGCTTCACCGTCGGCGTGACCGCCGCCCGCCGGGCCGACGAGCTGGGGGCCCTGCTCACCCGGCGCGGCGCCGCCGTGCTGCACGCCCCGGCCATCAGGATCGTGCCGCTCGCCGACGACAGTGAGCTGCTGGCGGCGACGAAGAAACTCATCGACCAGGCGCCGGACGTCGTCATCGCCACCACCGCCATCGGGTTCCGGGGGTGGATCGAGGCCGCCGAGGGGTGGGGGCTCGGCGAGGCCCTGCTGGGGCGGCTGCGCTCGGTGGAGCTGCTGGCGCGCGGGCCCAAGGTCAAGGGCGCGGTGCGGGCCGCCGGGCTGACCGAGGAGTGGTCGCCGTCGTCCGAGTCCATGGCGGAGGTGCTGGACCGGTTGCTGGAGGAGGGCGTCGACGGGCGCCGGGTCGCCGTCCAGCTGCACGGGGAGCCGCTGCCGGGGTTCGTGGAGTCGCTGCGGGCGGGCGGTGCCGAGGTGGTCGGTGTACCGGTGTACCGGTGGATGCCGCCGGAGGACATCGGGCCCGTCGACCGGCTGCTCGACGCCGCCGTCTCCCGCGGGCTGGACGCCGTCACCTTCACCAGCGCGCCCGCCGCCGCGTCCCTGCTCTCCCGCGCCGACGAACGCGGCCTGCTGCCCGAGCTGCTCACCGCCTTCGGCCACGACGTGCTGCCGGCCTGCGTCGGCCCGGTCACCGCGCTGCCGCTCCAGTCCCGCGGTATCGACACCGTCCAGCCGGAGCGGTTCCGGCTCGGGCCCCTGGTGCAGTTGCTGTGCCGGGAACTGCCCGCCCGGGCGCGGTCGTTGCCGGTCGCCGGGCACCGGGTCGAGATCCGCGGGCACGCCGTACTGGTGGACGGCGAGCTGAAACCCGTACCGCCCGCCGGGATGTCCCTGCTGCGTACGCTCTCCCGCCGCCCCGGCTGGGTGGTGCCCCGCGCCGAACTCCTGCGCGCCCTGCCCGGCGCCGGACGCGACGAGCACGCCGTCGAGACGGCGATGGCCCGGCTGCGCACCGCCCTGGGCACGCCGAAGCTGATCCAGACCGTCGTCAAGCGCGGCTACCGGCTCGCCCTGGACCCGTCGGCGGAGACCAAGTACGGAAACGAGTAGCCACCCCGGGCGGTACGGGGGGTTCCGGCCGTCTGGGCGGGCAGGCACTGTGGGAGGACGGTCCCCAGTCCCAGAGCCCGGGCGGTGACAGGAACATGGCACGCTTCGACACCGGACGACCCTGCCTGGACCTCCTCGCCACCGCCCATCCCGGCGAACGCCTCGACTCCGTCGACACCCTGCGCGCCTGGATCACCGGCTCCGGCCTGGTCCCGCCGGGCACCCTCCTCGACCACGCCGACCACGCCTGGCTCACCGGCTTCCGCGACCTGCGCGCCCACACCGCGCGCCTGGTACGCGACCGCCTCACCCCCGGCGCGCACCCGCACGCCCGCGCGCTCGCCGCCGTCAACGACCTCGCCCGCGCCGCACCCCCGGCCCCCCGGGCGCTGCCCACGGAAGGTGGCGACCTCGTACGGGAGTTGACCGCGCCGCCCGAGTGCGCGGCGCTGCTCGGCGCCCTCGCCCGGGACGCGGTGGAACTGCTCACCGACCCCGCCGCCCGCGCGTGCCTGCGCCAGTGCGAGGGGGACAACTGCCCGGTGGTCTACCTGGACACGTCCCGGGGCCGCCGCAGGCGCTGGTGCTCCAGCGAGATCTGCGGCAACCGCGAACGCGTCGCCCGCCACCGGCGCCGCGCCGCCGCACCGGCCCGGGCGTGAGCCCCGAGGTGGTGCGCTGTCCGCAGCGCCGCGGCGGGGGCGGTCGCGGATCACGCACAGCCCCGCACCCCTGGGGCAGGGCGCTCAGGCCTCCCGAGGGCGCACCGGCGTCCGCGGCAGCCGTACCCTGCGGACCAGCCGCCCCAGCAGGACCGCGTTGAGCAGACCGGACAGCGCCGCGCCCACGGAGAAGGCGAGCGTCCCGAGCCAGCCGGAGACGGGCGTCACCGCCAGCAGGGCGACGAAACCGAGCGGCGCCGTGGCCAGCGTCGGCCAGACGCCCGCGAACCCCGGGTCCGGCGACAGGTACACGGCGTACAGGAAGAAGCCCAGCGAGGCCGCCACGAGGGCGAGGTAGCCGCGGGCGGGCCAGTTGTCCACCGCGGGAGTCAGCAGGGCGCGCAGCCGGTGCGCGCGGCCGCCGGCTGAGGGCGCCGTCTCCGTCCGGGGCGCCCGCGCGACCGGCGGCCGGTCCTCGACGAGGGAACCCAGCACCGCGGCGTTCACCAAGGCGCACAGCAGCAGCCACAGCAGCCAGAGCCCGACGGCCGGCGTCAGCGCCGCTCCCTCCGCCGCGCTGCCCGGCCCGAAGGGCAGGGCCACCCCCGCGAACGACAGCGGTGCCGTGAGCAGCGTGGGGTCCACGGGCAGGGCGAGGTCCGGGAACAGGAGCGTCAGCAGCAGGGAGACGGCGACGAGGGCCAGGTAGCCCCGGGCGGGCCAGTTGCCCGTGGCGAGCGTGAGGAACCGGCGCAGGCGCGGTGTCGACATCGTGAAGTCTCCCTGGTCAAACGGTGGTTGAGGTAGGACCAGCCTGGCCGCGCGCGCCCGCCCGGGCATGAGTACCCGTACTCAACACCGGAGACGCGGGTAAATCTGTCCGCTCCCTTTGAACACCCCACCCTCCCCGTCCGTACCGAATGGGCGAGCGACCGACTCGGGGGAACCCCCGGACACCGGAGGTGGGCGTGCGCAAGGATCCCGTCGTGGCCAAGGAACGCGGTACGAGGGCCCGACATCGGATGTCCGCCAGGTCCGCCCCGGAACCCGACGAGGACCTGATGCGGGCGCTCTACCGGGAACACGCCGGACCCCTGCTGGCGTACGTGCTGCGGCTGGTCGCGGGGGACCGGCAGCGTGCCGAGGACGTCGTGCAGGAGACGCTCATCCGGGCCTGGAAGAACGCCGGTTCGCTCAACCGGGCGACCGGATCGGTACGCCCCTGGCTGGTGACGGTCGCCCGGCGCATCGTCATCGACGGCCATCGCAGCCGGCAGGCCCGGCCGCAGGAGGTCGATCCGTCGCCGCTGGAGGTCATCCCCGCGGAGGACGAGATCGACAAGGCGCTGTGGCTGATGACGCTGTCGGACGCGCTCGACGACCTGACCCCGGCCCACCGGGAAGTGCTCGTCGAGACGTACTTCAAAGGGCGTACCGTCAACGAGGCGGCCGAGACCCTGGGCATACCCAGCGGCACGGTCCGCTCCCGGGTGTTCTACGCCCTGCGGTCGATGAAGCTGGCACTGGAGGAGCGGGGGGTGACGGCGTGACGAACGGTGTGCACGGGGGATTCGGCGCGGGAGGTTCGGGTATGGCTGGCCCCATGCGGGAGCCCGAGGTGCCGAACGAGCACGAGACCGTCGGCGCCTACGCCCTCGGCATCCTCGACGAGGCCGAGGCCACCGCCTTCGAACGGCACCTGGCCGGCTGCGAGTGGTGCGCCCAGCAGCTCGACGAGCTGGCCGGCCTGGAGCCGATGATGGCCGCGCTCGCCGGCGTGCCGGGTGGAGCCGCGGGCGGCGTACCGGGCGGCGTGGGCACGCCCGCGCTCGGTGAGTCCCTGTCCGCCCGGCCCGCGCCGCGGCTGGCGGAGAAGCTCGTCGACGAGGTCGCCGAGCGGCGGGCCCGCAAGAAGCGCCGCAACCTCTACCTGGTGGGCACCGCCGCCGCGCTGATCGTCGGCGGCCCGTTCGCCGCCGTGGCGACCACCAGCGGCGACGGCGGCGGCCGGACCGGCGAGGCCCGGCAGAGCGCCGGCCCCGCCCAGGAGGCCTTCGGCGACATGACCGACCGGGTCAGCGCCACCGACCCCGCCACCCAGGTCAGCGCGACCGTGGCGGTGGAGAAGAAGGCCTGGGGGACGCACGCGGTCCTGGAGCTGAAGAACGTCAAGGGGCCGGAGAAGTGCGCCCTGATCGCCGTCGGGAAGAACGGCGAGCGCGAGACGGTCACGTCGTGGTCCGTCCCGGAGTGGGGGTACGGCATCCCGGACGCCGCCACGGACAAGGCCGAACAGCCGCTCTACGTGCACGGCGGCGCCGCCTTCCAGCCGAACCAGATCGACCACTTCGAGGTCATGACCTTCGGCGGCGAGCGTCTGGTCGAGGTCGACGCGTAGCTTCACCGGCCCCCTTCGCGTACGGTTGACGGCTGCCCAGCACGTCAGAAGGGGGCCCGGTGGCCGCACAGGCACAACAGGATTCGGCCGTCGACTCGGACAGAGACGCCGTAGGGGACGACTCCGTACGAGACCGAGAGATCAGCGGGGAGCAGGCGCACCTGGACCGGGTGTACCTCCGGCTGGAGGAGAAGATCCACGAGGCGGAGTTCCTCATGGACGACGCCGCCCGGCGCGGCCAGGTCGGCACGCCCGGCGCGCTGGCCGAGCGGGACGCCCAGGTCTTCCGGGCGGGCGTCCATCTCAACCGGCTGAACAGCGAGTTCGAGGACTTCCTGTTCGGCCGGATCGACCTGCTGCGGGGCAAGGACGGCAAGAAGGGGCCGGACGGCGCCTACACGGCCGTGGAACCCGCCGAGGGGGCGGTACGGCCGGACAACACCGCCGACATCGCCGAGACCCTGCACATCGGCCGGATCGGCGTCCTGGACGCGGAGTACGCCCCGCTGGTCATCGACTGGCGGGCGCCCGCCGCCGCGCCGTTCTACCGGTCCACCCCGGTCGCCCCGGGGCGGGTCGTGCGCCGCCGCGTCATCCGTTCCAAGGGGCGGCGCGTCCTCGGTGTCGAGGACGACCTGATGCGCCCCGAGATCACGGCGTACCTCGACGGCGACGAACTGCCCGTGATCGGCGACGGCGCCCTGATGGCCGCCCTCGGCCAGGCCCGTACCCACTCCATGCGGGACATCGTCGCCTCCATCCAGGCCGAGCAGGACCTGGTCATCCGTGCCCCCGCCGCCTCCGTGACCTACGTCGAGGGCGGCCCCGGCACCGGCAAGACCGCCGTCGCCCTGCACCGGGCGGCGTACCTGCTCTACCAGGACCGGCGCCGGTACGCGGGCGGCATCCTCATCGTCTCCCCGACCCCGCTGCTCGTCGCGTACACCGAGGGCGTCCTGCCCTCCCTCGGCGAGGAGGGCCAGGTCGCCATCCGCGCCATCGGCTCCCTGGCCGACGACGCGTCCGGCGCCGAGGCCACGCTCTACGACTCCCCGGCCACCGCCCGCGCCAAGGGCTCGGCCCGGATGCTGAAGGTGCTGCGCCGGGCCGCGCGCGGGGCGCTGGAGCTGAACGATTCACCGGCCCGGCTGCGGGTCGTCGCCTTCGGGCGCCGCCTCGAACTGGAGGCCGGGGAGCTGGCGGAGATCCGGCGCACCGCGCTCGGCGGCACCGCCCCCGTCAACCTGCTGCGCCCCCGTGCCCGCAAGCTGCTCCTGGACGCCCTGTGGGCGAAGTCCGGCGCCGGCACCCGGCACACCGACCCGGAACTCGCCGCCGAGCTGCGTTCCTCCTTCGACGAGGACGTGACCTCCGAGGACCCGTTCATCGCCTTCCTCGACGCCTGGTGGCCGGAGCTGACGCCGCGCTCGGTGCTGGCCGCCATGGCCGACGAGAAGCGGCTGGGCCGCTGGGCGCGGCGGGTGCTCAACCCCGGCGAGGTGCGCAAGGTGGCCCGCTCGCTGCGGCGCGAGGGGTACTCGGTGCACGACATCGCCCTGCTCGACGAGCTCCAGGCGATCCTGGGCGCCCCGGCCCGCCCCCGCAAGCGCCGCGAACTGGACCCGCTGGACCAGCTCACCGGCCTGGAGGAGCTGATGCCGCAGCGCGAGGAGACCCGGCGGGAGCGGGCCGAGCGGCTGGCCGAGGAGCGCACCGAGTACGCCCACGTCATCGTCGACGAGGCGCAGGACCTCACACCGATGCAGTGGCGCATGGTCGGCCGCCGCGGCCGGCACGCCACCTGGACGGTGGTCGGCGACCCGGCCCAGTCCTCCTGGTCCGACCCGGACGAGGCCGCCGCCGCCCGCGACGAGGCCCTGGGCACCCGCCCGCCCGTCTCCCCCCACCGCCCCTCCGACGACGGCCCTTCGGGCCGCCCCTCTCGTGGCCGCCGCTTCGAGCTGACCGTCAACTACCGCAATCCGGCCGAGATCGCCGAGCTGGCGGCCAAGGTGCTCGCCCTCGCCATGCCCGGGTCGCGGTCCCCGCGGGCGGTCCGCTCCACGGGCGTCGAGCCCCGCTTCGCCGTCGTCCGCGGTTCCCTGGCCGACACCGTCCGCGAGGAGGCCGCGCGGCTCCTGGACCGGGTCGACGGCACGGTCGGCGTCGTCGTCGCCATGAACCGCCGCGAGGAGGCCCGGCGCTGGCTGGCGGGCCTCGGGACGGGGGTCCCCCCGGGCGAGCGAAGCCGAGACTGGGGGAGGGTGGTGGCGCTCGGCAGCCTGGAGGCCAAGGGCCTGGAGTACGACGCCACGGTGGTCGTCTCCCCGGCCGAGATCGCCGACGAGTCCCCGGCCGGACTGCGCGTCCTCTACGTCGCCCTGACCCGGGCCACCCAGCAGCTCACGGTCGTCTCCGGGGAGCGGGACGAACCGGACGCGGCGGGGGTGCCGGACCTGCTGCGCGACTGATCGCCGTACACGACGAGGCCCGCACCGGCGTCCGGTGCGGGCCTCGTTCGTGAAGTCAGTGACACCGACCCGCCATGCTCGCCTCGCGGCAAGTGGTCGCTCGTAGCGACGAAGGTTGGGCCCGGGGGCTTGGATCGGGCCGGTGCCACGTCCAAGGTAACAAACGATCCCCGCGAGACCATTCCCGTCCCGGGGTTCTCTTCTCACGTTCGCTGGATTCTCGTATGGTGGAACTCGTTTTCCGAAAGTGGGGGCGGCTACCACGTACTCAGGGGTAGGTGCGACCATCGGACGGCACGACCAAGCGACACGGTTCACGGTTTAAGCAGAGGAAGAAGTCGGCCATGGCTACGGCGCCCAGCGTCTCCTACTCGATGACCATCAGGCTGGAGGTGCCCGCGAGCGGAACCGCCGTCTCGCAGCTCACCACGGCCGTGGAGTCCTCCGGAGGCTCGGTGACCGGCCTCGACGTCACGGCGTCCGGCCACGACAAGCTCCGCATCGACGTCACCATCGCGGCCGGCTCGACCTCCCACGCCGACGAGATCGTGCAGGAACTGCGCGGCATCGAGGGCGTCACCCTGGGCAAGGTCTCCGACCGTACGTTCCTGATGCACCTCGGCGGCAAGATCGAGATGGCGTCGAAGCACCCCATCCGCAACCGTGACGACCTCTCCATGGTCTACACGCCGGGCGTCGCCCGGGTCTGCATGGCGATCGCCAAGAACCCCGAGGACGCGCGCCGCCTCACCATCAAGCGCAACTCCGTCGCGGTGGTCACCGACGGCTCGGCCGTCCTCGGCCTCGGCAACATCGGCCCCAAGGCCGCGCTGCCCGTCATGGAGGGCAAGGCGGCCCTGTTCAAGCGGTTCGCCGGCATCGACGCCTGGCCGATCTGCCTGGACACCCAGGACACCGACGCGATCGTGGAGATCGTCAAGGCGATCGCCCCGGGCTTCGCCGGCATCAACCTGGAGGACATCTCCGCCCCCCGCTGCTTCGAGATCGAGGCCCGGCTGCGCGAGGCCCTGGACATCCCCGTCTTCCACGACGACCAGCACGGCACCGCCATCGTCGTCCTCGCCGCCCTCACCAACGCCCTGCGCGTGGTCGACAAGGGCATCGAGAACGTCCGGGTGGTCATGTCCGGCGCGGGCGCGGCCGGTACGGCGATCCTGAAGCTGCTGCTGGCCGCCGGGGTGAAGAACGCCGTCGTCGCCGACATCCACGGCGTGGTGCACGCCGGCCGCGAGGACCTGGTCGACGCCGCCCCCGAGTCGGCGCTGCGCTGGATCGCGGACAACACCAACCCCGAGGGCCTCACCGGCACCCTCAAGGAGGCCGTGCGCGGCGCCGACGTCTTCATCGGCGTCTCCGCCCCGAACGTCCTGGACGGCGACGACGTGGCCGCGATGGCGGACGGCGCGATCGTGTTCGCGCTGGCCAACCCCGACCCCGAGGTCGACCCCGCCGTCGCCCGCCGGACGGCCGCGGTGGTCGCCACCGGCCGCAGCGACTTCCCGAACCAGATCAACAACGTGCTGGTCTTCCCGGGCGTCTTCCGCGGCCTGCTGGACGCCCAGTCCCGCACCGTCAACACCGAGATGATGCTGGCCGCCGCGACGGCGCTGGCGGACGTGGTGACCGAGGACGAGCTGAACCCGAACTACATCGTCCCGTCCGTCTTCAACGACAAGGTCGCGGGCGCCGTGGCCGGCGCGGTGCGCGAGGCCGCGAAGGCGGCGGGCGCCACCGTCTCCTAGGGCCTGTCGTTTGGATCAGGACGCAGGACACCGGCGGGACTTGTCCATGCCGGTGAGCGGGGTCTGGTGCGTGCGGCTGCAAGGCGGAGGAGGGAGTCGACGCGATGGGGGTCCCCC
>NZ_JAGGOO010000083.1 GCF_018614415.1 Streptomyces sp. ISL-12
CAAACGACAGGCCCTAGCCGAAGACCACGCAGGAGGCCGCCGGGACGGTGATCGCGCCGGCGCGGCGCGGCAGGCCGGTGCGTTCGTCCACCGCGAACCAGGTCACGTCCCCGGAGCGCTCGTTGGCCGCGTAGAGGAAACCGCCGGCCTCGGTGAGCGCCCGCGGCCAGTGACCCCCGCAGGGCACCGTGCCGGCCGGCCGCAACGTCTCGCCCTCGACGGCGAACGCCGTCAGGACGTCCGCGCCGCGCGTCGCGGTCCACACGAACCGGCCGTCGGACGAGACGACCACGCCGGACGGGTAGGCGTCGCCGGCCGGGGCACCGGGCAGCACCGGGACCTCGGTGAGCGGCCGGAGCGCCCCCTGGTCGGCGTTCCAGCGGCAGACGGTGACGGTCGGCGCGAGTTCGTTGACCACGTAGGCGCGGGTGCCGTCCGGGTGGAAGGCCAGGTGACGGGGGCCCGAGCCGGGACGCAGAGCGGTCTCCCGGTGGACGGCCGGGGCACCGTCCTCAAGGGTGCACACGCGCACCGAGTCGGTGCCGAGGTCCACGCTGACGGCCCAGCGTCCGCTCGGGTCGGGCTGCACCTGGTGGGCGTGCGGGCCCTGCTGGCGCGGCGCGTGCGGGCCGGAGCCGGTGTGCCGGAGCACGCCGGACGCGGCGCGGGCGAGGGTGCCGTCGGGCCGGACGGGGACGGCGGTGACGCTGCCGGAGCCGTAGTTGGCGGTGAGGACGTGCCCGCGGAACAGGCTGAGGTGGGTGGGTCCGCTGCCGCCGACGGACACCCGCGGCCCGGCCGGTACGGGGCCGTCGGGGGTCACGCGGTACGCGGCCACCGCGCCGTCGGCGGTCTCGCTGACGGCGTACAGCGTGTCGCCGCCGGGCGCGAGCGCCAGGTAGGAGGGGTCGGGCAGGCCGTTCACGGTGCCCAGGGCGGTCAGCGCGCCGTTGTCCGGGTCGACGGCCGCGGTGACGATACCGGGGCCGCCGGCCGCCGTGAACGAACCGATGAACGCCCGCCGCTGCCGGCCCGTGCCGCCGCCCTGTGCCACCGCTGTCCCCTCTCGTCACGCTGCCGCTGCTGCGCTGCTGTCCCTGAGGCCCCGGGTATCCCGAAGGTCCCGGGGCCGGGTGCCGCGGAGGTCCCGGCTGTCCCCGGAGCCCGGGGGCCCGGGGGCCCGGGGGCCCGGGGGCCCGGAGACCCGGGGGCCCGGAGACCCGGGGGCCCGGGGGCCCGGAGACCCGGGGGCCCGGAGACCCGGGGGCCCGGAGACCCGGGGGCCCGGAGACCCGGGGGCCCGGGGGCCCGGAGACCCGGGGGCCCGGAGACCCGGGGGCCCAAACATCCCCGAGCCCCGCACGTCCCCGGGCCCAAGCGTCCCCGGGCCCAAGCGTCCCCGGGCCCAAGCGTCCCCGGAGCCCGAACGTCCTCAGACCCCCGAGCGTCCCGGCCGCGCCCGGCCCTTCCGGCCGCGCGCCGCCGTCACGGCCGCGCGCCCGCCATGTCAGGCACACCTCGTCGTTCCGGGCGACGGTAGCAGCGATCACTTCCGGTCTGGACCGAGTGCACCACGAAGATGTCGGTGACCGGTCAGGCCGCCCGGTCCATACCGAGCGGAGCCGGACCGCGCAGGGGCGCGGCGAGTTCGGCCAGCGCCTGCTCCAGACCGTGCAGATGGATCAGGACCGGCTCCCCCGCGCCCGCCCGTTCCGCTCGCGCGGGCACGGCGGCTCCGCCGCCGGTGAGCGCCTCGACGGCGGCCTCCACCCGGCGGCACGCGGCGGACAGCCGGGCGTCGTGCGAGGCCTCCGGGTCGGCGGCGACGGTCACCAGGCCGTGGATCTCCCGGGCGCAGTCGTCGAGCAGCGCGAGCACCCGGCGGGCACGCCGCTTGCGGGTGCGCAGCGGGTTGAGCGGGTGCGTCAGCGGGGCCACCGACAGCCGGACCCGGCCCAGCAGCCGTTCCAGTTCGGCCACGCGCGGCGCCGGATCGGCGCCCTCGATCCCGGCGATCCGGGCGGCCGCCTCGACGGTACAGAGGTGGACACAGCGCAGGGCCCGCTGGATCCAGCCGTCGGTGACGGCGTGGGTGGTGACCGGCAGGACGAGAAGCACCGCGAGCACCGCGCCGAGCGCGCCCACGGCGGTCTCCGCCAGGCGCAGCGCGAGCAGGGCCGGGGTGAGCACGTCGAGCAGCCCGTAGAGCAGCTCGGCGAGCAGGGTGACGCAGAGCATCATCCAGGTGTACGAGACGGCGGCCGTGTAGAAGATGCCGAAGACACAGGCGGCGGCGAGGACGGCGCTGGGCAGGGCCGCCCCGTCCACCGGGACGGCGACGAGCAGGCCGAGGCCGATGCCGACCGCCGTGCCGGCGACCCGGCGGAAGCCGCGGACCAGGGTCTCGCCGCGCGAGGTGGTGTTGACGAAGACCCACCAGGTCGCGCCCACCGCCCAGTACCAGCGCTCCCCGGACACCAGCTGCCCCACGACCAGGGCGAAGCCCGCGCCGGCCGTCGCCTGGACAGCCTGACGGGTGGTGACGCGGGCGAGTCCGGTGCCGCCGGGCAGGACGGGCACGACGGGCGCTGGGAGGCGGCGCTCGTAGCACCACAGCCCGAAGCGGACCGCCGCGGCGGTGGCCACGGACAGCAGGACGGCGGCGTACTGCCCGGGGAGGTGTCCCGGGGTGGTGTGCAGGAACTGGGCCACGAAGTAGGTCATGAAGGCGAAGACACCGAGGCTGTGGCCGCGCGGCCCCCAGCGCCGGGCGTACACGCCCGCGCCGGTGACGGCGAGGAAGGCGAGGTCGCGGGCGACGGGCTGGTCGTGCAGGACGGCCGCGACGGCGAGCACCGGCAGGCCGACGGCCGGCAGCAGCGCCGTGGTGACCGCCTGGCCGCGGACGGTGGTGTCGGTGACGGTGAACAGGGCGAGCAGCGCGGCGAGACCGCCGGCGATCGCCCCGGCGAGCGGCTGTCCGGCCAGCCCGCAGACGGCGACGGCGGCACCGATGCCCAGCACGGCCCGCGCCGCGAACCGCAGCCGCGTCCGTCCCGGGTCCGGCGCGACGAACATCCTCTTCAGCACCACTGGCCTCCCCCTTCCGCGTACGTCCGGTCCACCGGCAGCAAAAAGGCGCCGCGGACTCCTCCGCAGCGCCATCGACCCGTCCATCACAGCATCCCGCCCACAGCTGGATCAACAGTTTCCTTTTCCACTGGTCCAATGGCACAGCAGATGAGGTCTTACGATGTCCAGGGGCCGGCCAACGGCCCAGGCACCGCACGCGCGACGGAGGACGTCATGGCCGTGGACGAGCTGGACACCCGCATCCTGCGGCTGCTGCTGGAGCAGCCGCGCACCAGCGTCCGCGAGTACGCCCGCATCCTCGGTGTCGCCCGCGGCACCGTGCAGGCGCGGCTGGACCGGCTGGAGCGGGACGGCGTGATCACCGGCACGGGCCCGGTCCTCTCCCCCGCCGCGCTCGGGCACCCGGTGCTCGCCTTCGTGCACATCGAGGTGACGCAGGGGCACCTGGACGACGTGGGGGACGCGCTCGCCGAGGTCCCCGAGATCGTCGAGGCGTTCTCGATCACGGGCGGCGGGGACCTGCTGACCCGGGTGGTGGCGCGGGACAACGCCCACCTGGAGGACGTGATCCAGAAGCTGATCAGCCTCCCCGGCGTGGTCCGCACCCGCTCGGAGGTGGCGCTGCGCGAGCGGGTCCCGCACCGGCTGCTGCCGCTGGTGGAGTCGATCGGGCGTACCCGTCAGTACCGTTGACGCCCTCCCGCCCCTTGCCTATCTTCTGGACGATCTTTCGAACGTCGTCCGATATATCGGACGCGCGAAGAACACCGAATGACACCGAATGACACCGACCGCACCGTGAGTGCGAAGGAACGAGGAGCCCATGGCAGCGCCCCTCTCCCGGCGGTCCCTCCTGCTGGCCGCGGCGATCACCGCCGGAACGCCCGGACTGTCGTACGCCGCCGGTGACCGGCGGGCCGCCGCCCTCGCGGCACCGGCGTCCTGGACCGTCCGGCCCTTCGGGCTGGAGGACGTGACGCTCGGGCCCGGCGTCTTCGCCGACAAGCGGCGGCTGATGCTGGACCACGCCCGCGGCTACGACGTGCACCGGCTGCTCCAGGTCTTCCGCGCCAACGCCGGCCTGTCCACGCTCGGCGCGGTCGCGCCCGGCGGCTGGGAGGGGCTGGACGGCGAGGCCAACGGCAATCTGCGCGGCCACTACACCGGGCACTTCCTGACCATGCTGGCGCAGGCGTACCGCAGTACCGGTGAGCCGGTGTTCGCCGACCGCATCACCACCGTGGTCGAGGCGCTCACCGACGTACGCGAGGCGCTGCGGCACGACCCGGCCGTGCTGAGCGTCGACGGGCCGCGGGGCGGGGCCGTCGAGAACGTGCGCGGTTCGTACCAGTACGTCGACCTGCCCGCGGGCGTCCTCGGGGAGGCTCCCGCGCTCACCCTGGCCGCCTGGGTGAAGCCCACCCACGACGGCGCCTGGGCGCGGGTCCTCGACTTCGGCGACGACACGACCCGCTATCTGTACCTGGCCGTCCGGGACTCCGCCGGTGTGCCCCGGTTCGCGATCACCGACGGCGGACCCGGCGCCGAGCAGGCGCTCAGCGGCATCGCCGCGCTCCCCCTGGACGAGTGGAGCCACCTGGCGGTCACCCTGGCCGACGGCACCGGGACGCTGTACGTCGACGGCGTCGAGGTGGACCGGAACACGGACCTGCCGCTCACCCCGGCCGCGCTCGGCGGCCTCGCCCACCACTGGCTGGGCCGCTCGCACTTCGCCGCGGACCCGGTGTTCGCGGGCGCCTTCGGCGGGTTCGACGTGTGGTCGCGGGCGCTCGGCGCCGACGAGATCGCCGGGGCCCTGAACCGTCCGGGCGGCGGCGACCTCGTCTCGTACGCCTTCGACGAGACCGGCGGCGGCTCCTTCGCGGACGCCTCCGGGCGGGGGCTGGCCGCGACGCTGCGGCGGACCTGGGGCGGGCCCAGCCATCCCGGGTTCCTGGCCGCGTATCCGGAGACGCAGTTCATCGAACTGGAGTCGATGACCGGCAGCGACTACAGCCGGGTGTGGGCGCCGTACTACACCGCGCACAAGATCCTGCGGGGGCTGCTGGACGCGTATCTCGCGCTCGGTGACGAGCGCGCCCTGGACCTCGCGGCCGGGATGGGCGACTGGATGCACGCGCGGCTGTCGGCGCTGCCTGCCGCCACGCTCCAGCGGATGTGGGGGATCTTCTCCAGCGGCGAGTTCGGCGGCATCGTCGAGGCGATCTGCGATCTGCACGCGCTCACCGGGCGGGCCGAACACCTCGCGCTGGCCCGGCTGTTCGACCTGGACCGGCTCATCGACGCCTGCGCGGCGGGCACCGACGTCCTGGACGGCCTCCACGCCAACCAGCACATACCGATCTTCACCGGCGTGCTGCGGCTGTACGACGAGACGGGCGAGGAGCGTTACCTCGCCGCCGCGCGGAACTTCTGGGGCATGGTCGTACCGCACCGCATGTACGCCATCGGCGGCACCAGCAGCGGTGAGTTCTGGAAGGCGCGGGACGTGATCGCGGGGACCCTCGGGGAGACGACCGCCGAGACCTGCTGCGCGTACAACATGCTCAAGCTGAGCCGGGCGCTGTTCCTGCACGAGCAGGACCCGTCGTACATGGACTACTACGAGCGGGCCCTGTTCAACCAGGTGCTCGGCTCCAAGCAGGACCGCCCGGACGCGGAGAAGCCGCTCGTCACCTACTTCATCGGGCTGGCACCCGGACAGGTGCGGGACTACACGCCCAAGCAGGGCACCACCTGCTGCGAGGGCACGGGCATGGAGAGCGCCACCAAGTACCAGGACTCGGTGTACTTCGCGGCGGCCGACGACAGCGCCCTCCACGTCAACCTCTACGTCCCGTCCACGGTGACCTGGGCGGAGAAGGGCGTCACCGTCACGCAGGTCACGGACTTCCCGCGCGAGCAGGGCAGCGTCCTGACGGTCGGCGGGTCCGGGGGCTCGTTCGCGCTGAGGCTGCGGGTGCCGTCCTGGGCCGTCGACGGGTTCCGGGTGACCGTCAACGGGCGTGCGGTGCCGGGGACTCCGCGGCCGGGGAGCTACTTCACCGTGTCGCGGACCTGGCGGGGCGGCGACACCGTGCGCGTCGCCATGCCGTTCCGGCTGCGGGTGGAGCGGGCACTGGACGACCCGTCGACGCAGGCCCTGTTCCTCGGCCCGGTCAACCTGGTCGCGCGCTCGTCCTCGACCGGGTTCCTGGAGGTCGGCCTGTACGGCGGCGCGGGGCTCTCCGGCGACCTGCTGCCCGCGCTCACCCCCGTGCCCGGCGCGCCGCTGCACTTCACGCTGGACGGGCTCGACGGCGTCCAGTGGGCACCGTTCGCCGAGGGGACCGAGGATCCGACGCACGTCTACGTCCGGCGGGCCGAGCCCCGGATCGTGTTCGGCGGCACCGACGCGGGCGTCGCCAACCCCGCGCGGGCCGACGGCACCACGCTGCTGGACGAGGTGTGGGCCGGGGCGCCGTTCCGGAGCAAGGACGCCCTGGTGCGGCGGGTGCGGTCCGTCGTGGCCGGGTGGGTCGCCGAGGGGCTGCTCGGGCGGGCCGACGGTGAGCGTGTGGTGGCGACGGCGCGGCGGGCGTCGTACGCGGACTGACGGCCGTACGAGGTTCTGTCCTCGGCCGTACGAGGTTTTGCCCGGAACGCTGATCGGTTGGCGCGGCGCGTCCGTATCTCCTGGTGTCCCAGCCCGCCTCGACCCCAGGAGGCACGATGCGTCTCACGCGCGCCACCGCGGGCACCGCCTTCGTGTGCGGTGCCCTGCTGCTCACCCTCACCGCGCTCGCCTACCCGACCATGCTCGGCGTGCGGAACACCACCGGTGGCCCGGACCGTGTCATCGCCGACACCCGGTACGGCCCGCTGACCGAGGCCGACCGGGACTTCGTGGTCAAGGTCCGGGCCGCGGGGCTGTGGGAACACCCGCTGGGGCTGCTGGCCATGGAGCGGGGGACGACACCGGAGATGAAGGAGGCCGGTGAGCACCTGGTCGTGGGGCACGCCCGGCTCGACGCCACCTGCCGCAAGATCGCGCCGGAGCTGGGCGTCGCGCTGCCCAACCGGGCCTCGCCCCAGCAGCAGCAGTTCGTGGCGACCGTGGAGGGGACGACGGGCAAGCAGTTCGACACGACCGCGGTCAACATCATGCGGGTGACCCACGGGCAGATCTTCCCGGCGATCGCCAAGATCCGCGCCAACACCGAGAACAGCCTGGTCCGTCAGCTGGCCGACCAGGCCAACGACACCGTCCTGGACCACATCACCGTCCTGGAGAGGACCGGCCTGGTCAACTTCGACCAAGCCAACCTCATGCAGACCGCCCCGCCACAGCTGCCCGCGGCCCAGGCGACGCCGCCGGCGCCGCAGCCGGGGGAACCGGTGGTGTCGCTCACCGAGCCGCCGGGGCTGGAGGTGAACACGGTGTCGCCGACGCCGAGCCCGACGGTGCGGTGAGTCCGGTCGGCGGCTACGAACGGCGGCGGGGCTTGCCGCGCCGGGCGCCGCCGCCCCGCTTGGCCGGGGCGGCCTGCTTGCCGCTGCCGGCGCCGGTGCCGGGCTTGCGGCGCCCGTCGGCACGTCCGCTCTTCTTCGGCGCGGACTTGGGCGGCTGCGGCTCGGCCTGCTTGCGACCGCGGGTGCTGTTCACGGTCCGGCCGCGGATGATGCCGATGAAGTCCTCGACCAGGTCCGTGTGCGCGTCCTGGGGCCAGGACAGCGCCACGCCGGACCGGGGGGCGTCGGTGACCGGGCGGTGGGTGAGGTCCTTGCGGTGGTGCAGGCGGGCCAGCGACAGCGGCACGACGAGCACGCCGACCCCGGCCGCCACCAGTGCGACGGCGTCGGCCGTGGTGGCGGGGCGCTCCAGGGCCGGCCGCCCCGGCGGCGTCTCCCAGCCCAGGACGTCGTCCATGGGGTGGAACACGATCTCGTCGGCCAGGTCCGCCAGGGTCACCTCGTCGGCCGCCGTGACGACGTGGTCCCTGGGGACCACCACGACGGTCGTCTCGGTGTAGAGGGGAATGGCGCTGAGCACCTCGCGGTCGACGGGCAGCCGCACCAGGCCCGCGTCGGCGACGCCGTCCAGCAGTACGCCGGGCGCCTCGGCGGCGCTCACCTGGTGCAGGGACAGCGGGACGTCCGGCTGCCGCTCGCCCCACACGCGCACCCACTTGCCGGGCATCACCCCGGGGACGTAGGCGAGGCGGAACGAGAGGGAGTCTTCCGAGGCTGTCACCCGGCCAGGTTACCGGCCGCCCGGCCCTCCCACCCGGCCCGGTCGCCGGACGTGGTCGGCGCTCGGTCACCCGCTCGATACCCTGGACGCCATGACCGAGCACCAGAGCACCCAGACGATGAAGCCCGCCACCGCGGCGAAGAAGCTGGGTGTGTACCTCGACGCCACGCCCACCGACTTCCAGGAGGGCACCGTCTCCCGCGCCGAGCTGAACGCACTCCAGACCGACCCGCCCCAGTGGCTGCGCGACCTGCGGCGCGACGGCCCGCACCCCCGGCCGGTGGTCGCCGCCAAGCTGGGCGTCTCCATCGCCGGACTGCGCCGCGGCGGCGTCGACGACGCCCTCACCACCGAGCAGATCGAGGCGCTGAAGCAGGAGGACCCCGAGTGGCTCCGGCGGGAGCGCGCCACGCAGGCCGAGGTCCGCAAGGAGACGGCCCGGGTGAAGAAGCTGCACGCCGAGCGGGCCGAGCGGGACTGAACCGGCCCGGCCGCCGCGTTCAGCCCTCCGCCTTCTGCTCCGTACGGCTCCACGCGTACTGGAGCCAGTCGGACACGGCGACGGCGCTGAGCCCCGCGCAGACCAGCCGGGCGGCCCGGGGAGCGCAGGCGTAGGTGGCGACGAGCCCGCCGGCCACCCAGGCGGAGGTGCAGAACGGGCAGGAGACCAGGTCACCGACGGCCCGGCGCAGGCCGTTGCCGCGCGGCGCGTCGTTGACCTCGGTGCCGTGGCTGTCGGCCTCGCGCTGGGTGAACGGCGCCCGCAGGAAGCTGGTGACCTTGTCCTTGGTCAGCAGGCGGGACGCCTTGAAGGTGGCCGTCCCCAGCAGGGCCAGGTCCCAGGGCGGGACCCCGTCGGGCAGGCGTACCCCGCGCCGGCGCGCCGTCCACGCGAACAGCCCCAGGCCGGTCGCGAAGGTGCTCGCGAGCGTCGCGTAGCCGCCGAGGGGCGTGCCTTCCTCGTCGCCGTAGATCCGTTCGTTGTCCGTCATGCGTGCCTCCCCGTGGCCGTCTCGCCGGTCCTGCCGAACAGGTCGGCCCAGTCCGGCGGGAGCTGTTCCAGCAGGTGGCCGACCTGTCCCTCGGAGACCGTGTCGGCCACCGTGGACAGGACGGCGCTCGAATCCCATTCGGCGGTACGCGGGCGCGCGCCGGTCTGCCGGGCCACCCGCCGGAGGAACTCCTCCCGGTCGAACGACTCGGGGCGCCCTCGTTCCAGGCGCAGCGCGTCGTCCAGCGGTGCGGGCAGCTGTGCTGCCAGGTCACCGGCCTCTTCCGGCACGATCCGGGAGGCGAGGACCCACAGAACCGCTTCGGTGACCTGCTCGGCCTCCTCCTGGCTGTGGTACTCCCCGCGGTCACGGACCTGGGCCAGGAACTCGTCCACCCTCACGGCCTGCCTCCTCGCTCGATCTTCCGCCCGGGTGCCCGCTCCCCGGACGGAGTAACCGGCGGCACCGCTCTCATCCGGACCCGCGCGACGGTCGCGGACGGGTGCGGTGCGTGAGGCCGAGCGCCAGGTCCACGGGATCGTCCCGGAAGAGGGCCCGTCCGGCGGCGACCCGCTCCCGGCGGGCGGGGCCGTCGGGGGTGAGCCGGCCCAGCGCCGCCAGCAGTTCCGGGTCGTCCGCGGCGGCCTCCGAGACGCCCAGCGCGGCCATGGCGCGGACGCCGTCGGCGCCGTGGCCGGGGATCGGCCGGTGGCCGACGACCGGCAGTCCGGCGGCCAGCGCCTGTACGGCGGTCTGGCCGGCCGCGTTGTCGACCAGGGCGCGGGCCGCGTGCAGCAGGCCGGGCATGTCGGTCACCCAGCCCAGGGCGAGCACGCCCGGGACGCGGGACAGGGCGCGGCGCAGCCGCTCGTCGGCACCGCACAGCACCACCGGCAGCCAGCCGTGGCCGGCCAGCAGCCGGGCGGTGGTGTCGAGGTGCGAGGCGACGCCCCAGGCGCCGGAGGTCAGCACCACGGGGGGCCGTCCGGGGCCGTGCCGGGCGAACCGGCGCCGCCACTCGGCGGCCCCGGGGGCCTCGGTGCGGAACGCCGGGTCCACGACGGGACCGCACGTCAGGGCCGGCGCCCCGGTGCTCCGGCGGGCCGCGCGGGCGGACTCGTCGGTGAGGCACAGGTAGTGGTCGTTGCCGGGGTGCAGCCACTGCCGGTGCGCCACGAAGTCGATCACGAAGACGGCGCTGGGGACCGACAGCCGGCCCCGGGCGCGGAGGTGGCCGGTCAGCTGGGCGCCGAGGTGGAAGACGGGGACCACGACGTCGGCCTCCGTCCGCTCGGCCAGCCGGCTCAGCCGGTCGCCGGCCAGGCGGGCCAGGGCGGTGCCGCTGGGGCGGCGTCCGGGGCCGGGGCGCAGAAACAGCCGGTACAGGGCGGCGTAGGCCCAGGGGAAGTGCCGTACCGACCCGCGGTAGAAGTGCCGCAGCCCGCCGCCGAGACCGTACGGCAGCAGGGTGAGCACGTCGACGACCACCGCGTCGCCGCCCCGTTCGCGGGCCCGGCGTACCAGCTCGGCGGCGACCGTGTCGTGTCCGGCGCCCATCGCGGCGCTGACCACCAGCAGCCGCCCGGCGGGCCGGGAGGACGCCGGGGCCGGCCGGCGGGACGTGGACGGGCTGCTGGGGCGCACGGCTGAGGGAGTAGCCCGCCCACCGCAGGCCAAACCGCCGCCAGCCGGGCGTTTCGGACGGTCCTGGCTGGATACTCCGTCACCGCCCGTCCCGCCGATCGCCACGGCGCCGAACGCCCGCACGGTGATCCGGCCCGCTGCCGAGGTGGTCGACATGGTCTCCGCGTTCTCCCGCCCCCGGTTCCCGGCCGCGCCGTCGGCCGCCGCGCCCGACGCGTCCGACGCGGCCGTGGCGCGGGTTCCGCGGCGGACGGGCGCGGTGGACCCGCGGACGCGTACGGCGCTGGTGACGGGGGCCTCCTCCGGCATCGGCGCGGCCCTGGCCCGGCGGCTGGGGGCCGAGGGCACCTGGGAGCTGGTGCTGACCGGCCGCGATCCGCGGCGGCTGCGCGCCGTCGCCCACGACGCCTCGGCCGCCTCCTTCGCCGTCGACCTCACGGCTCCCGGGGCCGACCGCCGGCTCGCCGGCTTCACCCTGGCGACGCTGGGGCCGGTGGACCTGCTGGTGGCCGGTGCCGGGATCGGCTGGGCCGGGGAGTTCCGCGAGATGCCGGCGGACGCCATCGGCGAGGTGATCGACACCGACCTGGTGGCCACGGTGCGGCTGGTGCGGCTGCTGCTGCCGGACATGGTGGCGGCGGGGACGGGGCGGGTGGTGCTCGTCGGGTCGCTGGCGGGCTGCGTGGGGGTGCGGGGCGAGGCCGTGTACTCCGCCGCCAAGGCGGCGCTCGGCACTTTCGCGGACGCCCTGCGGCAGGAGTTGCGCGGGACCGGGGTGGGCGTCAGCCATGTGATCCCCGGTGTCGTCGACACGCCCTTCTTCGAACGCCGCGGCACGCCCTACCGGCGGTCCCGGCCCCGCCCCGTCCCACCGGAACGCGTGGCCGACGCGATCCGTGACGCGGCGCTCCGGGGCCGGGACGAGGTGTACGTGCCGGGCTGGCTGCGTCTGCCGTGCCGGATCCACGGCGCGGCACCGGGCCTCTACCGGCGACTGGCCGCCCGGTTCGGATGAGCGGGCGGCCGGCTCCGGTGGCCGGGGGTGCGCGACGGTGAGTGCGCTCACCGTCGTCCTCGCGCTGTTCGCCGCGCTGTCCAACGCCGCCGCGTCGGTACTGCAGCGGCGGGCCGCCGCGCAGGACGCGGACGACGCGGCGCCGGGCCACCCGGTCCGCTGGCTGCTGCGGCTGCTCCGGGACCCGTACTGGGTCGGCGGTGCGGCACTGCTCGCGGTGACGACCGTGCTCCAGGCGGCGGCGCTCGCGGTCGGCAGTCTGGCCGTCGTCCAGCCGCTCATGGCCAGTGAGCTGCTGTTCACCCTGGTGGTCGGCAGCGTGGTGTTCCACCATCGCCCCGACTCGACGACCTGGCTGGCGTTCGGGGCGCTGGCCGTCGGGCTGGCCCTGTTCCTGGGCGCGGCCTCGCCCGCCGAGGGCCAGGACACCGCCACGCCGGGCCGGTGGGCGGCGGCCGGGCCGGCGGTGCTCTGTGCGGTGACCGCGCTGGCCGCGGCCGGACGACTGACCCGTGGCGCCCCGCGCGCCGCGCTGTTCGGTTCGGCCTCCGCGGTGGCCTTCGGGGGGACGGCCGCGCTGCTGAAGGAGGTCACCGGCCGGTTCCCCCAGGGCGCGGGCGCCGTACTGACGCAGTGGCCGCTGTACGCCACCGGGTTCGTGGGCGTGATCAGCTTCCTGCTGCTCCAGAGCGCGCTGCGCGCCGGGACGCTCGCCGCCTCCCAGCCCGCGCTGACTCTCGGGGACGCGCTGACCAGCGTGGCGCTGGGCTGGACGCTGTTCGGGGAGGAGATCGCCCTCGGGGTGCGGATCCTGCCGGAGCTGATCGGGGTGGCCCTGATCGGCCTCGGCAGCCTGGGGCTGGCCCGCGCGCCGTCGGTGCACGGCGCGTGGGACACCGCGGCGGCGGCGCGCGACGGTCCGGGCGGCGGGAGCGGCTGGGTACGGAGATGATGCGGGACGTGGGCCGTCCGCACGCCGGCCCCGGCCCTGGCACAGCCCCACCCCTCTGCCCTCTGCCCTCTGCCCCCTGCCTCAGTAAAGGAGCCCGACGGATGAGCGACCGGTCCCGTGTCCTGCGCGCGGCCTGCGCCGTGGTGCCGTTCGCCGTGGCGCTGGCCCATGCCGGTCCGGCCGCCACCTGGCTGCCGGGGCCGCGCCGCCGCTGGCTGCCCGGTCTGGCCGGCGTCGGCCACCCCGGCCATGTCGCCCTCACCTTCGACGACGGCCCCGACCCGGTCTCCACCCCGCGCTTCCTCGGCGCACTGGACGATCTCGGCGTGCGGGCGACGTTCTTCCTCCTCGGCGAGAGCGTCGCCCGCCATCCGGAAGTGGCCGCGGAGACGGTCCGCCGGGGGCACGAACTCGCCGTCCACGGCTGGGCCCACGACCGCCCCTGGCTGCCCTCACCGGCCCGGGACGCCCGCGAGCTGGTGCGGGCCGCGCGGGCGGTGCGCGACGTCACCGGCCGGTGGCCGTACTGGTACCGCCCGCCCTACGGCATCCTCACCACCGGACGCTGGACGGCCGCCCGGCGCGCGGGGCTGCGGCCGGTGCTGTGGACGGCGTGGGGCAAGGACTGGCGGCGGGACGCCACGCCCGCCTCGGTGCGCCGCACGGCCGCGGCGGACCTGCGCGGCGGCGGGACGCTGCTGCTGCACGACAGCGACCACGCGTGCGCCCCGGGCAGTTGGCGCGCCACGCTGGGCGCCCTGCCCGCCGTCGTCGCCGACTGCCGCGCGGCGGGCCTGACCGTGGGACCGCTGGCGGGGCACGGCACGGTGTGAGCCGCTCGTACCCCCGCCCCGCGTCTCAGGCCGCCGCCCCCGTCAGGTCCCGGTGGATCGGCGCGGCCGAACCGGTGAGCGGTACGCCCGTGCCGCCCCGCCGGGCGGCGACTATCTCCGCCGCGATGGACAGCGCCGTCTCCTCGGGAGTACGGGCGCCCAGGTCGAGGCCGATCGGCGAGCGCAGCCGGGACAGCTCGCGGTCGGTCAGGCCGGCCTCGCGCAGCCGCCGGGTGCGGTCGGCGTGGGTGCGGCGCGAACCCATCGCGCCGACGAACGCGACCGGCATCCGCAGCGCCTCGGTCAGCAGCGGCACGTCGAACTTGGCGTCGTGCGTGAGCACGCACAGCACCGTCCGCCCGTCCGTGGCGGTGCCCCGCAGATAGCGGTGCGGCCAGTCGACGACGACCTCGTCGGCCTCGGGGAAGCGGGCCGCCGTGGCGAAGACGGGCCGGGCGTCGCACACCGTCACGCGGTAGCCGAGGAACTTGCCGGCCCGGACCAGCGCCGCCGCGAAGTCGACCGCGCCGAACACGATCATCCGGGGCGGTTCCACACTCGACTCGACGAGCAGCGAGAGCCCGCCGGGGCAGTGCGAACCGTCCTCCGACAGACCGACGAGCCCGGTGCGGCCGGCGTCCAGCAGGGCGCGGGCCTCGGCCGCCGCCGTGCGGTCCAGGTCGGGGTGGCCGCCGAGGCCGCCCTCGTGGGATCCGTCGGGCCGGACCAGCAGGGCGTGCCCCAGCAGCTCCGCCGGGCCCTCGACGACCCGGGCGAAGGCCGCGGGGCCCTGGCCGGTGGCGGCCGTCAGGGCCGCCTCGAAGACCGCGCGGGACGGCGCGTCCGCGCGGACCGGGGTGACCAGGACGTCGATGATGCCGCCGCAGGTCAGCCCGACCGCGAAGGCGTCCTCGTCGCTGAAGCCGAACCGCTCGCGCACCGTCCGGCCGTCCTGGAGGGCCTGGACGCACAGGTCGTACACCGCGCCCTCCACGCAGCCGCCGGAGACGGAGCCGATCGCCGTGCCCTCCCCGTCGACGGCGAGGGCGGCGCCCGGACCGCGCGGGGCGCTGCCGCCGACGGACACGACGGTGGCGACGGCGAAGTCCCGGCCCTCGGCGGCCCAGCGGTGCAGCTCGCCGGCGATGTCAAACATGTCCGCCCGCCTCGATGACGCGGTCCGGCCGGATCGGCAGGTGCCGGTGGCGGACGCCCGTGGCGTGCCAGACGGCGTTGGCGATGGCCGCCGCGGCTCCGACGACGCCGATCTCACCGACGCCCTTGATGCCGACCGGGTCCTCCGGGTCGGGGTCGTCCACCCAGTCGGCCTCCAGGCGCGGGACGTCGGCGTGGGTGGCGACGTGGTAGCCGGCGAGGTCGGGTCCGTAGAGACCGCCGAAGGCGTGGTCGCGGACCGCTTCCTCGTGCAGGGCCATGGAAATGCCCCAGGCCATGCCCCCGAGGAGCTGGTTGCGGGCGGTGAGCGGGTTGACGATCCGGCCGGCCGCGAAGATGCCGAGCATCCGGCGCACCCGTACCTCGCCGGTGGCGGTGTCCACGGCGACCTCGGCGAACTGCGCCCCGAACGAGTGCCGTTCCTTCTGCGCGAGGGCCTGGAGCGCCTCGGTGGTGTCGGACCGTACGGTGATGCCCTCGGGCGGGATGCCGGTGCCCAGCGCGAGCCGCTCCCGCAGTTCGGCGGCGGCGGCCTGCACCGCCCAGGCCCAGGAGCGGGTGCCCATGGAGCCGCCGGCGATCCCGGCCGGCCCGAAGTCGCTGTCGCCGATGCGCACCCGGACCCGGTCCGGCGTCGTCTCCAGCGCGTCGGCGGCGACCAGGGTGATGGCCGTACGGGCGCCGGTGCCGATGTCGGCGGCGGCGATCCGCACGGTGAAGGTGCCGTCGGGCTCGGCGGTCACCAGGGCGGTGGAGGGCAGGGCGCCCGCGTGGAAGGAGGCGGCGGCCGTGCCGGTGCCGAGCAGCCAGCGTCCCTCGCGGCGCACGCGGGGACGCGGGTCGCGGTCCGCCCAGCCGAAGCGGCGGGCGCCCTCGCGGAAGCAGGCGGCCAGGTTGCGGCTGCTGAACGGCATGCCGGAGACCGGTCCCGTCTCCGGCTCGTTGCGCAGGCGCAGTTCGACCGGGTCGAGGCCGCACTTCTCGGCCAGTTCGTCGAGGGCCGCCTCCAGGGCGAACGACCCGGGTGCCTCGCCCGGCGCGCGCATGTAGGTCGGGGACGGCACGTCGAGCCGTACGACGTCGTTGACCGTGCGGTGGGCGTCGGCGTCGTACATCACCCGGGCCACGGCGGCGCTGGGCTCGACGAACTCGTAGACGGTGGACGTCTGGTTCAGCGAGCGGTGTTCCAGGGCGCGCAGCCGGCCGTCGGCGCCGGCGCCGAGCCGGACCCGCTGGGCGGTGGGGCTGCGGTAGCCGGCGAGGGAGAACATCTGGCGGCGGGTCATGACGACGCGGACCGGCCGCTGGAGGACGGTGGCGGCCATCACGGCGGACACCTGGTGGGCGCGGACGCCCTTGCTGCCGAAGCCGCCGCCGATGTGCTCGGAGCGGACCCGGACCGCGGACTCGTCCAGCGAGAAGATCTTGGCCAGATCGCTCTGGACCCAGGTGGTGCCCTGGTTGGAGTCGACCACCTCCAGCCGGCCGCCGTCCCAGTGGGCGGTGGCCGCGTGCGGCTCCATCATGCTGTGGTGCTCTTCGGGGGTGGTGTACTCGGCGTCCACGACGTGGGCGGACGCGGCCAGTCCGGCCTCCAGGTCGCCTTTCTCCGCCACGGCGGGCATGAACCCGTCGCCCGGGTAGGCGTCCGGGCGGTCCGCCGAGAGCGCGGTGTCGTGCGACTCCTCGTCGTACTGGACGACGAGGGACTCGGCGGCCTCGCGGGCCTGTTCGGGCGTCTCGGCGACGACCAGGGCGACCGGCCAGCCCACGTGCGGCACCCGGTCGTGCTGGAAGACGGCGGCGGTCGGGTCGGGGACGCCCAGCATGCCGATGTAGTCGGTCTCCACGCGCGGCGCGTTGCCGTGGTGGAGCACGGCGAGCACGCCCGGCATCTCCAGGACGGGGCCGGTCCCGATCGCGCGGACGCGGCCGCGGGCGACGGTGGAGAGGACCAGCCAGCCGTGGGCGAGGCCGGCGAAGGGGATCTCCCCGGCGTACCGGGCGGCCCCGGTGACCTTGTCGCGGCCCTCGACGCGGGTGTGGGCGGTGCCGACGGCGCCCTTCGGCGTCGTACGGCCGGTGGTGGCCGTGGTCATCGGGCGGCCTCCTCGGTGAGCTGCGTCAGGACGGCCACCACGAGGTTGCGCATGAGGGTCACCTTGTATCCGTTGTGGGGCAGGGGCCGGGCCGCCGCCAGTTCGGCGTCCGCGGCGGCGGCGAAGGTCTCCGCGTCGGCGGGGGCGCCGGTCAGCGCGCGCTCGGCCGCGTGGGCCCGCCAGGGCCGGGAGGCGACCGCGCCGAAGGCCAGCCGCGCCTCCTGTACGACGCCGTCGTGTACGTCGAGCGCGGCGGCGACCGAGCCGATCGCGAAGGCGTAGGAGGCGCGTTCGCGCACCTTGCGGTAGCGGGAGCGGGCGGCGACCGGGGCGGGCGGCAGGGTCACGCCGGTGATCAGCGCGCCCGGCGGCAGGGCGGTCTCCCGGTGCGGGGTGTCGCCGACGGGCAGGTAGAAGTCGGCGAGGGGCAGCTCTCCCGGTCCTTCCGCCGTCTCGTAGGAGACGACGGCGTCGAACGCGGTGAGCGCCACGCCCATGTCCGAGGGGTGGGTGGCCACGCAGTGGTCGGAGGCGCCCAGGATGGCGTGGTTGTGGTGCTCGCCGCCGAGTGCGGAGCAACCGCTGCCGGGGACGCGCTTGTTGCACGGCCGGGCGGTGTCGGTGAAGTAGCCGCAGCGGGTGCGCTGGAGCAGGTTGCCGCCGACCGTGGCCATGTTGCGCAGCTGTCCGGAGGCGCCGGCGAGGACCGCCTGGGACAGCGCGGGGTAGCGGCGGCGGACCTCGGGGTGGGCGGCGAGGTCGCTGTTGGTGACGGTCGCGCCGATCCGCAGTCCGCCGTCGGGGGTCGGCTCGATGCCGTCCAGGGGCAGTTCGCGGACGTCGACGAGGAGGCCGGGCCGTTCGACGCCGGTCTTCATCAGGTCGACGAGGTTGGTGCCGCCGCCGAGGTAACGGGCGTCGGGGTCGGCGGCGAGCAGGGCCACCGCACCGGGGACGTCGTCGGCGCGCTGATAGCCGAACTCCCTCATGCCGCCGCCTCCTCGGTGCCGTGCGTGCGCTCCTCGGCGGCGCGGGCCACCGCGTCGACGATGGAGACGTACGCGGCGCAGCGGCACAGGTTTCCGCTCATCCGCTCCCGGATCTCCTCGGGTGTCAGTTCGGGCGGCCCGGCCTCGGGCCGTACGTCGTCGGTGGCGGCGCTGGGCCAGCCCGCCGCGTGCTCCTCGATGACGCCGACGGCCGAACAGATCTGGCCGGGCGTGCAGTAGCCGCACTGGTAGCCGTCGAGGTCGAGGAACGCCTGCTGCACCGGGTGCAGCCGGTCGCCGTCGGCCAGGCCCTCGACGGTGGTGATCTCGCGCCCGTCGGCCGCGACCGCGAGCTGCAGGCAGGCCACCGACCGCCGCCCGTCGATCAGAACCGTGCAGGCGCCGCACTGTCCCTGGTCGCAGCCCTTCTTGGTACCGGTCAGGTCGAGCCGCTCGCGCAGCGCGTCGAGCAGGGTGATGCGGTGGTCGACGGTCAGGGGGTGCTTCTCGCCGTTGATGTTCAAGGTGATGGCGCTGTACGTCGGCGAGGGCGCTGAAGCCATGGGTCAGCCTTCTTCATGCGTCAGGGTACGAGGGGGTGGCGCTGTACGAGAGAGTGGGCTCGGGAAGCATCTGGGGGAGGCGCGACACGGCGAGGGCCGCCCGCGGCCGGTGGGCCGGGGCCTCTGGCGCGTGCCGCGCCTGTGGATATGCTGACGTCAACCGGACAGCTGTCCGCTGGAAAAAACGTAACGGACAGCTGTCCGGTTAGCAAGGACGGGATTCGGACAGGAACCCGTGAGGAGGACTGGTGGAACAGCCGGGGCACAAGGCGCCGTTGCGTTCGGACGCACAGCGCAACCGTGAGCGGATCCTCGCAGTGGCACTGACCGAGCTGACGAGGTGTGCCAACGCTCCGTTGAGCGCCATCGCCAAGAAGGCGGGGGTCGGCCAGGGCACGTTCTACCGCAACTTCCCCAACCGGGAGGCGCTGGTCCTGGAGATCTACCGCCACGAGATGGGACAGGTCGCCGACAGCGCGGCCGCACTGCTCGCGGAGCGGGACCCCGAACAGGCCCTGCGCGCGTGGCTGGATCACCTCGCCCGCTTCGCCCTGACCAAGGCGGGTCTGGCCGAGGCCATCCGGCAGGCCACCTGCGCCCCGGACGGCCCGGCCAAGCCGGAGCCCTCCCCGGTGCTGGCCGCGGCCGAACTCCTGCTGCGCGCCAATGAGGAGGCCGGCACCATCCGCCCCGGTGTCACCGCGGACGACTTCTATCTCGCGATCGCGGGGCTGTGGCAGATCGAGCCGCACCACGACTGGCAGACGCGTGCCACCCGGCTGCTGGACTTCGTCATGGACGGGCTGCGGGCGGGCGCGCCCGGGAGGTGAATGCCGTCCCCGTCCCCTTGAGTGGCCCCCCGTCCCTTCCGAGGGTGCGGACGCCCCTTCGTGCACCTGTGCGCCCCCGCATGGGGGGACACGGGGCGGCCACGAGCCGTTGAGCCGGGCAGAACAATGAATCGAGCAGCGGCCCGGTGAGCGGTCACCGGGCCCGTCCGTACGTCGGCTGAGGCAGGTGGTGTCCCATGAGCGAGGCCGTATCCGCGACGGAGCGCGTCTGGACGACCGGTGTTGCGCCGGGCATATTACCGTTCTTAGGAAACGCTATCGCACTGTTCCGGCGCCCGCTGGACTTTCTGGAAACCCTGCCCGCGCGGGGCGACTTGGTCGAAATACGTCTGGGACCGCGCCGGGCCTGGATGGTCTGCGACCCGGCCCTGGTCCACCGGATGCTCAAGGACCCGCGCACCTTCGACAAGGGCGGCCCGCTGTACGACCGGCTGCGCGGGCTCATGGGCGACGGCCTGGTGACCTGCCCCCACCACGAGTACCGACGGCAGCGCAGGATGCTGCAGCCCGCGTTCAGTCCCGCGCGGGTGGCCCGGTGCACCGGTGTCATGGGCGCGGAGGCCGCGTCGGTGGGCGGCTCGTGGCGGCCGGGACAGCGGGTCGACGTGACGGCGGCGATGGTCGCCCTGACCACGGGCGTCACCAGCCGGCTGCTCTTCTCCGACTCCCTGGACGCCGGCCGGGCCGCGGCGGTGCGCGACTGTCTCGCGGTGATCGTCCGGGGGCTGTTCGTCCGGACGGTCCTGCCCGTCGACGCCCTGTTCCGCCTGCCCACCCCCGCCAACCGGCGGTACCGGAGCGCGGTGTCACAGCTGCACACGCTGGTCGACGCCATCGTCGCCGAGCGGCGCCGCGGCGTACCCCGCGACGACCTCCTGGGCACCCTGCTGGCGGCCACGCGCGCGGACGGCGCGCCGGGTGCCGGACCGGCGGCGTCGCCCGGACCGGCGGCGTCGCCCGGACCGGCCGAACCGCTCACCGAGCGGGAGGTCCGCGACCAGCTGGTCACGCTCCTGCTCACCGGCGTCGAGAGCACCGCCATGTGCCTGGCCTCCGTGTTCGGCCTGCTGGCGGACCACCCGGAGGCGGAGCGCCCGCTGCACGAGGAGCTGGACACGGTCCTGGACGGCCGGTCCCTGCCCGGCCCCGAGGAGCTGACCCGGCTCGTGCACACCCGCGCCGTGGTCACCGAGACCCTCCGGCTGCGCCCGCCGGGCTGGCTGTTCACCCGGCTCACCACCCGGGAGACCGAACTGGGCGGGCACCGCCTGCCGCGCGGCGCCACCGTTCTCTACAGCCCTTACCTCCTGCACCACCGGGACGATTCGTTCCCCGAGCCCGAGCGGTTCCGTCCGGAGCGGTGGCTGCCGGGACAGGCGGCCGACGGGGCGGGCGGGGCGCTGCTGCCCTTCGCCGCGGGCAGCCGCAAGTGCATCGGCGACACGTTCGCCATGACCGAGGCCGTCACCGCCGTGGCCGTCATCGCCCGTCGCTGGCGGCTGCGCTCACCGTCGGGTCCGGTCGGCCGGCCGCGTCCGGCGGCCACGCTGGGTCCCCGGTCGCTGGTACTGGTCTGCGCACCACGGGCACACCTGCCGGGCAGAGCACCCGCGCCCCTGGACGGCGCCCCACGGACCGGACTCCCGACAGGCAGGTGACGACGTATGACAACACGGGTGACGAACACGACGAGCACGGTGCGGATGACGAAGCCGACGAGCACGGTGCGGACGACGAAGCCGACGAGCACGGTGCCGATGACGAAGGCGACGGAGCAGGCGCGCGAGGAGGTCCCGGCCGGGACGCCGGGAAGCAGCCTCAAGGAACTGATCGAGACCACGCTCCACATGCCCTTCCCGCTCCTGGCCAACCCCCATGAGCAGCGGGCGGCGGCCGGCGTCGACACCTGGCTGCGCCGCTGGGGGCTGACCGACGACCCGGCGGTCGCGGACATGATCGTCCGGACCCGTCCGGCGCAGCTCGCCTCGTACAACAGCCCGACGATGGACGCCGGTCTGCTCCAGCTGGTGGCCGATCAGATCGCGTACCAGTTCGTCTTCGACGACCGGGCGGAGGAACTGGGCCGCTCGGGGCCGGACGCGCTGCTGCCGATGGTCTGCGAGAGCGTGGCGATCCTGCGGGACGGCGAGCCGCCGGTCACCCCGCTCGGGGCGGCCCTGACCGACCTCCACCGGCGCGTCCGGGAGCGGTGCACGCCCGCGCAGGCGGCCCGCTGGGCCTGGAACAGCCGCGAGTACGTGCACGGGCTGCTGTACGAGGCGGTGGCGCAGAACCACTCGCTCCCGCCGCGGATCGCACTGGTCACCTCCATCCGGGCGCTGATCGCCGGGGTGGAGCCGTTCTATCCGCTGTGCGAGGCCGCGCAGCCCGAGGAACTGACCGCGCGGGAACTGCACCACCCGGTGATGCGGCGCCTCGCCAGGCTCTCGGCCGACGCGGCGGTGTGGATACCCGACCTGTTCTCCGCGGTGAAGGAGCACCGGACCGGCGGCCTGATCAACCTCGCGCTCGCCTACCGGCGGACCCAGGACTGCTCCCTGCCCCAGGCCGTCACCCTGGCGGTACGGCGGATCAACGCCACGATCGAGGAGTTCCAGCGGCTGCGCCACGTGATCGCCCCCGAACTGAGCCCCGCCGGCGCCGGGTACATCGAGGGCATGGCCGGGTGGATACGGGGCTGTTACCACTGGTCGCGCGTGGTGCCGCGGTACGCGGAGACGGCGGAGGTGCCGGTGGGGCCGGTGGCGCCCGTGGGGTCGTGACACCGCCCGCTGCCGCCTGACGCCGTTTGACGCCGACGGCGGCCGCGCGGACAGTCTCCGTGCGGGCGACCGCCGTGCGGACAGCCTCCCTGGGGGGGGCGCGCCGCGCGGTCGGCGTCGCGCCCACGGGGTCCGCGCGGTGGCGATCCGAGCCTCGCTACCCACCCGGAGCCCGCCCCATACACCAGCGGAGCCGGATTCACCCATCCTCGTCGAACCTGTCTCAGAATCCGGGCAGTCCGGCTCCGCCAGGGCGTACGCTCGGCGCTGTCCTCCGACGGCCGTCGACAGGAAGCAGTACGGCAGATGGCGACTGGACTGCGTCAACCGGGCACCGGTAACCGTTCATTATTGGAACGCGCGCACGAACTGCGCGCTCTCGACGATGCCTTGACCCGGCTGTGCGACACCGACGGCGACACGCCACGCGGGCGGCGGGGCGGCGTGGTCGCGTTCACGGGACCGGCCGGGATGGGCAAGACGACGCTTCTGTCCCAGGCCCGGGCCCGGGCGGTGGCCCGTGGCTGCACGGTGCTGTCCGGCCGCGGCGGGGAGAACGAGCAGGAGCTGGCGTTCCGGGTGCTGCGCCAGTTGCTCCAGCCCTCGCTGGCGGCGCTGGACGGCCACGAGCGCCGTGCGTTCCTGGGCAGTTGGTACGACATCGTCGCCGCCGCCCTCGGTCTGGAGGCGGCCGGTGCCGCCCGGGCCCCCGACCCCCTGAGCGTCCGCGACGGCCTCGACTGGGTCATGACCCGGCTCACCGTGCGCAAGGCGCCGGTCGTCGTACTGCTGGACGACGCGCACTGGGCGGACGTCGAGTCCCTCGGCTGGCTCGCCTCCTTCGCACCCCGCGCCGAGGACCTCCCTCTGCTGATCGTCACCGCCTACCGGCCCGACGAACTGCCCTCCGAGGCGGACGCGTTCCGGGCACTGACGGAACGTCATGGGCAGCGCCCGCACAGCCTGTCCCCGCTCACCGAGACCGCCGTGGCCCGGATCGTGCGGGACAGGGTGGGCGAGGGTGCCGAGGACGCGTTCTGCGCCGAGTGCTGGGCGGTCACCGGCGGCAGCCCCTTCGAGACCGTCGAACTGGCCGTACGGCTCGACGAGGCCGGACTGACCGGCACCGCGTCCGATCTCGCGGCGATGCGGAACCTCGCCTCGGCCGTCAAGGGGCCGGGACTGGCCGACCGGCTGCACCGGCTCGGCGGTGCCACCGTCCGTTTCGCCTGGGCCGTGGCCGTACTGGGTTCACCGGCCCCGCCGGAGCTGGCCGCGACCCTCGCGGTGGTCGGCACCGAGGAGGGCGCCGCGGCGACCGAGCGGCTGCGCGCCGCCCGTATCCTCGCCCCGGGCACCGGGGCCGGCGGCGGCCTGGAGTTCGTCCACCCCCTGATCGCCCGGGCGGTGTACCGGGACGTCCCGGCCGGTCTGCGCGTCGGGATGCACAACACCGCCGCCGAGGCCGTCCTCGCCGCCGGGCTCGGCCCCACCGCCGCCGCCCGGCACCTCCTGGAGGTGCCCTGCGAGGGCAAGCCGGCCGCCGTCGCCTGTCTGCGGGCGGCCGCCCGCGAGTACCTGCGGGCCGGCGCGCCGGAGGCCGCCCAGCGGGTCCTGACCCGGGCGCTCCACGAGCCGCCGCCGTCCGAGGAGCGGGCCGCCCTGCTCCACGAACTGGCCCGCGCCACCTTCCTGATCGACCCCGCGGCCACCGTCAGTCACCTCCGCGCGGCGCTGGCGGAACCGGACATCGACCCCGGTCTGCGCGCCTCGATCGTCTTCCGGCTGGCCCAGGCGCTGGCCCACACCGACCAGGTCGCGGAGGCCGCCGCGGTCGCCGGGGAGGAGGCCCGGCGGGCCACCAACGCCCGCATCCGGCTGCGTATGCTGGCCGACCACTACGTGTGGAGCGCCTCCCGCACCGACGAGCCGGACTCCCCCGCGCGCTCCCGCGTCCTGGCCCGGCTGGCCGAGCGGATGCCCGGCCGCGGTCTGGAGGAGCGCTACATCCTCGGGATGCGCGCCTGGGACGCCGTACTGCGCGGCGAACCCCGGCACATCCCCCTGGCCTTCGCCGAGGAGGCGCTGCGCGGCGGATTGAGCTGGACCAGCGAGCACCAGGGCTTCGAGGTGCCCGTCTCCGTCGCCCTGGTGTTCATGTACGGCGACCAGCCGGGCCGGGCGGAGGAACTGTTCGCCCAGGGCATCGCCGAGTGCCAGAGCAAGGGCTGGCGCGGTTCCCACCTGGCGCTGGGGCAGGCCCTCTTGGGGTACATCCGCTACCGGCGCGGCTCGCTGGCCGAGGCGGAGGACCTGGTACGGGCGGGCCTCACGATCGCCGACCGGGTGGACGGGGCGGTGCCCGCGCAGTGGTTCGCCGTCGGCATCCTCGTCCAGACGCTGCTGGCCCGGGGCCGGACCGCCGAGGCACGCCGGCTCGCCGACCGGTACCGCTACGGCGAGGCCGTGCCGAACGCCGTCATCTATCCCGATCCCCGCACGGTCCACGCCGAGCTGCTGCTGGCCGAGGGCCGGGACCGGGCGGCGGCGCGCGTCCTGACCGAGGTCGGCGAGCGGCTGGACGAACGCGCCTGGCGCAACCCCTCCTGGTGTCCCTGGCAGCTGCACCTGTCCCGGGCCGTGGCCCGCGCCGACCCCGGCCGGGCGGTGCGGCTGGCCCGGGAGGCGGTCAAGCGGGCCCGGGACTTCGGGGCCGCGTCGGTGATCGGCCAGGCCCTGCACACCGAGGCGGAGGTGACCGGCGGGGCGGTGGCGCTGGAGCTGTACGACGAGGCCGTGCGGCGGCTGGAGGCGTCGCCCGCCGCCTACGAGCTGGCCCGCGCGCTGGTCGGCCACGGCGCGCTGCTGTCCCGCAACGGCCGGGTGCAGGAGGCCGCCGACCGGCTCTACCAAGGGCTGGAACGCGCGGTGCACTGCGGCGCGGAGGGGCTGGCCGGCCGGGCCAGGGCGGAGCTGTCCGCGGCCGGGCTGCGGTCGCTGCCGCTGCGGTACGCGCAGACCGACACGCTCACCGCGCGGGAACGCCGGGCGGCCGAGATGACCGCCCGTGACGATCCGCCGGACGTGGTCGCCAAGGAACTGCGCCTGACCGAGCAGGGCGTGCGGCAGGTGCTCTCCTCGGTCTACCGCAAACTGGGCACCGACGCCGAGGGACTGGGCAGGGCCCTGGAGATCTCGACCCGGCCGCGTTACTGACCGGCTCGGGGCCACCTCGCCCGTGGGGCCACCTCACCCCCCCGGGGGCACCTCACCCGGGGGGCACCTCACGATCAAGAACCGACTCACGCCCGGACCCCGCCGGTGGACGGCAGACCGGTGGACGGCAGACCGGTGGACGGCCAACCCCCGGGGCCCACCGGGCGATCGCGGTCGCGGTGGCGGTAGCGGCGTTCGGGGCGGCCGGCGACGCCGTAGCGCAGGGAGACCTCGGCGCTGCCGACGGTGTGGAAGTACTCCAGGTAGCGCCGGGCGCTCACCCGGGAGACGCCGGTACGGGCCGCGCACTCGCTGGCGGACAGGGTGCCGTCGGCGTCGCGGAGGGCGCGTTCGATCAGCTCGGCGGTCTCCACGCTCATGCCCTTGGGCAGCGCCGGGCCGGGCGCGGGGCCGCCCGCGCCCGCCAGGACCCGGTCCACGTCGGCCTGGCCGCGGACCACCGTCTCCAGCAGACGGCCGCGCTGAACGGCGTACCGTTCCAGGCGTAGCCGCAGGTCCTCGAACTCGAAGGGTTTGAGGAGGTAGTCGACGACGCCCTGCCGTACGGCGGCGCGCACCGTGTCGGTCTCGCGGGCCGCGCTGACGACCATGACGTCGCAGTCGTGGCCGGCGGCGCGCAGCCGCGGCAGGAGGTCGAGGCCGAACACGTCCGGCAGGTACAGGTCGAGCAGGACCAGGCCGGGGCGGAGCCGGTCGACGGCGGCGAGGGCCTGCTCGCCGGTGGCGGCGGCGCCGACGACGCGGAACGGGGTGACGCGTTCGACGAAGGCGCGGTGGATCCGGGCCACCATGAAGTCGTCGTCGACCACGAGGGTGTCGATCGGCTCCGTCCGGCTGGTTCCGGTCGTCATGTCGCTCCTTCCGCCACCGCGTCGACGGGGTGGCTGACGGTCGTGCGGGCGGTGCGCGGCGCCCGTCGGGGCGCTGGTCACCGAGATCTCACCGCCGTGACGTTCGCAGACCGGCCGGGCCGGCGCCAGGGGTGAGCGGTGACGATGACCGCAAAGACCACAACCTCCGTTGGTGACGCAAAGACGACGGGCCGCCGGGGAGCGGGCACCATGTGGCCCACATCGACGCGACGACAGGTGGTGGCATCGTGCGCCTGCGCACCCCCCTCGCCCTGTTCGGGGCCGCCGTGCTGGTGCTCGTGGGACCGCCGCTGCTGGACACCGGCGGCGGCGACGGGACCGGTACGCAGATCCCGGGCCTGCGCCTCATGGTCCCCAACACGCCCGGCGGCGGCTACGACATCACGGCCCGTACGGCCGCGAAGGACGCCGAGGACGCCGGACTGACCCATGGCATCGAGGTGTTCAACCTGCCCGGCGCCGGCGGCACGGTGGGGCTGAGCCGGCTGGTGGGCGAGCACGGCAACGGCAGGCTCGCGATGTCCATGGGCCTGGGCGTGGTGGGCGCCGTCCGCTCCAACGACGCGCCCCGCACCCTCGCCGACACCACGCCGATCGCCCGCCTCACCGAGGAGCAGGACGTCGTGGTGGTCGCCAAGGACTCCCCGTACCGGACGATCGACGAGCTGATCGGGGCCTGGAAGAAGGACCCGGGCAAGCTGCCGGTGGGCGGCGGTTCGTCACCGGGCGGTCCTGACCATCTCGCGCCGATGCTGATGGCGCGGGCGGCGGGGATCGCCCCGAAGGCGGTCAACTACGTCCCGTTCGACGGCGGCGGTGAGCTGCTCGCCTCGATCCTCGGCGGCAAGGTGGCCTTCGGTGTCTCGGGCGTCGGCGAGTACCTCGACCAGATCAGGGCGGGTGAGCTGCGGCTGCTCGCGGTGACCGGCCCCGAGCGGGTCGAGGGGCTGGACGCTCCCACGCTGAAGGAGGCCGGGTACGACGTGGACTTCACCAACTGGCGCGGCATCGTCGCGCCGCCCGGTCTGTCGGACGCCGAGCGGGACAAACTGGTGCGGCTGGTCGAGGAGTTGCACGACTCGCCCGAGTGGCGGAAGTCGATGGAGACCAACGGCTGGGACGACGCCTTCCTCACCGGCGAGGAGTTCGGTGACTTCCTGGACGCGCAGGACCAGCGCGTGGTGTCGGTACTGAAGGAGCTGGGCCTGTGAGTACCCGTACGGATCCCGCCCCCGCCGCCGCCACCGACCGGCGTTCATGGCTGCGCGACCACTCCGAACTCGGCGTCTGCGTCCTGCTGCTGGCGCTCGGCGTGCTGGTGCTGACCGACGCGCTGGCCATGGACGTCGACATCACCCAGCGCGGCCCGGTCGGCCCGCGGACCGTGCCGGTCGCGGTCGGCGCCGGGCTGCTGCTGATCGCCGCGCTGCTCGCGGTGGACGTGCTGCGCGGCGGCCGGGGCGAGGCGGAGGGCGGCGAGGACGTCGACCTGTCCGAACCCGCCGACTGGCGCACGGTGCTGATGCTCACCGGGGTCTTCCTGGGCGCGGCCGTCCTCATCGAGCCCGTCGGCTTCCCGATCGCGGGGGCGCTGTTGTTCTGGGGCGCCGCGTTCGCGCTGGGCAGCCGCCGCCTCGACCGCGACCCGCTGATCGCCGCGGTGCTGTCCGTCGTCACGTACGCCGTCTTCGACCAGTTGCTCGGTGTCCCGCTCCCCGGCGGCCCGCTGATGGGAGTCCTGTGACATGAACGCCCTCAACTCGCTGTGGGACGGCTTCGGTACGGCCCTCACCCCGCTCAACCTCCTGTGGGCCGCGCTCGGTGTGCTGCTCGGCACGGCGATCGGCGTCCTGCCCGGCATCGGTCCGGCGATGGCGGTCGCCCTGCTGCTGCCGGTGACGTACGGCCTGGACCCGGTCGCCGCGTTCATCATGTTCGCGGGCATCTACTACGGCGCCATGTTCGGCGGCTCGACGACCTCGATCCTGCTCAACACGCCCGGGGAGAGCGCGGCCGTGGTAGCGGCCATGGAGGGCAACCCGATGGCCAAGGCGGGGCGCGGCGCGCAGGCGCTGGCCGCGGCCGCCGTGGGCCACTTCGCGGGCGGCATGATCGGCACGATCCTGCTGGTCGCGCTGGCGCCGACGGTCGCGGACCTGGCGGTGGGAATCGGCGCCCCGGACTACTTCGCCATCATGGTGCTGGCGTTCATCGCCGTGACGTCGGTGCTGGGCTCCTCGCGCGTGCGCGGGATGGCGTCGCTGCTGATCGGCCTGACGATCGGGCTGGTGGGCCTGGACCAGATGACCGGACAGCAGCGGCTGACGTTCGGTTCGCTGCAACTGGCCGACGGCATCGACGTGGTGATCGTCGCGGTCGGTCTGTTCGCGATCGGGGAGGCGCTGTGGGTGGCGGCCCATCTGCGGCGCGGGGCGGCCGATCCGATCCCGGTGGGCAGGCCCTGGCTGGGCCGGGCGGATCTGGGCCGGACCTGGAAGTCGTGGCTGCGGGGCCCGTTCATCGGCTTCCCGTTCGGCGCGATCCCGGCGGGCGGCGCGGAGATCCCGACCTTCCTGTCGTACGTCACCGAGAAACGGCTCTCGAAGCACAAGGACGAGTGGGGCAAGGGCGCCATCGAGGGCGTCGCGGGCCCGGAGTCGGCGGCGTCCGCGTCGGCGGCGGGGACGCTGGTGTCGATGCTGACGCTGGGGCTGCCGACGACGGCGGTGGCGGCGGTGATGCTGGCCGCGTTCCAGCAGTACGGCATCCAGCCCGGCCCGCTGCTCTTCGAACGCGAGCCCGAGCTGGTGTGGGGCCTGATCGCCTCGCTCTTCGTCGGCATGGTGCTGCTGCTCGCGCTGAACCTGCCGCTGGCCCCGGTCTGGGCCAAGCTGCTGCGCATTCCGCGCCCCTACCTCTACGCGGGCATCATGTTCTTCGCGGCGGTCGGCGCCTACGCCGTCGGCGGCGAGGTCGTCGACCTGGTGACCCTGCTGGTCATCGGCCTGGTCGGCTTCGGCATGCGGCGCTACGGGCTGCCGGTGCTGCCCGCCGTCATCGGCGTGATCCTCGGCCCCGCCGCCGAGCAGCAGTTGCGGCGCGCGCTGCAGATCAGCGACGGCAGCGTCACCGGCCTGGTCGACACGCCGTTCTCGGTGACGGTGTACGCGGTGATCGTGCTGCTGCTGGCCTGGCCGCTGCTGCGGCGGGCGGCGGGGCGGGTACGGGGGCGGGGGGCGTGACCCGGACGGTTTCGAATGATCAGAGGACGCCGGCGGACCGCAGGAAGTCCGCGTTGGTGCGGACGGGCCGGCCAGTGAACAGCCGGACGCCCTGGGCGGGGCTCCAGCTCGGCTGATCGACGGAGGACCCGGTGTCGTTGCGGAGCTGACCGATGAGGGTCTCGGCGACGACACGGTGCCGACCTCGCCGAGCCGCCGGCCCAGTTCGCGCACCTCGGCCTCCTTCAGCACGGAGAACAACAGCGGAGTGGCCTCGAACAGGTCGCCGGCCTCAAGGGCGTCCTCGACCGCCTCACTGCTGCCTGTTCCAGTTCCGGCCGCTGAGCGGCACCACGCCGAGCGCCTCGGCGACCGTCTGGCCGGTGGGTGCCGCCCAGCGGCCGGACACAACCCGTGTGCGCGGGCGCGCTCGGTGTCCTGGCCGCCGCGGATACCCACCGGCCTCTGCCGGCTGGTCCTGGTCGAGGGCCTGTAGTGGGCCGATCCCCCGTCGCGGCAGATCCTCCGGTTCGTGGCCCGGCGGCTTGCCGCGAACGGGTGACCCCGGTCATGGCCGGTAAGGTGCTGCGCCGCTTGCGGCGGCCGTCCGCGGCAGCGCCCCCCGGCCGCTCGCCCAGCTCACTTCGCAGAGACTCCAGGTCGCCCGGGCCGTCGGCGAGGAACTCAGCAACGGGGAGGCCGCCGCGTCGCTGTTCCTGTCCCGCAAGACGATCGAGGCCCACCTGACTCGCGCTACCGCAAACCGGGCGTCCGGGCGGGGTGAGGATCACCGCGTGACGCGAGCCGCCGTCAGTGCTGTTCTTCGACCACGGCCTCGCGCAACGCCGGAGCGGCGGCCTTCCGCCGACGGCGGTACACCACCCAGCCGCACACCGCGAGGAGGACCACGGCGACCGCGGCGACCCCGAACGCCGTCCGCTCGGCGAACAGCCGCCCCAGCAGTTCGAGGGCTCCGAGCCCGGCGGTCGCGTAGATCAGCGCCCAGCCCGCTCCGCCCACGAAGAGCGCGGGCAGATAGCGCGGCAGGGGCATGCGCATGCTCCCGGCGAGGAAGTTGGCCGCGGTCTGGAAACCGACGGTCAGGAAGGAGACGGCGACCACGGGCGCGCCCCAGCGCTGGATCGCCCGCTCGACGCGCCGGAACCTGCCCGAGGAGTACCGTGCGGCGAGCTTGCTGCGCCGCGCGCCGGCGCCGGCGAGCCGTCCGACGGCGTATGTCCCTCCGGCCCGCAGCAGCACGATGACGTAAAGACCGGCGGCTGTGAGCGCGACCTCATCCACGACGCCTCGCCCTCGGCGCCACCGGGCCCTCGACGGGCACGAGCCTGGTCTCCATGTCTCACCTGCGGTCCACTGCTGCCGGTTCCGACCCCCGCGCCCATTGTCGCACCCGGCCCCGCTGAGCTGCGCCGGGGTGAGGAACCCTCGTCACCGCCTCTCCGGGAGGGCCCGCGGGACCGGCCGGGCGGCCGGCTTCCGCGATACGCCTCACCCGGCACCGTTCAGCGCCCGGCCCGCCCGGACCACCAGTTCGAGGGCGGCGTCGATGTCGGCCGTGGTGGTGGCCGGGTTGATGGTGCACATCCTCAGGACCGTCCGGCCGTGGACGCGGGTGGTCAGCAGCAGTGCCCGGCCCGTGGCGCGGACGGCGTCACTGACGGACTGCTGGAGGCGGTCGACGGCGGACGGGTCGGCGGGGCAGCCCGGCGGCCGGCAGCGGAAGGTGAGGATGCCGAGGCCGGGGGCGCTGGTGAGGTCGAGGTCGGGGTGGGCGGTGATGCGGGCGGCGGCGTGGTCGGACAGGTGGAGGCCGTGGTCGACGGCACGGCGGAAGGCCGCGGCGCCGAAGGTCTTGAGGGAGAGCCACACCTTCAGGGCGCGCAGGCCGCGGGACTGCTGGGGGCCGAGGTCGTCGAAATTGACCTCGTCGTGACGGGCCTCGGCGGGGTGGAGGTACCCGGTGTCGAGGTGGTGGCGGGCCATCCGGAAGGTGGCCCTGAGAAGCTCCGGGTCGCGGACGAGGACGCAGCCGGTCTCGTAGGGCTGGAACAGCCATTTGTGCGGGTCGAAGGTGAGGGAGTCGGCGTGCGCCAGCGCGTCGCGCAGGTGGTGGCCGCGCTCGGAGAGGGCGTACGCCGCCCCGTGGGCACCGTCGACGTGCAGCCACAGCCCGTGCCGGCGGCAGAGCCGCGCGAGGTCCGTGACGGGGTCGACGGCGCCGGTGCCGGTGGTGCCGACGGTGGCGACGACGGCGAGGGGACGCAGGCCGTCGGTGAGGTCGGCGTCGATCCGGGCGGCCAGGGCCCGCGGATCGAGGCGTTGGCCGGCGTCGGGTTCGAGGGCGGTGAGCTGGTCGCGACCCAGACCCAGCAGGTGTGCGGCGCGGGCGACGGAGGGGTGGGCCTGGGTGGAGCAGTACAGGCGGGCGCCGGTCAGATCACCGGCGAGGTGATGGTCGCGGGCGGCGGCGAGTGCCGTGAGGTTGGCGACGGAGCCGCCGCTGACGAACAGGCCGCCCCAGTGTCCGGGCAGGCCCAGCAGCTCTTTCAGCCAGTTCAGGGCGGTCAGTTCCACCCGGGTGGGGCCGGAACCGACCAGCCACGCGCCGGGGACGCTCAGGTGGGCGGTGGAGAGCAGGTCGGCGAGGACCGCGGGATAGTTCCCGGTGGTGGGCACGAAGGCGAAGCAGCGGGGGTGGTCGAACCGGATGCCGAGCGGCAGGACGTCCTGGGCGAGGTGGTCGAGCAGTCCGGTCAGGTCGCCGCCCTCCTCGGGCAGCGGCTCGTCGAGCAGTGCCGCGAGTGCGGCGGGACCGGCGACGGCGTGCGGCGGGCCGTCCGCCACCGTGCACAGCCGCTGGACGACGAGGTCCACGGCATGGCGGCCGGCAACCCGCATCTCCTCGGCGGACAGGGCGAGTTCACCGGGGCGGTAGGGGTGCGAGGTCTCACCGGTGCTCACGGAGCGGGCCGACGGCACCGGGCCGGTGGGCGGGGAGACACCGACCGGGGGGACATCCGCCGGGGGAGCGCCGACCGGGGAAACCTCGGCCGAGGAGACACCAGCCACCGAGACACCAACCGGGGAAACCTCGGCCGAGGAGACACCAGCCACCGAGACACCAACCGGGGAAACCTCGGCCGAGGAGACACCGGCCCGGGAAGCACCGACCAGGGAAACGTCCGCCGGGGAGACACCACCGGCCGCGGAGCCTGTGCCGGTGGACGGGGCGTCGTGGGTCATACGGGATCACCTGTCGTGGTCCGGATCTCCTGCGTGAGGAGTCGTTCGGTCCAGGACCGGCCCCAGGGGCCGAGGGCGGGTCGCGGGGACACGTCGCAGAGGTGGTGGCCGGTCTGCACCAGCACGAGTTCGTCGCCGGGCAGCACAGGCCCCGGGGAGGCGTGCGGCCAGAGCAGGGCCGTCCCGGCCCCCTGCCGTGGGAGGGGATCCGGCAGAGCCGTCTCGTCGAGGGTGCCGGTCCCCTCGAACGGTCCGAGCAGTTCGAGGGGCCCCTCTCCCGTCAGCCGGTAATGGCCGGGGCGAGGCAGACCCGTGACGTTGCCGGGCCGCCGGGCGTGCACAACCAGCTGGGCGAGCCTCGGTACCGGGCACGTCATGGCGCGGACGGGAGGCAGTTCGGGCAGCAGGCAGGCCAGTACGTGCAGCCCCAGCAGGGGCAGCAGTCCGGCGGCGGCCTCGGCCGCCTGGGCCAGGGACGCCACCGTCTGGAAGCGCGGGTTGATCTCGATGACCACGGGCGTCCCGCCGTCGACGACGAGGTCGAGGCCGAAGACGCCCCGGAAGCCGTACCGTCGCAGCACGTCGCCGACGGCACGGGCGGTGTCCCGGACGCGGGTGAGGAGCGGGGCGGGCAGGTCGGAGCCGTCCAGGAGCTGGTTGCCGCAGTGGGTACCCCATCCGGGGGTCAGTTCCGGCAGGCCGACGAGCTGGTGGGAGACGGCGGATACGACGGTCCGGTCCGCTCCCGCGCAGGCGCTGACGGTCAGCGGCAGTCCGGGCACGCGCCGGCTGAGCCGCAGGGTGTGGCCGGCCCACGCGTCCAGGGCCGCGGGCAGCGCGTCCGGTGTGTCGACGGGGACGGTGCCGCGGCCCGCCAGGTTGTTCTCCCGGCGCTGGAGCACCGCGGCGTCCCAGCCGTCCGGCCAGTGGACGGCGGCCGACGGCGACCGCTGCGCCGGGACGACCACGTGCTCGGGGACGGTGACGCCCGCCTCGGCCAGCAGGTCCAACGAGTCGATCTTGTCGGAGGCGCGGGCGGTGATGCCGGCGGGCGGGGCGAGCAGCGGGCAGCCGTGCTGCCGGGCCCAGGCTCGCGCGTGGTCACCGTGTTCGGGGGCGAAGGCGACGGCGACCGTCCGCCCGCCGGTGCGGTGTGCGGGCCGCGGCGGGGGCGGAGCCGTCAGCAGTGGGGAGACGGGCTCGTGCCGTACCAGTCCGGTGGCGGGGCGGCAGGAGGCAGGCAGGAACGCGGAGCGGTCGAGGAAGACGATCTCGTCGGCCAGCCGTTCCAGGTGAGCCGTCCCCTCGTCGGCCGCGACGCCTTCCAGCGTGACCGGGCGGGGTCCGTCCGGTTCCCGTACGGGAGGAAGGGCGGCGGACGCGGGTCCGGACCGGGCGGGTGACGGGGCGTTCGGGCGCACGATCAGCTCCTCCGGGTGGCGGCGGCTTCGCAACGGTGGGGCAAGGGCGGCGGGGCGGCGTCCGGCCGCAGCAGCCTGCCGCGGGAGGCGGCCAGGCGGTCCAGGGTGTGCAGGGCGTCGGCGCCGGTCCCCAGCAGGGAGGGGCCGTGGCCGACGAAGCGGGCGCAGATGCCGTGGTGAGCGGCGTGCACGTCCGCCAGGGCGGCATGGAGCACACCTCCCACGACACAGCCCGCGGGGCAGGCGTCGGCGTGGGCCCTGCCCCAGATCCCCAACTGCCGTACGAGGGCCCGGTGGTCGGCGGACCACAGCCCCGAGAAGCCGTCCCGCTCCGCGGGCGGTTCCATCGACGGCCGTACCTCTGTCTCGTAGGCGTGCGGGGTGAAGGACGCGGTCGCTTCCATGGCGGCCGCACTCGCCCGGAGCAGGACGGCCGCGTCCCGGGTCGCGCCCGGCCCGGGGTGACGTCCCGCAGGCCGGGCGGTGGCGTCCCGCAGGGCGACGACGGTGGCGGCGGTGAGCGCGAGGAACAGCCGGTGCCCCGCCCTCCAGCGGGCCGTCGGAATCCCGGCCGGTGCGTCGGCGGGGTCGGGTGCGCTCGCCCCGCAGACGGTCAGCGCCGTGTGCAGGGCGGCCCGGTCGTCGGCGCGGACCCAGGCACTTGCCTCGGCCGTGGTCCGCAGCAGTGCCCTCAGCAGGGTGCGCGCCGGGTCGCGGGAGGTACGGGTCACACCGAAGTGCGCGTCGTACACGGCCTCCCTGGGGTCTGCGAGGGGTTCGGCGTCCCCGGGACGGGGGTCGGCGCCGGGGCCCGTCCCGTGGCCGTCGCCCGGAGCGGGGAGTTCCTCCGCCGCGGCACGCAGTGCCGAACGAGCGTCGGGCAGCAGTTCGGGCGGGGGCAGCCACACGGGGCTCGTACGAGTGATCATGACTCCATGGGGGTGGGCCTGGGAGGTCGCGCGTCTAACTTCCGCACATGAACGAGCGCGCTTTTCAGACCGCCGCGGCTGACGCGGCCGGCCGCCTGGCCGACCACTGGCGGGCCCTGGCCTCCTGCGAACTCCCCGTGGTGCCGCCCGGTCCACCGGGCACCACGCTCAAGGCGCTTCCGGAGACGGCGCCCGAGCAGGGCGAGGACCTGGCCGGCATCCTGGAGGACACCTGGCGCACGATCGTGCCGCAGTTGGTGCACTGGCAGCACCCGAACTTCCTGGGCTACTTCCCGGCCAACAACTCGCCCGCCTCCGTACTGGCCGAGCTGGTCACGGCGGGTCTGGGTGTACAGGGCATGATGTGGTCGACGTCGCCCGCCGCCACGGAGCTGGAACAGCGGGTGTGCGACTGGCTCGCCCGTGCCCTGGGCCTGCCGTCCCGGTTCACGCACGCGTCCGGGCAGGGCGGCGGCGTGATCCAGGACTCGGCGTCGTCGGCCGCGCTGGTCGCCGTGGCCGCCGCCCTGCACCGCGCCTCCGGTGGCCGGTGGCGCGAGCACGGGACGGAGGGCCGGCTGCGCGTCTACTGCACGGACCAGGCCAACCACAGTGTGCCCAAGGTGGTCCGCGTCGCGGGCGCCGGCGAACCCGTCCTCGTTCCGACCGTCCCCGGCACGCACAGCATGGACCCGGCCGCCCTGGCCGACCGCCTCGACGCCGACCGGGCCGCGGGTCTGGTGCCCGCCGCCGTCGTCGCGACCGTGGGCACCACCGCCACCTGCGCCATCGACCCGGTACCCCGGATCGGTGCCGTCTGCCGGGAGCGCGGCGTCTGGCTGCACGTCGACGCCGCCTACGCGGGCAGCGCGGCGCTCTGCCCCGAACTGCGGGCGGGGGATGCCGAGTCGGACCTCGCGGACTCCTACGCCGTCAACGCCCACAAGTGGATGCGCACCGGCATTCCGTGCGACGTCCTGTGGGTCGCCGACCGCAAGGACCTGACCGACGCCCTCGGCGCGACCTCCTCCTATCTGCGCAACGACGCCACCGACTCGGGGCAGGTCGTCGACTTCAAGGACTGGCAGGTTCCGCTCGGCCGCCCGATGCGGGCCCTGAAGCTCTGGTACGTGCTGCGCGCCCACGGGCTGGAGGGACTGCGGGAGGTGATCCGGCGCGACGTCCGGCTCGCCGCCCTGCTCGCCTCCCTGGTCGAGCGGGAGCCCGGTTTCCGTCTCGTGGCCCACCGGCTGGGGCTCGTCGTGCTGCGCGCGGAGACCGACGAGGTGACCCGGGACATCACCCGGCGCCTCACCGGGAAACCGGAGGTCCTGTGCACGCCCGCCACCGTGGACGGCCGGCCGGTGCTCCGCGCGGCCCTGGGTTCCCCGTACGCCGACGAGACGACCGTCCGCCGGGCCTGGGACACCGTCCGGGCCTGCGCCGCGTCCGTCTCCTGACGGACCGGTCGGCCCGCCGGGACCGGCCGGAGTCACTCCCCCGGCACGTCCCGGACGGGCGGTGCCCGGCGGGCCGGACGGCTCCGTCACAACGCGGTCGGACGGACGCCGATGAAGTCGACCAGCGTGTGGCTGACGCTGTCCTCCTTCACGATGCTCTGCCCGCTGGCCTGCAGGGCCCGGCATCCGTCGCCTACCTGGGCCCCGGGCGAGAGCAGCACGATGTTGCAGAGCATCACCGGTTTCTGCTCGGTCTGGTTGGAGTCGGCCGCGGCTTCCGTCCCGTTCGCCAGCACGGCGGCGAGCGCCGTGAGCGACAGGCCGGCCGTACGCATCACACCCCTGGGGCGTCCTGCCGCCATCTCAGGCTCCCAGGGCGGCCGGGACGGCGACGTCGAGCCGGTTGACCAGGTCGACGTCCTCGGTGTGGGTCTTCAGCACGCCCTGCTTCACCTTCTGCCGCGCCTCGCACGAGCTGTGAGCGGTGGTGGCGGCCGCCGGTCCGGTGTCACACAGCATCGACGGACTGTGGGTGTTGATGTTGGTGTCCGCCGTAGCCCCTCCCGCGGCGGGCAGCACCAGCACCCCCGCGGCCAGGGCCGCGGCTCCGACGAACTGACGGGTACGCATCGATGAACTCCTGAACTGAACGGGAACGCCCGCCCCGGCTTCTCCGGCCCGGGCGGCGGAAGACGGAATGCTCAAGGCACCAGGCCGTCGACCGGCGTGATCACGTCGGCGAAGTCGACGAGGTCGGCGCTCTTGCTGTGGTGCTTGACCATCTGCTGGTCGACCTGCTGGTCCGTGACGCACGACTGCCCCTCGGTGCTCACCGAGAGCGGCCCCGCACCGCAGGTCATCGGCGGGTCGGCCAGGTTGTCGTTGCTGTCCGCGTGAGCCGTCCCTCCCGCTCCCGCCACCATCAGCCCGCAGCAGAGCGTCAGCACAACGCGCCTGCACCCGTTCGTCATGTGCGCCATCCTCATCGCTTTCACCGGTACGTCACAGCTGGTACGTGGTGACAACGGGGTAGGCCGGTCGGAGGACACTGCCCTGTGAAAAGCGGTTTTCCCGGCAATCCGTTCGGGTGCCCCGGGCCCTGTCTCGCGGGACGCGGTGCTGACCGTCACATGGCCACGACAGCCGTCTTGCCGCCGTCCACCGTCAGTGTCGCGCCGTTGATGTAGGACGCCTTGGGTGACACAAGGAAGCGGACAGCGTTCGCGACGTCCTCCGCGTCTCCGCCCCGTCCCGCCGGCAGCGAGGCGAGGTAGGTTCCGTACATGTGGCGGACACCCTCGTTCACCGGGGTGAGGATGAAGCCGGGGTCGACGGAGTTGACCCGCACCCCTCGGGGACCGTACTCCGCCGTCCACGACTTGGTCATCATGGACAACGCCGCCTTCGAGGCCTGGAAGGCGCACGTGCCGGCAGCCGCCATCGAGGTGCTCAGGCTCCCTACGTTGACGATGGCCCCCCGGCCGCGCTCGGCCATGGCCGGGGCGAAGGCGCCCGTCAGGAGGAACGGCGCTTTGGCGTGGAGGTTGAAGGCGGCGTCGAACATCTCCTCCGGAGTGGACTCGGTCGGCGCGAAGCCTCCGCCACCGGCGTTGTGCACCAGGACGTCGAGCGGGCCGTCGACGGCCTCCCGTATCCGCGTGACCAGGCCGCGCACAGCCGCCGGATCACCCAGGTCGGCGACCAGCTCGATCGCGTGGCCACCCGCCGCCTCGATGTCTCGGCGTGTCTCGACGGCCCGGTCCCGGTCCCGGCCCGTGACGATGACCGAGTACCCGTCCTGGGCCAGGCCGACCGCCGTCGCACGGCCGATCCCGCTGGTCGAACCGGTCACCAGTGCCCACGACGAGCCTGGTGCGGACGTCTCCGAGTGGCCGTTCTCGCTCATCGCGGGGTTCCCCTCACATGCTCCGGTGGAGATCACCATGCTGGCGCTCACCGTGGATCCTAAGCCCTGCGACCACCCGCCCGCCTTCCCCAACTCGCATGTTTCAACGAGTAATTGACCCTCCGGATCGCCCCACCGCAGGTCCGCCTCAAGCGAGGTCGCGGAGTCTGTAGCGGATACGGCACGGCGCGGCCAGGCCCCGGGGGGACAAGCCGCTCACGGGTGTCGGGGTGTCGAGCAGTTCCATGTGGTAGCGGCGCAACAGGAGAGTGAGGAAAACCTTGGTTTCCAGGCGGGCGTAGCCTTGGCCGAGGCAGCGGTGGATGCCCGAGCCGAACCCCAGCAGGTTCCGGGCGGCCCTGGGATCCCGCTCGTAGCGCTCGGGACGGAACGCTTGCGGGTCGGGCCATTCCTCGGGCAGTCGGTGAGTGAGGTACGGCGAGGTGAGGACCATGGTGCCGCGGCGGATGCGGCACGGGCCGATGCGCAGGTGACGCATCGCTTTACGGGCGATCAGGATGGCCAGCGGGTGCAGCCGCTCGGACTCGTACATCAGGTGGTCGAGGTGGGTGAGGGCATGCATCGCCTCCATGGTGAGCGGCTGCCCGGCCGGCACGTGCTCGCGTTGTTCAGCCAGGAGGGCGGCTTGGTATTGGGGATGGGTCAGCAGATCGGCGAGGCTCCACGCCAGTTGCCCGGCGGTGGTCTCCCGGGCGGCCCACACCAGACCGAGGGCCTGGTGGACGGTGGAGCTGTCCGGTACGGCCGTTCCGTCGGCGTAGCGGCTCTGGCACAGGGACTGGAGGAAGTCCGGTTCCGTCTTCGGACGCGCGCGCCGCTGGGCGAGACAGTCCAGGACGATGACGTGCAGGCGCCGGCGGGCCTTGCGGCTGCGCCGTGACCGCAGGGGGCGCAGCCAAGGGGGCAGGAGGAAGCTGACGTTGGCGGAGAAGTCCTCGAACTCGTCCAGGGCGCCGACGAGGCGGTGGCCGAACTCCTCACCGAAAAAGGTGTCGGCGATGACGCGCAGGTTCAATTCGGCGCACATGCGGACGAGTTCCACTTCACCTCTGTCACCCAGCCGACGGATCAGTTCCTGGGTGTGTCTTTCCATCACGGGCAGGTAGCTGTGGAGGGCACCGGCCCGGAAGACGGGCACGTACAACTCGCGCTGGCGCCGGTACTCCGGGGTGGGGGCCATGAAGTAGAAGTCGGACCCGAACATGGTCCGCAGGAACGGGTAGGAGGCGGCGATGGACAGCGTCTCCTCCGGCAGGGTCATGATGTCACCGCGGTGTTCGGGGTCCAGCAGGACGACCGCGGGTACGCCGGCGAGGTTCAGCCGGAACAGCCTCCCGTGTTCGGCGTACCCGCGCTCCAGAACGGCGGTGGCGTCACGCATGAAAGCGGGCATGTGCCCCAGCAGGGGAAGAGATCCTGACACCAGGGGGGCGGCCGAGCCGGCGGTGGTGGCCGGTGGGGCGACGGCGAAGCCCTCTGCGGAGCACTCGTCGGATGGTGTTTCTGCGCGCTGCTCGGTCGGGTCCACGACAGTACTCCACGTCGACGGCGGCGGAGGGGAAGAGAGGGTCCTGCTTCACGTACCCGTCGGCACGGTGATGGTCCGCACATGCGCCTGGGCGCCGGCTCCGTGTCCTACGGCCGTCAGATAGCGGCCCAGTGCGCTGAGCGGGAACACCAGCCGGTACAGGTGGTAGTTGAGCGGCAGGTCTCCGGGAAAGCCGGTCCCCGTGTACTCGGGTTCGTCCCAGCAGCCGTCCTCGCGCTGGGTGCGGGCCAGCCAGCGCACGCCTGCGGCCACCTCCGCACGGTCGTGTTGTCCGGCGGCGAGCAGACCCAGCAGCGCCCAGGCGGTCTGGGAGGCCGTGGAGGGACCGCGCCCGCGCCAGGCGGGGTCGGTGTAGGACTCCCACTTCTCCCCCCACCCGCCGTCGGGGTTCTGGTGGTCCACGAGCCACCGCACACCCCGGCGGACCGCCGGGTGACGGGGCGGCACACCCGCGGCGACGAGGGCGGGCAGGACGGCGCCGGTACCGTACACGTGGTTGACTCCCCAGCGGCCGTACCAGGAACCGTCGCTCTCCTGGTGGCGCAGCAGCCAGTCGACGCCGCGGCGGGTGGCCGCCTCGCCGGCCCGTCCGACATCGGCGAGCATCTCCACCACGTGCGCGGTCACATCCGCCGACGGCGGGTCGGTGACCTCGCCGAAGTCGCAGAACGGCAGCCGCGCGGGCCAGCGGCTGGTGTTGTCGGCGTCGTAGGCGCCCCAGCCGCCGCACTTCGACTGCATGCCGAGGTTCCATGACACCGCCCGGCCGATCGCCGCCGCCACCCGGTCCGGCCGGGGGTGCTGGACGCGGCGCAGGGCGAGGACCACTTCGGCGGTGTCGTCGGTGTCGGGGTAGTTGCGGTTGTGGAAGCCGAACGCCCATCCGCCGGGGGCCAGACGGGGGCGGCGTACCGACCAGTCGCCCCGCGCCGTGACCTCCTTGGCCAGCAGCCAGTCGGCGGCTTTGACCAGGGCCGGGTTGTCGGGCGCCAGGCCGGCGTCGGTCAGGGCGGTGACGGCCAGGCAGGTGTCCCACACCGGCGATTGGCAGGACTCCACCCACCGTCTCCCGTCGGGGGTGCGCACGGTGAACGCCTCCGACGCTTCCAGGGCCGACCGCAGGACGGGGTGGTTCAGGCTGAAGCCGCACAGCCGCAGCGCGATGATCGAGTAGACCAGCGGCGGCTGGATGCCGTTGAAGCAGCCGTCGGCCTCCTGCCGCCGGATGATCCAGGTGACGGCGGCGCGGATCGCCGCGCGGCGCAGTGCGGGCGGAGCGACGGCGTGCCAGCGGTGCAGTGCGCCGTCCAGGCGTTGGAAGACGCCCTCCCAGGTGGTCAGGGGTGCCCGGGGGCGGGGCGGGTTGGGGCGCGCGGGGTCGGTGTGCAGTTCGTCGATGGTGAACGGGGCCGGGGCGGTGGGCCGGTGGGCGCAGACGATCGTCAGCGGGACGATGGCCTGGCGGGCCCAGCAACTGAAGGAGTACAGGTTGAGCGGTGCCCAGGCGGGCAGGAGGATCACTTCCGGGGGGAGGTCGGGCAGGTCTTCCCAGCGCCACCATCCGAACAGTGCCAGCCAGATGCGGGTGAACACCCGGGAGCGGGCCACACCTCCGTGCTCGCGCACCCAGGCGGAGGCGGCGGCCATGTGCGGTGCCCGCGGGTCGTCACCGGCCAGCCGCAGGGCGATGTAGCCCTCGATGGTGGTGGACAGATCGGCCGCCCCGTCGGGGTGGGTGGCCCAGGTGCCGTCCGGTCGCTGCTTGGCGCGGATCCACGCGGCGGTCGCCTGGGTCTGCTCCGAGGTGCGGATGCCGAGGAACTCACGGAGCAGCAGGTCCTCGGCGTCCATCGTGACGTTGGTCTCGAAGTCGCCCTTCCACCATCCTTCGGGGCTCTGCGAGGACAGCAGGCGGTCGGCGGCGAGTGTCACCGCGCGCGCCGCCGACCGGGCGGTGTCCCGCTCGCCCGGATCCTCGCCGACGAGGCCGACGGCCGGAGGCTCGCCCAGAGCCGGCCTCGTCCCCGCGGGGGAGAGGGCCGGTTCAGCCTGGTGATGCTGCGGTGACATGGCACATCCTCAAAGCTCGTCATGGACGGGCACCGCGCCGCCGTCGGCGGAGAACCCGCAAGGACGTGGGTCTTCGTGGAGGCAGACCACACACTTGCGATTGAACGCTCATGGTGACCGTCCCGCCACGCAGGGGCACCTGTGAGGGGAGTGCCCACCGGGCCGCAAGGGGCCACGGCCCGCGGAACCGGTGGCCTGCCCGGTCCGACGGCTGAGCGGATGACGTGAAACCGCGGCCTCAGGGGGGCATACCTCGCATGGCCGCCCAGGCACCGGCGAGAAGCCGTCCGCACGACCATCACGCACTGTAGGAGACATGGGCAAGGGCAACAGCCACCGCCTGCGAGCGGTACCGCTCGATCGACTGTTCCACCGTCTGTCGTCCGGTCCTGACACGCGGCCCCGTATCGGCACCGTGCTCCACTTCGAAGGCGAGCCGCCCGCACCCCAGGACGTGGCCGCGCACCTCGCCTCGCGGCTGCCCCTGCTGCCCGCTCTGACCTGCTACCTGCCGCCGGGCGGCGCGGTGTGGAGGACCACCCGCGTCGACGTGTCGGAGCACCTCGCCGAGATCGAGCTGCCCCCGGGAACCGCCGCTCTGCACGATGCCCTGCAACGCCTGGTCCGAGCCCCGCTGCCGGTGTCCGCCCCGCCGTGGCGCCTGTGGCTGCTCCACGGTCACGCCGCCGGGCAGTACGCCCTCCTGTACCGGGTGCATCACGCTCTGCAGGACGGGAGCGGCATGCTGCACACGCTGGAAACCCTGTTCGCCGAGGACGCGGAGGTCAGGTCCCGCACCTGCTTCGCGGGCTTCGAAGAACCCGTGCGCGCCACGATGGGCGACCGCGGTCGCATGGCGGCCGCTACGGCCACGATGATGCGCAAGGAGCAGTTCTGGGGCCGTGACCGGGACCGTTTCTCGGGCGATCGGGTCTTCCGCTGGGCCGAGGTGCCGTCCGCCTGGCTGACGGAGGCGGCCCGATCGAACGGTGTCACACGCAACGACGTCTATCTGGCCGCCCTGGCCCACGCCGTGACGCGGTGGGCCGCCGAGCAGGGCACCGAGACGGCCTCCGGCATCCGCATGGACGTCCCCGTCAGCATCCGGCGTCCCGGAGAAGTGGGCATGCCCGGCAACCGCACCACGGTCCTGCCCCTCAGGGTCGCCACCGCCGGCCTCTCCCCCGCCCAGTGTCTGCGGCGCACCGCCCGGGTCACCGCGCCGCTGAAGTCACCGGTGCTTCGCGAGGCACTGCGCCGCAACGACGCGATGCTGCCCGCCTGGCTGGTCACGGCGCTGCACCGCGTCGCCCAGGACCCGACCCGGGCCGGCGTGAGCGCCAGCCACGTAGCCCTGCGCGGCGGGCTGGCCTTCCACGGCGCGCCCGTCACCCGGGTCCTGCCGGTGGCGTGCGCGCTGGACGGCACCCCCCTGTCCGTTGCCCTGATGTCCTGCCGTGACTCCGCGGGGGCGTGCTTCGTGACGGACGCGGCGGTACCCGGGCTCGATCAGCTCCACCTTCGCTGGCGCGCCTCCCTGCGGAGTCTGGCCTCCGGATGAGAGGCGACGCCACACGGCCGGGGCGCGGCGTCAGGGACCCGGCGAGGGGACGCGTCTCCGGGCGGTGAGATCGCCCTCGATGCCCGAGGGCCGGGCGGTGACGCGACGGCTCACCACGTCACCGGCAGGGAGCGCAAGCCGTACACGGCGTGCCGATTGCCGAAGTCCGGCCCGGCTGTGGCGCGCAAGCCGGGAAAGCGCTCCAGCAGAGCGGGGATCACCACGCGCAGCTCCATCCTGGCCAACGGAGCACCCAGGCAGTAGTGGACGCCGTGCCCGAAGGCCAGGTGGCCGGGAGCACCGCGGGTGATGTCGAGCCGGTCCGGGTCCGCCACCAGCTGGGGATCCCGGTTGGCGGCGGGCAGCGAGCAGATCACCAGCCGGCCCGGGCCGATGCGACGGCCGCCGATCTCCACCTCCGCCGTGGTGACCTTGGCACTGCCGGAGTTCACGATGCTCAGCCAGCGGAGCAGCTCCTCGACGGCGGTGTCGATCAGGTGGGGCCGCGCGCGCAGCAGCTCCAGCTGATCGGGGTGGTGCAGCAGGGCACACACCGCCATCCCCAGCATGTGGGCGGTGGTTTCGTGGCCGGCCAGCACCACCAGGTCGATCATGCCCACCAGTTCCTCGGTGGTCACCTCCTGGCCGTGTTGCCGTACCAGCGTGCTCAGCAGGCCCGTCCCCGGGTCGGTCCGCGCCCGGGCCACCAGAGCCGCCAGGTACTGGCGCCACCGCGCCTGCATCTGAAGCCACCGGTCGCCGGCGGCCGGCTCCGCCAGCATCAGGCCGGCGCGCTGTGCCAGCTCCTCGCGGTCCGCGTGGGGTACGCCCAGCAGCTCGTAGAGCACCAGCGACGGCAGCGGCAGGGCCAGCTCCGCCATCAGGTCGGCGGGCGGCCCCGATCGCTCCAGCGCGTCCAGCCGCTCCTCCACGATCTGCCGGACGGCCGGCAGCATCGCCCGCATCCGGCCCGCCGAGAAGGCCGGGGCGGGCATCCGTCGCAAGCGGGTGTGCTCAGGCGGGTCGCAGGCCAGCAGGTTGCCCGCCCGCGCCGCGGCCGCCTCCTCGGTCCGGGGCGATGCCCCGGCCGGACGCAGCAGACCGTCGTGGGCGTTGCTGAACCGCACCGGGTCGTCGAGCACCTGCCGCACGTCGCGCAGCCGCGTCACCAGCCACGCCTCGAGTCCCATCGGCATCGCGACCGGGCGGACCCCTTCCTCGTCCCTCGCCCTCAGCAGGCCGGGTCCGGGGCCGAACTCCGATCGCTCCAGGAACAACGGTACGTTTTCACTCGCCTCGGACACGCATCCTCCAGGACAAGCCTCGCGGCGCGGACGGGTCGCCTTGTCGCTGATGCACGGTGTTCGGTTCACTCACCCGCGAACCGGCATCAGCGAGACCCGCACCCATGCCACGTCAACGACAGCCCTGACGAGCGGTCACTGCGGCGGACGCCCGTCGGCGGGACGGTGGGCGGGCGGGTGGGCGGCCGGTGCGTCGGGCCCGTAGGGCGGTGGCGGGAGGTGCGCGGCGCCGTACGGTGTTCCGGCCGTCGGCGCCGGGTACGGCCCGGCGGCATACCCGACGGGCGCCGGGTACTGCGGCAGGCCGTAGGCCGGCACCGGGTGAGCGGGGGCCACGGGCAGGGGGGTCGCGAGGCGCTGCGGCGGGTTGCGGCGTGCGAGCCACAGCACCGCGGCGGCGTACAGCAGGATCGTCGCGGTGTCGACGGCGGCCATCTGCCAGGGCAGGTCGGCGGCGGTCTCTTCGGAGGTCAGACCGTCGACGACGGCGGCGGCGAGGCCGAAACCCATCAGGTTGTTGAGGACGTGCAGGGCGACAGCGGCCTCCAGGCCCCCGGTGCGCACGGTCAGCCAGCCCGCGACCAGGCCGAACACCAGCAGGTCGGCGAAGCCCCACGGGGTGCCCCAGCCGTGTGCGGCGGCGAACAGCGCCGCCTGCGGCAGCACCGCGCACCACGGTGAGCGCAGGAAGCCGCCGACCGCCTGCATCAGCCAGCCCCGGAACACGTACTCCTCGGCCGCCGCCTGCAACGGCACCAACACCGCCAGCACCGCCAGCGAGACGAGGAACGTCGGCAGCCCCACCCACTCGTTCGCCGCGGAGGACTCCTCTTCGCCTGCGGGGAGGAGGAACGACGCCGCGAGCAGCACCATGGAGGCGGGGACCGCGAGCGCCAGGCAGCGCGCCAGCCAGCCCCAGCGCAGCCGTCCGGCCACCGACGAGACACTGCCGGCCGGTCTGCGGTCCGTCCAGCGCGCGGCCAGCAGGGCCATGGGCAGCATGAGGGCGATGTACGAGAGGTCCAGCGCGGTGTTGGGCAGCGGGCCGAAGTCCACCGAACCGTCGGGCCGTTCCGGCCGGCCGGACGCCTCGCCGACGCCGTAGGCCACGGTGTCGACGACAACGATCAGCAGCAGCCAGCCGCCGGCCATCAGCAGCAGCCCCAGCAGCGGTCGCCACCATCGGTGACGGCCGGTGAGGCGGGCCAGCCGGTGGTACGGAAGGGAGGTCGGGGAAGCGGGTTCTGTCATGTACAACAGCTTGCCGTCGCCGTCCGCGCGGGACGTCAGCCACCGGCAGGAAAGACGTCTCCATCTCTGGTTGGAGCTGTCTCGGGTCTGGTCATGAGCTGTCTCCGGTCACGGACGCCTCTGGCCGCCCGGCGGCCGTTCACGCCACGGTGGCCGGGTCGTCGGTCGTACCGCGCGGACGGATCAGGCCCGTTTCGTAGGCGAGGATCGTCGCCTGCACCCGGTCACGCAACCGGAGTTTGGTGAGCAGGGCGTTGACGTGGGACTTGACCGTTCCGGTGGTCACGCCGAGCCGGTCGCCGATCTCCGCGTTGGTCAGCCCGGAGGCGATCAGCAGCAGCACCTCCCGCTCCCGGGGCGTCAGACCCGCCAGCCGCCCCGAGATCTCGGGCGGCACGGGCGCCCCGCGCGCGAACTGCGCGGCGCGCGGCGGGCCGTTGTCCACCGTCAGGGCGAGGGTCTCGCCGGTACGCCGGATCCGGACCCGCACGGGTGCGCCGGGGGCGTGCCGCAGCGCGTTGGTGAGGGCTTCGCGGACGATGGCGAGGGCGGCTTCGGCCGCCGGGCCGGCGAGGTCGTCGGGCAGGTCGGCGTCGACGGGGCGGCCGAGACGACTGAACGCGGCGACCAGTTCCCTCAGCCGTCCGCTCACCGGCCGTGGGTCGGCCGCCCGCGTGTCGCGCATGACGGTGGCCAGGCGGTGCAGGGCGGTGAGCGTCTCCCGGCCGTTGCGCGCGGCGAACGCCAGGGCCTCGGCGACGAGTTCGGGCCGCTTGGCGCCGAGCCGGCGGGCCGCGTCGACCGTGACCACCACCGAGGTGAGGTGGTGGGCGCTGACGTCGTGCAGTTCCCTGGCGAGCCGGTGGCGTTCGGTGTCGGCGGCCTGCCGCCGCTCCTCCTCGGCCCGGGCCAGCCGCCCGGCCGCCGCCCACCGGCCGCCCAGCCACTGCCGCCGCGCCGCGCCCAGACCGGCGCACGCCACGAACAGGGAGGCGGTGACCCCCAGGTCGGTCAGCAACGCCGTCACGGAACCGCCGCGCAGGGCGCCCGGCAGCCACCCGCACACGACGGCGGCGGCGGTGGCGAGCACGGTGACCCGGCCGCCGCGGCGCACCGCCACGGAGTACACCGCGGCGAACGCGCAGAGGTCGCCGAAGTGTTCGGGGGCCGCCGTCGCGCCGAGCACCATGCCGGCCAGCGTCCCGGCCAGCGCCTGCAGCGGGGCGCGGCGGCGCCGTCCCAGCGCGACGAGTTGCAGTACGAGGGCGACCGCCATGCCTGCGGGGAGCAGCACGCCGTGCGGCGCGCCACTCGGCAGCAGCAGGAAGGCCAGGATCGCCGTGTTGGGGAGCGAGAGGGCGGCCGGGAGGAGCCAGGTGCGCAGGGGTTCCATGTCGGGTGCGAGCGTAAGGGACGTGCCCGGCGCGTCCGGCACCGGCGGCTGTTCCCGGTGCCTGGCGTACGGACGGTGTCGGTTCACCGTGCTGTTCGCCCCCGGGCCGGTCAGGACGGAGAGTTCGGCGCGTCGGCCGGACGGGTGCCGCCCTCGCCGCTCCCCTGCCCGTCCTCGGCGCCCGGCCTGCGCAGCCGGTGGTACACCGGGGCGAGCACGATGGCCACGAGCAGGCCGCACGCCGCCTGGAAGGCCCACCGGAGCCAGCCGTCAGGGACGCCCTCCGCGCGGTCCAGTGGGATGCGGAGGGGGTGGACCACCACGGCGCCGATCAGCAGCAGCCACCAGGGGCCGGACCAGCGGCCCCGGGCGAACGCGGCGGCGCCGAGGGCGAGCACGACGACCACGGCCATCACGACGGTGAGGTTGACAGACATCGGGACCACTTTCCTGCCCTGCCGGGCTGTTGCGGAGCGGGACGCGAAGGGGACCGGGGCGAGCGGCGGGCCGGGACCTGGTCGGCCACGGCGGCCACGTGCGGCGCGGACCGGCAGGTCGCGTGGGAGCGGAACCGGCCCGTGCCCCGTCGCCGACATGACCTCAGCATCCCGCCCGGCGACAGCCGGTTCGTCGGCCTGCGGGAGGAAGCGGGCCTCTGTCCCGGGGTGGAGAAGGGCACCCGCCTCCGGGCCGGACGCCGGTGCCGTCGGGCCGGTCGCCCCGGTGGTGCCCAGTGCGCTGCCAGGCACAACGCGGTGCGCTCACCAGGAACCGGGCCAGGACCGACCGGCATGGCGTGACTGGCGAAGCAGCCGCAGCACGGACCTTCGTGCACCTCGCCGGCGTTCCGTCCGGCTCGGGCGCGCGGTCCCGACGCGGTTGCCACGCTGTACGCCACGCGGGAGGTTGTCGATAGGTGTCCACGATGACGGTGGGCGGGCTGATTCCCCGCGCCACCGACGACGCGGCGGACCTCGTCGTCCGCAACGCCGAGATCCACACCGGTGATCCCCGCCTCCCGCAGGCCGAGTGGATCACCGTGCGCGACGGCGTCATCACCGTCGTCGGCGGTGACAAGGACGTGGCCACCAGGTCGGCCCCGCCGCCGCCCGGGTGGTCGACGCGCTCCGCCGCAGGATGATCCCCGGCTTCGGCGACGCCCGCCTGCACGTGATCCGCGGCGGCCTCGACTACGTACGCGAACTGCGCCGGAACGGCGTGCGCACCCTGAGGCAGGGCCTGGCCATGCTGCGCGAGCAGGCGGCGCGCACGCCCGAGGGGCAGTGGGTGCGGGTGGTCGGCGGCTGGTCGGCCGAGCAGTCCGCCGAACGCCGGCTGCCCACCGTCGCCGAACTGAACGCCGCCGCACCGGACACCCCGGTCTTCGTCCTGCACCCGTACCGGTCCGCGATCCTCAACCGGGCGGCCCTGCGGGCCGTGGGCTGCGACCGCCCCCCGGCGGGCAGATCGTGCGGGACGGGGCGGCGAACCCACGGGCATGCTCCTGGCCGCCCCGAGCGCCCTGATCCTGTACTCGGCCCTGGCCAAGGCGCCGGTGCTGGACAAGTGGTCCGGCCCAAGGACGGCGACGAGTGGCTCCGCCCCGACGGCGCCGGCGAGAGCCTCACCTGGGCGGCGGCCGACTTCGAGAACTTCGCCCAGCCACGCCCCGAACACGCCCCTGACTACGAGGTGGAGTTCGAGAGGGCCGTACGCCTGCTCATGGAGAACGGCTGGGGCTTCCGCCTGCACGCCACTGTGTCCAGCTCGGTGGCCGGGGCCGACCAGGACAGCGGCGTGCCGCGCTTCGAGAGCACGGCGCGTGTCGGGACCGTACGTACACCGACCACCTGCCTCGTTCCTTCCTCCCGCGGGAATGCGCCACGAGATATCCCTGATCATTTTATTTTCACACTTATTTCGTGGGTGGTTACCCATCACCGCAAGGGGAATTACCTGACGAGTGGGCACGCCCACAGAGGGGGGATCCTGTTGAAGGCACGTGTCCGTGGCGCCGTGCGCCATTCCGCTCTTGCGGCGTCCCTGTCAACGACGGCCGTCGTGATTGCACCAGTGCGCCCTGCCCGGCTCGGTTGCGATCCGGTCATCCCTTACGCTCGCGCAACGGCCATCGCCGGCATCGCAATACCGTTGCCGCCCGTACTGAACAAGAACGACAGCGGCCGCTCCATATGAACCGTCGCTCATGGATTTCTTGCGGGCCGCATCCCCGATGACGCCGACCATGTACCGGGACGCGCGGTAATCCACCGAGAAAGGCATCACCCACTGCCCCGCGCCCTCTCGTTCGCACCGACATCGGCCAAGCCATCCACCGCGGCCCGAGTCCTGCCGCGACCGCTCGAACCCACAGCCGTCGTCGCCCGCCACGCGCAGGTCCAGCGTGTGGCCCGGCACGCCCCTCGCCGGCAACGGCTCTGTCCCCATCGCTCCACGCCGTTTCAAGGAAGGTCCATGTCGGAGTTACAGCGCGCTGCCACGCGAGAGAAGATCGCGATCATCGGAATGGGCTGCCGGCTGCCCGGCGGAGCATCTGACTACCGGACCTTCTGGGAGAACCTCTCCCAGGGGAAGGACTGCATCGTTCCGACGCCGTCCGACCGGTACGACGTCAGGACGCTCGCCAGCCAGGACCAGACGAAGCCCGGAAGACTGGTCGGCGGGCGCGGCGGATACATCGAGGGATTCGACGAGTTCGATCCGGCCTTCTTCGGCATCAGCCCGCGTGAGGCCGCCCATATGGACCCGCAGCAGCGCAAGCTGCTGGAGGTGGCCTGGGAAGCACTGGAGGACGGCGGGCAGAAACCCGCGGAACTCGCGGGTCAGGACGTCGGTGTCTTCGTGGGCGCCTTCACCCTCGACTACAAGATCCTCCAGTTCGCCGACCTCGGTTTCGAGACGCTCACGGCCCACACCGCGACCGGCACGATGATGACGATGGTGTCGAACCGCATCTCGTACTGCTTCGACTTCCGCGGCCCCAGCCTCTCCCTCGACACCGCGTGCAGTTCGTCCCTGGTGGCCGTACACCTGGCGTGCCAGAGCCTGAGCCGCGGCGAGAGCAGGCTGGCGCTGGCCGGCGGGGCGCTCCTGCACAGTGCCCCGCAGTACACCATCGCCGAGACCAAGGGCGGCTTCCTCTCGCCCGACGGCCGGTCCCGCACCTTCGACGCCTCGGCCAACGGCTACGTCCGCGCGGAAGGCGTCGGCGTGATCGCCCTCAAGCGCCTGGACGACGCGCTGCGCGACGGCGACCCCGTGCACGCGGTGATCATCGGCAGCGGCGTCAACCAGGACGGGCGTACCGACGGCATCACCGTCCCCAACGCCGACGCCCAGGTCGCGCTCATCGAGCGGGTCTGCGCCGAGGCGGGCATCACCCCCGGCTCCCTCCAGTACGTCGAGGCGCACGGCACGTCCACCCCGGTCGGCGACCCCGTCGAGGCGGGGGCGCTGGGCCGCGCGCTGTCGATCGGGCGCGCACCCGGCGCCCGGTGCCACGTGGGCTCGGTCAAGGCCAACATCGGGCACTGCGAGGCGGCCGCGGGCATCGCCGGGCTCATCAAGACGGTGCTGTGTCTCAAGCACCGCACCATCCCGCCCCACATCAACCTCGACGAGATCAACCCGGCGATCGACCTGGCGTCGCTGCCGTACGAGATCCCCACCCGTACGGTTCCCTGGCCCGACCACGAGGGACCGGCGCGTGCGGGGGTCAACTCCTTCGGGTTCGGCGGTACCAACGCGCACGTCCTGCTCGAAGCCGCCCCGGCGGACGGGACGGCCGGTGTGCCGGGGCAGCGCCGCGCGCGTTCCGGCCCTGCCGTTCTGCCCCTGACCGCACGCGACCCCGCCCTCCTCACCGAGGTCGCCGAGAACATCCGGCGGGAACTGTCCGGCGCCCACGGCCCGGCGCCCTCCCTGTCCGACGTCGCCTACACCCTGGCCCGCCGCCGTCAGCACCTCGACGCGCGGCTGTCGGTGGTCTACGACTCGCCCGCCTCGCTGAAGGAGGCCCTCGACGCGCACCTGCGCGGTGAGGCCCACCCCCGCGTACTGCTGGACCAGCGGCGTCCCGCGAAGGACCGGCGGCTGGTCTGGGTCTTCACCGGCATGGGGCCGCAGTGGTGGGGCATGGGACGGCAGCTCTTCGAGGCCGAGCCGGTCTTCCGGGAGGCGGTCGAGGCATGCGACCGCGCGCTTCGCGAGTTCGCCGACTGGTCGCTGGTGGAGGAGCTGACCGCCGGCGAGGCCGACTCCCGGATGAGCGAGACCTGGCTGGCCCAGCCGGCCAACTTCGCGGTGCAGATGGGGCTGGCGGCCCTGTGGCGCGCTCACGGTGTGCGTCCGGACGCCGTCGTCGGGCACAGCACCGGTGAGATCGCGGCCTTCTACGAGGCCGGTGTCTACAGCCTGCGGGACGCCGCCGCGATCGCGGTCCACCGCAGCCGGCTCCAGCAGAAGCTGGTGGGCACCGGCACCATGCTGGCGGTGGGCCTGCCGGAGGCGGAAGCCCTGCGCCGGCTACGGCCCCACGGCGGCCGTGTGTCGGTGGCCGCCGTCAACAGTCCGACGGCACTCACCCTGGCCGGGGACGAGCAGGACCTCACCGAGATCGCCGACGCTCTGAGGGGCGAGGGGGTCTTCGCCAAGTTCCTCGCCGTCCGGGTGCCGTACCACTGCGCGCGCATGGACGCCATCAAGGACGACCTGCTTTCCGCGCTCGCCGGTCTCCGGCCGCGGCCGGCCCGCGTCCCCCTCTGCCTGACCGCGGGCGGGGAGTGGGCGGGCCGGTACGCCGAGGGCCCGGAGCTGGACGCCGCGTACTGGTGGCGCAACGTCCGCGACACCGTCCGCTTCACCGACGCCGTCGACCGGCTCGCCGACGACGGCCACGGCGTCTTCCTGGAGATCGGGCCCCACCCGGTCCTCGGTCACTCGATCGGCGAATGCCTCGCCGCCCGGGGAGGCGAGGCGCGGACCGTGCCGTCGATCCGCCGCCAGGAGGACGAGCGGGAGCGGTTCGCCCTCTCCCTCGCCACCCTGCACAACCTCGGCTTCGACATCGACTGGGCCGCCGTCCACCCGACCGGCCGGCCGGTTCCCCTGCCCCGCTACCCGTGGAAGCGCGACCGGTACTGGACCGAGCCCGCGCCGGTCGAGCGGGTCCGGCTCGGCCGGCTGGACCACCCGCTGCTGGGCCGCCGTCTCGACACGGCCGAACCGACCTGGGAAGCGAGGCTGGACGTCGAGTCCCTGCCGTATCTGAGGGACCACCTGATCCAGGGCAGCGCGGTGTTCCCTGCGGCCGGTTACGTGGAGATGGCGACGCAGGCCGTCCGGGCGACGACCGGCGGCGGCGCCGCCCTCGTCGACATCGAGCTGCGCAAGGCGCTGTTCCTGCCGACCGGGCCCGAGAGCACCACCGGCCCGTCGGCACCGGTGCAGCTCTCCTTCCGCGGCGAGGACGCCGAGTTCACCATCGCCACCGCCTCCCGGAGCGGTACCGGTGAGCGGACCGTGCACGCCCGCGGTGCCGTATGCTCCGCCCAGCGCGGACACCACCGGCGTCTCCCCCGGCTGGACGTCGACACGGTCCGTCGCGGCAGCACACGCCACCTGACCGGCGCCGCCTGTTACGAGGCGCTGGCCGCTCTCGGCTACCACTACGGGCCGGCGTTCCAGGGCATCGAGGACGTGTGGATCGGTCCCGGAGAGGCGCTCGCCCGCATCCGGCCGCCCGCGCCGATCGGTGACGACGCCGCCCGCCACCATATGCACCCGGTCCTGCTCGACTCCTGCTTCCAGACGCTGCTGACACCCCAGCTCCTCGCGAGCGAGGGCTCCGGAGCCGCTTCGGGCACCGGGGTCCGGCTGCCGCTCTCCATCGGCGAGGTGGACCTCGACGCCGTCGGGGACCAGCCGCTGTGGGCCCACGCCGTCCTCACCCGCGACGCGGACGGTGAGCTGGTCGGCGACATCGCGGTGCACGCCGACGACGGCCGTCCGCTCGGCCGGGTCACCGGGTTCCGCGCCGCCGACGTCGAGGCGGCCTCCACCACCGTGGGCCTGGGCACCATCGACTCCTGGCTGACCGACATCACCTGGACCGAGGCTCCGCCCGTCACCGGCCCGCACGCCACCGACCCGCTCACCGGTCCCCCGCGGGACTGGCTGGTCCTCGCCGACGGGCAGGGCGTCGCCGACGAACTGGCGGCCCGGGTCACCGCCCGCGGTGGCCGCTGCCACCTGGTGCGGCCCGGCCCGGCCTACCGCATGGCCCCGGACCGGCGGGAGTCGGTGATCAGGCCCGGTTCCACCGCCGACCTGGAGCGGCTCCTCACCGAGCTGCGCGCGGACGGTTCGGCGCCGTACGACCATGTCGCGCACCTGTGGAGTCTGGACCTCCCGCCGATGGACACGGCCGGCACGGCGGCCGACATCCGGCAACACGCCGACCTGGCCGGCTACTCGCTGGTCGCGCTGGCCCGCGCGCTCCCGGCCCACCAGCCCGGCAGCAGGCTGCACATCGTCACCCGCGGCGGCCAGGCCGTCGTCCCCGGCGACCCGGCCGAGCCGCTGTCCGCGCCGGCCTGGGGCATCGGCCGCGTCCTGGGCCAGCAGGAGCTCCCCGACCACCGCGGCACGCTCATCGACCTCGACCCCGCCACCGGCGAGGACGGCTCCTCCCGTGCCGCGGACGCCGAGTCCCTGTTGCGGGAGGTGACCGCGGCCGACGGCGAGCACGAGGTCGCGCTGCGCGCCGGCCGCCGCCTCACGAGCCGTCTCGCCCCGGTCACCGGCCTGCCCCGCCCGCTGCCGCTGCGGCTCCGCGCCGACGGCGCGTACCTGGTGACCGGTGCGTTCGGCGCCCTCGGCAGGATCCTGTGCCGTCGGCTCGTCGCCCGCGGCGCCCGCCGTCTGATCCTCGTCGGCCGTACCGCGCTGCCCGACCGGGACCACTGGCACACCGTCGCCCCGGACTCCCCCGCCGGCGACCGTATCCGCTTCCTCAAGGAACTGGAGGCCCTCGGCGCCCAGCCGGTGCTCGCCCCGCTCGACATCGGCGACGAGACCGCCCTGACCGCGTGGCTCGCCGGCTACCGGCGACGCCAGTCGCCGCCGATCCGCGGTGTGTTCCACCTCGCGGGCCAGGTCCGCGACACTCTGCTGCCGGAGATGGACCGGACGGCTTTCGAGGCCGTGTACACCCCTAAGGTCCTCGGCGCGTACCTCCTCCACCGTCATCTCGCCGACGAGCCGCTCGACCACTTCGTCCTCTTCTCGTCGATCGCCTCTCTGCTGACCACCGCGGGCCAGACCAACTACGCCGCGGGCAACGCCTTCCTCGACGCGCTCGCCCACCACCGCCGTGCCCGCGGCCTGCCCGCCCTCAGCATCGACTGGGGCCCCTGGGCCACGGGCATGATCGAGGAGCTGGGGCTGGTCGAGCACTACCGCACCCGCCGGGGCATGAGCTCGCTCTCCCCCGAGGCGGGCATGGCCGTTCTCGAACGCGTCATCGGCCAGGACCGGTCCCAGCTGCTCGTCGCCACCGTCGTGGACTGGCCGGTCTTCCTCGCCTGGTACCCGCAGCCGCCGCCGCTGGTCGCCGACCTGGCCGCGGCGGCCGACGGGGCCGACGCACCGGCGACCGGGGACGGCGCCCTCGAAACCTTCCGTGCCGTCTTCGCCGCCACGGACCCGGCCGCCCGGGAGGCCCTCCTCACCGACCGCTTCACCCAGGTCGTCGCCGGTGTGCTGCGGATGCGGCCCGAACAGGTCGACCCCGGCACCGGGCTGGGCGCGCTCGGCCTGGACTCCCTGCTGGCGATGGAGCTGCGCTCGCGGATCCAGGCCGACCTGGGTGTCACCCTCCCGGTCGTCGCGCTGCTCGGCAACACCCCCGTCGGTGACCTGATCGGCCGGGTCCACGAGGAACTCACGAACCAGGTCGCGGCGGGCACGGACGACACCGAGGCCACCGCCGCCGTCGAGCTGTTCCACGACGAGCGCCTGCACCCCCTGACCCAGAACCAGAAGGCGCTGTGGTTCCTCAGGCAGCTCAACCCCGACGCCTTCGCCTACAACATCGGCGGCGCCGTCGAGATCCGCGCGGAACTCGACCCCGAGATGGTGTTCGCGGCGTTCCGCGTCCTGATCGAACGCCACCCCGCCCTCCGGGCCAACTTCACCCACGACCAAGGCCGGCCGGTGCAGAAGACCGCTCCCGCCGAGGACGCCGCCTCCCGGGCGGACGTCGCGCTCTTCGACGTCCAGGACTGGTCGTGGGACGACATCCACGCGCTGATCGTCAGCGAGTACCGCAAGCCGTACGACCTCGCCCACGACCCGCTGGTCCGGCTGCGCCTGTTCCGGCGCGGCCCGGACCGCTGGGTGCTGATGAAGGCCGTCCACCACATCATCTCCGACGCGATCTCCACCTTCACCTTCATCGAGGAGCTGCTCGCCGTCCATGAGGCGCTGCGCCTCGGCCGTGCACCGGAGCTGCCTCCCGTCCCCGCCCGTTACCTCGATTTCCTGAACTGGCAGAACCAGTTCCTCGCCGGCCGCGACGCCCGGCGGATGCTCGACTACTGGAAGGCCCACCTGCCGGCCGACATCCCGGCCCTCGCCCTGCCGACGGACCGGCCCCGTCCGCCCGTCCAGACCCACAACGGCGCGTCGGAGTTCTTCGTCCTCGACGCCGACCTGAGCGCCCGCGTCCACGCCCTGGCCCGGGAACACGACGTCACCGTGTTCATGGTGCTCATCAGCGCCTACTACCTGCTGCTCCACCAGTACTCCGGGCAGGACGACATCATCGTCGGCAGTCCGGTGACGGGCCGTACCCAGGAGCAGTTCGCCAAGGTCTACGGCTACTTCGTCAACCCGCTGCCGCTCCACCTCGACCTGGCCGGCCGGCCGACCGTCGCCGAGCTGCTCGGCCGGGTCCGCGACGTCGTGCTCGGGGGCCTGGACCACCAGGAGTACCCGTTCGTGCTGCTGGTCGAGGAACTGGGCCTGACCCACGACCCGAGCCGGTCCGCGGTCTTCCAGGCGATGTTCATCCTCCTCACCCACAAGGTGGCCACCGAGAAGTACGGCTACAGCCTGGAGTACATCGAACTGCCCGAGGAGGAGGGACAGTTCGACCTCACCCTGTCGGTGTACGAGGACGAGTCCGACCACCGCTTCCACTGTGTCTTCAAGTACAACACCGACCTGTTCCTCGCCGAGACGATGCGGCGGATGGCCTCCCACTACGTCCATCTGCTCGACGCGCTGACGCGCGCGGCCCCCGGGGAGCCGGCCCGCCGGCTGGAACTGCTCGGGGCGGCCGAGCGCGAGCGGCTCGTCGACGACTGGAGCGGGGCGGGGCGGCGGACCGCCGTACCCGACGTGCCCGTGCACCGGCTCGTCAGCCGGATCGCCGCCGAGCAGCCCGGGGCCGTCGCCGTCTCCGCACCCGGTGAGGACGGCACCGCCCGGCGGATGACCTACGGGGAGCTGGACGTCCGCAGCCGCGCCCTCGCCCGGCGGCTGCGCGAGCTGGGTGTGGGCGACGGCGCGGTGGTGGCCGTCTGCCTGGAGAAGTCGCCCGAGCTGATCGTCACCCTCCTGGCGGTGCTGAGGGCCGGTGCCGCCTATCTGCCGCTGGACCCCCGGGACCCGGACGACCGGCTGGCGTCCCTGATCACGCACACGGGCACCGCCTGGGCCGTGACGGACTCCGCCGGCGGCGAACGGTTCGCGGGCCTTGCCTGCCGGGTGCTCACTCCGGCCGGCCTGACCGCGGAGCCCACGCCAGACCCGGACCTCCCCGAACCCGACGTCGGCCTGGACGCCCCGGCCTACGTCGTCCACACCTCCGGCTCCACCGGCCGCCCCAAGGCGGTCCTGGTCAGTCACCGCAACCTCGCCTCGGCGTACGAGTCCTGGCGCACCGAATACCGTCTCGACCGCGACGTCACCGTCCACCTGCAGATGGCGAACCCCTCCTTCGACGTCTTCACCGGGGACCTGGTGCGCGCCCTGTGCTCCGGCGGCACCCTGGTGCTCGTCGGACGCGAGCTGCTGTTCAACACCGCGCGGTTGTACGACGTGATGCGTCAGGAAGGCGTCGACTGCGGCGAGTTCGTGCCCTCGGTCGTCCGGGGACTGCTGGCCCACTGCGAGCACGACGGCAGCCGGCTGGACTTCATGCGCCTGATGATCGTGGGCTCCGACATCTGGAAGGTCGAGGAGTACGACCGGCTGCGTGCCCTGTGCGCTCCGGAGACCCGGTTGGTCAACTCCTACGGCCTCACCGAGGCCACCATCGACAGCACGTACTTCGAAGGGCCCACCGACGGCCTGGAGCCGAGCATGACGGTGCCCATCGGGCGGCCGTTCCCCGGCACCGAGCTGTACATCGTCGACGAACACGGCGAACCGGTGCCGCCCGGCGTCACGGGTGAACTGTGGATCGGCGGTACGGGCGTCGCCACCGGGTACCTCGGCGACCCCGACCAGACCGCGCACCGCTTCGTCACCCGCACCGTCGGCCGCGGCCCCGGTGCCCGGCCCGTGCGCCTCTACCGCACCGGCGACCTCGCGCGCTGGGACAGCGCCGGCTGCGTCCACCTGCTCGGCCGCGCCGACGCTCAGGTGAAGGTGCGGGGCCACCGGGTGGAGCTGGGCGAGGTCGAGTCCCGTCTCGCCCAGTGGCCGGCGCTCTCCCAGGCGGTCGTCACCGTACGTCCGGACGAACACGGCGAGAACACCCTGTGCGCGTACGGCGTGGCAGCGCCCGGCGCGGAACTGGACTGGCGCCGGCTCCGCCGCCACCTCGCCGAGCACCTGCCGACCCACCTGATCCCTGCCTCCTTCACCGAACTGCCCGAGCTGTCCCTCACCTCCAGCGGCAAGGTCGACCTCGCCGCACTGCCCGCGCCCCGGCCCGCCCCCGACGACACCCCGTACGAGCCGCCCGTGACGCTCTACGAAACCCGGATGGCCGACCACTGGAAAGCCGTCCTCGGTGTCGAACGGGTCGGTCTCCAGCACGACTTCTTCGCGTCGGGCGGCAGCTCCGTCAAGCTGATCGAACTGATCCACCACCTGCAGAGCGAGTTCAACCTGACCATCCCGGTCAGTCACCTGTTCCGGGTGACCACGCTGCACGGCATGGCCAGGACGGTGGAGCACATCGTCACCGGCCGGCTCCCCGGGGCGCAGCCCTGGCTGCGGTTCAACCCCGCCGCCGGACCCGTCGTCTTCTGCTTCCCGCCCGCGGGCGGCCACGGGCTGGTCTACCGGCTCCTCGCCGCTCAGCTGCCGGAGTACGAGCTGGTGGCCTTCAACTACCTCACCGGTGACGACAAGACGGCCCGTTACGCGGACCTGGTCGAGTCCCTCCAGCCACAGGGTCCCTGCGAGCTGCTCGGTTACTCGCTCGGCGGCAACCTCGCCTTCGAGGTCGCCAAGGAGCTGGAGCACCGCGGGCGCGAGGTACGCGATGTCGTCGTGCTCGACTCGTACCGTGTCACCGCCGTCCACCCCGTCGGTGACGAGCACCTCGCGGAGTTCGAGCGCGAGCTGCGCGAGCACCTGCGCAAGCACACCGGGTCCGAGGAGCTGGCCGAGGAGACCCTCGCCCAGGCCAGGGACTACATCGGCTTCAGCGCCCGCACGCCCAACCTCGGCACCGTACGCGCCGCCGTGACCGTGATCTCCGACGCGCACAAGACCGCCCTGTACGCCCCCGGGGAGCCCGGCTCCTGGCACGGCGGCTCCACCGGTCCCACCGAGGTGCTGACCGGTTCCGGCGAGCACGCCGACATGCTCGACCCGGGGCACCTGGAGCACAACGCCGGTCTGGTCCGCGCCGCCCTGACCCGCGCCCCGGCTCAGGACCGCGTCGGCGCGTCCGGCTCGGTCACGGGAGGTGAGACGCGTGGGGCGTGAGAAGACGTCCGGCCGGCGTCACACGATGATCGTCATCGGCGGCGGACTCGGCGGCCTGTCCACGGGCTGCTACGCGCAGATGAACGGCTACCGGACCCAGGTCTTCGAGATGCACGAGCTGCCGGGCGGCTGCTGCACCGCCTGGGACAAGGGGGACTTCACCTTCGACTGGTGCGTCAGCTGGCTGCTCGGCTCGGGCCCCGGCGACGAGATGCACCAGATCTGGCTGGAGCTCGGCGCGTTGCAGGGCAAGCAGATGCGCAACTTCGACGTCTTCAACGTCGTACGCGCCCCCGACGGCCGGGCGGTGTACTTCTACTCCGATCCGGACCGTCTCGAAGCGCACCTGCTCGGCCTCTCCCCCGCCGACGCCAAGCCGATCAAGGAATTCTGCGCGGGCCTGCGGAAGTTCAAGGCGTGCATGGCGGCCTACCCCTTCCTCAAACCGGCGGGGCTGATGGGCCGGCTGGAACGCTGGCGCATGCTGGCGGGGTTCGTCCCGTACTTCAACGTCATCCGGAAGTCGATCACGACCCTGATGACGGACTACGCCGCGAGGTTCTCCGACCCGCTGCTGCGCGACGCCTTCAACCACATCCTCTACGAGTACCACCCCGCCTTCCCGGTCCTCCCCTTCTACTTCCAGCTGGCGTCGCACGCCAACGGGACGGCGGGCGTGCCCGAAGGGGGTTCGCTCGGGCTGGCGAGGTCGGTCGAGGAGCGCTACCGGCGGCTCGGGGGCGAGATCACCTACAACGCCAAGGTCGAGGAGGTGCTGGTCGAGGACGACCGGGCCGTGGGCGTCCGGCTGAGCGACGGACGGGAGTTCCGCGCCGACATCGTGGTCTCCGCCTGCGACGGCCGCACCACGATGCTGGAGCTGCTCAAGGGCCGGTACCTCAACAAGACGTACGAGCGGCTCTACACGAGGACCATCGACGAGCCGGGGATGCTCTACCCCGGTTACGTGAGCGTCTTCCTGGGCCTGGACCGTCCGTTTCCCCAGGGTGAGCCCTGTACGAC
>NZ_JAGGOO010000084.1 GCF_018614415.1 Streptomyces sp. ISL-12
TCGCGATGAGTCACGACTCAGAGCAATGTGCGCCGAACTCATCCCCCTGAAGTCCACGAGGAGTAGCCACCGTGGCCAGCACCGAGAAGCTCAAGCTCCGTGAAGTCCTCGAAGAGATCGAAATGAGCCGCGCCGCCTTCTACCGGCTGCGCGCCCGTGGCAAGGCTCCCAAGCTGATCAAGTTGCCGAACGGGCAGCTCCGCTGCCGCCGCAGCGACCTTGACGCCTGGTGGGCCAAGTGCGAGATGAGTGCCTGACCCCGAACCACCCCAGAGGGACCCCCGCCAACCGGCGGGGGTCCCTCTCTCGTGAAGGAGATCGATGCACAGCTACGACGTGCGCCTCTGGAACGTCCGCAAGCGCAACAGCAAGGCCGCCCCCTATCAGCTCCGCTGGCTGGTCAGTGGCGAGGAGTTCCAGGAGAAGTTCGCGACCAAGACCCTGGCCGACTCCCGTCGGTCGGAACTGCTCTCTGCGGCGCGCAAGGGTGAGCCGTTCGACACGGAGACCGGCCTCCCCGTGTCGGAAGTGCGCGAGCGCAACCGTACGAGCTGGTACAGCCACGCCCGCGCTCACGCGGCCCGGAAGTGGCCGACCGCTGCGGCCAAGCACCGCGCGAGCATCGCTGAAAGCCTGACCATCGCGACGATGGCGCTCTGTCCGACCGGGAAGGGGCGCCCTGCGGACGACCTCTTGCGCCGTGCCCTCTACCAGTGGGGGTTCAACGCCGGACGCCATGACCAGGAACCCCCGGGCCCGGAAGCCAAGACCCTTGCTTGGGTAGAGGCCAACGCGCCGGCCGTGGTCGACCTGGACAGCGCCAAGCGCGTGCGCACGGTTCTGGAACACCTGGCCAAGCGACAGGACGGGAAGCCGGCCGCCGCCAACACCTTCCGCCGGCGTCGCGCGGTGCTGAGCAACTGCCTGCGGCTCGCTGTCGAGAACGAGTTGCTACCCGGCAACCCCCTGCTTCGTGTCCACTGGGAGACGCCCAAAGCGGTGGAGGAGCTGGACACCCGGAGCGTCGCAACGCCGGCGCAGGCACGGGCGCTGCTGGACGCCGTGCGGGCACAGGGAACGCGTGGCGCCCACCTGGTCGCGTTCTTCGCGTGCATGTACTACGCGGCCATGCGGCCCGAGGAAGTGTCCATGCTGAGCGCCGACCAGTGCGATCTTCCGGAGGAGGGGTGGGGGCGGCTCATGCTCACCGGCGCCCGGCCGCAGGTCGGTTCCGCCTGGACGGACGACGGCAAGCCGTACGAGGAACGCCAGTTGAAGCACCGGGCCCGACGCGCGATCCGGCCCGTGCCGATCCCGCCCGTGCTGGTCGGCATCCTGCGCACCCATCTGGAGACGTTCGGGACCACACCCGAGGGCCGACTATTCAGCGCCGTACGCGGCGGGCCGATCCGGTCGCAGGAGTACGGCGCCGTATGGAAGGAGGCCCGCCGGAAGGCTCTCACCCCGGCGCAGGTCTCCTCTCCGCTCGCTGCCATCCCGTACGACCTGCGGCACGCCTGTGTGTCGTTCTGGCTCCGCTCCGGGGTGAGCCTGGCCGAGACCGCCCGCCGGGCCGGTCAGAGCGTCGCCGTTCTTCAGCGCTACTACGCCAAGGTGCTGGACGGCGAGGAAGCGACGATGAACGCCCTGATCGAACGGGGCCTGGCAGAGCACGAGGGCGAGGCAGAGGGGCCGTGAATCCTGGCCGCAGGTTGGCCGCACGCACTGGTCAGAAGTGGGATACGGCCGGAACGGGGTGAGACAGGCCGCATGCCGAAGGGGTGCCGTTCCGGAGAGTGGCACCCCTTCTGACCTGCTAGGTCTCTGACCTGCTGCGGTGGGTGTGGGATTTGAACCCACGGTGACATCGCTGCCACGACGGTTTTCAAGACCGTTCCCTTAGGCCGCTCGGGCAACCCACCTCTGCCCCGTCCCGCCTGGGGCGGAGCGGGTACAGCGTACCGGCACGCGGTCGTGGACGGGGGCCGGAGGTGCGGGGAGGTGGTCGGGTGGATCAGTCGTCGCCGGTCTTGGAGCCCAGGGTGAGTTCCACCGTGTTCTCCTTGCCGTCGCGCTCGTAGGTGACCTTCACCTTGTCGCCGGGCTGGTGGGTCCAGATCTCGCCGATCAGGGTGGGACCGCTGTCGATGACGTGGTCGTCCAGCTTGGTGATGACGTCGCCGGGCTTGAGGCCGGCCTTGTCCGCGGGGCCGCCCGACTCGACGGGCTCGGCGCCGCTGACGCCCTGCTCGGTGATCTGGGCGCCGTCGGTCGTCTCCTCCAGGGAGACGGACGCGCCGATCTTCGCGTACACCGGCTCGCCGGTCTTGATCAGCTGCTGGGCGACGTACTTGGCCTGGTTGATCGGGATGGCGAAGCCGAGGCCGATGGAGCCGGCCTGGCCGGTGCCGCCGAGGCCGTTGCTCGCGGACTGGATCGCGGAGTTGATGCCGATGACGTTGCCCTGGGCGTCCAGCAGCGGGCCGCCGGAGTTGCCCGGGTTGATGGAGGCGTCGGTCTGCAGGGCGCTCATGTAGGACGCCTTGCTGGTGGCGCTGCCGTCGCTGGAGGCGACCGGGCGGTTCTTGGCGCTGATGATGCCGGTCGTCACCGTGTTGGACAGGCCGAAGGGGGCGCCGATGGCGATCGTGGAGTCGCCCACGGCCACCTTGTCGGAGTCGCCCAGGGCGAGCGGGTTCAGGTTCGACGGCGCGTTCGCCAGCTTGATGACGGCGACGTCGTAGCCCTGGGCGTGGCCGACCACCGAGGCGTTGTACTTCTTCCCGTCCGGGAACGTGGCGGTGAGCTTGCCGCCGTCGACCGCCTCGGCCACCACGTGGTTGTTGGTCAGGATGTGGCCCTGCTTGTCGAAGACGAAGCCGGTGCCGGTGCCGCCCTCGCCGCTGGTGCTCTCGGCCTCGATGGTGACCGTGCTGGGCAGCGCCTTGGCGGCCACGCCCGCGATGGTGCCCGCGTCGCGCTTGACCGAGCCGCCGGTGTCCGAGGCGGAGACCGTGGTGGAACCCGAGTCGTTGTTCTCGGCCAGGGTGTAGCCGAGACCGCCGCCGAGACCGCCCGCCACCAGCGCGGCGACCAGGACCGCGGCGACCAGTCCGCCGCGCCCGCCGCCGGACTTCGGCGCGGGCTGCTGGTACGGGGCGCCCCAGCCGCCGCCAGAGCCGTCACCGCCGCCGAAGCCCACACCGCTTCCGGTGCCGGCGCCGCCGCCCGCGTACGGGTTGGCCGGCGGCGGGGGCGGCGGCCAGGAGGCGTCGGGGGCCGAGCCCTGCGTGGCCGCTCCGTAGGGGGCCTGTCCCGGCGCCGGGTCGCCTGGGGCGCCGGGGTGGCCCTGGGAGGCGCCGTTCGGTCCCGCGGGCGGCGTCGGCGTGCCGCCCTGGGGCGCCGACGGCTGCGGGGAAGCTGCGGGAGAGTCCACCGGCACGGGGGGTGCGGACGGGGCCGGAGGTACCGCGGTGCCCTCGTTCTCGGTGCTCACAGCTTTTCTCCTCGGTCCACGGCTGTTGTTCGGTCCCACTGAGCAGCACTCAGCCACGCTCGTGCGCGCCGGCCCGAAGGGCTCCGACGCGGTGCAGCTGTGCATGTCTTTTTTGTATGCCCCAGCTTTTCCCACGGGCCGTCAGAGCACCATAAGCGGTCGCTGTGGGTCCGTGGCGATTTCTTACATAGGAAATGTAAGACATACCGGCCTGGATGCCCCGCCCCTGCCCCTACGTCCGTCTCACACCTGCCCCCGCGCGGTGACACCATGACGCGGTGACCCACGCACGACAGCACCGTATCCAGGTCGTCGCCCACCGCGGGGCCTCGGAAGAAGCCCCCGAGCACACCCTCGCCGCGTACACGAAGGCCATCGAGGAGGGTGCGGACGCCCTTGAGTGCGACGTGCGCCTCACAGCCGACGGGCACCTGGTGTGCGTCCACGACCGCCGCGTCAACCGTACGTCCAACGGGCGCGGCGCGGTCTCGGCGATGGAGCTGGCCGACCTGGCGGCACTGGACTTCGGCTCCTGGAAGACGCGCGAGGCGTGGCGGATCCGCGGCGAGGAGCCCCAGTGGGAGCACCGTCCGGAGGACCGGGAGGCGACCTCCGTACTCACCCTCGAGCGGCTGCTCGAACTCGTCGCCGACGCGGGACGCAGGGTCGAGCTGGCCATCGAGACCAAGCACCCCACGCGCTGGGCGGGGCAGGTGGAGGAGCGGCTGCTGGCGCTGCTGAAGCGGTTCGGGCTCGACGCGCCGGCCGACGCGGACGACACGCGCGTGCGCGTGATGAGCTTCTCGGCGCGTTCGCTGCACCGGGTGCGGGCCGCCGCGCCGGCACTGCCCACCGTCTACCTGATGCAGTTCGTCTCACCCCGGCTGCGCGACGGGCGGCTGCCGGTCGGCGTCCGGATCGCGGGTCCCTCGGTACGGATCGTGCGCAGTCATCCCGCCTACATCGAGCGTCTGAAACGAGCCGGTCACCAGGTGCACGTATGGACCGTGAACGAGCCGGAGGACGTGGACCTCTGCGTGAGCCTCGGCGTCGACGCCATCATCACCAACCGGCCCCGCGCGGTCCTGGAGCATCTCGGCCGCTGAGACCGCCGGCCGGCACGCGCACGCTGCGGACCAGCAGTCAAACCGGCACATTCCAGCCATTCAGCGACCATCTGATTACCCGGAGTGCCCCGGCGCGTTCGGTGCGTGGCCGCGTGTGTCGAATGCGTCACCGGGCGGGGATCGGCCGGTTTCCGGTTCAGGCCAATGGGGCATCCACACCGTGGCGTGGGGCAAAGGAGGTCTCGGGGGTGGCGTTGGTGGTGGCACAGGAGGTGCCGACGTCGTCGAGCATGGCCGTTCCCCATGGCCCTTCGGGCGTGGGGGGAGCAAGGCACCGCATGCGTGATCAGTTGCGCAGGAGCGGAGTCGCGGAAGCGGTCATCGACGACGCCGTACTGATCCTTTCGGAACTCTTGAGCAATGCGTGCAAGCACGGCCGGCCCCTGGGTGGCGCCCTGGCCGGAGACGGTGACGTGCGTGCCGCCTGGCGGGTGGACGCCGGCGGCCGGCTCCTGGTCGAGGTGACCGACGGCGGCGGACCGACCCGTCCGGCCCCGGCGACCCCCTCGGTGACGGCACACGGGGGCCGCGGGCTCAACATCATCACCGCGCTGGCCGACGACTGGGGCGTCCGCGACGACGCCCGGGGCGAGGTCACGGTCTGGGTCGTCGTCCATGCGGATGTGTACGACCCGGACGCCGGACACCGCCGCGACGACTTCGCCGCGCGGGTGGGCGCCCCGGCGGTGGCCGACATCCCGGGGCTGGACTTCGCGGACGCCTTCGACGACTTGGGCTGACGCGAACGCGGCGGCGAGCTGACGGCACGTCGGGCGACTCCTCGGCGGACGGGGGCGGCTGACGGGTTCGACCGACACTTCGGCCGACGGGTTCGATCATCGGGTTCAACTGACACTTGGGCCGACGCGTCCGGCCGACGGGACCAACTGACGCTTCAGCCGACCTGTTCGACCGACGGGCCGGACCGACGGGGGTTCGGGTCACGCTTCGGCCGACGGGTGCGACGGGCAGCCTCCCGGACGTCCCGCGAAACCCGTGCCGTAGTCCACAGTCCTGGAGCTGTCCACAGTCCCGGAGTTGTCCACAGGTTCCCGTCGGCCGCCGCCTGAACGGCTAGGCTCGCGCCCGTACGAGTAGAGCCGTAACCGGGAGACACCCACGATGGCCAAGAAGCGCCCCCAGACGAAGGCCAAGCGCCCTCAGCTCGATGCGGAGGTCCCGGTCGTCGGCGCCCGCGAGCCCTGCCCCTGCGGCAGCGGTCGCCGTTACAAGGCGTGTCACGGGCGGGCCGCCGCCCAGGCCGTGACCGAGCTGGTGCAGCGCCCGTTCGAGGGACTGCCCGGCGAGTGCGACTGGGTGGCGCTGCGCGAGTTGGTGCCGGCGGCGACGGCCGGGCTGCCGCTGAAGGGCGGCCTGCCCGAGGGCGTGCCGTCCGTGACCCTGGCGACGGTTCTGCCGATGGCCTGGCCGGCGCTGCGCCGTGACGACGGCTCGGTCCTGCTCGGCCTGCAGAACGACACGCCCTCCGGTGACATCAGCCGCGACCTGGCCGACACCCTCCAGCGGGCCCTGAGCGCCGAGCCGGGTACGCCGGTCCAGGCCCGCCGCGCACCGGCGGACGGGCCCCGGCTCCAGGACCTGCTCGACGCCGACGGCGTTTTCGAGCCAGTGGTGCACGAGGGCTTCGAGTTCTGGGTCCCGGACGCGGAGAACGCCACGCCCGAGGTGGCCGCCTCCCTGGAGCGGGCCAACGCCGCGGCCATCCCGACCGTCCGGCTCCAGGGCGTGGACGCCGCCTACTGGTGCGAGACGCCGGAGAAGAACCACCTGCGCTGGGTCATGCCGCACGAGGAGGAGCGACTTCTGGACGCTCTCGCGCGGCTGCACGCGGCGGGCCGGTCGTCCCTCGGGGAGGGCACCCGGCTCGTCGGTTCCTTCCGCGCCCACGGGCTGATCGTGCCGGTCTGGGACCTGCCGCGCGCCGTCTCCGCACAGGACGTCGAGAAGCCTGCGGCCGAGTTCGCCGAGCGCCTCGCCGAGGCTCTGGGCACGGACGCGCCGCTCACCGCCGAGGAGCGCCGGGCCCGTGGCGGTCTGACCAACCGGCAGGTCACGCTCAGCTGACGACCGGCCCCGGGGTGGGTGACTTCGGTCACAACTCCCGGTCAGCGCAGGTCAGTCGATGACCGGAAACGCAGAGACGGAATTTGCTAACCGCCGATCTCTTGTTACCGTTTCCAATAGCCCGGTTGCTGGTGCATCCCCCGTCGCCAGCAACCGGGCCTTTGTGCGTCCGGTGCCGTTCAGCACCGCACGGTGCCGTTCAGCGCCATTCACGTTCAGCACCGTTCAGCACCGCTCAGCGCCGTTCGTTCCGCCCTCGTTCACCGGGCGCCCACGGCCGCGCGCCCCGCGGCCGTACCTCCCGCGCCCTACATCTCGGGCGCGTTCACACCCGTACGAGTCAGGGCGTCGACCACCGCGTCGACCACGGCCTCCACGTCGGGCACCCAGGGCGAGGACGAGCCGGGCAGCGGAGCCCGCTCCCAGCGGACGGGGCCCGCGCCGCACTCGGACGGGGGCAGGGCGAGGTAGCCGCCCTCGCCGTGGAAGCGCAGGGAGCCGGGGACGAAGTCCTTGGCGTAGAGCAGTTCGCCCAACTGCTCCAGGGAGTACGGCTTGACGAGGATCGACCAGCGGGCCGGCGAGGCGACGACCGGGCCGAGCCGCATGCCCGTCCGGTCGAGCGCGGCCAGGGCGCGGGCGGCCGGCAGCGCGGGCAGGGACACGGCGCACGGGGCGTTGCCCCCGGTGGCCAGGATGATCGGGGCGGCCGGCCGGTTGGCCCACCACCAGCGCACCATACGTCCGTCGGCGGTGGCCGCGAGGAGCCCCGGGTCGAAGGGGTGCGCGCCGGGCACCGTGCACTCCGGGTCGGGGCAGGAACAGCCGGAACGCCCCTCCGGATCCGCCGCCACGCCCGGGAGAACGGGCCACTGCCATTCCGTGGCGTAGGTCAGGGCCGCGCTGATCAGGTCAGGCCCCCCGTCACCGCGCCGGGACAGGAGCCTGCGTCGCCTTCCGAGGATCTCGCGCATGAGCGCTCGTTCCTTTCCGTTGCACGCCTGGCAACACCGAGGTCCACATCACACCATGTGTCGATCTCTTCACTGCGCGAATCGCTTGCGCGCACTTGCGCGTATCTGTCGGCGCGTCACACCTTGCCGGGAGGCAAGGGGAACCCCTATGGGTCGAGCATCGGCTGCGTCCGCGGCCGGTCCGTCCATACTGCGTCGGGCAAAAGCATGGGCGTGGCGCGGGGGTGGCGGAGTCTGGCGTTTTGCCGTCCCGCGTATTTCTCTCCGCCTCCGCCACGGGAGGATGGGGCACGGTCGTCGGTGGATAGGACGCCCGGGTCCATCGCCAGGTTCCGGATGGTGCCGAGCACCCGCCGACCACCCCTGGCTTTCACCGAGTACGTACCCATCACGACCGCTGTGACGCTCCGTGAAGCACCACCAGTCGACCGCAACAAGAGGTACTGCGGGGCGTTTTCCAGCCAACTTTGTTTCTTCGCACAACACAGACCAGGACGCCACTTACGCCTCATGGACACCAGGAATTCCAGCAGGACAATGCTGGACATCCCCTCACGAGTGCGTGTACATGTGGAGACACTGCCGGCGACGCAGAATGACATGGGGGTTTGCGATGCTTTTGAGCAGTAAGAGCCGGTCGGGAAGCCGACTGCCATGAACGCGCCGCACCCTCCGAAAGTGGCCGGAATCGATTCAACGGTTCCCTCACCCGCCCACACTGCCGCGTCCGTCCCGCCGGGCGCCCCGGCGGTCCGCCCGGCCTCTCCCGGCGCTCCCGGCGCCCTCCTCCAGGACCGCCTCGCCGGCTGGGTCTCCGACCTCACCACGCTGCACGAACTGACCGAGCGCCTGGTCCGCACCGGCACCCTCGCCGACGCCTTCGACGAACTGCTGCGTGCCGGAGCCGCCCTGGTGGGCGCGCGCCGCGGCCTGGTCGTCCTGGAACCCGCCGACGGACTCGGCCCGGACACCTCGGCCGGCCTCGGCCTGGCCCGCGCCGACCTCGGGCACATCGAGACCGTGCCGCGCGCCTCACTGGCGTACGGACGGATCCTGGACGGGCTGCCGGTCGGCGAGGCCGGGATCGCCGAACCCGATCTGCTCGCCGAGGAGGGACTCGACCCCCGCCACCGCGACGTCGCCGTCCGCCTCGGCTACGCCGCCAGCTACGCGCTCCCGCTGCGGACCGAGACCGCCGGCCGCCTCGGCGCCGCCGTATGGCTGTACGACGAGCCCGCCGAGCCGCGTGAGCGGCAGCGGCACCTGGCCGGGCTGTACGTCCGCTACGCCGCCGAGCACCTGGACCGGCTCCGCGAACTGGAGCGCACGCGCGCGTGCATGGCCACGATCGCCGAGGAGTTGCTCCCCGCGCGGCTGCCGCGCGCTCCCGGTGTCCGGCTCGCCGCCCGGCACCGCACCGGCCCGCGCGGCGGCGGCGACTGGTACGACGCGCTGCCGCTGCCGGACTCCGCGCTCGGCCTGTGCGTCGGCTCCGTCACCGGCTCCGGGCCCGGCGCGCTGGCCGCGATGGGCCGGATGCGGGCCTCCCTGCGGGCGTACGCCGTGATGGAGGGCGAGGACCCGGTCGCCGTCCTGTCCGACCTGGAGCTGCTGCTGCGGCTCACCGAGCCCGCCCGCTCGGCCACCGCCCTGTTCGGCTACTGCGAGCCCGTGCTGCGCCGGATCACGCTGGCCGGCGCCGGGCACAGTCCGCCGCTGCTGACCGGGGAGCGGCGCACGGAGTTCGTGGAGACCTCCGTCTCCGCGCCGCTGGGCATGCTGGCGTGCTGGGAGGCGCCCAGCGTGGAGGTGTGCGCCGACCCCGGGGAGACGGTGCTGCTGTACACCGACGGGCTGCTGCGCCGTACCGGCGACCCCGTCGACCGCGCCTTCGCCCGCCTGCACGCGGCCGCCGCCGGGGTCCCCCGGGCCCGACGGCACGATCCGGACGCGGTCGCCGAGCACGTCCTGCGCACCGTGCTGCCGGACGGGCTGGACGAGGCGGACTCCGAGGAGGACGTGGTGCTGCTCGCCGTCCGGTTCGAGTAGCGGCGCGGCCGTCCCGGCCGCCGGTGTAACGGGTCCTCGGGCCCTGGGCCCCCTTCCGTACGACCGTACGATGGGAGGTGGTCCAGTGCCGTAACAAGGAGGATGACCGTGTCGGAGGAGCTGCCGGAGACCCCGGAATCCGCTGAGGAAGAGCCGATCAAGCAGCGCAAGAACGGCCTGTACCCGGGCGTGTCCGACGAGCTCGCCGAGAACATGAAGTCCGGCTGGGCCGACACCGAGCTGCGCGACGTGGAGCCGATCGCCCAGGCCGCCGAGACCGCCGCCCGCCGGGCCGCGCTGTCCGCTCGCTTCCCCGGCGAGCGCCTGGTGATCCCCGCGGGCAACCTGAAGACCCGTTCCAACGACACCGAGTACGCCTTCCGCGCCTCCGTCGAGTACGCGTACCTCACCGGGAACCAGACCGAGGACGGCGTCCTGGTGCTGGAGCCCGAGGGCGAGGGCCACCGGGCCACGATCTACCTGCTGCCGCGCTCCGACCGGGAGAACGGCGAGTTCTGGCTGGACGGCCAGGGCGAGCTGTGGGTCGGCCGCCGCCACTCCCTCACCGAGGCCGAGAAGCTGTACGGCATCCCCGCCTCCGACGTGCGCGAGCTGGCCGGCAGGCTGCGCGAGGCCACCGGCCCGGTCCGCGTCGTGCGCGGCCACGACGCCGGCATCGAGGCCGCGCTGACCGACAAGGTCACCGCCGAGCGCGACGAGGAACTGCGCGTCTTCCTCTCCGAGGCCCGCCTGGTCAAGGACGACTTCGAGATCGGCGAGCTGCAGAAGGCGGTCGACTCGACCGTGCGCGGCTTCGAGGACGTCGTGAAGGTGCTCGACAAGGCGGAGGCGACCAGCGAGCGCTACATCGAGGGCACGTTCTTCCTCCGCGCGCGCGTGGAGGGCAACGACGTCGGCTACGGCACCATCGCCGCCGCCGGCCCGCACGCCTGCACCCTGCACTGGGTCCGCAACGACGGCCCGGTCCGCTCCGGCGACCTGCTGCTGCTCGACGCGGGCGTGGAGACGCACACGTACTACACCGCGGACGTCACGCGCACGCTGCCGGTCAACGGCCGCTACAGCGACATCCAGAAGAAGATCTACGACGCCGTCCACGAGGCCCAGGAGGCCGGTATCGCGGCGGTGAAGCCGGGCGCCAAGTACCGCGACTTCCACGACGCGGCGCAGCGGGTGCTGGCCGAGAAGCTGGTCGAGTGGGGGCTCGTCGAGGGCCCGGTCGAGCGGGTGCTGGAGCTGGGGCTGCAGCGCCGCTGGACGCTGCACGGCACCGGCCACATGCTCGGCATGGACGTCCACGACTGCGCCGCCGCGCGGGTCGAGTCCTACGTCGACGGCACCCTGGAGCCCGGCATGGTGCTCACCGTGGAGCCGGGCCTGTACTTCCAGGCCGACGACCTGACCGTGCCCGAGGAGTACCGGGGCATCGGCGTCCGGATCGAGGACGACATCCTGGTCACCGCCGACGGCAACCGGAACCTGTCGGACGGGCTGCCGCGCCGCTCCGACGAGGTCGAGGCGTGGATGGCCTCGCTCAAGGGCTGATACGGGGGTTCACGGCCGGCCCGGAACACAGCGGCCGTTCACGGACCCGGGGCGCCCGCCCCGGGTTCACACCGCCACGAGCGGGGCGTCGTTCCGCCACTTGATGATCTTGTCGAAGCTCACCACCGCGCCGCCGCGCGCCGTCGCGCTGCCGATGTGGACGTGGTCGGCGAGTTCCCGGATGAGGCACAGCCCCCGGCCGTGCTCGGCGTCGGCGGGGGCCGGTGCCGGCCGGGACGGGCGGCCGGCGGTGAAGCCGGGTCCCGAGTCGGTGACCTCGATGCGGCACCGCTCGCCGTCCAGGTAGGCCGTGACGCGGTAGGCCGCGGAAGGGTCGCCGTGCGCGCCGTCCCCGCCGTGCTCGACGGCGTTGGCGCACGCCTCGGTGAGGGCGACGGAGAGGTCGTAGGAGATGTCGGGGTCGACGCCCGCCGTCTCCATGGTGCCGAGGAGCAGGCGGCGGGCCAGTGGCACGCTCGCAGCCTCGCGCCGCAGATGGAGTGACCACCAGATGCTCATGCTCCACCAGCCTCCTGGGCGCGGCTCGACATACCGTTACGTATTGCCCGGCGTGCCCGGCCGTAAGCGCGGGGTTGACGTGAGACCGCCCATACGGCGGATGCGCCCCGGCGGCCACCGGTGTATGCGGGGCTCCCGCACCGGGGTGCGAGGGGCTCCCGGGGCTCCCGGAAACGGCTCGTGCACGAGGGCGCACTCCCCCAGACGGTGACCTTCCGGTCGTACGGCATCTTGCGGACCTGCCGCACGGTGCGGGTGGGTCCAGTGCGATGATGAGCCCGCCATGACTGCCTCCCACCCGCCTACGGCGCGCTCCGGGAACGACCTCCGGATCCTGCGGGCCGCGGTGTTCGCCGCGGTCTGCGTCGTGCTGGCCGGGGCGGGGCACACGCTCGCCTCCTGCGCCGGTGTCCCGTTGTGGTCGCTGGGCGCCGGGTTCCTCGGGGTGGTCGTGGTCGCGGTACCGCTCGCCGGGCGGGAGCGGTCGCTGCCCGGTATCGCGGCGCTGCTCGCGGTCGGACAGACGGCGCTGCACGCGCTGTTCGGGCTCGGCCAGCACGGGGCCGCGGCCGCTGACACGACGGCCACGGCCACGGCCGCGACGGCGGACGCGACGCTGGTGCAGCAGGCGGCGCGGCTGGTGTGCGGGACCACCGCGGCGGCGCTCAGCCCGGCGCAGGCGCAGCGCATCCTCAGCGACGCGCGGGTCCGGCCGGACGCCGCCGACGCCACCGTCCACACGGCCCACCACCCGGCGGACGCCCTGTCGGCCGCCGTCGGCTCCCCCGCCGCCCTGCTGCCGTCCCTGCCGATGCTCCTGAGCCACGTCCTGGCGGCGATAGCCGCCGGCTGGCTGCTGCGCCGCGGGGACCTGGCCCTGGCGCGGCTCGTGGAGCTGTCGGCGCACTCCGCGCACCTCGTCACCGAGGGCGCGCTCGTACGCTCCCTGCGCGCCGCGCTCGCTCTGGTGCGCGCCCTGCGCGCCGGGCTGCCGGGCGCGCCGGACGAGGCCGCGCGCCCGCCGCGTACGGCCCTGCTCGCCGGACCCCGGCCCCGTACCACCGCACTCCAGCACACGGTGATCCGGCGCGGACCGCCGAGCGCCGCGTTCGTTCTCGCCGCCTGACACGACGCGACCGCCGCTCCGCCCACCGGTGGAGGGGGACGCCGTCGTGCGGCACGCGCGCGTGCGCGCGCTCCCCCATCACCTGCACATCGAGAGAAGCGGAGTGCTCTTCATGAAGGCTTCCCGTATCGCCGCCGCCGGCGCCGTCGCCGGCACCGCCGTGCTCGTCCTGTCCTCGCCCGCCTTCGCGCACGTCACCGTGCAGCCGGAGGGCGAGGCCGCCCAGGGCGGTTACGCGGTCGTCGACTTCAAGGTCCCCAACGAGCGGGACAACGCCTCCACCACCAAGCTGGAGGTCACCATGCCCACCGACCACCCGCTGGCCTCGGTGATGCCGCAGCCGGTCGAGGGCTGGGACATCAAGACCACCAAGAGCAAGCTGGACGAGCCGGTCGAGTCGCACGGCGAGAAGCTCACCGAGGCCGTCACCAAGGTGACCTGGACGGCGACCGGCGAGGGTATCGAGCCGGGCTACTTCCAGAAGTTCCCGGTCTCCCTCGGCGCGCTGCCCGAGGACTCCGACGAGCTGGTGTTCAAGGCGATCCAGACGTACTCCAACAAGGAGGTCGTGCGCTGGATCGAGGTGCAGCAGGAGGGCCAGGAGGAGCCCGACACCCCGGCCCCCGTGCTCGAACTGACGGCCGCCGAGGACGACTCCGCCGACGCCCACGGTTCCTCCGCCGCGGCGGCCGACGACACCGAGGCGGCGGCCGAGACCACCGAGGCCGCCTCCGACGACTCCGGCTCCACCGACACCACCGCCCGCGTCCTGGGCGTCGTCGGCATCGTCGTCGGCGCGGCGGGCGTGGCCTACGGCGTGCTCGCCGGACGCCGGCGCTCCACCACCGCCTGAGGCGGCCCGTACGTCCGGTGCGTGCCGGGGACCCGACGGTCCGGGCCCCGGTGCGCGCCGCAACACTCACCACTGGGACATTTCTCTATGCGCACCAAGACGTTCACCGCGGCGGCCCTGCTCGCCGCCGCCTCCCTGACCCTCACCGCCTGCGGCAGCGGCGACGACACCGGCTCGCCCGTCACGGTGGTCTCCGAGGACGCCTCCTCCCAGCAGGCCGCCACCGTTCTCGACCAGCCCTTCGACAAGCCGGACCTGGTCCTCACCGACACCCAGGGCGAGAAGTACGACCTCCGCGAGGAGACGGCCGGCAAGCCGACCCTGATCTACTTCGGCTACACCAACTGCCCCGACGTCTGCCCCCTGACGATGAACAACATCGCCGTGGCCAAGAAGCAGCTGTCCCAGGCGGAACAGGACGAGCTGCGCGTCGTGTTCGTCACCTCCGACCCCGAACGGGACACCCCGGCCGCGCTCGGCAAGTGGCTCAAGGGCATCGACCCGCAGGTCGTCGGGCTGACCGGCGACTTCGACACCATCCAGGCCGGCGCCCGCACCCTCGGCATCTCCATCGACCCGGCCACCAAGGACAAGAACGGCAAGGTCGTCTCCACCCACGGCACCCAGGTCGTCGCCTTCTCCCCGAAGACCGACAAGGGGTACGTGCTGTACGGCGAGGACGCCACGGTGGACGACTACACCAAGGACCTCCCCAAGCTGATCAAGGGGGAGAAGCCGTGAGCCACCGCCCCGCCCTGGGTGCGGTGATGCTGGCCGGCGCCCTCACCCTCACGGGGTGCGGCGCCGAGGACTCGGGCGACGCCGACCTCTCCGTCAGCGCCGCCTACGTGCCGCGGCCCGTCTCCGACACCATGGCGGCGGGCTTCCTGACCATCACCAACGACGGCGGCGCCGAGGACGAGCTGACCTCGGTCACCAGCGACGCCGGTGAGGTCACCGTGCACGAGACCGTCGACGGCGCCATGCGGCAGGTCGACAGCCTCCCGATCCCGGCGCACGGCAGCCTCGCCCTGCAGAGCGGCGGCGACCACCTGATGTTCGAGAAGCTGAAGCAACGGCCCGAGGAGGGCCAGACGCTCTCCGTCGAGCTGCACTTCGCCGACTCCGACCCCGTCACGGTCGAGATGCCGGTGAAGTCCGCCACGTACCGGCCCGGCACCTCCGACGCCGGACAGACGGAGCACGGCACACCGTCCGAGCACTCCAGCCACTGAGGGAGGGACCACCTTGACGCGGACCATCGCCCCACGCGCGCGGACCCTGGTGCTGCTGTTCGTGGCCGTGGCCGGCGCGCTGCTCGCCACCGCCGCCCCGGCCTCCGCGCACGCCGCGCTGACCGGCAGCGATCCCCAGCAGGGGGCGGTGGTCGACCGGGCCCCGGCCCGGGTGTCACTGACGTTCTCCGAGAACGTCTCCATGGACGACGACGCACTGCGCGTCCTCGACCCCAAGGGCAAGCGCGTCGAGGACGGCGCGCCGGCCAACGTCAGCGGCACCACGTACGGCGTCGCCCTGCACTCCGGGCTGCCGGACGGCACCTACACGGTGACCTACCAGGTCGTCTCCGCCGACAGCCACCCCGTCTCCGGCGCCTTCACCTTCTCCATCGGCGCCCCCTCCGAGACCTCGGTGTCGGCCACCGCCCAGGAGGCCGGCGGCGGGATCGTCGGCTGGCTGTACGGCCTCGGCCGCTACGTGGCCTACGCCGGCTTCGCCGTGCTGGTCGGCGGCGCCGCCTTCGTCCTCGCCTGCTGGCCGCGCGGCTCGGGCGTGCGGAGCGTACAGCGCCTGGTCGTCTCCGGGTGGCTCGCGCTGACCGCCGCCACCCTCGCCATGCTCCTGCTGCGCGGGTCCTACACCGGCTCCGGGAAGGCCGCCGACATCGTCGACCTGGAGCTGCTCGGCCAGGTCCTCCAGACCAAGACGGGCGCCGCCCTGGTCTCCCGGCTGCTGCTGCTCGCCGCGGCGGCCCTGTTCGTCGCCGTGCTCTTCGGCGCCCACGACAGGCGCGAGGACCAGGAGAAGCGGGACCTGACCTTCGGGCTCGCCGTCGGCGGGACGGTCGTCGCGGCCGGTCTCGCCGCCACCTGGGCCATGGCCGAGCACGCCTCGGTCGGTCTCCAGCCCGGCATCGCCATGCCCGCCGACGTCGTCCACCTGCTGGCCGTCGCCGCATGGTTCGGCGGGCTCACCACCCTGCTGGTCGCCCTCTACAAGGCGCCCGCCGACAACCCGGTCGACACCACCGCCGTTCGCCGCTTCTCCCTGGTCGCGTTCGGCAGTGTGGTCGCGCTGGTGATCACCGGTACGTACCAGTCCTGGCGCCAGCTGGGGTCCTGGTCGGCGCTGACCGACACCCGGTACGGACAACTGCTGCTCGCCAAGATCGCGCTGGTGGCGGTGCTCGTCGGCATCGCGTACCTGTCCCGGCGCTGGACGGCACGGCTGGCCGGGACGGCGGGCGACGTACCCCGTCCCCGGGAGAAGGAGCGGTCCGGGGCCGCCGGCACCGCGACGGCCGGCAGGACGGCCGCCCCGGCAGCCACGACGACCTCCACCTCGGCATCGGCCAAGGCGTCCACCGGCACAGTTGCCGAGAAGACGTCCGGCACGGCCTCCGGCCCGACGTCCAGCGGGGCGTCCAGCGGGGCGTCCGCCAAGGCGTCCGACGGGGCATCCGCCGCGGCCTCCGGCGGGGCGTCCGCCCCGGCGTCCGCCGGGCAGCGCACGGGCGGGGTCAAGCCCGTGGGCAACGCCAAGCGCGCCGCCCAGCTCGCCCGGCAGCGGGCCGCCGTGGACGCCGCGCGGCAGAAGCGGTTGCGCGACGGCGACCCCCACCGCTTCGGACTGCGCCGCTCCGTCCTCGCCGAGGCCGGTGTCGCCGTCGTCCTGCTCGCCGTCACCACCGTCCTGACCCAGACCGAGCCGGGACGGACCGAGCAGGAGACGGCGGCCGCCACCTCGTCCGCCGGCTCCGCCGACGCCCAGGCGACCGGCGCCGTGACCCTGGACATGCCCTTCGACACCGGCGGCGAGGACGGCAAGGGCGTGATCCGGGTCGAGGTGGACCCCGCCCGGGTGGGCGCCAACGACGTGCACGTCTACGTCGAGGACCCCAAGGGCCGTGCCGTCGACATCCCCGAGGTGAAGCTCGCCTTCACCCTGGAGACCAAGGACATCGGGCCGCTGCCCGTCGCCCCCGACCACATCACCACCGGACACTGGTCGGCGAGTGAGGTACAGATCCCCATGGCCGGCGACTGGGAGGTCGCCGCGACCGTGCGGACCTCCGACATCGACCAGGTGACCGTCTCCAAGAACGCGCAGATCGGCTGAACCGCACCATGGCTGACCACTCCATCCCGGAGGCCCGTACCCCCGAAGCCCCGGTCGTCGAAGAGACCCCCGCCGCCGCGGAGGGCGTCTCGCGGCGCCGGCTGCTCACCACGGCCGGCGCCACCGGGCTCGTGCTCGGCACCGCCGGCGGTGCCGTCGGCTACGCCGCCGCGCCCTCCGGGGCGACGCCGCTGACCTCGCTGGGCGAGGGGCAGGTGCCGTTTCACGTGAAACACCAGCCCGGCATCACCACCCCCGCCCAGGCCCGCGGCCATCTCATCGCGTTCGACCTGGCGGCGGGCGCCGGACGCAAGGAGGCGACCGCGTTGCTGCGCTGCTGGTCCGACACCGCCCGGCGGCTGATGGCGGGCGAACCGGCCGGCTCCGGCGACACGGACGTGGCCCGCGACGCCGGGCCGTCCTCGCTCACCGTCACCTTCGGGTTCGGCCACAGCTTCTTCGGCCGGACCGGCCTGGAGAAGCAGCGCCCGGTCTCCCTCGATCCGCTCCCCGACTTCTCCTCCGACCACCTCGACAAGAACCGCAGCAACGGCGACCTGTGGGTGCAGATCGGCGCCGACGACGCCCTGGTCGCCTTCCACGCCCTGCGCGCCCTCCAGAAGGACGCCGGATCGGCCGCCCGCGTCCGCTGGCAGATGAACGGCTTCAACCGGTCGCCGGGCGCCACCGCCCACCCCATGACCGTGCGCAACCTCATGGGCCAGGTCGACGGCACCCGCAACCCCAAGCCGTCCGAGGCCGACTTCGACCAGCGGATCTGGGTGCCGGAGTCCGGCTCGGACGACCCGGCCTGGATGGCGAACGGCTCCTACGTCGTCGTACGCCGCATCCGCATGCTCCTCGACGACTGGGAGGAGCTGTCGGTCAAGGAGCAGGAGAACGTCATAGGGCGCCGCAAGTCCGACGGGGCACCGCTGTCCGGGGGCGGCGAGACGACCGAGATGGACCTGGAGAAGACGGACGAGGCCGGGAACCTGGTCGTCCCGATCAACGCCCACGCCCGGATCACCCGCCCCGACCAGAACGGCGGCGCGGCCATGCTCCGCCGGCCCTTCTCCTACCACGACGGCTTCGACACGGACGGCGTCCCGGACGCCGGTCTGCTGTTCATCTGCTGGCAGGCCGATCCCCTGCGCGGCTTCGTGCCCGTACAGCGGAAGCTGGACCGGGGGGACGCCCTGTCGACGTTCATCCGGCACGAGGCGAGCGGCCTGTTCGCGGTGCCGGGCGGCGCGGCGGAAGGGGAGTACGTGGGGCAGCGGCTGCTGGAGGGGTGAGGGCCGTCCGCTCGGCGCACGGGGCGGCGGCAGGGCACATTAGGGTGAGGTCATGCCTGCCAGCTACGCGTATCTCGGTCCCGAGGGCACCTTCACCGAAGTCGCCCTGCGCACGCTCCCGGAGGCGGCGACCCGCGAGCTGGTGCCGTACGTCTCCGTCCAGTCCGCGCTCGACGCGGTGCGCTGCGGCGAGGCCGAGGCGGCGTTCGTGCCGATCGAGAACTCCGTCGAGGGCGGCATCACCACCACCCTCGACGAGCTGGTCTCCGGCCAGCCGCTGATGATCTACCGCGAGGTGCTGCTGTCGATCACCTTCGCGCTGCTGGTACGCCCCGGCACCAAACTGTCGGACATCAAGACGGTCACCGCCCACCCGGCCGCCCAGCCGCAGGTGCGCAACTGGCTGAAGGCCCATCTCCCGGAGGCCGTCTGGGAGTCGGCCGCCTCCAACGCGGACGGCGCCCGCCTGGTCCAGGAGGGCCGCTACGACGCCGCCTTCGCCGGTGAGTTCGCCGCGCCCCGCTACGGTCTGGAGCCGCTGGAGACCGGCATCCACGACTCGCCGCACAACGCCCAGACCCGGTTCGTACTGGTGGGCCGTCCCGCCCGGCCCGCCGCGCCGACCGGCGCCGACAAGACGTCCGTCGTGCTGTGGCAGCGCGACGACCATCCCGGCACCCTGCGCGATCTGCTGGGCGAGTTCGCCACCCGGGGCATCAACCTCATGCTGCTCCAGTCCCGGCCCACGGGCGCCGGCATCGGCAACTACTGTTTCTGCGTCGACGCCGAGGGACACATCTCCGACCGGCGGATGTCCGAGGCGCTCATGGGGCTGAAGCGGGTCTGCCTCCAGGTGCGGTACCTCGGCTCCTACCCGCGCGCGGGCGTCGGCCCCGGCGAGGCGGCCGACCGGTTCCCGGGGACCTCGGACGAGGAGTTCGTGGCGGCGGCGGAGTGGGTCGCGCGGTGCCAGGACGGCCGGTTCTGACGGTCAGCGGCGGGAGGCTCTGACCGTCGTATCTGCTGATCTTAGTTATCCACAGGCGTTATCCACAGGTCCTCATCTCGACCTGAGGACAAGTCGACAACGACGTCCCATTCGGTCGACAAATCACCCTTCAGGGCATATCTCCATCCACAGAGCCGCAGGTCACCCTTCGTCTACCTGTTTCTCACCCCTCATCCTCCGGAGTGACGCGTTTCCACTCGTAAGTGGCCGTTCCGGGGGTTTGGAAGAGGAATTCTCCGTCCCGGATGTCCGATTAGGAATGATCACTTCCGCAGTCCACAGAACTTCCGCACAGCCTGTGGATAACTCTCCGGGGATGTGGATTCCTGTGGACAGCGAGGCCCCAAGTCCCGCTCCGCGCAAGGCGATCAGGTCAACCCACCGCTCCGCACCTGCCTCGTTCCAGGGAATGAGACGCTTTTTATTGACCGCCGTGGACCATCGCGGACCGTCGCGGAGCGCCTCGGTCAATAGTGAGTCGAACGCCGTCACCGGGCACCGGTAGCCTTGACCGTGTGATTGACCTTCGCCTGCTCCGTGAGGACCCCGACCGTGTGCGCGCTTCCCAGCGTGCCCGTGGAGAGGACGTCGCGCTCGTCGACTCCCTCCTTTCCGCCGACGAGCGGCGCAGGTCGTCCGGCGTCCGCTTCGACGAGCTGCGCAACGAGCAGAAGGGACTCGGCAAGCTCATCGGCAAGGCCACCGGCGACGAGAAGGCCGAGCTGCTGAAGCGCGCGAGCCAGCTCGCCGCCGACGTCAAGGCCGCCGACGCCGAGCGCGACGCCGCCGACGCCGAGACCCAGGAACTGCTCCAGAAGCTCGGCAACCTGGTCCACCCCGACGTCCCCGTGGGCGGCGAGGAGGACTTCGTCACGCTGGAGACGCACGGCACCCACCGCGACTTCGCCGCCGAGGGCTTCGAGCCCCGGGACCACCTGGAGCTGGGCCAGCTCCTCGGCGCCATCGACGTCGAGCGCGGCGCCAAGGTCTCCGGCTCCCGCTTCTACTTCCTCACCGGCGTCGGCGCGCTGCTGGAGCTGGCCCTGGTCAACGCGGCGATCGCGCAGGCCACCGCGGCCGGCTTCACGCCGATGCTGACCCCGGCGCTGGTCCGCCCGCAGTCGATGGCCGGCACCGGCTTCCTCGGCCAGGCCGCGCAGGACGTCTACCACCTCGACAAGGACGACCTGTACCTGGTCGGCACCTCCGAGGTGCCGCTCGCCGCGTACCACATGGACGAGATCATCGAGGCCGAGCGGCTGCCGCTGCGCTACGCCGGCTTCTCGCCCTGCTTCCGCCGCGAGGCCGGCTCGCACGGCAAGGACACCCGGGGCATCTTCCGCGTCCACCAGTTCGACAAGGTCGAGATGTTCTCCTACGTCCTCCCCGAGGACGCGCGGGCCGAGCACCAGCGCCTGCTGGAGTGGGAGAAGCAGTGGCTGACCTCGCTGGAGCTGCCGTTCCGCGTCATCGACGTTGCCTCGGCGGACCTCGGCGCCTCGGCCGCCCGCAAGTTCGACTGCGAGGCGTGGATCCCGACCCAGGGCAAGTACCGCGAGCTGACCTCGACCTCGGACTGCACCGAGTTCCAGTCGCGGCGCCTGTCGATCCGGGTGCGCGAGGACAAGAAGGTGCGCCCGCTGGCCACGCTCAACGGCACGCTGTGCGCCGTACCGCGGACCATCGTGGCGATCCTGGAGAACCACCAGCAGGCCGACGGCTCGGTCCGCGTCCCCGAGGTGCTGCGCCCGTACCTGGGCGGCCGGGAGGTCCTGGAGCCGGTGGCCAAGTGAGCGACGCCGTCTCCGACACGGGTTCCGCCGGCTTCCCGTACCGCCTGGTCGCGACCGACCTCGACGGCACGCTGCTGCGCTCCGACGACTCCGTCTCCGCGCGCACCCGGGACGCGCTCGCCGCGGCCACCGCGGCGGGCGCCGCCCACATCGTGGTCACCGGCCGCGCGGTCCCCTGGACCCGGCACGTCCTGGACGACCTCGGGTACGACGGGCTGGCCGTCTGCGGGCAGGGCGCGCAGGTGTACCACGCCGGGGAGCACCGGCTGCTCACCTCGGTCACGCTGGACCGCCAGCTGGCCGGGGTGGCGCTGGCGAAGATCGAGGCGGAGACGGGGCCGCTGTACCTGGCGGCCAGCCGCGACGGTCTGGACGGGGAGGTCCTGGTCGGGCCCGGGTACGCGGTCGGCGGCGGTCTGCCGGCGATCCCGTTCACGGACGCCTCCGACCTGTGGTCGGCCCCGCTGAACAAGATCTACATCCAGCATCCGACGCTGTCGGACGACGAACTGGCGCAGGTGGCCCGGCGGACGGCGGGCGGTTTCGTCACGGTCGTCATGGCGGGTGCCGGGATCGTCGAGCTGCTCCCACTCGGCCTGTCCAAGGCCACCGGCCTGTCGCTGGCGGCCCGCCGCCTGAAGCTGAAGGCCGCGGACACGATCGCCTTCGGCGACATGCCCAACGACATACCGATGTTCGGCTGGGCGGCGCGGGGCGTGGCGATGGCCAACGCCCACGCCGACCTGCGGGCGGTGGCGGACGAGGTGACGTCCTCGAACGACGAGGACGGTATCGCGGTGGTGCTGGAGCGGTTGCTCGACGGCCTCGGCTGACCTGCCGTCGTCGGCGGAGGATGCACGGATCGAACGTGCGCGGGCTTTCCAGGCCCGACCGCGGCCCGCTTCCCGGTCCGTGCGGGACAGGGGAGCGGGCCGGTGCCTTACCACTCGGCCAATCCTCCGGGTGGGCGGTCCACGCGACCGCGGTGCGCGCCGCGTGCTCGAAGCGACCGCCCCGGGCGGCTTCCCGTGTGCGGCAGGCTCGACGGAGGGTGGGTTACTGCTCCGGAGCCCGCCGCGGGCCGCCCTGTCGGGAGCCGGACGGACTGTCGTACCTGGACATCGCCCCGCTCCTCTCCCGGTCCACGGCGCCCCGCGACCAGCGGGGCCCGAACATGACACGAGTGTGCGGGAACGGGCAGGCCGGGCGCCACCGATTAAATCGGACGCCCGGCCGCTGCTCCCCGTCTCCGGCTCACTCCTCCCCGGCGAGGGTCAGCGCGCGCAGTTTCTGCCCGGCGTACCAGGTGGCGAGCACGGTCACCAGGACCAGCAGGACCGTCGCGGTGGTCAGGCCGACGTCGGAGGTCACCAGTTCGCCGCCGGCGATGTTCTGGGCGACGGCGAGCGACCACTGCTGGACGCTGAGGGTGCGGGCGCCGGGTACCAGGGAGCCGAAGAGGGCCTCCCAGACCAGCGCGTACACCAGACCGAACACCACCGCGTGCCGGGAGACCGTGCCGAGCAGCAGGAAGAGCGCGGCGTAGGCGATGGAGGCGACCAGCGCGGCGACCGTGTAGGCGACGGCGATCTGCTGGCCGTTGCCGTTGAGGATCAGGCCGGCGAGCAGGGTGGGCAGCGCGGAGAAGACCATCGTGACGGCGATGGCGACGATCAGCTTGGTGAAGATGATCGTCGGCCGCTTGAGCGGCTTGGACAGCAGGTACACCACCGAGCCGTCGTCGATCTCCGGGCCGATGGCGCCGGTGCCGGCGATGACGCCGATGATCGGCACCATGGTGGCGAGCGCGAAGCCGCCGAGGACGTCGGAGGCGGTCTGGTCGTCGGCGCCGGTCAGGGCGCGTACCGCGACCGCGATGACGAGCAGCAGCAGGGGCAGGGCGCCCAGGATGAGGGCCCGGCGGCGGCCGAGCAGGGCCCGGTAGGTGAGCCGGGCGACTGTGGGGTCGTACATTCTTCGGCCTCCTACGCCGCGACGAGATACGAGAAGACGGACTCGAGGGACTCGTCGGAGGGCGAGACCGTGAGCAACCGGATGTTGTGGTCCCGGGCGACCTTGGGCAGCAGGGTGGTGAACCGGGCGAAGTCGACGGCCTGGACGCGCAGCGCGCCCTCGGCGTGGTCGACCTCGATGCCGGAGGTCGACGGGTCGGCGATCAGCGCGGCGGCCAGCGCCCGGTCGTCGCTGGAGCGGACCAGGTAGCGGTGCGGGCGGTCGGTCATCAGGCGGCGGATGCGGCGGAAGTCGCCGCTGGCCGCGTGGCGTCCGGCGACGATGACCTCGATGTGCCAGGCGAGCTGTTCGACCTCTTCGAGGATGTGCGAGGAGAACAGCACCGTGCGGCCCTCGTCGCCCATGCGGCGCAGCAGGTCCATCAGCTGCATGCGCTGGCGCGGGTCCATGCCGTTGAACGGCTCGTCGAGCAGGAGGAGCGAGGGGTCGTGCACGAGGGCGCTCGCCATTTTCACGCGCTGGCGCATGCCCTTGGAGTACGTGGCGATCTTGCGGTCCTGCGCGTACTCCATCTGTACGGTGGCCAGGGCGCGCTGCGCGGCCTTGGCGCCGAGGCCGTGGAGTTCGGCGTTGGCGAGGACGAACTCCTTCCCGGTGAGGAAGTCGTACATCGCCTCGCGCTCGGGGACGATGCCGATGTGCTGGTAGATGCCCTCGTTGCGCCAGACCTGCTGGCCGTCGAGGGTGACGGTGCCGGTGGACGGGGCGAGGAAGCCGCCCATCATGTTGATGAGGGTGGACTTGCCCGCGCCGTTGGGGCCGAGGAGGCCGGTGACGCCGGGGCCGATCGTCATGGTGATGTCGTTGACGGCGACCACGTTGCCGAACCAGCGGGAGACGTGGTCGATGCTGAGCGTGGTCACAGGCCCACCTTCTTGTAGCGGCGGATCAGCAGGCCGTAGGCGCCGGCGATCAGGCCGAGGGTGACGAGGACGTAGACCAGGCCCTCCGCGGTGCCGGGCCCGTGGCCGCCGGGGAAGGCGGAGGTGGCGCCGAGGAAGGCGGACTGCACGCCGTCGATGAGGGTGATCGGCGAGAACAGGCCGATCCAGGCGATGGCGCCGGTGCTGTCCTGGACGTCGGCGATGGCCTGGAGGGTGGATACCGCGCCGTAGGTGATGGTCAGGACGGCGATGACGGCGGCGATGCCGAAGCCGCGGCGCGGGGTGACCGAGGCGATGACCAGGCCGATGCCGGCGAAGAGCAGCGAGAGCAGTGCCACGGAGACCAGTCCCTGCGCGAATCCCTTCGTCTGGTCGGCGAAGTCGAGTTTGGCGAGCAGAGCGCCCACGTAGAGGACGATCAGCGGAGCGGCCGTCAGGATGAACAAGGCCGAGGCCAGGGCCGCGTACTTGGCGCGGACGTAGTCGGAGGTCTCGATCGGCCGGGAGAAGTAGAGCGGCACGGTCTTGAACCGCAGGTCGCGGGAGACCGCCTGGGGGGCCTGGGAGGCGATGTAGAGGCTGATGACGGCCTGGAGGACGATCGCGTAGCGCGTGTAGTCCAGGGGCAGGTCCTTGGACTTGGCGAAGACGGCGACGGCGACCATGATGCCGGCGGGCAGGCACATGACGACGAACAGCAGCATCGGCAGCACCTTGGACTTGACCGAGCGGCCGAGGCCGTAGGCGCCGCGCAGGGACTGCGAGTAGAGCGAGCGGCGGGCGTAGGCGCGGCCGAGGCGGGGGCCGTCGTAGGCGCGGTAGCCGATGTTGTGGATGCGGGTCTGGTCGCCCGTCACGGCGGCTGTGGGCTGCTCAGTTGCCATGGCCGACCGCCTCCTTCCGCTGTGCGGCAGCGTCGTCGCTGTCCTTGAAGACCTCTGAGATGTGGTGCCGGCGCTGCTCCATGCGGACCAGGCCGAGGCCGAGGCCCGCGATCACGTCACGGATCACGTCGTACGTCTCGTCGCCGGTGGCGGTCAGCAGCAGCACGTGGCCCGCGCCGGGCAGGCCGCTGCCGTCCTCGACGGCGATCCCGCGCGCGTGGAGCGCGTCGCGCACCGCGCGGGTGCCGTCCGGGTGCTCGTCGGTGTCGGTGACCTCGACGGCGAGGGTGGTGGTGGACTGGGTGAAGTCGGTGGTGGAGCTGGAGCGCAGCAGCTTGCCGCCGTCCACGACGACGACGTGGTCGCAGGTGCGTTCCAGTTCGCCCAGCAGGTGGGAGGTGACCAGGACCGAGATGCCGAAGTCGGTGTGGATGCGGCGGATGAGGCCGAGCATCTCGTCGCGGCCGACCGGGTCGAGGCCGTTGGTCGGCTCGTCGAGGAAGACCAGCTGGGGGTCGTGGACGAGGGCCTGGGCCAGCTTCACGCGCTGCTTCATGCCGGTGGAGTAACCGCCGATGGGGCGGTAGCGCTCCTCGTAGAGGCCGACGTGGCGCAGGGTGTCGGCGGTGCGTTCGCGCGCGGCGGCGGGCGGCAGGCCGGACATGCGGGCCATGTGCACGACGAACTCGGTGGCCGAGACGTCGGGCGGCAGGCAGTCGTGCTCCGGCATGTAGCCGACCCGTTCCCGGATGGCGGCTCCCTTGGTGGCCACGTCGAGTCCGAGCACTTCGGCACGGCCCTCGCTGGCGGGGGACAGACCCAGCAGGATCTTGATCAGGGTGGACTTGCCGGCGCCGTTGGCCCCGACGAGTCCGGTCACACCGGCTCCGATGTCCACGGAGAGACGGTCGAGCGCGGTCACCCGGGGGAACCGCTTGCTCAGGCTTTCGGTCGCGATCACAGTCACGTCCATGACGGTAGTGACGCGCGCCTCACCGGTCGTCAGACCGAGGGGTCGTCTTGGCATCCGACTCCAGGCGTACGGGGCCTCAGGGGGAGCCCTGCCTGAGGGCTACGGCGAGCGGCGCCGGACTCGGGGTCGGGACGCCGGGGCTCTCGGCTGTGCTGCGGCCGGTTTCCCCTCGATGGGCACCGGTTCTCCACAGGCGGGCCCAATTCCCCTGTGGATAACACCACTTCGCTGTGGACCAAACCTGCGCGAGGAAATCATTCGCGTGATGCGCGTCTCTTTCGGCACTCTGAACACGTGAACGAAGACGACAAGAGGAGCACGGCCGACAGACGCACCGTGAAGGTGTCGAAGTATCTGTCCAAGCATCTGCGTCACCAGCCCGAACGCATCGGGCTCACCCTCGACGAGGGCGGCTGGACCGAGATCGACGCGCTCATCGCGGCGGCCGCCGCGCACGGCTTCCGCTTCTCCCGCGAGGAGCTGGACCACGTGGTCGCCACCAATGACAAGCGGCGCTTCGCGGTCGAGGGCACCCGCATCCGCGCCAGCCAGGGGCACAGCGTCGACGTGGACCTCGGCCTGCCCCCGGCGGTCCCGCCGCCGTACCTGTACCACGGCACGGTCGCCCGTCACCTGGACGCCATCCGGGCCGAGGGGCTTCGGCCGATGAACCGGCATGCCGTGCATCTCTTGCCCGACCGGGAGACCGCCACCCGGGTCGGCGCCCGCCGCGGCCGTCCGGTGGTACTACCGGTGGACGCCGCCGCGATGCACCGTGACGGCCACGTCTTCCAGGTCAGCGCCAACGGGGTGTGGCTGACGGAGGCCGTACCGCCGCGGTATCTGCGCTTCTCCTGACGTGGCCCTTTCCAGGCGGGGTTTCACGTGAAACAGGAGACGCCGCTTAGGCTCGGACGCATGACCCTGCGCCTGAGCACCGTGATCCTCCCCTACCGCCGCTGGCACGAGGGCGGCCGTTCGGCCTGGACACGGGCCGAGCAGCTCGGTTTCCACGCCGCGTACACCTACGACCACCTGTCCTGGCGCAGCTTCCGCGACGGTCCCTGGTTCGGTGCCGTACCGACGCTGACCGCCGCCGCGGCGGCCACCGAGCGGATGCGGCTGGGCACCCTGGTGACCTCGCCGAACTTCCGGCACCCGGTGACGCTCGCCAAGGAGCTGATCTCCCTCGACGACATCTCCGGCGGACGGATCACCCTGGGCATAGGAGCGGGCGGCACGGGCTTCGACGCCACCGCGCTCGGCCAGGAGCCCTGGACGCCGCGGGAGCGGGCCGACCGGTTCGCCGAATTCCTCCAGCTCCTCGACCGGCTGCTGACCGAGGACGCGGTCTCCTACGAGGGTGACTTCTACGCGGCGCACGAGGCGCGCAACATCCCGGGCTGTGTGCAGCGGCCCCGGCTGCCGTTCGCGGTGGCCGCGACCGGTCCGCGCGGACTGCGGCTCGCCGCCCGGTACGGACAGGCGTGGGTGACCACGGGCGACCCGAAGCTGTTCGAGAACGGCACGCCCGAGCAGTCGGTGCGGGCGCTGCGAGCGCAGGCGGAGCGGCTGGCGGACGCCTGTGCCGGTATCGGCCGCGACGTCGGCGAACTCGACAAGGTGCTGCTCACCGGCTTCACCCCGGACCGCGACGAGCCGCTCCGGTCCCTGGACGCCTTCGTGGACTTCGCCGGACGCCACCGCGAGCTGGGCTTCACCGAGATCGTCGTCCACTGGCCGATCCCGGACTCCGACTTCGCCACGGACGAGAAGGTCTTCGAACGGATCGCCATGGAGGCGCCGGCTCAGCTGGGCTGAGGCTCCGCCGCACGGGGCCGAGGTGCGAGGCTCCGCCGCACGCACGACGGGGGCCGAGGCGCGACACTCCGCCGTGCGCACGGGGGTCGATGCGCGACACTCCGCCGCGGTCACGGGCGGCCGGGTCTGAGCCTCGCCGCACGCACAGGCAGCCGGGTCTGAGCCTCGCCGCACGCACGGGCGGCCGGGTCTGAGCCTCGCCGCACGCACAGGCAGCCGGGTCTGAGCCTCGCCGCACGCACAGGCAGCCGGGTCTGAGCCTCGCCGCACGCACAGGCGGCCGGCACCGATGAGAGCCGTACCTCACAGATGGGCGGCTCCCGCACGCCCGTGCGGACCTTTACGTGACAATGGCCCGGTGACCTCAGCGACTCGACAGCCCCAGCCCCCGGCCGCCGCCGCTCGCCCCCGGCTCATCGCCACCGATCTCGACGGAACCCTGCTGCGCGACGACAAGTCGGTCTCGCCCCGTACGGTCGCCGCGCTGGCCGCCGCCGAGGAGGCCGGCATCGAGGTCTTCTTCGTCACCGGCCGCCCCGCGCGCTGGATGGACGTCGTCAGCGACCATGTGCACGGCCACGGCCTCGCCATCTGCGGCAACGGCGCCGCCGTGGTCGACCTGCACGGCGGCCCCGGCAGCCACCGGTTCGTGAAGGTGCGGGCACTGGCCCGGGAGAACGCCCTGGACACCGTACGGCTGCTGCGCGAGGCGGCCCCCGGCACGGTGTACGCGGTCGAGCAGACCTACGGCTTCAACCAGGAGCCGGAGTATCCGAAGATGCACCTGGAGGTCCCCGACGTCCTCCGGCCGGCCGAGGAGCTGCTGGGTCCGGACGGTCCGGCTCCGGACGAGCCGGTGCTCAAGATCCTCGCCTTCCACCCCACCATCGAGCCCGACGCCTTCCTCACCCTGGCCCGCCTCGCCGTGGGCGACCGCGCCAACGTCACCCGGTCCAGCCCCAGCGCCCTGCTGGAGATCAGCGGCCCGGACGTCTCCAAGGCCAGCACGCTCGCCCTGTGCTGCGCCGAGCGCGGCATCTCGCACGAAGAGGTCGTCGCCTTCGGGGACATGCCGAACGACGTGGAGATGCTGACCTGGGCGGGACAGTCGTACGCCATGGGCAACGCCCACCCGGACGCGGTCGCCGCCGCCTCGGGGCGGACGGTCGCCAACAACGACGACGGGGTCGCCCTCGTCATCGAACAGCTGCTCGCGCGGACCGCCTGACACGAGTCACGGTCATGATCGTGGTCGTGGTCGCGGTCAGATCGACACGCCCCGCTGGGCCAGCCAGGGCACCGGATTCAGCGCCGAGCCCATGTCCGGGGTGAGCCGTACCTCGAAGTGCAGGTGCGGTCCGGTGGAGTTGCCGGTGCTGCCCGACTGCCCGATCCACTGGCCGGCCTCGACGCGGTCGCCCTGGTCGACGGCGACGCCGGCCAGATGCGCGTACTGCGTGTAGTAGCCCCCGGCGTGCTGAAGCACGATCTGGACGCCGAAGGCACCGCCGCACGACACCTTCACCACCCGCCCGGCGCCGACCGCCCGCACCGGCGTGCCGACCGGCACGGCGAAGTCCTGCCCGGTGTGCCGGTTGGCCCACCGCGACCCTCCGCTGCCGAAGGACGCGGACAGCTGGTACGTCTCCACCGGCGCCACCCAGTCGCGGCCGGAACGGGCGTCCGGCTGGTCGAGACGGACGGCGCCGGGACAGGACCCCGCGGCGGCCGACGACTCGGACCGGCCCCGGAGTTTCGACCGGGCCGCCTCCAGCTTGCGTTCGATCTCCTTCTTGAGGATGGCGAGTTCGGCGTTCCGCCGGTCCAGCTCCCGCCAGGCATCCTCGGCCTTCGCCTCACTGGCGGCCAGCCGGGCCTCGGCCCGCCGGCTCTTGCCGAGGGCGTTGCTGACCGCGAGGTCGGCCCGCGACGCCGCACGCTGACCGCGCATCAGCTCCTCCGGGTCGTCCGCGAGCAGCATCCGCGCGGTGATCGGCAGCCCGCTCCCGCCGCGGTACTGGGCGCGGGCGAGCCGGCCCAGGTCCTCGTCCAGGGCGGCGATCTCCCGGCGCTCCCGGTCGAGCAGCTGCTCGTACCGCTCGGCCTCGGCCCGCCGGACCTCCGCCTCGCGCCGTCCCTCCTCGTACCGCCGGGTCGCCGTGGCGGCGTCCTGGTAGAGCCGGGCGACCTCCGTGCCGGCGTCGGCGCCGGGACCGGCGTCGCGGTCCGAGGCGGGGCGGGCCGCGAGGACGGCGAGCGCGCACAGCAGCGCCGGAACGAGCAGCGGGTGTCGGCGAGGTGAGCGCATGCCAGTGATCGTGGCCCCTGAGGCCTCGCCAGGTCATCTTCAACTCGTACGGCCGGGGGAGAGGTTGCTGCACACGGGGCATCGGCGGCGCTCCACCGGCCGTTCCGGCGCATCAGTACGGCGCTTCCGTACGACGGTCGTACCGGCACCGCCCGCCCCGACGACGCCCGGTCCCGTCCGACCGGACCCACCGGGTGCCCGGCATCCGGCGCCGCCACCTACCCCGCCGCCACCAGCAGGTCGGCGGCGGCCTCCCGTTCGGCCATCGACCGCAGCGGCCCCGGCGCGGCCGCCAGCTCCGCGAACGTGCCGCGCTGCACCACCCGTCCGGCGTCGAGCACGACGACCTCGTCGACGCTCTCCAGCCCGGCCAGCCGGTGCGTGATGAGCAGGGTCGTCCGTCCCTCGGTGGCGGCCAGGAGATCGGCGGTGAGCGCGTCCGCGGTCGGCAGGTCGAGGTGTTCGGCGGGCTCGTCGAGCACCAGCACGGGAAAGTCGGCGAGCAGCGCGCGGGCCAGCGCGAGGCGCTGCCGCTGGCCGCCGGAGAGCCGGGCCCCGTGTTCCCCGACCAGGGTGTCCAGACCGTCGGGCAGGCTGTCGGCCCACTCCAGCAGCCGGGCCCGGCCCAGCGCGTCACGCAGCTGGGCCTCGGTGGCGTCCTTCCTGGCCAGCAGCAGGTTCTCCCGCACCGAGCTGTCGAAGAGGTGCGCGTCCTGCGCGCACAGCCCGACGAGCCGGCGTACGTCGTCAGTGTCCAGGGCGCGGGCGTCGACCCCGGCCAGCGTGTACGACCCCGCGCTGGGGTCCAGGAACCTCAGCAGCACCTGCGCCAGCGTCGTCTTGCCCGACCCGGACGTCCCGACCACGGCGATCCGGCGGCCCTGGGCCAGCGTCAGGTCCAGGCCGGCCACGGCCTCCCGGTCCTGCCCGGGGTGGCGCGCGGCGAGGCCCTTGACGACGAGCGGGAACGGCGTGGCGGGGGCCTGCCGGGGCCGCTCCGGCTCCCGTACGGGCTCGGGGGCGTCGAGCACCTCGTACACGCGCTCGGCGCCGCGGCGTACCCGCTGCCGGTACTGCACGGCGAGCGGCAGCCCGAGGACGGCCTCGAAGGCGGCGAGCGGGGTGAGGGCGACGACGGCCATGGCGACGCCGCCGAGCCGTCCGTCGGCGACCGCCTGGACACCCACGAGGGCGGCCGTCACGACGGTCAGGCCGGAGATCAGCGCGGTGAGCCCGTCGCCGAGCGCGGTGGCGGTCGCCGCACGGGAGGCGATCCGGGTCAGCGCGGAGTCGGCCCGGCGGGCGTCGTCGGCGCGGGCGGGCAGGGCCCCGGCCACGGTCAGCTCGGCGGTGCCGGTGAGCAGGTCGGTCACCCGGGTGGCGAGCGCTCCCCGGGCGGGGGCCAGCCTGCGTTCGGCCCGGCGGGCCGTGGCACCGGTGACCAGCGGGACACCGACACCGGCGGCGAGCAGACCGGCGGCGAGCACGGCTCCGGCCTCGGGCAGCAGCCAGGCCATGAAGCCGACGGAGGCGGTCGAGACGACCACCGCGGAGCCGGCCGGCAGCAGCCAGCGCAGCCAGTAGTCCTGGAACGCGTCCACGTCGGTGACGAGCCGGGAGAGCAGGTCGCCGCATCGGCTGCGGCGCAGCCCGGCGGGCGCGATCCGCTCCAGCCGCCGGTAGACGGCGACCCGGGTGTCGGCCAGCATCCGCAGCACCGCGTCGTGCGACACCAGCCGCTCGGCGTAGCGGAAGACGGACCGCCCGATGCCGAAGGTCCGGGTCGCCGTGACGGCCACCATGAGATACAGCACCGGCGGCTGCTGCGAGGCCCGCGAGATGAGCCACCCGGAGGTGGCCATCAGGCCGACGGCGCTGCCGAGCGCGAGGCTGCCGAGCAGCAGGGCGAGCGCGAGGCGTCCGCGCCGGGCGGCGGACACCGCGCGCACCCGGGCGAGCACGCCACGGCGGGCACCGGCGGCGGCGTCCGGGACGCCCGGACCACCGGCCTCGGTCACCGAACCATCCGGCCTACCCGCCTCAGCCACCGCATCACCCGGACCACCCGCCGCGGCCACCGCATCACCCGGACCACCTGCCGCGACCACCGCATCACCCGGACCACCTGCCGCGACCACCGCGCCGACCGCAGTACCGAGCCGTTCCGAGCCCGACCGCTCCCCGAGCGGATCCGGCACAGAGCGTGTGAGAACGGCCCTCGCCGAGTCCGAAGCGTCTCGCCCGGAGACACCCACCCCCGCACCCGACGCGCCCCGCCCGGCAACATCCGACCCCGCACCCGGTACGTCCCGCCCGGAAACACCTACCACCGGACCCGGTACGTCCCGCCCCGAAGCGGCAGCACCCGGCTCCGCCAGCCGCACCACCCGGTCGGCCACCTCCAGCAGCGCCGGACGGTGCACGACCAGCAGCACCGTCCGCCCCGCCGCCAGCCGCCGTACCGCCGCCACGACCTCCGCCTCGGTCGCCCCGTCGAGCGCGGCCGTCGGCTCGTCCAGCAGCAGGACGGGCCGGTCGGCGAGGAACGCCCGGGCCAGCGCCAGCCGTTGCCGCTGCCCGGCGGAGAGTCCGGCCCCGTCCTCGCCCAGCACCGTCCGCGCCCCCTCGGGCAGCGCGTCCACGAACGCCAGCGCCCCGGCGTCCCGCAGCGCACCGCGCACGGCGGCGTCGTCCGCTCCGGGCCGGGCCAGCCGTACGTTCTCGGCGATCGTCGTGGCGTACAGGTGCGGACGCTGCGGCACCCAGGCGACCCGGGCGTGCCACTCGGCCGGGTCCAGCCCGGCGAGATCGGCACCGCCGACGCGTACCCGTCCCTCGGCGGGCCGCACGAAGCCCAGCAGTACGTCGAGGAGGGTGGACTTGCCCACCCCGCTCGGGCCGACGAGGGCGACCGTCTCGCCGGGCTCCACGGTGAAGCTCACGTCCGAGACCGCGTCCGCCGCGCGGCCGGGGTAGCGGACCGTCACGCCCTCGAAGGACAGCGCCCCGCTCGCGGGCACCGGCCCGGTACCCGGCGCCGGAGCCGGCGTCTCCAGAACCTCGAAGATCTCCTCGGCCGCCGCGAGCCCCTCGGCCGCCGCGTGGTACTGCGCCCCGACCTGCCGCAGCGGCAGATACGCCTCCGGTGCCAGCACCAGCACGACCAGACCGTCGTAGAGGTTCATGTCGCCGTGGACCAGGCGCATGCCGATCGTCACGGCGACCAGGGCGACCGAGAGCGTGGCGAGCAGTTCCAGGGCGAAGGAGGACAGGAAGGCGATCCGCAGCGTTCGCAGGGTCGCCTGCCGGTAGTCGTCGGTGATCTTCTTGATCGACTCGGCCTGTGCCTTGGCCCGGCCGAAGACCTTCAGCGTGGGCAGGCCCGCGACCACGTCCAGGAAGTGCCCGGACAGCCGGGACAGCAGCCGCCACTGCCGGTCCATCCGGGACTGGGTGACCCAGCCGATCAGCGCCATGAAGACCGGGATGAGCGGCAGGGTGACGACGATGATGGCCGCCGACACCCAGTCCTCGGTGACGATCCGGGCCAGCACCGCGACCGGGACGACCACCGCGAGCCCCAACTGCGGGAGGTAACGGGAGAAGTAGTCGTCCAGGGCGTCGACGCCCCGGGTGGCCAGGGTGACCAGCGAGCCGGTGCGCTGTCCGGTGAGCCAGCCGGGACCGAGGGAGGTCGCCCGCTCCAGCAGCCTCCCGCGCAGCTCGGACTTGACCGCCGCGCTCGCCCGGTGCGCGGCCAGTTCGGTGAGCCACCCCACCAGGCCCCGGCCCCCGGCGACGGCCACCAACAGCAGCAGGGGAGTGCGCAGTTCGCCGGCCGCCAGCCCCTTCTGGAAGGCGCCCACCACGATCTCGGCGACGAGCATCGCCTGGGCGATGACCAGCCCCGCGCCGACGGCGCCCAGGGCGACGACGGCGATCAGGAAGAGCCGGGTGGTGCGGGCGTACCGCAGCAGACGTGGATCGATCGGTTTCACGTGAAACACTCCCCGGCCGGGCTCGATGCCCGGACTCAGTGCGCGGCTTCGGCGAGGTGCTGGGTACCGATGCGCTTACGGAAGACCCAGTACGTCCATCCCTGGTAGAGCAGGACGACGGGCGTGCCGATCGCCGCCAGCCAGGTCATGATCTTCAGGGTGTACGGGCTGGACGAGGCGTTGGTGACGGTGAGGCTCCAGTCCGCGTTCAGCGTGGACGGCATGACGTTCGGGAACAGCGTCAGGAACAGCATGGCCACGGCGGCCACGATGGTGACGCCGGAGAAGGTGAACGACCATCCCTCGCGCCCGGCCTGGTTGGCCACGAGCGCGGCGACCAGCGCGGCGACGGCCACCACCAGCGCGACCAGGCTCGCGCCGTCACCGCTGTCCACCTGGGTCCACAGCAGGAAGACCAGGGCAAACACGGCCGTGACCAGGCCGACCCGCAGCGCGAGCTTCCGTGCCCGCTCCCGGATCTCGCCGACCGTCTTGAGCGCCGTGAACACCGTTCCGTGGAAGGTGAACAGGGTCAGCGTCACCAGGCCGCCGAGCAGGGCGTAGGGGTTGAGCAGGTCCCCGAGGGTGCCGACGTACTCCAGGTCCCGGTCGATCTTCACGCCGCCGACGATGTTGCCGAAGGCCACGCCCCACAGGAACGCGGGGATCAGCGAGGTCCAGAAGATCGCGTGCTCCCAGTTGCGCTGCCAGCGCTCCTCGGGCCGCTTCACCCGGTACTCGAAGGCCACGCCCCGGATGATCAGGCACAGGAGGATGACCAGCAGGGGCAGGTAGAAGCCGGAGAACAGGGTGGCGTACCACTCGGGGAAGGCGGCGAAGGTGGCGCCGCCGGCCGTGAGCAGCCAGACCTCGTTGCCGTCCCAGACCGGGCCGATCGTGTTGATCAGCACCCGCTTCTCGGGCCGGTCACGGGCCAGCAGCTTGGTCAGGACGCCGACCCCGAAGTCGAAGCCCTCCAGGAAGAAGTAGCCGGTCCAGAGGAAGGCGATCAGGACGAACCAGACGTCGTGCAGTTCCATGACTGTGCAGCTCCCTTACGCCTAGTACGAGAAGGCCATCGGCTTGTCGGCGTCACGGGCCTCGCCGCCGATCTTCGTGGGCGGGTTGAGGTCCGCCTCGGTGAGTTCGGGCGGGCCGGCCTTGACGTACTTCGCCATCAGCCTGACCTCGATGACGGCCAGGACGGCGTAGAGCAGGGTGAAGGCGGTCATCGAGATGACGACCTCGGTCGTCGAGACGCCGGGGGAGACCGCGTCGCGGGTCTGGAAGAGGCCGTAGACGACCCAGGGCTGACGGCCCATCTCGGTGAAGATCCAGCCCCAGGAGTTGGCGATCAGCGGGAAGCCCATCGTCCACAGGGACAGCAGCCAGTACAGGCGGGTGAGGCGGTTGCCGAGCGGCTTCCTCAGCAGGACCAGGTGCGGCACCTCGTCGTCACCGGTCCGCCAGGCGGCGGGCAGCAGGAACTTCTTCCGCGTCAGCCACAGCCCGGCCAGGCCGAGCGTGAAGGACGCCATCCCGAAGCCGATCATCCAGCGGAAGCCCCAGTAGGCGACGGGGACGATGGGCTTGTAGTCGCCGGGACCGAACTTCTCCTGCTCTGCCTTGTTGGTGTCGTTGATGCCGGGCACGTACGAGTCGAAGTCGCTGTGGGCGAGGAAGGACAGCAGGCCCGGGATCTCCAGGGCGACCTTGTTGTGGCCCTCGTCGACGTCCCCGTAGGCGAAGACGGAGAAGGGCGCCGGTTCCTCGCCGTCCCACAGCGCCTCGGCCGCGGCCATCTTCATCGGCTGCTGCTCGTACATGACCTTGCCGAGGGTGTCGCCGCTGATCGCGGTGAGCAGGCCGCCGACGGCGAGGGTGACCAGGCCGAGGCGGAGCGAGGTCCGCATCACCGGGATGTGCTTCTTGCGCCGCAGGTGGAAGGCGGCGATGCCGACCATGAAGGCGCCGCCGGTCAGGAAGGCCGCGGAGAAGCTGTGGAAGACCTGGTTGAGCGCGGTGTTCTGGGTGAGGACCTGCCAGAAGTCGGTCAGCTCCGCCCGGCCCTTCTCCTCGTTGATCCGGTACCCGACGGGGTGCTGCATCCAGGAGTTGGCCGCGAGGATGAAGTACGCCGACAGCAGCGTGCCGATCGAGACCATCCAGATGCAGGCCAGGTGGATCTTCTTGGGCAGCTTGTCCCAGCCGAAGATCCACAGGCCGATGAAGGTCGACTCGAAGAAGAAGGCGATCAGCGCCTCGAAGGCCAGCGGGGCGCCGAAGATGTCCCCGACGAAGCGGGAGTAGTCGGACCAGTTCATGCCGAACTGGAACTCCTGGACGATGCCCGTGACCACGCCCATCGCGATGTTGATCAGGAAGAGCTTGCCCCAGAACTTGGTCGCCTGGAGGTACTTCTCCTTGCCGGTGCGCACCCAGGCGGTCTCCAGACCGGCCGTGAGGGCGGCCAGGGAGATGGTCAGGGGTACGAACAGGAAGTGGTAGACGGTCGTGATGCCGAACTGCCAGCGCGCCAGGGTCTCCGGCGCCAGGGCCAAGTCCACGTCGTCACTCTCCTCACATCGCCGTGGTCAGCGGCAGATTGTGCGTGTACGACACACCCATATCGGGAGCGATCCGACACGCTTGTGAACGCGTTCACATTCACAAGCAATTATGACCTACAGCTTTTCAACGCCGGAAGGGGGGTCCCCTGTGACGTCAACCCCTCGGGCGGGCCTTTCTGGAGGCCGTTGAGCGCCGTACCTGGCACGGAAGGCCCGTTTCACGTGAAACGGCCGCGAACAGGGCACGAAAAGGCGCCCCGCAGAGTGACCAACACCACTCCACGAGGCGCCTCGGCCTCCTGAACCGCCGCCTGACCCGCCTCCTGAACCGCGCCCTACAGCCCCTTGCGGAACCCCTCAGCCACCTTCAGGAAGATGTCGTTCGCCTCGCTCTCCCCCACCGTCACCCGCACCCCGTCACCCGGGAACGGCCGGACCACCACGCCGGCCCGCTCACACGCCTCGGCAAAGGCGACCGTGCGCTCCCCCAGCCGCAGCCACACGAAGTTGGCCTGCGTCTCCGGCACCGTCCAGCCCTGGGCCCGCAGGCCGTCGACCACGCGCGTGCGCTCGCACACCAGCGAGCCGACCCGGCCCAGCAGCTCGTCCTCGGCCCGCAGCGAGGCGATCGCCGCCTCCTGCGCGATCTGGCTCACGCCGAACGGCACCGCCGTCTTGCGCAGCGCCGCCGCCACCGGCTCATGCGCCACGGCGAACCCGACCCGCAGCCCGGCCAGCCCGTACGCCTTGGAGAACGTCCGCAACACGCAGACGTTGGGCCGCTCCCGGTAGAGCTCGATGCCGTCCGGCACCCGGGGGTCGCGGATGAACTCGCGGTACGCCTCGTCCAGCACCACCAGCACATCGCCGGGCACCCGGTCCAGGAACCGCTCCAGCTCCTCGCGCCCCACCACCGTGCCGGTCGGGTTGTTGGGGTTGCAGACGAAGATCAGCCGGGTCCGGTCGGTGACCGCGTCGGCCATGGCGTCCAGGTCGTGCACGTCACCGTCGGTCAGCGGCACCTGGACCGCCGTCGCACCGCTGATCCGCGTGATGATCGGGTACGCCTCGAAGGACCGCCAGGCGTAGATCACCTCGTCACCGGGGCCCGCCGTCGCCTGGAGCAGCTGCTGGGCGACACCCACCGAACCGGTGCCGGTGGCCAGGTGGGAGGCCGGGACACCGAACCGCTCGGACAACTCGGCCATCAACCCCGTACAGGCCATGTCCGGGTAGCGGTTGAAGGAACCGGCCGCCGCGAGGACGGTCTCCATCACGCCCGGCAGCGGCGGATACGGGTTCTCGTTGGAGGACAGCTTGTAGGCCGCCGGCCCGTCGGCCGCCGCGGGCTTGCCCGGCTTGTAGGTGGGGATCTCCTCCAGCTCGGCGCGCAGCTTGGGGCTCGTCTCGCTCACCGCAGTCCTCCTCGTGACCACCACCGGCTTCGAATACTTCTCACCTTATGAGGATTGGGCTCCGGTGCGTACAGGCGAGGACGAGCCACCCCGCCCCACCGACATCAGGGGCATCAGCACCCGAAGGCGTACGTTCCACAGGGGCGCCCCTACATATATCTATGCGCCGGTGGCTCGCGCCGTGGCGCGCGTCCCCCGTAGTGGTGAGTTGAGACCTCTTCGCAACATCGCACTCTTGGCAGGCCCACGTGCACCGACACACTACGTCCGTGGGTAGCGAGACGTAACTGGCTTACTTTCCAAGGCAGTTGATCCACCTCAGCCATGCAGAAACGTGCCTGTCAACGCGTGCATATGCGTCCGCCCTACCCCACTCCATGAGCCCTACTATCGGCTCGCCATGACAGCAGCAGGGAAGCACCAGGTGAGCCGCGCGGAAACCTCACGTCGAGGCAGTCGGCCGGGCCGGGCGGGCATCAGAGACGTCGCCGCCGCCGCCGGAGTCTCCATCACGACCGTCTCCGATGCCCTCAACGGCAAGGGCAGGCTCCCGGACGCCACCCGCCGCCATGTCCGCGAGGTCGCCGACCGGCTGGGCTACCGGCCGTCGGCCGCCGCACGGACACTGCGCACCGGCAAGTCGGGACTCATCGGCCTGACGGTGACGACGTACGGGAATGAACCTTTCACCTTCACGGAGTTCGCGTACTTCGCCGAGATGGCGCGGGCCGCCACGTCGGCCGCGCTGGCCCGCGGCTACGCGCTGGTCATCCTCCCCGCGACCTCCCGCCACGACGTGTGGTCCAACGTCGCCCTGGACGGCACGGTCGTCATCGACCCCTCCGACCAGGACCCGGTCGTCAGCGAACTGGTCCGCCAGGGACTGCCGGTCGTCTCCGACGGCCGCCCGGCCGGGACGCTCCCGGTCACGGCCTGGGTGGACAACGACCACGAGGCGGCCGTCCTCGGCATCCTCGACCACCTCGCCGACGCCGGCGCCCGCCGCATCGGCCTGCTCACCGGCACCACCACCGACACCTACACCCACCTGTCGACCACCGCGTACCTGCGCTGGTGCGAGCGCGTCGGCCAGGACCCGGTCTACGAGGCCTACCCGGCGCACGACCCGTGCGCGGGCGCCGTCGCCGCCGACCGGCTGCTCGCCCGCCCGGACCGGCCCGACGCCGTCTACGGCCTCTTCGACCCCAACGGCACCGACCTGCTCGCCGCGGCCCGCCGCTACGGGCTGCGCGTCCCCGACGACCTGCTGCTGGTCTGCTGCAGCGAGTCCACCGTGTACGCCAACACCGAGCCGCCCATCACCACGCTGTCGCTCAAGCCGCGCCGGATCGGCACGGCCGTGGTGCAGCTGCTGATCGACGCCATCGAGAGCGTCGAGGCCAACCAACCGGTCGAGCAGGTGATACCGACCGAGCTGATCGTGCGGACTTCCTCACAGCGCCGGCCGCCCCGCACGACCGTCAGCCCGCCGCGCTCGCCCGAGGGTCAGTAGGAACCGCGGGAGCGCTCCCTCTTCGGGGGTCGGGGATCGGCGGGGAAGACGGGGCAAGAGGTGACCGTGAGGTGACTGAGGGGCAGGAGAAGAGCGGGCCAATCGGGGCGAAAGCCGCGTCACGACGGGGACCTGTTCCGATTCACCACCCCTGGGTCATCACACAGCGCGATCCGCATTCCTATGATGGGCCCACGACACCGCGGGCCGCTGCGACCAGGCAGTCCGAAGCGGTGCAGATGCGGCGCGATGGTGGAGGGGTCGATGACTCAGGGGGCCGGTCAGGGACCCGAGGTGGAGCGGACGGCGACGTTGCGCGACTTCCGAGTACCCGCGTACGTCCACGAGACCGGTCCGTACGGCCAGGGCGCGCACCCCGGCGACACCGTCCCGGCGCCCGAGACGGCCGTGCCGGACGGGTACACCCCCACCGAGCGCGACCTGCCCGTCATCGACCGGCAGGACACGGTCCCGGTGGCCGTCGAGCCCGTACCGGCCCCGGCGGCGCCGCCCGCCCCGGGCCCCGGGCCGCTGTACGTCGTGGGTGACGTGCACGGTTATCTCGACGAGCTGGTGGCCGCGCTCCAGGAGCAGCACCTGATCGACGCCGAGGGCCAGTGGTGCGCGGGCACCGCCCGCCTGTGGTTCCTCGGTGACTTCACCGACCGCGGCCCGGACGGCATCGGCGTCATCGACCTGGTGATGCGGCTGTCCGCCGAGGCCGCCGCGGCCGGCGGTTACTGCAAGGCGCTGATGGGCAATCACGAGCTGCTGCTGCTCGGGGCCAAGCGGTTCGGGGACACGCCCGTCAACTCGGGCGCGGGCACCGCCACCTTCCAGGCGGCCTGGCTGCTGAACGGCGGCCAGAAGACCGACATGGACCGCCTCCAGGACCACCATCTGCAGTGGATGGCCCGGCTCGACGCCGTGGAGGAGGTCGACGGCCATCTCCTCGTCCACTCCGACACCACCGCCTACCTCGACTACGGCGGTTCCATCGAAGAGGTCAACGACACCATCCACGACACGCTCACGCGCAACGACGCGGACGAGGTGTGGGACCTGTTCCGCAAGTTCACCAAGCGCTTCTCCTTCCGCGACGAGGGCGGCGCCGACGCCGTGCGCTCACTGCTGGACACCTACGGCGGCGCCCGCATCGTGCACGGGCACAGCCCCATCCCGTATCTCCTCGGCGAGGTCGGGTCCGAGGACGGCGAGGACGACTCCGGTCCGACGGTCGAAGGACCGCATGTCTACGCCGACGGACTCGCCATCGCGATGGACGGCGGCGTGACCATGGCCGGAAAACTGCTGGTCCAGCAACTGCCGATGCCCGACTGAGCGTCCCCGGGACGGCCCGGTCCCCGGCGGCGGACATGCGGGCCGGCACCCAATTTCTGGAAACCCCCTGTCACCGCGCGGCGTCACCGCTCTACCATCGGCTTATCCGTAGCAGGCTCCCCTCCGTTTCTGCCCGACGGCTCGTTGGCATGCGAGCCCCAAGCCCTACGGAGCATCGGGGGATGCACATGAACAGCGTTCCGCAGCACCTGTTGAACGAGGACCGCCAAGAATACGAGCGGGTTCTCAACGAGGCGCTGCGCTCCGCACCACACCGCCCGGAACTGGCCGCTGTGGGACAGCGGCTCAGCTCGGATCAACTGCGCACCATGGCGCTCAGCGCCACCGCCCTGATCACCGCGGCGGCGGCGACCGAGTACCAGCACTATGTGAAGGTCCGCGAGGAACTGCGTCACCCGGCGCCGTCCGCCTCGCCGTCGTCCGCCCGCGAACCGGGTCCCGCCGAGTCCGGTACGCACTCGATGGGCCTCGCCGCCACCATGGGCGAGGTCGTCGAGAGCGCCGGCGCGGGCGCGGGCGCCGTCATCACGGTCCTGGCTCCCGTCCTGACCGGCACCGCGGCCGCGATCTTCCTGCTCGTCGGGTACGTCCTGAAGGTGATCGCGCCGGAGCAGGCGTTCGCCCGGACCATGCTCACCGCCGGCTGGGTGTTCGGTGCCCTGACGGCGATCACCATCCTCGTGGCCGCCGTCGGCCTGCTGACCACCGCGCTGCGCAACCGCCCCTCGGCCGAGGCCGCGGCGTACGGCGAACGCGACGGGGAGGTGAGGCGGGCCAGGGAAGCCTGGCGTGCGGCCCTGCTGGAGCAGGGCATCGTGCCGTTCCTGCGGGACGCCCTGGCCGATCCGGCCGCGGCGCCGGCAGCGGCGACCGGCGGTACGGGGCCGTCCGCACCGTCCAGCCGTATTCCGCAACTCGGCTACGGACGCCCCGGCTTCAGCAGCCCCGACGAGGGCTCGGGCGCCGGTTCGCGCCCGAGTTACTCGAGCCCGGACTACTCCAGCCCGGACTTCGGCGGACCGGAACACCGGCCCGAGTGACCACCAGTGTGCGCTCCCCGGCGGGCAGGTCCCGCCCTGGGGGAGCGCACACCGGTCGCGCACCGGATGCCTCCCTGGTGGCACATCGGACGGCTCCCCGGTGGCGCACCGGATGCCTCCTTGGGGGCGCACCGGGTGGCCGTCTCCTCCTGTTACCTGTGGACGCCGACCCATGTCACCGGGCCGGCCGGACGGCACGGCTCAGCCTGGGTTGTGAGCGCAAGGCCGCCAGCCTGCGATGATCATCGGGACCGGACAGGCTCTCGCCCACGGCCAACAGCGACAGGAGCTGCACGGGACGCCCGGCCGACGCCGCCGCCTCCAGCTTGTGATGGCCGTCGAGCAGGAAATGCGTCAGCCCCCAGTGCTCGTACTCGTCGGTCGAGTGGAGACTCACCGCGGGCCGGCACAGATCCAGCGTCGACACCGCGACCGCCGTCGGCACGGTTCCGCCCCGCATCCGCTCGGCGTACTCCGCCACCCGTTCCCGGTCGTTCCACAGCGGAGGCACCATGGGTACGACGAACTCGTAGAGGTGCGCGGTGTCGTCCACCACTGTCTCGAACGTGCGGTAGTACGGCGTGCGCGGGTGCTCCGGGAGGCCCCAGAACTGGTCGGGTCCCCACGTGGCCACCTGCTCGGTGCTGAAGTAGTCGCCCTCCTGCCCCGGAGTGACCAACCGCGGCTCGACACGGAGCAGCAAGGGAAGGTAGTCGCCTTCCGGGAGCAGGGAGCCGAACGCACCCAGGATGCCGTCGTCCAGGTCGGAGACCCGGCCGGCGAGGAGTTCCCGCATGCCCTCCGACGACAGCGTCTGGTCGGCTCCCTCCAGCCGCTGGAACAGGAACTGGCACGTCCCGCACCACATGGAGAGCTCGAACGCGGGCTTCCCGTCGAGCACCAGCAGCCTGCGCCGCGGCGCCGTCCCCGGGCCGTGGGGTTCCGTCTCGAACCTCAGTCTCGCCTCGGGTCCGGGACTTCCGAGCCGGCGCGGCTCGCCGGCGACCATGCTCATCACCCGCACGACCGTACGAGGACCCACCGCCACGCACCAAGCCGGTTCCCGGAACCAGCCCTTACGGGCGAGGGCTGGGTGGCGCCGCTCAGCGTCGGAGCCACCCAGTCGCCTCTCAGTCCGCGATGGGCAGGTAGACCCTGTTGCCCGCCTGCGCGAACTCCTTGGACTTCTGGAGCATCCCCTCCGCGACCTCCTCGGGAGACGCCCCCTCGGCCGCCGCGCCGCCGAACCGCTCGGTGATGCTGTGGCTGATCTTCATCGAGCAGAACTTCGGCCCGCACATCGAACAGAAATGGGCCGTCTTCGCGGGCTCCGCCGGCAGCGTCTCGTCATGGAACTCCCGTGCCGTGTCCGGGTCGAGGGCGAGGTTGAACTGGTCCTCCCACCGGAACTCGAACCGGGCGTCGGACAGCGCGTCGTCCCATTCCTGCGCGCCCGGGTGCCCCTTGGCGAGGTCGGCGGCATGCGCGGCGATCTTGTAGGTGATGACACCGGTCTTGACGTCGTCGCGGTTGGGCAGGCCCAAGTGCTCCTTGGGCGTGACGTAGCAGAGCATGGCCGTGCCCCACCAGGCGATCATCGCGGCGCCGATGCCGGAGGTGATGTGGTCGTAGGCCGGAGCGACGTCGGTGGTCAGCGGGCCGAGCGTATAGAACGGAGCTTCATCGCAGATCTCCTGCTGAAGGTCGATGTTCTCCTTGATCTTGTGCATCGGGACATGGCCCGGGCCCTCGATCATGGTCTGTACGTCGAAACGCTTCGCGATCCGGTTGAGTTCCCCGAGCGTGCGCAACTCCGCGAACTGCGCCTCGTCGTTGGCGTCCGCGATCGACCCCGGCCGGAGGCCGTCGCCGAGCGAGTACGTCACGTCGTAGGCGGCGAGGATCTCGCACAGCTCCTCGAAGTGCTCGTACAGGAACGACTCCTTGTGGTGCGCCAGGCACCACGCCGCCATGATCGATCCGCCGCGCGAGACGATGCCGGTCTTCCGGTTGGCGGTCAGCGGTACGTACGGCAGGCGTACGCCCGCGTGGACCGTCATGTAGTCCACGCCCTGCTCGGCCTGTTCGATGACCGTGTCCTTGTAGACCTCCCAGGTCAGCTCCTCCGCCCGGCCGTCGACCTTTTCGAGGGCCTGGTAGAGGGGGACCGTGCCGATGGGCACGGGGGAGTTGCGCAGCACCCACTCGCGGGTGGTGTGGATGTTGCGGCCGGTGGAGAGGTCCATGACCGTGTCGGCGCCCCAGCGGGTCGCCCAGGTCATCTTCTCGACCTCCTCCTCGATGGAGGACGTCACCGCGGAGTTGCCGATGTTGGCGTTGACCTTCACCAGGAACCGCTTGCCGATGATCATCGGCTCGATCTCCGGGTGGTTGACGTTGGCCGGCAGCACCGCCCGGCCCGCCGCGATCTCCTCGCGTACGACCTCCGGCGAGACGTTCTCCCGGACGGCCACGTACTCCATCTCTGGAGTGATCTCCCCCCGGCGCGCGTACGCGAGCTGTGTCACCGCCTGCCCGCCGCGAGCGCGCCGGGGCTGGCGCGGGCGTCCGGGGAAGACCGCGTCCAGGTTGCGCAGTCCGCCGCGCGGAGAGGTGTGCTTGATGCCGTCGTCCTCGGGGCGGACGGGGCGGCCCGTGTACTCCTCGGTGTCGCCGCGGGCGATGATCCAGTTCTCGCGCAGCGGGGGCAGCCCCCTGCGCACGTCGGTGTCGACGAGCGGATCGGTGTACGGACCCGAGGTGTCGTACAGGGTGACCGACTGGCCGTTGGTGAGGTGCACCTGACGGACCGGCACGCGCAGGTCGGGGCGTGAACCCTCGACATACGCCTTGTGCCAGCCGATGGACTTCCCGGTCTCCACGGGTTCCTCCTGGGCGGAGTTCTGCGCGGAGGCAGGCGTGCGTGCGTCCTTGTTGGTCATGAGACCTACTCCCTACGCCGGCATTACCCGGTAACAGGTTCGGCGGTCGACGCAGCGGTATCCGTCCTCCGACGTCTCGTGGGGAACATCACTCGATTTCGGTGATGTTTCCCGTGAAACATCGCTGGGACGGAGGTCAGCGCCCTCTCAGCCCGGTGCTCCGAGCTCCCGCGTGTACAAAAGGTGCCTCCACGCTAGCGTCAATTCGGGCGCGGTGAACAGATGGCCCCCTTCGTTCTTGCGATGATCGGGCCGTGACCACGACGCAGCATCCCCCCTTCCCCCCGCCCGAACCACGCCGCGGACCGGGCATCGGAGGCGGTGACGGCAGCCGTTCCCTGGGCGGTGACGGCTCCCCCTCCAGGGACCACGGAAAGGGCCAGGACTCCGTGCGGGGGCAGGGACAGGGCTCCGTCCGGGGGCAGGGACAGGAACACGGCCGCGGGCACGTTCAGGGGCACGGGCACGGGCACGGGCAGGAGTATGGGCAGGGGCAGGAGTACGGGCAGCGGGGTGCGAACGCGGGGCCGGGCGGCGGACACGGTCCCGGGCCCAGCGGGGGCGGACACGGTCCCCGGGACGGCGGTCATGGTCCCGGTGGCGGTCATGGTCCCGGTGGCGGACACGGCTCCGGTGGCGGACACGGTCCTGGTGACGGCGGGTACGGTCCGGGGAACGGTGGGCACGGCCCCCTCGGCGGCGGGCACGGGCACTCGCACAGTCATGGTCCGGCGGCTCCCGTCTCCCTGCACCTGCGCAAGGTCATCGCGGCGGTCCTGGTCCCCTTCGCCGCGGCCGTCGTCGTAGGGCTCGCCCTGCTGTGGCCGGGCGGGGCTCCGGCGCACGAACGCACCGGGGTGGGGTTCGACCGGCAGACGCAGCAGGCCACGGTCACCAAGGTGCAGGCGATGAGCTGCCAGGAGGTGAACGGCTCCACCATCCCCTCGACCGGCGACACCTCCACCGCGGAGGGCTCCGAGGCGCAGCAGCAGGAGAACGGCACCTGCAAGAAGGCGACGATCCGGGTCGACACCGGCAAGGACAAGGGCCGTACGTTCACCGAGGTCGTGCAGCCCGACCAGTCCCGGCAGCTGAGCCAGGGCCAGGAGGTCGTGGTCTCCTACGAGCCCTCCGCGCCGAAGGACCTGCAGTACTCGGTCTCCGACATCGACCGCGGGTTCCCGATGGCACTGCTCGCCGGGATCTTCGCACTCGCCGTCGTGGTCGTGGGGCGGCTGCGGGGCGTGATGGCGCTGGTCGCGCTGGCCATCAGCTTCCTGGTGCTCAACTTCTTCATCCTGCCCGCGATCCTGCAGGGCTCGAACCCGCTGCTCGTGGCCGTGATCGGGTCGAGCGCCATCATGCTGATCGCCCTGTACCTGTGCCACGGGCTGTCGGCCCGTACGTCCGTGGCGGTGCTCGGCACCCTGGTCTCGCTGGTGCTGATCGGCGTCCTCGGTTCGCTCTTCATCGGCTGGGCCGCGCTGACCGGGGACACGGACGACAACACCGGCCTGATCCACGGCCTGTACCCGTCGATCGACATGAGCGGTCTGCTGCTGGCGGGGGTCATCATCGGTTCGCTCGGTGTGCTGGACGACGTGACGGTGACGCAGACGTCGGCGGTCTGGGAGCTGCACGAGGCCAATCCGACAATGGGCCGGCGGGGTCTGTACCGCGCGGGCATCCGCATCGGCCGGGACCACATCGCCTCCGTCGTCAACACGCTCGTCCTCGCCTACGCGGGTGCCGCCCTGCCGTTGCTGCTGTTGTTCTCCATCGCGCAGAGCAGCGTCGGCTCGGTCGCCAACAGCGAGCTGGTCGCGGAGGAGATCGTGCGCACGCTGGTCGGGTCGATCGGCCTGGTGGCGTCGGTACCGGTGACGACGGCTCTCGCGGCGCTGGTCGTCTCGGCCGACCGCCCGGGCGCCGGCGAGGCTCCTGCGGGGGCCGCTCCGGTTGCGGTTCGCGGGGGGCGGGGCCGCCGCCGTAAGCGCTGAGGTCGCCGACCGCCGTATGCGGGTGAGGCTGCTGCGGCCGTGTGCGGTGGCGCTGCCGCAGGGCCGGTGCGCGCTGGACGCACCGGTGGCCTCGACTGCGACGGCGCACCCGTAAGGCTCCGGCCTGCTCCGAACCGCTCCGGACCGCTCCGGACCGCTCCGGCAAAGGCTCCGCAGGATCGTTCCGGCACAGTGGCCACCGTCCGGCGAAGCGTTACGCCACCTCCACGAGGCCGCCGGAACGCTCAGCCCGCGCTCTGCTCCTCGGCCAGGATGCGGTCCAGCGCCTCGTCGAGGTGAGCGTCGAAGTCGGCGAGCATCCCCTCCTGGCCCAGTGGCACCAGCTTGTCGGTGCGGTCGAGGAAGGCCACGAGCGGTGCCGCCGAGGAGCGGAACAGGGCCTGGTCGGCACCGACCTGAAGGCGGATCAGCACCTCGGTCAGCGGCTCGGGGTCGACGGGCGAGATGCGCACGTCACCGTCACCACAGGGCCGGCCCACCCCGTCGATCAGCAGCTCACGCCCGAAGGCCCAGGTCACCGGGGCGTCACCGGGCAGATGGAAGGTCAGTCGCACGGCGTAGGGATCACTGGTCTCGTAGCGCAGCTCCACCGGGATACGGAAAGAGAGCTCCTCGGAGACGAGAAAGCTCATCATGACCTCTGCCTGTACGGACTCACGCATCGCATACCCCGTCATTCGCCGTCGACTGGCCGGGAATCAACCTCTAACACTGGTGGCATCTTGCTGAACGTACACACCAGATCACAAGGAGTTAGTTTTCACATACTGATAGAAGGCGAAAGGGACCCCAGGATTCGCCCCACCTCGCCCTGCAACTGGCGCAGTGCGGGCAGCAGCCGGTCGGCCTGGCGCACGGGCAGGGAGATGGCCACGGTCGCCACCGTGCTGCCGACGGTGAGCGGGATCGCCCCGCACACCGTGCCCAGCGCGTACTCCTGGTACTCGGTCACCGGCTCGGTACGGCTCACGCGCTCCAGCCGCTTCAGCAGGCTGTGGTCGTCGCGCACGGTGTACCGGGTGACGGGCCGCACCGGATGGCGGTCGAGGTGGTCCCGACGGGCCGCCTCGTCCAGCTGAGCCAGCAGGCACTGCCCGATGGCGTGCGCGTGCGCCGTCTCACGGAAGTCCGCCCATTCCTCGACCGCGGGAGCACCCGGGGTGTCGGCGACGCACACGATGTCGACCTCCCCGTCGCGGTACATCGCGTAGTACACGGGGGCGCCGATCGTCTCGCTCAGCCCCGCGAGGGCCTCCGCCAGCGCGCTGCGACGTTTCTGCTGCGTTCCGCTGCTGCTCAGTCGCTCGGACGCCTCCCCGAGGAAGAACAGACCCTTGTCGCGGCGCAGATAGCCCTCGTGCACCAGGGTGCGCAACAGGTGGTACGCCGTGGGCAGCGCCAGCCCGGTCTCCCGGGCCAGTTGCTTGGCGGGGGCGCCGTACCGGTGCCCGGCCACGCACTCCAGCAGGCGCAGCGCCCGCTGGACGGAGCCGATGAGGGTCCCGGAGGGAGGGTCCGGGGCCGGGGCGTCCGCGGTGGGTGCCGGGGAGCGGGGCTGTGCGGGGAGCGCGGGCGGATGGACTGGTGCGGTGTCAGCCGTGGCCAAGGGTCACTCCCGGAGCGAGGGGGCAGCCGTTGCGGGGAACACGGGTGGGGGTGTACGCCGCTGCGGGGTCGCCCCCGCCTGGAGTTCCGGACTTTAACCGCCTGTCACCGCTCCCAGGCGGCCTGCCGGGGAAATGTCCCTCGCGCGAGGGACCCGGCGGTTCCTGTTACCCCCACCGGTGCCCCGCCGGCCTCACCAGTCGCTGCGTGAGGAGGAGTTCGACATGAACTTGCGCACGATGTAGATCAGTCCGCCGACCAGGGCCACGAAGACCAGCACCTTGAAGAGCAGCCCGATCACGAAGGTGGCCACGCTGACGATCATGCCGCCGAACACGACCAGGGCGATGACCGGCACCGCGATCCACTTCACCCACCACGGCAGTCCCGCGAAGATCTCACGCATCGCCCTCGTCCTCGTCTCTCCCGTTCCCGGGAATCTCCCGGTGTCCGGGAATCCTGATGTCCTGCACTCGATGCTAGGCGGCGGGTGTCCGGTACGGGGGCCCGGCAGCCCTTGTCCTCCCCTGACCGATCCCCTAGGGAACCCGGAGGCCGCAGCTCAGACTTCCGGTCAGCCCTCGGGCGGCGAGAAGACCACCAGCACCCTGAGGTCCTCGCTGATGTGGTGGAACTTGTGGGCGACCCCGGCCGGCACGTACACCACGCTGCCGCGGGCCACCTCGGTCGTCTCCATGCCGACGGTGATCGCGGCCCGGCCGCTGACCACGAAGTACACCTCGTCCTGCGCGTGCGGCTGCTGCGGGTCGGAGGTTCCCGCGTCGAGCGCGTACAGCCCGACCGACATGTTCCGCTCTCGCAGGAATTGCAGGTAGGCGCCGTCGTTGGCGGCGCGTTCCGCCTCCAGTTCGTCCAGCCGGAATGCCTTCATCGCCTCGTCCGCTCCTGCTTCACCATGGGGTGCCGATCGTGTCTGCCACGATCAGACACATGAAGAATTTCGTAGTCAAGACGATCGCCAACGCGGCGGCCCTGGCGGTCGCGGTGTGGCTCATCGACAAGATCACGCTGACCGGGGGCGGCACCGGCGAGAAGACCGCCACGCTGATCCTCGTCGCCCTGGTCTTCGGCCTGGTGAACCTTCTGGTGAAGCCGATCGTCCAGGTGCTGACGTTTCCGTTGTTCGTCCTGACCCTCGGCCTGTTCACCCTGGTGGTGAACGCGCTGATGCTGCTGCTCACCTCATGGCTGGCCGACGCGCTCGATCTCAGCTTCCATGTGGAGGGGTTCTGGACCGCCGTCCTCGGCGGCCTGATCATCTCGATCGTCTCCTGGGCCCTGAACATGGTCCTGCCCGACAAGGACTGACCCCATGACCTACCGCGTCTGTTTCGTCTGCAGCGGCAACATCTGCCGCTCACCGATGGCCGAGGCCGTCTTCCACGCGCGCGTGGCGGACGCCGGGCTCGACGGCCTGATCGAGGCCGACAGCGCCGGCACCGGCGGCTGGCACGAGGGCGAGGGCGCGGACCCGCGCACCCTGGACGTCCTGGCGGCCGGCGGTTACGCCCTCGACCACACGGCCCGGCAGTTCCACGCCTCCTGGTTCTCCCGCCTGGACCTCGTCATCGCCCTCGACTCCGGCCATCTCGGGGCGCTGCGCCGGCTGGCGCCCACCGCGCAGGACGCGGCCAAGGTGCGCCTGCTGCGCTCCTACGATCCCGCCGCCGACGCCGACGACCTCGACGTACCCGACCCCTACTACGGGGGCATGGACGGTTTCGAGGAGTGCCTTGAGATGGTGGAGGCGGCGAGCGACGGTCTGCTCGCCGCCGTACGTGAGCAAGTGGAAGGACAGGCGGCATGAACGATTCCGCTACCCAGGGGCGCGATTCCACGGAGGCAGCGCTTCCGCAGGACGCGGGTGACGGCACGCGCGCCGTGCGCGCCGGGCTGCCCGAGCCGGTCAAACACGAGCCGACCCTGCCCGGCCCGGTGTTCGCCGCCCACTTCCATCTGCCGGGCGACCCCACCGGTCCGTACACGTACGGCCGCGACGAGAACCCCACCTGGACGCTGCTGGAGCGCGCCATCGGCGGGCTGGAGGCGCCGGGGCGCGACGACGTGGAGACGCTCGTGTTCGCCTCCGGCATGGCGGCGATCTCCTCGGTGCTCTTCTCGCAGCTGCGCGCCGGCGACGCGGTCGTGCTGCCGAACGACGGCTACCAGGCGCTGCCGCTGGTGCGCGCACAGCTGGAGGCGTACGGCATCGAGGTGCGCACCGCGCCGACCGGCGGGGACGCCCAGCTCGACGTGCTGGACGGGGCGAAGCTGCTGTGGATCGAGTCGCCCTCCAACCCCGGCCTGGACGTCTGCGACATCCGGCGGCTCGCCGAGGCGGCACGCGCGCGTGGCGCGCTGGTCGCCGTCGACAACACCCTCGCCACGCCGCTGGGGCAGCGCCCGCTGGAGCTCGGCGCGGACTTCGTGGTGGCCAGCGGCACCAAGCAGCTCACCGGCCACGGTGACATCCTCCTCGGGTACGTCGCCGGCCGCGGCGGCGAGGCCATGACCGCGGTACGGCGCTGGCGCAAGATCGTCGGTGCGATCCCCGGCCCCATGGAGGCGTGGCTCGCCCACCGTTCGCTCGCCACCCTCCACCTGCGCGCCGACCGGCAGAACGCCACCGCGCTCAAGGTCGCCGAGGTCCTGCGGACCCGCCCTGAGGTCACCGGGCTGCGGTACCCGGGGCTGCCCGACGACCCGTCGCACGAGATCGCCTCGCGGCAGATGCGCCGCTATGGGTGCGTGGTCTCCTTCACGCTGCCCACGCGCGCGCGTGCAGATCGTTTCCTGGAGGCGCTGCGCCTGGTGGACGACGCGACGAGTTTCGGCGGCCTGCGGTCCACCGCGGAGCGGCGCGGGCGGTGGGGCGGCGACGCGGTGCCGGAGGGCTTCGTCCGTCTGTCGGTCGGTGCCGAGGATCCGGAGGACCTGGTGGCCGATCTGCTGCGGGCGCTGGACGTGTCGGCGGACTGACCTGACGTGTCCCCTGGCAGGGCAGGCGTTTCCTGGCAGGGCGGGCGGTCCGAGCCTCCCCCCTCGTGGCTCGGACCGCCCTCGGTTCCGCGCGCGAAGAACCGCGTGCACAAGGCTAGTTGACTCTGTGTCAGTGTCCAATCACAGTAGCGACAGGGTCCTATCGACATATTTATAGTTGGGCGGTGCCGGGGGGCCGGGGGAAGGGCAGAAGAGGGGAAGGGTTTTCGTGGATCTGGCCTTGCTGCGGACGTTCGTGACGGTGCACCGGGCTGGTTCCTTCACCCGTGCCGCCGCCCTGCTCGGCCTCTCCCAGCCCGCCGTCACCTCCCAGATCCGCACGCTGGAGCGGCAACTGGGCCGGCCGCTCTTCCTGCGCCAGGCCCGCGGCGTGACCCCCACGACCATCGGCGACGAACTGGCGCACAAGGCCGCGCCCCACCTCGACGCCTTGGTCGAGATAGCCGAGACCGGCCTCGACGACGAGTCGTCCTTACGGACGCTGCATCTGGCCGGGCCCCCTGAGTTCACCGCCGAGCGGGCCCTGCCCGCGCTCACGGAGCTCACCGGCGAGGACAGCCAGGGTTTCGCCCTGCGCGCCTCCTTCGGCAACGCGGACGAGACGCTGGAGGGTCTGGCCGCCGGACATCACGATCTGGCCATCAGTACGGCCCGTCCGCGCGGCGCTCTGCTCACGGCGACTCCGCTCTGCGACGAGGAACACGTCCTGGTCGCCGCTCCTCGCTGGGCCAAGCAGATCGGTGCCGCACAGCGGGCCGGCGCCGGAACGTCCGCGTTGGAGCGCGTCCCCGTGGTCGAGGTGCACGAGTCGCTGCCCTTCGTGGCCCGCTATTGGGCCTCCGTCTTCGACGCGTGCCCGACCACCCCGGGGACGATCATCGTCCCCGACCTGCGGGCGGTGCTCGCCTGCTCCGTCGCGGGTGCCGGGCTGGCGGTACTGCCCCGTTACCTCGGCGCCGAGGCGCTGAAGCGCGGCGACCTGGTCTCCCTGCACGACCCGGCGGTGCCGCCGCTGCGGACGTACTTCCTGGCGGTGCGCACCGGCACGCTGGCGATGCCGCACATCGCACGGGCCCACGAGTGGCTGTTGCAGGCCGCTGCCGACTGGGACTGAGCATGCCCGTCCGGGGACGTTCCACGATGTTTCACGTGGAACCAGCCGGGCCACATTTCCCCCATGACCGACCGACCCGTGGTCAAGCGCACCGCCCGTGCCGTGCTCCTGGACGGCGCCGACCTGATTCTGATCAAGCGCACCAAGCCCGGTGTGGATCCCTACTGGGTGACCCCCGGCGGCGGAGTCGAGCCAGGAGACTCGACCGTCGTCGACGCGCTGCACCGCGAGGTGCACGAGGAACTCGGTGCCAAGATCACCGACGTGGTGCCCTGTTTCGTGGACACGGTGGAACACATCGGCGAGGACGCCGGCGCGACGGGCGTGAAGGTGCAGCACTTCTTCGTCTGCCGTCTGGAGTCCATGGACCCGGCCCAGCGGCATGGCCCCGAAGTCGAGGAGCCGGCCGGCGAGTACGAGATCGTCCGGGTGCCGTTCACGCGGGTCGGTATCGCCTCGGTCCATCTCGTCCCGCTGTCACTGCGGCACTATCTGGACGGCAACATCGAGGGGGTACGTGCCCTGCACGCCCGTGACCTGGGCTGAGACCGGGGCGCTCAGGGTGCGGCGGATGAGGAGGGCGTCCGGGGACGCGTCTGCCCGTCTGTCTCCGATCCGTCAGCCTTCTGGGGCGACATTCCGCGTTCGCCGCTGTTTCACGTGAAACACCACCGCGGGACCACCAGCCGCACACGTCACCCATGACATGTCCAAAAGCCTGTACGTCTCCCCGGAAACAGGTGGACGGCAGGGGCCGCCGTCAGACAGCCTGGCCCGCGTGCCGACTCCTTCCCTCGCCGCTCTGCCGATCCGACGCCTGACCTTCCGCGACCTGGCCGCGTGCGCCGATCTGTCCCAGGACCGCGGCTGGCCCCGCGAAGAACACAAGTGGGGCCTGCTCCTCACGGCCGGGCAGGGCTACGGCATCGACGACCCCGATGGCGGACTGGTGGCGGCCTGCACCGTCACCGAGTACGGCCCTCCCGGGCGCCCGGCGCTCGCGGCCGTCGGCATGGTGCTGGTCGCCGCGCGGCACGCCCGCCGAGGAGTCGGACGCCGGCTCATGCGCCACGTCATGTCGACGATGGGCCCCACGCCACTGACCTTGCACGCGACCCCGAACGGCCGGCCGCTCTACGAAGAGCTGGGTTTCAAGGTCACCGGCAGCGCGGAAATGGTCCGCGGACACTTCTCGCCGGGCGGCGGCCCCGCGTCCCGGATCGCCACGCGGGCGGCCACGGCCGATGACCTGACCACGGTGGTGCGACTCGACGGGGAGGTCTTCGGGACGGATCGCACGCACATCCTCGCGCGACTGCCCGCCTTCGCCGACCGGTTCCGGGTCGCGGAGGAGAACGGCCGGCTCATCGGCTACGCCGCGGCCTGGCCCAACACGGACAGCCATGTGGTGGGCCCGCTCATCGCCCGTGACACGGAGACGGCCAAGGCTCTGCTCTCCTCCCTCGCCACACAGACCGACGGCCCACTGCGCACGGATATCGATGTACGGCACGAGGAACTGCTGGCCTGGGTCAAGGCCCGTGGCCTGTCGTCCGTCGCCCGCAACGCGGTGATGACCCATGGCATCACCGAGCTGCCGGGGGACTGGAGCCGCCGGTTCGCTCCGCTGACGGTGGCGGCCGGCTGACCCGGTCCGCCCCCCGGCGAACGGCCCGTGCCGCCGGACCGTGAGACCGTGCGGCCCGGTCCGCCGGTCCGCCGGTCCGTCCGTCGGTACCTCAGGCCAGGGACTCCACGGCGGTCGAGGCGAAGGCGTGGTCCTGTTCCGGAGCCCCGCCACCGACACCGATGGCGCCGATCAGCCGGCCGTCGCGGTGGACCGGCACGCCGCCCGCGATGAACAGCAGCGGCCGGTCCAGCGCGGTGGGCAGCGTGTGGAAGACGCCACCGGGCTGGACCGCCTCGACCAGGTCAGCGGTCGGGCTGTCCAGCTGAAGCGCCGTGTACGCCTTGCGGGTACTCGTCTCCCCGGAGATCAGCACGGCCCGGTCGTCGCGCCGGAAGGCGATCAGGTGACCACCCGCGTCGAGGACGGTGACGCTGACCCGGACTCCGGCGTCCTCGGCGGCGCGGTACGCGACGGTGACGAGGGCTTCGGCGTCCTGGGTGGTCAGCGGGGCGGGGGCTGTGGTGGTGCTCATCGGGGGTTCTCCCTTTTCTGCGGGGGGTTTCTGCGGGGGTATCCGGGGTGCTGTGGGGCCCGCTGTGTGTGGTTGTGGGGCCCGCTGCGTCCGGGTTCCGCGACCGCCTCGGTCAGGAGGCCGCGGCAGGGGGATCGGTGGACGGGGTTGTTCAGTGAACGGCGGTCCGCTGCCCGGTCGGCAGGGAGCCCGTGACGACCGTGCTGCGCGCACCGTCGCGCCGCTCGAGGGCGGCCGAGAGGAAGGCGAGGACCAAGGCCGCCGCGGCCAGGACGGCACCCACCCAGTTCGGGGCGGTGTAGCCCAGTCCGGCGGCGATGACGAGACCCCCGAGCCAGGCGGACAGCGCGTTGCCCAGGTTGAAGGCACCGATGTTCACGGCGGAGGCCAGGGTCGGGGCTCCGTGGGCCTGGTCGAGGACACGCTTCTGCAGCGGCGGAACGGTCGCGAAACCGAGGGCGCCGATCAGCACGATGGTCACGGCCGCCGTGATCTCGTTGTGCGCGGTGAGCGTGAACAGCGCCAGCACCACGGCCAAGGCGCTCAGGGAGACGTACAGCAGGGGCATCGTGGCCCGGTCGGCCAGCCGGCCGCCGACCAGGTTGCCACCGACCATGCCGAGTCCGAAGAGCACCAGCAGCCAGGTGACCGAGGCGTCGGCGAACCCCGCGACGTGGGTCATCATCGGCGCGATGTAGGTGATGGCCGCGAAGACCCCGCCGAATCCGAGGACGGTCATCGCCATCGCGAGCAGGACCTGGACGTTCCGGAAGGCGGCCAGCTCATGCCGGAGCCGCACTCCCTCGGGCTTCGGCAGGTCGGGGACCAGTTTCGCGATGCCGGCCAGGCCGACGACGCCGAGTGCGGCGACGAGGCCGAAGGTGACCCGCCAGCCGACGGACTGACCGACGAGGGTGCCCAGCGGGACACCGACCACGTTGGCGACGGTCAGCCCGGTGAACATCATGGCGATGGCTCCGGCCTTCTTGTCGGGAGCCACCAGATCGGCGGCGACGACCGAGCCGATCCCGAAGAAGGCGCCATGGGCGAGCGAGGCCACCACCCGGCCGGTCACCATGACCCAGAAGGAGGGGGCGAGAGCGGAAAGCAGGTTGCCGACGACGAACAGCCCCATCAGCAGCATCAGCATCCGCTTGCGGGGGATCCTGGTGCCGAGGACGGTCATCAGCGGAGCGCCGAACATGACGCCGAGGGCGTAGCCGGTCACCAGGAAACCGGCGGTGGGAATGGAGACCCCGTAGTCACCGGCGACCTCGGGCAGCAGCCCCATGATCACGAACTCGGTCGTTCCGATCCCGAAGGCCCCGATCGCCAGGGCGAGGAGCGCGAGAGGCATGAGCGGGTACACCTTTCCAGAGATTGCAGGAGCGCTTGAACCGCGCCCACAATAGTTGCATACGCTGGCTAACGGCAAACGCCATCTATTGCATTCCTGGCTTACCCTTGTCTCAGCCGCTCCGGGACGGAGGAACGCCATGACAGCGACAGACCCCGCACTCACCGCCCTCGCCCAGGGATGGTGCGCCCTCTCCCTGCTCCACGGGAGGATCGAGACCCACATCGAGCGCGCCCTGCAGGCCGGTCACGGCCTCAGCGTGCGCGAGTACTCCCTGCTCGACGTACTCAGCCGCCAGCACGAAGGTGACGGAGGGCATCTGCAGATGAAGCAGGTCGCCGACGCGGTGGTGCTCAGTCAGAGCGCCACCACCCGCCTGGTGACCCGTCTTGAGGACCGCGGCCTGCTGGAGCGCTACCTCTGCCCCACCGACCGTCGCGGCATCTACACCAATGTCACCGAGGACGGTCTGAAGCTGCTGGAGGAAGCCCGGCCCACCAACGACACCGCGCTGCGTGAAGCCCTCGACGAAGCCTCGCGGAACCCCGACATCGCCCCGCTGGTCCGGGCCATCGAGACCCTGAAGGCACCGGTCCCCGCCTGAGCCCGTTCGGAACCGCGGTCCATGCCGCCGCCCCCTGCGTAGGGTGCGGGACATGGGAGATCTTGAAATAAGGCCGACCGTCGAGGACGACATCGCCGCGATCGTCGCCATGCTGGCCGACGACCCGCTGGGCGCTCAGCGCGAGTCGCCCGGCGATCTGCGTCCGTACCTGGCTGCTTTCGAGCGGCTCAGCACCGACCCGAACCAGCGACTGATCACCGCTGTCCGCGCGGGACGAGTCGTGGGCACGCTCCAGCTGACCGTCATCCCCGGCCTGTCCCGGCGCGGCGCGACCCGGTCGGTGATCGAGGCCGTACGTGTCCACGCCGACGACCGCGGCAGCGGCCTGGGGACACAGCTCATCCAGTGGGCGATCGATGAGTCACGTCGCCTCGGATGTGCCCTGGTGCAGCTGACCTCCGACGCCAGCCGCACCGACGCGCACCGCTTCTATGAGCGGCTGGGCTTCTCGGCGTCCCATGTGGGCTTCAAGCTCCAGCTCTGACAAGACGGAGCACGGTCGACCGGGAGTGCTCCGTTTCACGTGAAACGGAGCACTCCCGCCACTCAGCCGATCCCCCGCCACCCCTCCGGGTCCACCCCGCCTGGCACGGGAGCGTCCTCGTCGTACGGCTGCCGCGTGAAGACGAACGAACCGAGGTCGAGATGGCTCACGGTTCCGTCCGGGCGCCGCACGGCCCGCAGCAGCTCACCGGCGTAGTAGCCCTCCAGGCCGCGCCAGGTACCGTCGCCGTTGGACCGGAACCGCGAGCGCCGGCCACCACCCGCCAACGGCTCCAGGGAGACACCCTCGTCGGCGGTGAGACGCAGGACGAAGGCGTTCGTCCCCCAGTACCACGGCCCCGCCAGCTCCAGTACGGACGCGTCGGCCTGCGGCAACGGCCGCCAGGGCTCGGGAATCCGCGGCTCGGCCTCCGCGACGATGCGGACCAGGTCGGCCCCCACCACGGACAGCTGCGGACCCGAGGTGCAGTTGGCCAGGACCACCGCCGCGACGTCGTCCTCGACACCGATGGTGAGGTTGGCCAGGAAACCCGGCAGCGAGCCGGAGTGCCCCACCAGCATCCGTCCGTCCCCGTGCATGATCTGCAGACCGAGGCCGTACGTCATACCGTCCGCGACATCCGCCGCCTCGGCGGGTGCCGCCGGCGCCCGCATCTCCCGCACGCTCTCCGCGCTCAGCACCTTGTCGTCCCCGTACGTCAGGAACGCGGCGAACCGTGCCAGGTCCCCGGCCGTCGACCAGAGCTGACCGGCCGGCGCCATCCGCCCCAGGTCCTCCACGGGCTCGGCCAGCATCACGTCCGCCCACGGATGCACCGCCCAGCCGCCCGCGTGCGGCGCACGGGGACCCGGGCTCGTACGCGTCAGCCCCAGCGGTTCGAGGACCTCCCGACGCAGTACGTCCTCCCAGGGCGCTCCGCGCACCTCCTCGACCAACGCGCCGAGCAGGGTGTAGCCCGGGTTCGAGTAGTGGTGCCGGCGGCCCACCGGGTGCAGGAACGGCTGTTCGCCCAGCACATCGGCGAGTTCGGGACGGAGGGAACCGGGGGTCCGCTCCCACCAGGGCGCCGGCGACTCGGCCGCCAGGCCCCCGGTGTGGGCGAGCAGCCCGGCGATCGTGGCCTCCCCCGCCCCGGTGCCCGGCAGGTGCTTCTCCAGCGGGTCCCCCAGGTCGAGCAGGCCCTCGTCACGCAGGCGCAGGACGAGAACGGCCGTGAAGGTCTTGGTGATGGATCCGATCCGGTACTGCACGTCCGCGTCCGGGGCGTGCCCGTCGACCGATGTCCGCGCACCGTGCCAGACGGTCCGCCCGCCGCGGACGACCGCAGCGGTCAGAGACGGTGCCCGGCCCGCGGACTGGGCCACGGCGATCCGATGCAGCAGCGCACGGCGGGTGGCGGGAAGCAGGTCTTCCTCAGGTGACGTCATGGCCCCAGTCCACCCGCCCGGACTCCCCGAGTCGAGCTCATTTCGGAGGGGTCGAGGTGACCCCGCGGGCCTGGATCAGGTCTGCGCCATGTCCACGAAGCGCGAGTAGTGCCCCTGGAAGGCGACCGTGATCGTCGCGGTCGGACCGTTTCGGTGCTTGGCCACGATCAGGTCGGCCTCGCCCGCGCGCGGCGACTCCTTCTCGTAGGCGTCCTCGCGGTGCAGCAGGATGACCATGTCCGCGTCCTGCTCGATGGAACCGGACTCTCGCAGGTCGGAGACCATCGGCTTCTTGTCCGTGCGCTGCTCGGGACCTCGGTTGAGCTGGGAGAGCGCGATGACCGGGATCTCCAGCTCCTTGGCCAGCAGCTTGAGGTTACGGGACATGTCCGAGACCTCCTGCTGCCGGCTCTCGGCGCGCTTGGACCCGCCGGACTGCATCAGCTGGAGGTAGTCGATGACGACCAGCCTCAGGTCGTTGCGCTGCTTGAGGCGGCGGCACTTGGCGCGGATCTCCATCATCGACAGGTTCGGGGAGTCGTCGATGTAGAGCGGAGCCGCCGAGACGTCCGGCATCCGGCGGGCCAGCCGCGTCCAGTCGTCGTCGGTCATCGTGCCCGACCGCATGTGGTGCAGGGCGACGCGGGCCTCGGCGGACAGCAGGCGCATCGCGATCTCGTTGCGCCCCATCTCCAGGGAGAAGACGACACTGGGGAGGTTGTGCTTGATCGACGCGGCCCGCGCGAAGTCCAGCGCCAGCGTCGACTTACCCATGGCGGGACGCGCCGCGATGACGATCATCTGCCCGGGATGCAGTCCGTTGGTCAGCGAGTCGAAGTCGGTGAAACCGGTCGGCACCCCGGTCATCTCGCCGCTGCGCGAGCCGATCGCCTCGATCTCGTCGAGCGCGCCCTCCATGATGTCGCCGAGCGGCAGGTAGTCCTCGCTGGTCCGCTGTTCGGTGACCGCGTAGATCTCCGCCTGCGCCCGGTTGACGATCTCGTCGACGTCGTCGTCGGCCGCGTATCCCATCTGCGTGATCCGCGTGCCCGCCTCGACCAGGCGGCGCAGGACGGCCCGCTCGTGGACGATCTCGGCGTAGTGCGGGGCGTTGGCCGCCGTGGGTACGGTCTGGACGAGGGTGTGCAGGTACGACGCCCCGCCGACCTTGTTGATCTCGCCCCGCTTGGTCAGCTCGGCGGAGATCGTGATCGGGTCGGCGGGCTCGCCCTTGGCATAGACGTCGAGGATCGCCTGGTAGATCGTCTCGTGGGCCGGCTTGTAGAAGTCGTGGCCCTTGAGGATCTCCACCACATCGGCGATGGCGTCCTTGGACAGCAGCATGCCGCCGAGCACCGACTGCTCGGCGTCCAGATCCTGCGGGGGGACCCGCTCGAACGCCGGGCCCGCGCCGTCCCAGACACCGCTCTCCCGGCCGCGCTCGTGCTGGTCGTCACGGCCACGCACCCCGTCACCGCGGCGGCGGGAGGCGGGCAGACGATCGCTTGGGCCGCTGTCGGCCCACGGCTCGTCCAAGGGCTCGGAAATGCTCACCGAGCCACCTCCTCCCGTCCGCGGTGCGGACCTCGCCGTGCCCCTCTGTTCTACGGCACGGCACTGACGAATAAGAGGCCCAACTCCGGTTCCGGCGCGGCGGATTTATACCGTTTCGCGAACCGATGGACGGAGCGGGCGCCGGACCACCGTAGGCCCGTCGGCACCGTCAGCCAATCTGGTTATCCACAGGCCATGTGGACGACGGCCCAGATGCTGTGGAGAACTCCGCGAAACCTGTGCACGACCCGGTGGACAGCCCTGTGAACAAGCCCTCGCCATCCCCCACATGACGGCCGTGACCAGCGCTTTTACCATCCACCGGCTGTGCAGAAGAAAAACTTGCCCGGTCGGATCAAGATCGATGTGGACCGTACACGGATATACACACACTGAGACATAAAGTAAGGGTCACAATAGCTTTGCATCTCTTACCTGTGGAAGATTAGATTGATGCCCATGACACAGGCCTCCGCGCGCTCCCGACCCACCCGGGCCCGGCACGACCGCGAGATCATCGCTCTGGCCGTCCCCGCCTTCGGCGCGCTCGTCGCCGAGCCGCTCTTCGTCATGGCCGACAGTGCGATCGTCGGCCATCTCGGCACCGCGCAACTCGCCGGTCTCGGCGTCGCCTCGGCCCTCCTGACCACCGCCGTCAGCATCTTCGTCTTCCTCGCCTACGCCACCACGGCGGCCGTCTCCCGGCGCGTCGGCGCGGACGATCTCCAGGCCGCCATCCGGCAGGGCATGGACGGCATCTGGCTGGCCCTGCTGCTCGGCGCCGCCGTCATCGCCGTGGTCCTGCCCACGGCTCCGTCGCTCGTCGAGCTCTTCGGCGCCTCCGACACCGCGGCCCCCTACGCCACCACCTATCTGCGCATCTCCTCGCTCGGCATCCCCGCCATGCTCGTCGTCCTCGCGGCGACCGGTGTCCTGCGCGGCCTGCAGGACACCCGGACTCCCCTGTACGTGGCCGTCGGGGGCTTCGTCGCGAACGCCGCCCTCAACGCCGTACTGGTCTACGGTGCCGGCCTCGGCATCGCGGGCTCGGCCTGGGGCACGGTCATCGCCCAGTGCGCGATGGCCGCCGTGTATCTCGTGGTCGTCGTCCGCGGCGCGCGTCGGCGCGGCGCCGCGCTGCGCCCGGACCTCGCCGGGATCAGGGCCTCCGCCCAGGCCGGCGTACCCCTGCTGGTCCGTACGCTCTCGCTGCGGGCGATCCTGATGATCACGACGGCTGTGGCGGCCCGCCTCGGTGACGCCGACATCGCGGCTCACCAGATCATCCTGTCCCTGTGGAGCCTGCTCGCCTTCGCTCTCGATGCCATCGCCATCGCCGGACAGGCCATCATCGGGCGCTATCTGGGAGCCGGTGACGGACAAGGGGCCCGGGACGTCTGCCGGCGGATGGTCCAGTGGGGCGTCGCGGTAGGAATCGTGCTCGGCGTGCTGGTGGTGGCCACCCGGCCGGCCTTCCTGCCCCTGTTCACCGGTGACTCCGCGGTCAAGGACGCGGCCCTGCCCGCTCTGGTGGTCGTAGCGCTGTCCCAGCCGGTCTGCGGCGTCGTCTTCGTCCTGGACGGCGTCCTGATGGGCGCGGGCGACGGCCCGTACCTGGCCTGGGCGATGCTGATCACCCTGGCGGTCTTCACCCCAGTGGCGTTGCTCGTCCCCGTCTTCGGCGGCGGGCTCACCGCCCTGTGGGCGGCCATGACACTGATGATGACTGTCCGTCTGGCCACGCTGTGGCTGCGGACACGCTCCGGCCGCTGGGTCGTGACGGGTGCCACGCGCTGACCGTTTCACGTGAAACAACGGGCGACAGCGTGAACCACGCGCTGTCGCCGCACACGTCAGCGCGAAGTCTTCCGTACGCGAGGAGGGGGCCGCGTCCCAGAAGGACGCGGCCCCCTCACTCACCGCTGAGCGGGTACGGCACTCAGGCCGCGACCACCTCGAGGTTGACCTTGGCGTCGACCTCGGGGTGCAGACGCACGGACGTCTCGTGGGCGCCCAGCGTCTTGATCGGCGAACCGACCTCGATGCGGCGCTTGTCGACCTCGGGGCCACCGGCAGCCTTGATCGCCGAGGCGATGTCGGCCTGGGTGACGGAACCGAAGAGACGACCGGCCTCGCCGGCACGGACGGCCAGGCGGACCTTGACGCCCTCGAGCTGGGCCTTCACCTGGTTGGCCTGCTCGATGGTCTGGATCTCGTGGATCTTGCGAGCACGACGGATCTGCTCGACGTCCTTCTCGCCGCCCTTGGTCCAGCGGATGGCGAACTTCCGCGGGATCAGGTAGTTGCGAGCGTAACCGTCCTTGACGTCGACGACGTCGCCCGCGGCACCGAGGCCGGAGACCTCGTGGGTGAGGATGATCTTCATGAGTCGGTCACCCTTCCCTTATCGCGCGGTGGAGGTGTAGGGCAGCAGCGCCATCTCACGGCTGTTCTTCACGGCCGTGGCGACGTCACGCTGGTGCTGGGTGCAGTTGCCGGTCACGCGGCGGGCACGAATCTTGCCGCGGTCGGAAATGAACTTCCGCAGCATGTTCGTGTCCTTGTAGTCCACGTACGTGACCTTGTCCTTGCAGAAAGCGCAGACCTTCTTCTTCGGCTTGCGCACAGGCGGCTTCGCCATGGTGATTCTCCTGTGTGATCAAGAAGTGTGAGTACGAACCCGTCCCTGGGGGACGTCCCTGGAAGGGGCGCCCTAGAAGGGGGGCTCGTCCGAGTAGCCGCCGCCACCGCCGCCGGAGTTTCCACCCCAGCCGCCGCCACCGCCGCCGCCCTGCTGGCCACCGGCGGGAGCGCCGGTCGCCCACGGGTCGTCGGCCGGAGCGCCGCCGCCCTGCTGGCCGCCGCCGGGGCCGCCGCCCCAGCCGCCGCCACCCTGGGCGCCGCCGCCACCACCGCCGTAGCCGCCCTGGCCTCCGCGGCCCTGGCCCGAGGTCTTGGTGACCTTGGCCGTGGCATTGCGCAGGCTGGCGCCGACCTCGTCGACGTCCAGCTCGTAGACCGTGCGCTTGACGCCCTCACGGTCCTCGTAGGACCGCTGCTTCAGCCGGCCCTGCACGATGACGCGCATGCCTCGCTGGAGCGACTCTGCGACGTTCTCCGCCGCCTGGCGCCAGACCGAGCAGGTCAGGAAGAGGCTCTCGCCGTCCTTCCACTCGTTGGTCTGGCGGTCGAAGGTGCGGGGAGTGGACGCGACACGGAACTTCGCGACGGCCGCACCGGAGGGGGTGAAGCGCAGCTCGGGGTCGTCGACAAGATTGCCGACGACCGTGATGACGGTCTCGCCTGCCATGGGGGAACCTCTCGGCGGGTTTGCTGCTGGCTGCTTGTGCTGCTACTCGAATCCCGGACCGGCTGAGCGGAAGCTCAGTGGGTCTCGGGACGGAGGACCTTGGTCCGGAGGACCGACTCGTTCAGGTTCATCTGGCGGTCGAGCTCCTTGACGACCGCAGGCTCGGCCTGCAGGTCGATGACCGAGTAGATGCCCTCGGGCTTCTTCTTGATCTCGTACGAGAGACGACGACGGCCCCAGGTGTCGACCTTCTCGACCTTTCCGCCACCGTCACGGACGACGGACAGGAAGTTCTCGATCAGCGGAGAGACAGCGCGCTCCTCGACATCGGGGTCGAGGATGACCATCACCTCGTAGTGACGCATGTGGAACCCACCTCCTTTGGACTCAGCGGCCACGGTCGTTCCGTGGCAGGAGGGTTGTGATGCGTTCGCCTCGGTACCTGTCATCAGTAGAGCAGCGGCCACTGACAATCAGGACGATCGTCGAGGGCTCTCAAGGCTGCGACTGAGCAGACACCGGTGCAGACGGTACACAGTACCCGCACCTCGGCTTCCGGTTGAAATCCGGCCGGAGAGGCAGACAATCTGTACACAAAGGGTGTGTAGGGCGCTACCATGCGCCGCCTATCGCAGGAGGTGCCCCATGGCACAGGTAATGCGAACCGACACCGCCGGCGGCCTCTTCGCCACGGACGGCAAGCCCCATCCGATCCAGGACGCCCTGATGGCCGCGACCCTGGTGCTGGGCGTCACGTCGTTCATCACCGCGATGTTCCACCATCTGCACCTGCTCAGCTCCTGGACCGGCTTGCTCGGCATCGTCGCCGGCGCCTACGGCCTGTGGCTCTCGGTGACCACCCGTGAGCGCTTCGGCCTGATCGTGGGCATGGGAGCCGCGGGCGTGGGCCTCCTCCTGGGCATGGCGCACGGCGGACTGTTCGGCGGGGTCATCGACTGACGCCAGGGACACCACAATCGAACAGCGGGTGACGCTCCGGCCTCCGGCGGGTCCCGGCCCGGCCCGGGCAAAGGAGCCGTGGGCCCAGTCGGGGCGCGCCGCGGGCGCAGTAGGCTTCGCGCGAGAGCCGGAGCCCCTGTACCCATGGGGACGAACCAGCCCGAGGAGCGCCCCGAATGAGCCTGACCCTGAGGACCATCAGTCGCGAGCAGCATCTGGCGTACATCCAGAGCCTGCCGTCGGCGAGTCACATGCAGGTCCCGGCATGGGCAGACGTCAAGGCGGAATGGCGTTCGGAGAACCTCGGCTGGTTCGACGACCGGACCGGCGAACTGGTCGGCGCGGGTCTAGTCCTCTACCGCCAGCTGCCCAAGATCAAGCGTTACCTCGCCTACCTGCCCGAGGGCCCGGTCATCAACTGGTTCGCGCCGAACCTCCAGGAGTGGCTGGAACCGATGCTGGCGCACCTCAAGCGCCAGGGTGCCTTTTCGGTCAAGATGGGCCCGCCGGTGATCATCCGGCGCTGGGGGGCGGCGTCCATCAAGAAGGGCATCCAGGACCCGGACGTCAAACGCCTGCGCGACATCGAGGCCGACTTCATCGAACCGCGCGCCTTCGAGGTGGCCGACAAGCTGCGCAAGATGGGCTGGCAGCAGGGCGAGGACGGCGGCGCCGGCTTCGGCGACGTGCAGCCGCGCTACGTCTTCCAGGTCCCGCTGGCCAACCGGTCCCTGGAAGAGGTCCACAAGAACTTCAACCAGCTGTGGCGCCGCAACATCAAGAAGGCCGAGAAGGCCGGCGTCGAGGTCGTCCAGGGCGGCTACCACGACCTGGAGGAGTGGCAGCGGCTGTACGAGATCACGGCCGTGCGCGACCACTTCCGGCCCCGTCCGCTCTCCTACTTCCAGCGCATGTGGACGGCCCTCAACACCGAGGACCCCAACCGCATGCGGCTGTACTTCGCCCGCCACAACGGCGTGAACCTTTCGGCGGCGACGATGCTGGTCGTCGGCGGGCACGTCTGGTACTCCTACGGCGCCTCCGACAACATCGGGCGCGAGGTGAGGCCCTCCAACGCCATGCAGTGGACGATGCTGCGCGACGCCTACGCGCTCGGCGCCACCGTCTACGACCTGCGCGGCATCTCCGACTCCCTGGACGAGACCGACCACCTCTTCGGCCTGATCCAGTTCAAGGTCGGCACCGGCGGCGAGGCCGGAGAGTACCTCGGCGAGTGGGACTTCCCGCTCAACAAGCTGCTCCACAAGGCACTCGACCTCTACATGTCGCGTCGCTGACGCCGCGTTCCCCACCCCCGACACACGCTGCCACGAGAAAGGTTCCAGGTCCGGCCATGGCGCTCACGCTCTACGTCGACACCGCGCGCTGGCGGGCGCACCACAAGCACGTGCAGGAGCAGTTCCCCGCACTGGTCCCGGTCTGCAAGGGCAACGGCTACGGCTTCGGGCACGAGCGGCTGGCTGAGGAGGCCACCCGGCTCGGCTCCGACGTGCTGGCCGTCGGCACGACGTACGAGGCCGCCCGGATCAAGGACTTCTTCGGCGGCGACCTGCTGGTCCTGACGCCGTACCGGCGCGGCGAGGAGCCCGTGCCGCTGCCCGACCGGGTCATCCGGTCGGTCTCCTCGATCGACGGGGTCTACGGTCTCGTCGGCGCCCGGGTGGTCATCGAGGTGATGTCCTCGATGAAGCGGCACGGCATCAGCGAGCAGGAGCTGCCGCAGCTGCACGCCGCCATCGAGAACGTCCGGCTGGAGGGCTTCGCCATCCACCTGCCGCTGGACCGCACCGACGGCTCGGACGCCGTCGAGGAGGTCATCGGCTGGATGGACCGGCTGCGCGCGGCCCGGCTGCCGCTGCACACCATGTTCGTCAGCCACCTCAAGGCCGAGGAACTGGCCCGCCTCCAGCAGCAGTTCCCGCAGACCCGCTTCCGTGCCCGGATCGGCACCCGGCTGTGGCTGGGTGACCACGACGCCACCGAGTACCGCGGGGCCGTCCTGGACGTCACCCGGGTCGTCAAGGGGGAGCGGTTCGGCTACCGGCAGCAGAAGGCGGCCTCGGACGGCTTCCTGGTGGTCGTGGCCGGCGGCACCTCGCACGGCGTGGGACTGGAGGCGCCGAAGGCCCTGCACGGGGTGATGCCGCGGGCCAAGGGCGTGGCCCGGGCCGGTCTCGCCACGGTCAACCGGAATCTGTCGCCGTTCGTCTGGGGCGGCAAGCAGCGCTGGTTCGCCGAGCCGCCGCACATGCAGGTCTCGATCCTGTTCGTGCCCTCGGACGCGCCGGAGCCGAAGGTCGGTGACGAGCTGGTCGCCCACCTGCGCCACACCACGACGCAGTTCGACCGCCTCCTCGACCGCTGACCACCTGGCCCGGCCGGCCCGGACCGGGGCTCGACGGCCCTGGCCGCCCGCCTCGGCGCCGATCAGCTCCCGCAGGCCCGCCGAGGCCCTCCCGCAGCACAAAGGCCGTACCCGGATCGCCGGGTACGGCCTTCCGCGTGCCGGGGAGGCAGTCGCTCCCCGGGAGTCCGCTCAGCGCGGCCCGTCGCCGTGCGGCTCGGTGCCCCACTCCACGTGCGGTCCCTCGAACTCCTCCGCGTCCCGCCCCGGACCCGCCCCGCGGGCGAGGACGAAGACATCGGCGGCGCCGTCGAGCACCCCGCCGGAGGGATCGTCGTCACCGGCCCTGCGCACCGGGTCCCGGTCCGGCATCAGGATGTCGCGGACCACCATCACACAGAGGTAGAGCGTGCCCAGCAGATGCAGTCCGATCGCCCAGTGGTAGCCGTCGGCCGGCAGCCCCTTGTGGGCGTCTCCGCTGGTCGTGTAGGCGAGGTACATCCAAATGCCCAGGAAGTAGGCGACCTCGCACGCCTGCCAGATCAGGAAGTCCCGCCACTTAGGCCGGGCGAGCACCGCCAGCGGCACCAGCCACAGGACGTACTGGGGCGAGTAGACCTTGTTGGTGAGGATGAAGGCCGCGATGATCAGGAAAGCGAGCTGGGCGAAGCGCGGCCGGCGGGGCGCGGTCAGCGCGAGTGCCGCGATGCCGCCGCAGCACAGCGCCACCAGCAGCATGGCCAGGGTGTTGACCGTCTCGGTGCTGAGCGGGTCGTCCGAGTTCTGCGCCAGGACCAGCCAGAAGGATCCGAAGTCGACGCCCCGCTCCTGGCTGAAGGTGTAGAACTTCGACCAGCCGTCGAAGGCGAAGAGCATCACCGGCAGATTCACCACGAGCCAGGAGACGGCGGCGCCGCCGAGGGCGATCCCGTACTCCCGCCACTTGCCCGCTCGCCAGCACAGGACGAGCAGCGGTCCGAGGATCAGGAACGGGTAGAGCTTGGCGGCCGTGGCGAGCCCCAGGAGGACGCCGAAGGCGAGGGGGCGGCTCCTGGACCACATCAGCATCGCCGCGGCCGTCAGAGCGACCGCCAGCAGGTCCCAGTTGATGGTCGCCGTGAGGGCGAAGGCAGGCGCCAGGGCGACCAGCAGGCCGTCCCACGGTCGCCGTCCGTGTGTACGGGTCACGCAGACCGCGATGACCACCGCGCAGATCATCAGCATGCCCGCGTTGACCAGCCAGTACCACTGCTGCTGGTCCTGGATGCTGTCGCCGCCCGGCGTGAGCCAGGAGGCCACCTCCATGAACACGCCCGTCAGCACCGGGTACTCGAGGTACTGCATGTCGCCGGGGATCTTGTCGAAGTACGGGACTAGCCCGTCCGCGAACCCGCGTCCGGTGAAGAGGTGCGGGATGTCCGAGTAGCAGGCGTGTGTGTACTGCGAGCCGGCGCCGAAGAACCATCCGCCGTTGTAGCAGGGCGCCTTCTGGACCAGGCCGAGGGCGAACATGCCGATCGCCACGAGTGCGATCACCCGTACCGGGGTCCACCAGGACGTACCGAGCAGGGCCCGTCGGCCGAGGGGGCCACCGAACAGCTCACTGCCGGCCGCCGCGACCTGGTCCTCCTGGGTCGGCCGCACCGGGTCCGGCCGGGTGCTCGCTTGCGTCGATTCTGCACTGGGCATGAGGCACATCCTGCCGTACGTACCTCTGAAAACGCCGAGGGCCGCCGCACCCGGTCGGTGCGGCGGCCCTGTTTCACGTGAAACATACGGGTGTTTCACGTGAAACACCCATGCCGGGCGATCCGGCAGCTATCCGAAGATGCCTCCGTCATTGCCTCGTGAGTTGCCGGCTTCCTCCGACTCCGTGGCGGATGACGTCGGGGATTCGCTGGCGTCACCATCGCCCTCGTCGCCCGTCTCGGTACCGCCGTCCGACCCCTCCTCGCAGCCCCACTCCCAGGCTCCGCAGGTCTCGCTGGTGGTGGGCGACGGCGAGGTCTCTTCCTGCGTCTCCGATTGCGTCGGGGTCGGCGACGGACTCTCCGACTCCGCCTCCTCGGTCTCCGTGGCCGAGGCGGTGGCCGACGGGGACGGTTCGTCGTTGACGACCTCGCCGATGGCCTCCGGCTTGGGGAACTTCACCGCCGGCTCGCCCTTGAGCGCGTCCTCCATGTAGTCCTTGAAGATCTCGGACGGGAACGAGGCACCGTGGATCTCCTCCTGGCCACCCGTCCCGTACATCTCCAGGAACTGCCGGTTCTTGACGCTCTCGTCGTCCGGGTAGCGGAACATGCTGATCGCGGTGGAGAGCTGCGGGGTGTAGCCGACGAACCAAGCCGACTTGTTGCCGTCGGTCGTACCGGTCTTGCCGGCCACCTCCCGGCCCGTGAGCCGGGCGTTCTTACCGGTGCCCTTCTCGACGACGGTCTTCAGGACGTCCGTGACGTTGTCCGCGACCTTGGCGGTGAACGCCTGCTCGGTCTGCACCTTGTGCGTATAGATCGTGCCGTCCTTGTTCGTCACCTTGGTCACGGAGAAGGGGTCACGCTGCTTGCCGCTGCTCGCGAAGGTGGCGTAGGAGCCGGCCATCCGGATCGCGCTCGGGTCGGAGATACCGATGGAGAACGAGGGGAACGTGGTGCCGGCCAGGCTGTCCTCCAGCAGGCCGGCCTTGATCGCGGAGTCCTTCACCTTGTCCAGGCCGACGTCCATGCCGAGCTGGACGAAGGCGGAGTTGATCGACTCCCGCATCGCCTCGCGAAGGTCGATCATGAAGTCCGGCGCCTCACCGGCGGTGGCGTCGGCACCGCCGTCATTGGTCTGCAGCCACTCCTCGCCCTTCTCGTTCTGCCAGACGCTCCCGTCGTAGTTCTTGACCTTCCACTTGTTCTTGCCGCTGTACAGGCTCTTCGGCGAGACCACCGTGCGCTCGTCCTCCGACTGCACCTCACCGAGGTCCGGATCACGGACGCCGTACGTCATCGCGGCGGCGAGCACGAACGGCTTGAACGTCGAACCGACCTGGGCACCGGTCACATCGGCGTTGTTGGTGAAGTGCGTGGTCGCGTCCTGACCGCCGTAGATGGCCTCGATGGCACCGGTCTCAGGATTCACGGAGGCACCGCCGAACTGGACGTCGGTGTCCTTGTCGGGGCGCTTCTTCGGGTCGATGTTCTCCTTGTAGACCTTGGTGACCGCCTTCTCGAGCTCCTCGACCTTCTTCTTGTCGAAGGTCGTGTAGATCGAGTACCCGCCCTGTTCGAGCTGGTTGGTGGTGACCACGTCGTTCTTGACCAGCGACGCCTTGGCCAGGTCGACCAGGTAACCGATCTGCCCGCTCAGCTGGGTGTTCGACCGCGGGTTCTCCCACTTGGGGAGTTCGGTGTACTTGGCGCGTTCCGTCTCGCTGAGGTGCTCGTACTCGACCATCTTGTCGAGGGTGTCCTGCATCTGCAGCAGGGCCCGCTTCTGGTTGGCCTTCGGCGTGGCGGCCGAGTCGATGGACGTCGCTCCGGCCGGGTCGTAGTAGGTCGCGCCCTTCAGCATCGCCGAGAGGAAGGCGCACTCCCCGGGGTTCAGATCTTCGGAATCCTTGTCGAAGTACGCCCGTGACGCCGCCTGGATACCCCAGGCGCCGCGGCCGTAGTAAGCGGAGTTGAGGTAACCCGCGAGGATGTCCTGCTTCTTGAGCTTGGTGCCGACCTTGATCGACACGAAGATCTCCTTGACCTTGCGGGAGATCGTCTGCGACTGGTCGTCCAGCATGGCGTTCTTGACGTACTGCTGGGTGATGGTCGAGCCGCCCTGGGTGTCGCCGCCCATCGCCATGTTGTACACGGCGCGCGCGATGCCCTTGGGGTCGATGCCGCTGTCGTCGTAGAAGGTCTTGTTCTCCTGCGAGATCACGGCGTTCTGCATCGCCTTGGGGATCCGCGAGAGGTCGACGATCTGCCGGTTGCGCTCGCCACCCGTGGAGACCATCTGGGTGCCGTCGGCCCAGTAGTAGACGTTGTTCTGCGCCGTCGCGGTCTTCGCCTCGTCGGGGATGCCCACCATCGCGTACGCGATGCCCGCCGCGGCGACCATGGCGCCGAAGAACCCGACGCACAGGCCGGAGACCAGCTTCCAGGACGGCACCCAGCGGCGCCATCCGTACTTGTCGAAGCGCGGATAGTCGATGATCCGCTTCTTGCCTGGCGCGGGCGCCCGGCCGCGCCCCGGCGGGGCGGCGCGCCTCCCGCCGCGGCCCGGTTCGGCCGCTCGGCGACGGCCACCACCGCTGCGCTGGGCCGCACGGCGGGCCTCGGCGCGGCTCCCGTACTGTTCCTCACCTCCCGGCGCGTGCGAGCCGGACGGAGACTCTGTGGCGCCTCGCGGTGCCGCACGGCGGCCGGAGGACGAACCGGACTGGCCGCGTCGGGCCGCGGCACGTCCGCCTCCCTGCGGCTGCGGCGGTTTGCGACGGTGCTCGCTCATCGAACGACTACTCCTCGGGCAGGCGCACCATTGCGCGCCTGGCAACGGCGGCTGGTTTCCGGTCCCCCCGAAGTACGGATGCGGCCCCTGCCGTATTCACCCGTACTGCACCAGGGACAGGGACGCCCCCGGGCATCACTCGGTTCCCGGTGGTCTGCATGGCGCACAGACTACGCACCGGCGAAACCCCTGAGCTTCGAAGTTCACCTCAAATCAGGCAACTTGCTTTCCATGAATCAACGATGTGATCCCGTTCACGGGTTTTCCTCTTGTCGCACACGAGAGGCCGTTCTATCGTCTGGATGTATCGAGTCGATACATCAGCTCGGCATAAGGACCCAGGCGACCAAGGGGAGGCGACGATGAGCCGGCGTTCCGGCATCCTTGAGTTCGCCGTCCTCGGCCTGCTCCGCGAGTCCCCGATGCACGGCTATGAGCTGCGTAAACGGCTCAACACGTCACTGGGTGTGTTCCGGGCGTTCAGCTACGGAACGCTGTATCCCTGTCTCAAGACGCTGGTCGCCAACGGCTGGTTGATAGAGGAACCGGGGAACACCCCTGAGGCCACCGCCCCTCTGGCGGGACGCCGAGCCAAGATCGTCTACCGGTTGACGGCAGATGGTAAGGAGCACTTCGAGCAGCTCCTCTCGCAGACGGGTCCCGACGCGTACGAGGACGAGACCTTCGCCGCCCGCTTCGCCTTCTTCGGACAGACGTCGCGTGACGTACGCATGCGCGTACTGGAAGGGCGCCGCAGCCGGCTGGAGGAGCGCCTGGAGAAGATGCGCGCTTCGCTGGCGCGCACCCGGGACCGTCTGGACGACTACACGCTGGAGCTCCAGCGCCACGGCATGGAGTCCGTGGAGCGCGAGGTGCGCTGGCTGAACGAGCTCATCGAGAGCGAGCGGGCGGGACGGGACCTGCGCGGTTCCGGCCCCGAGGGGTCCGCTCGACAGGACACCACACATGGAGCGCCGGGCGGTCTGCCCCGGTCCGGGGACGACCCGCGACCGGATACGCCCGACGACACCGCCACGTGAGCGCCCGGCCAGGGCCTCACTCGTACACACAGGGAGCAACCGGAATGGGTTCGGTTCGCGTAGCCATCGTCGGTGTGGGCAACTGCGCCGCATCGCTGGTGCAGGGCGTCGAGTACTACAAGGACGCCGACCCGGCGGCCAAGGTCCCCGGCCTGATGCACGTCCAGTTCGGCGACTACCACGTCAGCGACATCGAGTTCGTCGCCGCGTTCGACGTGGACGCCAAGAAGGTCGGCCTGGACCTCGCGGACGCCATCGGCGCCTCCGAGAACAACACCATCAAAATCTGCGACGTGCCGAACACCGGCGTGCAGGTCCAGCGCGGCCACACCCACGACGGTCTCGGCAAGTACTACCGCCAGACCATCGAGGAGTCCGCCGAGGAGCCGGTCGACATCGTCCAGGTCCTCAAGGACAAGCAGGTCGACGTCCTGGTCTGCTACCTGCCCGTGGGCTCCGAGGTCGCGGCGAAGTACTACGCCCAGTGCGCCATCGACGCCAAGGTCGCCTTCGTCAACGCCCTCCCGGTCTTCATCGCGGGCACCAAGGAGTGGGCGGACAAGTTCACCGAGGCCGGTGTCCCGATCGTCGGCGACGACATCAAGTCGCAGGTCGGCGCCACCATCACGCACCGTGTCATGGCGAAGCTGTTCGAGGACCGGGGCGTCGTCCTGGACCGCACGATGCAGCTGAACGTCGGCGGCAACATGGACTTCAAGAACATGCTCGAGCGCGAGCGCCTGGAGTCCAAGAAGATTTCCAAGACGCAGGCCGTCACCTCTCAGATCCCCGACCGGGACCTCGGCGCGGACAACGTCCACATCGGCCCGTCCGACTACGTGGCCTGGCTGGACGACCGCAAGTGGGCCTACGTCCGCCTGGAGGGCCGTGCCTTCGGTGACGTTCCGCTGAACCTGGAGTACAAGCTCGAGGTCTGGGACTCCCCGAACTCCGCCGGCGTGATCATCGACGCCCTGCGCGCCGCGAAGATCGCCAAGGACCGCGGCATCGGCGGCCCGATCCTGTCGGCGTCGAGCTACTTCATGAAGTCCCCGCCGGTCCAGTACTTCGACGACGAGGCCCGCGCCAACGTCGAGAAGTTCATCGCGGGCGAGGTCGAGCGCTGAGCCGCTCCGACCCGCGAACGGAGGAGGGCCCCCGAGGCAGTACGCCCGGGGGCCCTCCCCGTATGTGAGGCTGTGCCCCATGGCCGTCGTCCGTGACCTGCGCGTCCTGCTGCGTCTGAAGGGGTTCAGGCGCCTGCTCGCCGTCCGCCTGCTCTCCCAGGGGGCCGACGGTGTCTACCAGGTCGGACTCGCCACCTACGTCGTCTTCTCCCCGGAGAAGCAGACCTCGCCGGCCGCGGTGGCCTCCGCCATGGCGGTGCTGCTGCTCCCGTACTCGCTGGTCGGCCCCTTCGCCGGCGTCCTGCTCGACCGCTGGCGCCGCCGCCAGGTCTTCCTCTTCGGCAACCTGCTGCGCGCCCTGATGGCCTCGGTGACGGCCCTCCTGATGATCGCCTCGGTCCCGGACTGGCTCTTCTACGTCTCCGCCCTGTGCGTCACCGCCGTCAACCGCTTCGTCCTGGCCGGACTGTCCGCCGCGCTGCCCCGGGTGGTCGACACCGACCGCCTGGTGATCGCCAACTCGCTCTCCCCGACCGCCGGAACCCTGGCGGCGACGGCGGGCGGCGGTCTCGCCTTCGTCGTCCGCATCGTGATCGCCGACACCGACGCCGCGGTGGTGGTGCTGGGAGCCGTCCTCTATCTGTGCGGCGCCCTGGCCTCGCTGCGCATGGCGGCGGACCTGCTGGGGCCCGACCGGGCGCTGATCCGGCCCCGGCTGGCCACCGCCCTCACCGGCACCGCACGCGACCTGATGGCAGGGGTCCGGCACCTCGCCGCGCCGGTCCGCCGGGAGGCGGCCTGGTCGCTGGCCGCCATGACGCTGATGCGGTTCTGCTACGGCGCCCTGCTGGTGATGCTGCTGATGCTGTGCCGGTACGCCCTGACCTCCGGAACGGACGAAGGACTCGCCCTGCTGGGACTGGCGCTGGGTGTCTCGGGCGCCGGCTTCTTCGCGGCGGCGGTCCTCACCCCCTGGACGGCGGGCCGACTCGGCCCCGGCCGCTGGATGGCCCTGTGCGCCGCGGCCGCCGCGGTCCTGGTGCCTGCCCTCGGCCTCCCGTTCGCCACCGCACCCTTGATCGCCGCCGCGTTCGTCCTGGGGCTCATCACCCAGGGCTCGAAGATCGCGACCGACACCATCGTGCAGTCCTCGGTCGACGACGCCTTCCGGGGCCGTATCTTCTCCGTCTACGACGTGCTGTTCAACGTCGCCTTCGTCGGCGCAGCCAAGGTCGCCGCCCTCATGCTGCCGCCGGACGGCCGCTCGGTACCGCTTGTCGTGACCGTAGCCCTGGTCTACGCGGTGGTCGCGGCGGCCATGGTCCGTCGCGTAGGCCGTTAGGGCCTGTCGTTTGGATCA